>JAKFDU010000173.1:0-14758 GCA_036675975.1 Devosia sp. | reverse complement strand
TCGTCGAGGATCAGCACCTTGCCGGACAATTGCACGGCCCGAGCGATGGCGACGATCTGCTGGACGGCGACTGAATGGGTGCCCAGCTCGCTCGCCGGGTCGATATGGAGGTCGTAAATGGCCAGCAGCGCGCGGGCATCGGCTTCCATCTTGCGGAAATCGACGAAGCCGAAGCGCAGCGGCTGGTGCCCAAGGAACAGGTTCTCCGCCACCGAGCGGTTGGGCAGGAGATTGACCTCCTGGTAGACCGTGCCGATGCCAAAAGTCTGGGCGTGGAGCGGGTTGTCGAGCGACACTTGCGCCCCATCGACATAGATGCCGCCGCCATCGGGCTGGTAGGCGCCGGTCAGGATCTTGATGAGGGTGGATTTGCCGGCGCCGTTTTCGCCGAGCAAGGCATGGACTTCGCCCGAGCGCAGGCCGAAATCGACACCATCGAGGGCAACATGGTTGCCAAAGATCTTGAGGACGCCGCGTGCTTCGAGCACGTAGTTGTTGTCCGCCATATCGCCCCTCCCCCAGTCAGCCGAATTCAGCTTAGCACCGATTTCGGTTCGGCCGTCATTGCCCGGCTTGTCCGGGCAATCCAGCAGCCCGCAATGGACCACCCGGACGAGCCGGGTGGTGACGTTGCGGAGGTATCCGGTATTTGTCGAGCTTAGTAGCCCAGGCCCTTGCGGGTGTCATACTCGCCCTGCGGGTTATCAGCAGGCGTATAGAGCTTGGACTCGGTGATGATGAACTTTTCGGGTTCGGTGCCGTCAGCCAGATAGGCCGAGAGCGCCTCGAAGGCGGGGCCGGCCATGTTGGGAGTCAGCTCGACCGTCGCGTTGGCTTCGCCTGATACCATGGCGGCGAAGATGTCCGGGACGGCGTCGATGGAGACCACCTTGATGTCGGTGCCGGGCTTGAGGCCGGCATCCTTGATGGCCTGGATGGCGCCAACGGCCATGTCGTCATTGTGGGCATACACTGCGCAGATGTCGGCACCGCCGTTCTCGGCCTTGATAAAGCCTTCCATCACTTCCTTGCCCTTGGCACGAGTGAAGTCGCCCGTCTGGCTGCGAGCGATGACAAGGTTGGCGTGGCCGGCGATTGCTTCCTCGAAGCCCTGCTTGCGGTTGATGGCCGGGGTGGAACCAACGGTGCCCTGCAACTCGACGATCTTGCAGTCGGCGTCACCAACTTCGGCCACCAGCCATTCGCCGGCAACGCGGCCTTCCTTGACCTGGTCGGAAGCGACCGAGGTCAGGTAGAGATCTTCAGGCGCATCGACGCCGCGGTCGAGCAGGATGACCGGGATTTCGGCTTCCTTGGCTTCGGTCAGCACATCGTCCCAGCCGGTGGCGACCACGGGAGCGACCAGGATGGCGTCGACGCCCTGGGCGATGAAGCCGCGGATCGCCTTGATCTGGTTTTCCTGCTTCTGCTGCGCATCGGCAAACTTGAGATCAATGCCGAGGGCTTCGGCCTGCTGCTTGGTCACCGAGGTCTCGGCGGCGCGCCAGCCGGATTCCGAGCCGATCTGGCTGAAACCGACGACGAGGCCCTTGAGGTTTTCCTGGGCAATGCTGACCGAGGTCAAAGCGGTAGCGAGGCTCGCCGCGATGGCGAGCTTGGAAATGATGGTCACGATGTCCTCCCAATGTGGCCGTCGCGGCGTATTCACCTGCGACGATGAGGGGACGCTATATAAAGTACTATTATATGTAAATAGCAAAAAGTGCCGCCGCGGAATCTGGGTAAGCGCGTGGAAATCTCCCGGTTTTCCGCGCCTTTCCGCTTTACGTGGCTACCTGTTCACCTGTCGTGACTAGGCCCTCCGAAACAGGAGATCCCGCTCGTGCGACAATAAACACAGCCTTGCCCCTGCCGGGTTGCCACTGCTGCTCGATGGCGAAACCGGCGCCCGTGAGGCTGGCGACCAGTTCGGCCGTGGTCATCACGTCGAGCTGCGGCAACAGGCCCACTGCCTTGCCGAGTGGCGCAATGAGCTTGAACAGGCCCATCGTGTCGCCGACGCAGGTGGTGCTGCTGATGAACACGCCGCCCGGCTTGAGCAGCCGGAACACTTTTGCAATGACGGCATCCTTGTCGGCCAGCAGATGCAGGATGCTGAGGCCCAGGATCACGTCGAAGCTGCCCTGCGGAGCCGCGAAGCTGGTGATGTCGGCCTGCTCGAAGGAGAGGTTGCCGACGCCGGTCTCGGCTGCCTTGCGGCGGGCGATTGCCAGCATGGAGGCGGAAAAATCGATGGCCGTGATTTGCCGCACATGCGGCGCATGGAGGATGGCGGTGCCGCCGGTACCACAGCCGAACTCGAGCACATCCATGTCCGGACGCAGATAGTCGCGCGTGATCTGCAGCTTCCGCTGATAGGCCGCTTCGTCGGCTATGGGCTGGCTCGCGTAGCGTTCGGCCAGCTTGTCCCAGAACCTGTCTTCGCCCATGGCATTGCTCCCGTCGCCTGCTGTGTCGAGAATAGTCGTCCGCAGCCTGAAACGAAATTGCAGAAATTCGCACGAGCGATATACATCAGCGCATGAATTCGCATTACCCCGACTGGAACCAGTTGCACGCCTTCCTCGCCACCGTCGAGACCGGCTCGCTGTCGGCTGCGGCGCGCGAGCTTGGCCTGACGCAGCCAACGGTGGGCCGGCAAGTGTCGGCGCTGGAACAGGACCTTGGGGTGCTGCTGTTCGAGCGTGTGGGGCGCTCCCTGAGCCTGACCAGCGCCGGGCGGGAACTGTTCGAATCGGCGCGGTCGATGAGCGAGGCGGCAAGCCGCCTTTCCATCATCGCCTCGGGCCAGTCGCAATCGATCGAGGGGCTGGTGCGCATCACCGCCAGCGATGTCGTTGCTGCCTATACGCTGCCGCCGATATTGAAGCGGCTGCATGCCGAGGCTCCAGGAATTCAGGTGGAGGTCATCGCGGCAAACGACATCCGCGACCTGATGCGGCGCGAGGCCGACATCGCCATTCGCCACGTGCCGCCGGAGCAGCCCGACCTGATCGCCCGGCGTTGCCGCGGCACCACAGCCCATCTCTATGGCGCCACCACCTATCTCGATGCCCTCGGACGCCCCAGCACCGGCGCCGATCTCGCAGAAGCTGACTTCATCGGCTATTCCGATTCCGATGGCCTGGTCGGGGAGCTCAATGCCCGCGGCGTGCCGATAACGCGGCGCAATTTCAGATGGACCACCGGCAGCGTGGTCACCGCTTGGCAGATGATCCGGCAGGGCCTCGGGCTCGGCGTCATGTTCCGCGAGGCGGCCGAGGGCGCGGAAGGCGTCGAGCAGGTACTGCCGGAGTTGCCGCCGTTCGAGGTGCCGATCTGGCTGGCGGTGCATCGCGAGCTCCATACCAGCCGTCGCATCCGGCTGGTGTTTGACCTCCTGGCCGAGACGCTGGGCTGATCGCATACCCCCTGTGACACCGGCAGCCTTGCGCCTTCCGCCCGGCAGTGCTTTACGGGCGCGTTCGCTGTGCCCGTCGGCCGGCCGCAGGATCTCGCACGGCAATGATACGTCTCGAAAGCATCGGTAAGCAGAACGGCAAGCAGATTGTCTTCATCGACGCCTCGGCGACGCTGCTGAGGGGCGAAAAGGTCGGCCTGGTTGGCCCGAACGGCGCCGGCAAGACCACGCTGTTCCGCATGATCACCGGCGAAGAGCAGCCCGACGAAGGGCAGGTCTCGGTCGATCGCGGCATGACTATCGGCTATTTCAGCCAGGATGTCGGCGAGATGGCGGGACGCCCCGTGGTGGCCGAAGTCATGGACGGCGCAGGGCCGGTCAGCGCGCTGATCACCGAAATGCGGGCGCTGGAAGCCGATATGGGCGACCCCGACAAGGCCGACGCCATGGACGCTATCATCGAGCGCTATGGCGAAGTGCAGCATCAGTTCGAGGAGCTCGACGGCTATTCGCTGGACGGCCGCGCCCGCGAGGTGCTCGACGGTCTCGGCTTTTCCCAGGAGATGATGGACGGCGATGTCGGCGCCCTCTCCGGCGGGTGGAAGATGCGCGTGGCGCTCGCCCGTATCCTGCTCATGCGGCCCGATGCGCTGCTGCTGGACGAACCGAGCAACCATCTCGATCTCGAAAGCCTGATCTGGCTGGAAGATTTCTTGCAGAATTATTCGGGCGCGCTGTTCATGACCAGCCACGACCGCGAATTCATGAACCGCATCTGCACCAAGATCATCGAGATCGATGCGGGATCGCTGACCAGCTACACCGGCAATTACGAATTCTACCAGCAGCAGCGCGCCATTGCCGAGAAGAACCAGCAGGCGCAGTTCGAGCGGCAGCAGGCCATGCTGGCCAAGGAGTTGGACTTCATCGCCCGCTTCAAGGCGCGCGCCAGCCACGCCGCTCAGGTGCAGAGCCGGGTCAAGAAGCTCGACAAGATCGACCGTGTCGAGCCACCCAAGCGCCGCCAGACGGTGGAGTTCGAGTTCCGCCCTGCCCCGCGCTCGGGCGAAGATGTCGCCCTGCTCAAGGGCGTCAGCAAGAGCTATGGCAGCCGGACCATCTATGACGGGCTCGATTTTCATGTGCGCCGCAAGGAGCGCTGGTGCATCATGGGCGTCAACGGCGCCGGCAAGTCGACCCTGCTCAAGCTGGTCACCGGCACCGCCGATCCCGACCAGGGCACGGTGTCGCGCGGTCCCTCGGTCAAGATGGCCTATTTCGCCCAGCATGCCATGGACGTGCTCGACGGCGACCTGACGGTGTTCAAGCAGCTCGAAAGCGCCTTCCCACAAGCCGGGCAGGCGCCCCTGCGGGCACTGGCCGGCGCCTTCGGCTTTTCGGGCGACGAGATCGAAAAGAAGTGCCGGGTGCTGTCGGGCGGGGAGAAGGCCCGGCTGGTGATGGCCATGATGCTGTTCGATCCGCCCAACTTCCTCGTGCTCGACGAGCCGACCAACCATCTCGACATCGCGACCAAGGAAATGCTGATCACTGCCCTCAGCCAATATGAGGGCACCATGCTGTTCGTGAGCCACGACCGCCACTTCCTTGCCGCGCTCAGCAACCGCGTGCTGGAACTGACGCCGGAGGGCGTTCACACCTATGGCGGCGGCTATACCGAATATGTGCAGAGCACCGGGCAGGAAGCGCCAGGGCTACGCAGCTAACGCCGTCCTGACCGCAAGCGTCTGAATGACTCATTCCGATTCAGGAATGGGGAACACTTTCAATGGTATTTTCCGGACCGACATCGGGGCGTGGCCGCCCCATCCGGCCCGGGAGGCCAGATTGACGTCATCATGGCAGATGCTCGCTGGCAATCTAGCCGTCGTCGCCCTCTTTGTCCTCGCATGGGCCCATGCGCGCTTCTGGCTGCGTGGTGTACCGGGCGCAGCCCGTGCAGCTCTGTTTGGCCTGTTCATGGGGTTGGGGGCTATCGCTTCCATGCTGATGGCAGCCGAGGTGCTGCCGGGCCGCTATCTCGATCTACGCCTGTCGCTGGTGGCGGTTTCGGCCTTTTTCGGGGGGCCGCTGGCGGCTGTTGTCACGCTGGCATTGGCCCTGCCATTGCGGATGCTCCTCGGGGGCTCCGGCGCGCTGGCGGGCGTCGCAACGATCATCGGCGTCAGCCTCATCGGCCTGGTTGGTCGCGCGCTGATCGGCCGGCGCGCAACGACGCCCTGGCATAGCCTGGCGCTCGGCGTCGTCACGGCGGCGATTTCGGTGTCGGGCATTGTTGCCATGCGGGTCGACAGTATGGTGGAATACGCGCTGCCACTGGGCGTGCTCAACATGGTCGCGACCGTGTTGGCGAGCGTGGTGTTTCTGCATGCCCGGCGCTTTGCGGCAGAGCGTGATCTGCTGGCGGCCGCCCTCGCCCAGTCGCCCGACTACAATTACATCAAGGACCGCCACGGGCGCTTCGCTGCCGTCAACGAGCGGGTCGCGCGCCTGCATGGCTTTGCCAGCCCGGCGGACATGGTTGGCAAGACCGATTTCGATATCGCCGACCCTGAGCGGGCCGAGGCGCTGTTCGCGGCCGAGCAGCGGCTGATCGCCCGCCGCGAGCCCCAGATAGAGTTCGAGGAAGTTCTGGTGGACGACACCGGTGCCGAACGTTGGGTCGCCACCGCGAAAGTGCCGCTGCATTCGGCCAATGGCGACATGATCGGCATTGCCGGCGTCACCCGCGACATCACTGCCGACCGGCAGTTGCGGCAGGACCTGATCGACAGCCGCAATACCCTGTCCTATGCCCTGGCAGAAATGTCGGATGGGCTGGCCATGTTCGACCGCCAGGGCAACATCATCCTGTGCAACGAGCAGTACAGCGCCAGTTTTCCCTATACCAGCAAGGTCCGCAGAGCGGGCGCCAATCTGCGTGACGTTCTGCTCGAGGTGATCAAGACCGGTGAGCAACTCAATGTTCCGGCCGGAGATGAGGAAGGCTGGATGGATCGGATCATCGCCAACCTCCATTGCGAGAGCGAAGAGGAGGTCAACCTGTTCGACGGCCGCTGGCTGCAGCTACGCACCCGCCCAACCACCGAAGGCAAGACCCTGGTCGTCGTCACCGACGTTACCCGCCTCAAGAACACCGAACTGGCGCTGCACTCCGCCGCCGACCAGCTCAAGCACCTGGTGCGCACCGATGGCCTGACGGGCCTGTTGAACCGGCGTGCCTTCGACGAGGCGATGGAAACCGAAATTGCCCGCAGTGCCCGCGCCGCCGGGCCGATGAGCCTGCTGCTTATCGATGTCGATCGCTTCAAGGTTTATAATGATGAGTATGGCCACCCGGCGGGCGACGAGGCCCTCAAGTTGGTGGCCAAGCACCTGCGTGGGGCGCTCAAGCGTCCGGCCGACATGGCGGCCCGCTATGGTGGGGAGGAATTCGCCGCCATCCTGCCCGATACCGACGAGGATGGTGCCTATCTGGTAGCCGAGGCCTTTCGCCGGTCGCTGGCCGACGCCAAGCTGCCGCATCGTGGCAGCGAGCGCCTCTTCCTCACCGCCAGCGTCGGCGTCGCCACTTACATGCCCGATAACCTGCATCGCAGCGCGGCCGAGATCATCCGGATCGCCGATGAGGCGCTCTACAGTGCCAAGGCCGCCGGCCGTGACCGCGTGTTCGGCACGCGGGTTGCGGGCCAGCAGCGCAAATACGGCACACATAACTGAGTTCTGCTGGCCGGCGGCGGTCCAAGCTTCAGAGCCCGAATTTCTCGAGGGTTGCTTCGTATTCGTCTCGCACCTCTTCTCGATCGCGGCCGGAATCCCAGGCGGCGTCGATCTGCGCCTTCACGGCTGGATCGAGCGCGTCCCACTTGGCGTCCCATGCCTCACCGTCGGCGATCCAGTAGCCGACCAACTCATATCGCTCGGAAGGCAGCTTGAGCTCGTGGCGCACGAATTTGCGGATGGATCGCACCACCTTTTGCTCGCCCGCCACCCAGAGGTATCCAGGCGTCGGCGGCAGCGGCACCGCGCGCACCACATCGCCCATGCGGCTGGGCGCCACCCCATTGCCGCTCTTGTGCAGCCAAGTCACCGTAGCCCCGGGATGATCGGGCAGCTTCTGCTCGTCCTCGGCCCGAGCCACCTCGATGAAGACGCGCGACTGCACGTGGCGCGGCGTTTGCTCCAATAGACGTGACAGCGCCGGCAGGCCGGTCGCGTCCGACACAAGCAGTTGCCAGACGATATCGGCGGGCGGCGCATAGAGGCCGCGAGGATTGTTGATGGTGATGCGGTCGCCAGGGTTGGCGCGTTGCGCCCATTCGCTGGCCAGACCGCCTTCATGCACGACAAAATCGATGTCCATCTCGCCGAGCTCCGGACGATGGCGGCGCACGGTATAGGTCGAGTAGCGCAGGGCACCCTGACCGTCGGGATAGGTCCAGCGCCCGTCTTCGGAGATATGTGGCAGGTGCACTTTGCCGGTCTTCTCGTTGGCGAAGAACAGGCGCAGATACTCGTCGCCGATGCCGGTGCTCCTGAAGGCGGCGAGCCCGGGACCGCCAAAGGTCAGCCGGATCATGCCGGGCGTGAGCTGCTGGCGCGATAGCAGCGTGGCTTCATGGAACATCGTGGTCATTGCCGTCGTCGCATCCCTGCGCGTTGGTCTCGCGGTCAGGTGCTACATATTATGACAAATTTAGTCAAGTTGGTCAGCACGGCTCCGCCACCACCGGGTCTGCGGCGGCCATCGCGTTCCGAGCTGGTCGGCTGGCCGGTGCGGCGACTTGAACCAGTAGAAGGGCCGCACCAACAGTTCCTGCGCCGCGCGGAGCGTGGCAAAGCCCATCAGCAGCCAATAGACGGGCAACCAGCCCTGCGCTGGCAACAAGCCGGGCTTGCCGAGCCGCAACAGTCCCAGCGCGGTCATGGCCAAGGCGCTGCCATAGCCCAGCGCCAGCACGGCGATGTAAACCGCCGTCCAGATACCGCTGTCCATCCAGCCCAGGCCGGTCAACCAGCGGGTCAGCAGCACCAGCGCGAAGCCGCAATGCAGCATCGGCGCCAGGATCATGCCGAGCAGCAACGCCTCGACCACCAGAAAGGCGGGCAGGCCCATCTCGCTCATCAACCGGCCGGGGTCACGATTGTGCACGATGAAGGTTTGCATCCAGCCCTTCATCCAGCGCGTCCGCTGGCCGATCCAGGGCCATAGCCGGGTCGGCGCGGCCTCGCGCGTTGACGAAGCCAATACATCGACGCGCAACCGCCGCCGCGCCAGGCGCAGGCCGAGATCGGCGTCTTCGGTGACGTTGTAGGCGTCCCAGCCGCCCAGCTCGCGCAGCGACCGCAGGCGGAGATGGTTGGAGGTGCCGCCCAAAGGCATGGGCAGGCGCCAGCGCGCCAAGGCCGGCAGCAGCACGAGGAACAGGCCCGCATACTCGCCCGCAAACAGCCCCGCCAGCAGACTGCGGCGGCCATTGTCGATCACCAGCCTGGCCTGGAGGCACACCAGGTCGGGGTCATCGCGGAACCGCAGTGACGCCTTCCACAGCTGGTCGGGATCAGGCACGTCTTCGGCGTCGAAGACGACGACATGCTCGCCCCGGCAGAGCGGCAGGGCGAAGTCGAGCGCCTTGGGCTTGGTGCGCGGCAGGGCATCGGGCACCGTCACCAGCGAGAAGCGCGGATCGGTGAGGCCGGCGCGGACCGCAGCGATCGTATCGACAGAACGGGCTTCCACCACGAACTTGATGTCGAGGCGCTCAGCGGGGTAGTCCAGCGCGCCCATGGCGGCATAGAGCTGCGGGACCATGGCGGCTTCGTTGTGGAGCGGAATCAGCACCGAATAGTCGGGCAGTTCCTCGTCGGGCGGGCGCCGAAGCACGGCGGCCGGCCTGACCGGAGTGAACATCGCGCCCAGCCGGATCGCGGCCGGCAGGACCAGCATGCCGCAGGCCAGCGGCAGCAACCAGAGTTGCGCGACGAACGGCGCCAGCAGGAGCATGAAGGCAAGCAGCCCGACGGCGCCAACGAAGCCGAGCCGCGCCAGCAGGGTGAGTTCGAGGTGGGCAGAGGCGTAAGGCCAGCGCCGCGCCAGGTTCTGCCGCGCGGCATCGATCAGGGACGGTGCCGCGGCCAGGACGAGATATTCGCGCAGCGCCGGCTCAGGAACGAAGAACAGCAGATTGGCCAGCCGGGGCGCCGAGGTCAGCTTGTGCCGGAGGCGGATGACCTCGAAGAATTCCGGAGCGGTGAACGCGACTTCGCGGTCCAGCAGTTGCACACGAAACATGCGGATGCTGGCCAATGCCTCGAGCCTGGTGGGCTGGGCATCGCCCGTTACCCCATGCGGCACCCGTTCGCAGAATGCGTAGCCGGCCCAGGTCGCGGCGCGCTGCATGACCAGATCGGTGGCCATGCCGAGCGTCGCCGCGCAATAGCGCAGGACGTCGACCTCGCGCTCCAGCGCAGCTTCCAGCACCCTGATGGCGCGAGCATCATCGCGTTCACCCAGAATGGCTTTGGTCAGGTCCAGTGCATCCGACACGGTGCGAGGCCCGGTCAGCGTCGGCGCATCGAAAATCCGGCCCTGCGGCGGTCGTCTGACCGATCAACCATGTAGAATTTCATGGCTCTGCTCCCCCAAGCAAAGAGACGGTCGCGCCCAGAGCACCGACCTCACGCCTCAATATTGGTATGGATTTGAGCCAAAAGCCAGCTTTCTTCCGCCGATACTGTATCGGCGGCCGGATAAGCTTGTGCTGGATTGCTGGGCCAGGATGCGCCGCGAAGAACCGGGCAAATGGAGGGAACAACCGCCGGAGCGGTCGTTCCCCCGTTTCAATGCTTGGCGCCGAACTGGTGCGGATTGAAGCGGTAGGCAGTCGAGCAGAACTCGCAGACCACCTCTATCTCCCCGTTAACAGCCATTTCCTCGCGGTCTTCGGCTGTGAAGCTGGTGGCCAGCATGTCCTCGATGCGATCGGCCGAGCAGGTGCAACGCTCCACCATTGGCAGCGGGGTGAAAACGCGCACGCCGGTCTCGTGGTAAAGCCGGAACAGCAGGCGCTCCGAGCTGAGGTCGGGATCGGCCAGCTCAAGATCGTCCAGTGTTGCCAGGTGAATCTTGGCTTCGTTCCAGCCGTCGGCCTCGACGAAATCGGGGTCAGCGGTGTGCGGATTGTTGAAATTACCGTCGCCAGGCAGGTCCGCCATATGCGACAGGCCATGCTCGGGCAAATGCTGAATCAGCACCCCGCCGGCGCGCCAATGCGGCCGGTGGTCGCCTTTGCGCGTGAACTCGGCGACAGCGATGCGCACCTGCGTCGGGATTTGCTCGGACTGCATGAAATAGGTATGCGCCACCTCTTCCAGCGAATTGCCATGCAGGGCCACGATGCCCTGGTAGCGCTCGGTATTGGGTCCCTGGTCGATGGTCATGGCCAGGTGGCCGTTGCCCAGCAGGTCGCTGGGCTTGGTGCGACCCTCTTCGGCGGCCTTGAGCAGGGCCTCGCGGTCGAAGCGCGCATAGCCGCGCAGCCCGTCGGGTGCGTCGAAGTCGACCACGATCAGGTTCACCGGACCATCGGTCTGGGTCTGCATGATGAAACGGCCCTCGAACTTGAGGGACGAGCCGATCAGGGCGGCCAGCACCACCGCCTCGCCGAGCAGGCGGGCGACCGGAGCGGGATAGTTGTGGCGGGAGAGGATGGCATCGAGCGCCGATCCCAGCCGCACGCTGCGGCCGCGGGTATCGAGCTTGTCGAGGGTGAACGGCACCACGGTATCGTCGCCGCTTTCCGGCCGGTCGAGCCCCAGGGCATTCATCAGGTTCTCGGTCATGGCAGTCGTATCCGTGGTCATTGACGTCACGTGTCTTTCGGTGGGCCGATCCTTCGGGCGCCCTGAAAAATCACTGCGTCACTCCCGTCCGGCGGGAGTGACGCAGTGATGGTATCACAGGCGGCTGCCGTCGGACCGACTAATTGGTCTCGACGCCGAAGGCCCAGCACAGGATGGCTTTTTGGGCATGCAGGCGGTTTTCGGCCTCGTCCCACACAACCGATTGCGGGCCGTCGATTACCTCGTCGGTCACCTCGTCGCCACGATGGGCGGGCAGGTCATGCATGAACAAGGCGTTCTTATCCGCCAAGGCCATCAAATTGGTGTTCACCTGATAGGGTTTCAAGACCCGGCGGCGTTCGGCAATATCCACGTCCCCCATCGAGACCCAGGTGTCGGTGATGACGAGGTCAGCGCCTTCGACGGCCTCGCGCGGGTCCTCGATCAGCTTCACGTAGTCCCCGGCTCGCTTGATATCCTGCATCAGATCCTTTTCAGGACTGTACTCGTCGGGCACTGCAATGGTCAGGTGACACTCGAATATCTCCGCCGCGTTTACCCAGGAATGCAGCACATTGTTGCTGTCGCCGACCCAGGCGACCTTGGCGCCCTTGATGTTGCCGCGGTGCTCTTCGAAGGTCATGAGGTCAGCCATGATCTGGCAGGGATGGGCCCGCCGGGTCAGGCCGTTGATCACGGGGACCGTCGCGGCCTCGGCCAGGTCCAGCAGGTCGGCGTGGCTGAGGATGCGGATCATGATGGCATCGACATAGCGGCTGAGCACGCGTGCCGTATCGGCCAGCGTCTCCTCGCGGCTGAGCTGCATCTCCTGGCCCGACAGCATGATGGTCTCGCCGCCCAATTGGCGCATGCCGACGTCGAAGCTGACGCGAGTGCGGGTCGACTGGCGCTCGAAGATCATCGCCAGGACCTTGTCCTTGAGCGGCTGCGGGCGATCGCCCTGCTTGAGGCGTGACTTGAGCGAACCGGCCGTGGTGAGCATGCCGCGCAGTTCGGGATAGGTGAAATCGTCGATGGAAAGAAAATGCCTTGGGGTGCCGGTCGAGGTCATGGGCCGGGTTCCTTTGTGACGCTATGGATGTTCAGTGCAGACGCGAGTTCTCTCCGTCCCTCAGGGAGGAGGAAACAAGCCGCGTCGTCGCCGACCAAAATAGCGGACTGCCAGGGTCATTTCAGCCGACTGCCGGAACCGATGCCGTTTCGGCCTCGATGGCGTCGAAGGCCGCCGCGAGCTTGCCCATGGCTTCCTCGATCTCCGCCTCGGTGACGATCAGCGGCGGGATAAGCCGCAGCACGTTGTCGCCAGCGCCGATCGCCAGCATGCGGTGATCGTCGCGCAGCCGGGTAACGAAGTCCCGCACCGGCGGGGTGATCTTGATGCCGGCCAGCAGACCCTTGCCGCGCAGTTCCAGCACGTAGTCGGGATAGCGCTGCGCCAGCTGCTGCAGGTGCCAGGCCAGCTTCTGGCCCATCTGGTTGACATGATCGATGAAGCCGGGCGCCAGGATCCGGTCGAGCACGGCATTGCCCACAGCCGTCGCCAGCGGATTGCCGCCATAGGTGGAACCATGGGTGCCGGGCACCATGGATGCAGCGACTTCGCCCTTGGCGAGGCAGGCGCCGAGCGGGAAACCGCCGCCAATGGCCTTGGCCACCGCGACGATATCGGGCGTGATGCCGCTCCACTCAAAGGCGAAGAAGCGGCCCGTCCGGCCATAGCCGCACTGCACTTCATCGAGCACCAGCAGCATGCCGTGCTCGTCGCAGAGCGCGCGCAGGCCCTGCATGAATTCCGAAGTCATGGCGGTAACGCCGCCCTCGCCCTGCACCGTCTCGATGAGGATGGCACAGGTCTGCGGGCCGATCAGTGCCTTGACGGCTTCAAGATCGCCGGGTGCCGTGTGCTTGAAACCCTGCATCGGCGGGCCGAAGCCTTCGAGATAACTCGGATTACCGCCGGCCGCGATGGTACCCAAGGTGCGGCCGTGGAACGAGCCCGTGAAGGCGATGATCTCGTAGCGGTCGACTTCGCCCTTGGCCCAGAAATAGTGCCGTGCCGTCTTGATGGCGCATTCGAGCGCCTCGGCGCCGGAATTGGTGAAGAACACTGAATCGGCGAAGGTGGCATCGACCAGCCGCTGGCCAAGCCGTTCCTGCTCGGGAATGGTGAAGACGTTGGACGTGTGCCACACCTTGTCGGCCGCCGATTTCAGCGCCGAGACGATATGAGCGTCGCCGTGACCCAGCGCGTTAACGGCAATGCCGGAATGGAAATCGAGATAGTCTCGGCCATGCTGGTCGTACAGGCGCATGCCCTCGCCCCGCTCGAAAGCGAGATCGGACCGGGCATAGGTGCCGTAGAGCGCAGACATGGACAAATTCCTTCGATTGCTGGGTTGAAAACGAGGCTAGTGGCGAAACGTGACAATACCGCCACAAAAACCAAAAACGCGCTCATGACACAGCGCGTTTCAACGTCAGAGTTAGGCCAATTTCGTCTGCTAAGTCAATGATCGCCGCCCAAGTCCCTGATTTGACTCATGGATTGTTAGGACAATTTTAACCAGTGAATTTACGGGGAAACTCTCCCCCGACTCTTGATCCTGATTCCGCCGATGTCGTAAACTATATGGCATTGGGAACACGATATCTCGTGTGGCGGACCCACCTGACATACGACGCCTAGCGTTTATGGCTGCCAGGACTTTTTTGGCAGCGCAATGAAGGATTCTGTTTTGACGATGGTTTCAGGAGCACAATCGGCGGGCTGGACTGATGAGCGCGTCGAGACTTTGAAGAAGCTCTGGATGGAAGGCCTCTCGGCCAGCCAGATTGCTGGTGAGTTGGGCGAAGGGGTTACCCGCAATGCCGTGATCGGCAAGGTGCACCGGCTCAAGCTTTCGGCGCGCGCTAAGCCAACCAATTCGGCGCCGCGCGCCCGTCCGGCAGCACGCCCGGCGCCGCGTCGCGTCGCGAGCCCTTCGGCTGGCCTGTCGAGCATGGGTGGCGGCGCCGCCAAGGCTCGCCCGCAGATGTCGTCGCGGCCGCAGTCGATCGGCGCCACGGCGCTGGCGCATAATCCGGAAATGGAGCAGCAGCTCTATGTCGCGCCGGTGGTGGCGGAGCTGTTCATCCCCGAGGACAAGCGCCTCAACCTGCTGCAACTCACCGAGGCTACCTGCAAGTGGCCGATCGGCGACCCGCTCAGCAAGGACTTCTACTTCTGCGGCCAGCATAGCCTGGAAAGCGGCCCCTATTGCGACTTCCACTCGCGCCGGGCCTATCACCAGGTTGACAAGAAGCGGCGCTAGTCGCGAGCATGGAATTGAAAAAGGGCGCCCGCTGCGGCGCCCTTTTTGTTGCGAGCGCCGACTATGAACGCAGTTGACCCGCCTCCGTATCTGGCTTGGATTCGGGCGGAACTTCCCTTTTTCGGGGGAGGTCAGGAGGGGG
>JAKFDU010000172.1:0-2376 GCA_036675975.1 Devosia sp. | reverse complement strand
TCCGTGTCAGGCGTGGGCGAGGCGGTTGGGCTTGCGCTGCAGCAGGCGGTCGAGGCTGTAGTCGCCCGCGCCCTGCGCGGCCAGCACCAGGAAGCCGCCGGCGATCGCGATGTTCTTGAAGAAACTGTTGAACTGGTTCGCGTCGGCCAGATCGAAGTGGAACAGCACGGCGCTGGCGACCGAGAACGCGGCCAGCGACAGCGCGGACCAGCGGGTGAACAGGCCGGCGAGGACGGCCAGGCCGCCGCCGATCTCGAGGGCGATCACCAGCGGCAGCAGGCTGCCGGGAACGCCCATCGCTTCCATATAGCCCTGCGTGCCGGCGTAACCGGCCCCGAGCTTGGCGAAACCGCTGAGGATGAAGATGCTGGCGAGCAAGAGACGGCCGATGGCCGCATAGTGGTTGTTCTGGGACATGTTTAATTCCTTGAGATGTGAAAGGGCTGGCGTGACGCGATCAGGCGGCGAGCGCCAGGACCTGCGCCTTGGCGCGCGTGATGGCGGCGGCTTTGGACTCGTCGCCCAGCGCCAGGCCTTCGGCACGGATGATCGTGACGTCACTCATGCCGATGAAGGCGAGTGCTGAAAGCAGGTAGGTTTCCTGATAGTCCATGGCTGCCGACGGGCTTCCGGCGGAGTGCACGCCACCGCGAGCGGACGCGACGAAGACCTTCTTGCCCTTCACGAGACCCTCGGGGCCGTTGGGGCCGTACTTGAAGGTGCGCCCGGCGACGGATACGCGGTCGATCCAGCCCTTCAACTGCGAAGGGACGGAAAAGTTGTACATCGGCGCACCGATGACGATGATGTCGGCGGCGAAGAGGTCGTCGATGTAGGCGCCGCCGGTGGCGAGGTCCTGGCCGAGTTCGGCGCTGCCGACCGGGCCTCCCTGGAAGACGGCCAGATGGACGCCGGACAGATGCATGGCTGCATCGGCGACGAGATCGCGACGAATCACGTTGGCACCTGGATGAAGGGCTTGCTGCCGGGCGACGATGTCCGCGGTGAGGGCTCGGCTCACCGAGTAGTCACCGAGGATGCTGGAGTCGATGTGAAGAATGGTGGTCATGTGGTTTCCTTGGTCGATCAAACGAGGGGTTCAGCGATGTACTGAGTTCGCATCCCATGACCAAAGCATATGAATTGGCTCATTGCCTTACTAGGCTGCGCAATCAAGTTGCTCTCGTCCAGCAACTGAAGGAATGGCCGACGCCAGATAGATGCTCGGAGGGAGTGAAGGGGCGTGCCTCAAGGGATCCGCAACCAAAATGACAGGCGGCGAACGGAACGATGCAAAAGGGGGCCGCAGCCGAGCTACGAGCCCCCCTGAAATGCCATGCCCTGACTGCGAGGACGGTAGTTCCAGATCGGCAGTCAGCGTCCCTTGGACTGCGCGAATGCGCGTGCGCTCTGTACCGCTTCTTGCCGCACCATCGTTTGCAACTCGTCCAGTCCCATGAGAGATGCCTCGATGCCGAGTGATGCGTATCGCTGCTTGACTTCAGGGGTCACCAGCGCCTGATTGAATGCCTTGTTGAGTTTGCTTTTCACGGATTGCGGAGTTTTCGCCGGCACGAGTGCAATCAACCAGGAGTCGTAAGCGGCGCCGGGGACGCCGGCCTCGGCAGTAGTCGGAACGTTTGGCAACAGTGTTGACCGCTTCGACGCGCTTGTCGCAAGAGCACGCAAGCGGCCACTTTGCACGAACTGCTGTATCACGGAGACGGGGGCGAAGGCGAAGTCCACGCGTCCGGACATCACTTCCTGCAAGGCCTCGGGCGAGCCCTTGAGAGGCACATGAACCATGTCGAGGTTCGCGGCCGTTCGCACGCGCTCGGCCGAATGGTAGGTGCTCGACCCCACGCCGGCCGAGGCATAGGTGAGCCTGCCAGGCTGAGCGCGAGCCGCCTGCACGATATCCAGGAGCTTGGTATACGGTGACGAGCTCGAAACCACGAGAATATTGGCGCCTCTGCTGATCATCGCGACAGGTGCGACATCCTGCATAGGGTCGAACTTCGATCGCGGGAACTCTACCGGCAACAGGAGGTAGGAGTTGCCCAGTATGCCTATGGTCTCACCGGTCGGCTCCGCCGCGGCGACAGCGGCAGCTGCAATGCTTCCACCTGCTCCCACCCTGTTCTCTGTGATCACAGACCGGCCCAGAGTCTTCTGCAGCGCGTCGCCAACCGATCGCGCTCCGATGTCGGCACTGCTTCCTGGGCTCGTCGGCACGATGAATTTGACAGGCCGGTTGGAGGTTTGCGCGCTGGCGGGCCCGGTCGTGGAAACGGCAGCGGCGGCGAGCGCGAAAAGTACCGCTCGTCTGCGCGTGTTGTGTTGAATGTTCATGCCGAATGTCTCCGATGTGGTTGT
>JAKFDU010000171.1:0-22696 GCA_036675975.1 Devosia sp. | reverse complement strand
TGATGAAGATTATCGCCGGCATCTACACGCCAGATAGCGGCACGGTCACCCTGCGCGGCGTGCCCATTATCCTCAAGTCGCCGCTTGATGCGCTCGAGAACGGCATTGCCATGATCCATCAGGAACTCAACCTGATGCCGTTCATGACCGTGGCCGAGAATATCTGGATTCGCCGCGAGCCGCTGACCCGGCTGGGCTTTGTCGATCACGGTCAGCTCAACCGCCAGACATCAGAACTGTTCAAGCGCCTCAATATCGACATCGACCCTGAAGTGCAGGTCTCGACGCTGTCGGTGGCCAGCCGGCAGATGGTCGAGATTGCCAAGGCGGTGTCCTATGAGAGCGATGTGCTGATCATGGACGAGCCGACCTCGGCGCTGACCGAGACCGAGGTGGCGCATCTGTTCGCGATCATTCGCGACCTGCGGGACCAGGGCAAAGGCATCGTCTACATCACCCACAAGATGAGCGAGCTGTTCGAAATCGCCGACGAAGTGTCGGTGTTTCGCGACGGCCGCTATATCGGCACGCATGCTTCGACGGACGTAACCCGCGACGACATCATCCACATGATGGTTGGACGCGAGATCACCCAGATGTTCCCCAAGGAAATCGTGCCGATCGGCGAGGTGGTGCTATCGGTCAAGGACCTGGCGCTCAACGGCGTGTTCGCGGAGATTTCCTTTGACGTTCGCGCCGGGGAAATCCTCGGCATTGCCGGGCTGGTCGGCTCCGGCCGGTCCAATGTGGCGGAGACTATTTTCGGGGTGACGCCGGCCTCGTCCGGCACCATCTCGATCAACGGCGCTGTCGTGGACGTATCCTCACCCACCGTGGCGATCCAGCACGGCATGGCCTTCATCACCGAGGACCGCAAGGAAACCGGTTGCCTGCTGTCGCTCGATATCCAGGAAAACATGCAGCTTGCCGTGCTGCAGGACAGCTATACGCGCCTGGGTTTCGTGACTCAGAACAAACTGAGCGCGGTCTGCGAGGAGATGAGCCAGAAGCTAAGGGTGAAGACGCCGGGCCTGGACGAGCGGGTGGAGAACCTGTCGGGCGGCAACCAACAGAAGGTGCTGATCGGCCGCTGGCTGCTGACCAATCCCCAGATCCTTATTCTCGACGAACCGACGCGCGGCATCGATGTCGGCGCCAAGGCCGAAATCCACAAGCTGGTGACCCAGCTCGCCCGCCAGGGCGTGGCCGTCATCATGATCTCGTCGGAACTGCCCGAGGTGCTCGGGATGAGCGACCGTATCATGGTCATGCATCAGGGGCGGGCGACGGGATTTTTGGATCGGGCCGAGGCGGACCAGGTCAAGATCATGGACTTGGCGGCACGATGATGGGCGTTGCGCGAGACACCTTGTTGATCGTCACCACCCGGCTTGTCCGGGTGGTCCATGCTTCCACGTTTGTCGGGGCATGGATTGCCCGGACAAGCCGGGCAATGACGGAAGAATTGAATGCGATGCCTGAACAGCAAAACTATGCCGCGGGGAGGACCCAGCCATGACCACTACTTCCGAGAGCCTCGCACCGCCGCGGGCGCGCCGGCGCAAGCTGCCGACGGAGCTGTCGATCCTGCTCGTGCTGGCCGGCATCGCCCTGGCCTTCGAGGCGCTGGGCTGGATTTTCATCGGCCAGTCGTTCCTGATGAACCAGCAGCGCCTGACCATCATGATCCTGCAGGTGTCCGTGGTCGGCATCATCGCCGTGGGCGTGACGCAGGTGATCATCACCGGCGGCATCGACCTCAGCTCGGGCTCGGTGGTGGGGATGACGGCGATGATCGCCGCCAGCTTTGCCCAGAGCGCCGACTGGGCCCGGCCGGTCTATCCCGGGCTGGTGAGCCTGCCGGTGTTCATTCCGCTGCTGATCGGCCTCGCCATCGGTACGGTGGCCGGCATCGTCAACGGCTCGCTGATTTCCTACACCAAGATACCGCCCTTCATCGCCACGCTGGGCATGATGGTGTCGGCGCGCGGCGTCGCCAAGTGGTACACCAAGGGGCAGCCGGTTTCGGGACTGACGCCTGAATTCAACTTCATCGGGTTCGGCATCTGGCCGGTGGTGATCTTCCTCGGCGTGGCGCTGATCTTCCACATCGCCCTGCGCTATACCCGCTATGGCAAGTTCACCTATGCCATCGGCGCCAATCCGCAGGCGGCGCGCGTCTCGGGCATCAATATCGAGCGGCACCTGATCAAGGTCTATGCCATTGCCGGCATGCTGGCAGGGCTGGCCGGGCTGGTCACCGCGGCCCGCGCGCAGACGGCGCAGGCCGGCATGGGCGTGATGTATGAGCTGGACGCCATTGCCGCAGCCGTTATCGGCGGCACGTCGCTGGCGGGCGGGCAGGGGCGCATCACCGGCACTGTCATCGGCACCATCATTCTGGGTACGATGACGTCGGGCTTCACCTTCCTGCGCGTCGATGCCTATTATCAGGAGATCATCAAGGGCATGATCATCGTCGCCGCCGTGGTGGCCGACCAATACCGCCAGCGCAAGCGGAAGAAGGCCTAGTTCGCCGAAATCCCGTCCCATCCACAATGTCACCCCGGCGAAAGCCGGGGTCCATCCTGAGATGGACCGGCGTTCCGTGGGCGTGAGAAGATCTCAGGATGGATACCGGCCTGCGCCGGTATGACATCGAGTTTGTTGCAGTAACCGCGCCACCTCCCGGCGCCACTATCCGGAGACTACACATGACTGTTCGTTTCGGCCTGCTCGGCGCTGGCCGCATCGGCAAGGTGCATGCCAAGGCCATCACCTCGAGCCCCAAGGCCAAGCTGGTCGCGGTGGCCGACGCCTTCGAAAAGGCCGCGACGGATCTCGCGGGCCAGTATGGCTGCGAGATCCAGACCATCGAGCAGATCCTGGGTTCGGCCGATATCGACGCCGTGGTCATCTGCACGCCGACCGACACCCATGCGGACCTGATCGAGCAGTTCTCGCGCGCCGGCAAGGCGATCTTCTGCGAGAAGCCGATCGATCTCGATGTCGAGCGGGTCAAGGCCTGCCTCAAAGTGGTCGATGCCGAAGGCGCGACGCTGATGGTGGGGTTCAACCGGCGCTTTGATCCGCATTTCATGGCGGTGCGTGACGTGATCGCCAAGGGCGAGATCGGGGCGGTCGAGATGGTGACCATCGTCTCGCGCGACCCCGGCGCGCCGCCGGTGGACTATATCAAGCGTTCGGGCGGCATCTTCCGCGACATGACCATCCACGATTTCGACATGGCCCGCTGGCTGCTGGGCGAGGAGGTCGATACCGTCACGGCGCAGGCTTCGGTGCTGGTCGACAAGGCGATCGGCGAGGCCGGCGACTATGACAGCGTTTCGGTGATGCTCTCGACGGCGTCGGGCAAGCATGCCACCATTTCCAATTCGCGCCGCGCCACCTATGGCTACGACCAGCGCATCGAGGTGCATGGCTCCAAGGGTGCCGTGGCCGCCGAAAATCAGCGGCCGGTATCCATCGAGGTGGCAAATGCGGCCGGCTATACGCGCCCGCCGCTGCACGACTTCTTCATGACCCGCTATACCGAGGCTTATGCCCGCGAAATCAGCAGCTTCATCGACGCTGTTGAATCAAAATCTCCGGCTTTGCCCAGTGGGCTCGACGGGCTGATTGCGCTGGCCATGGCCGATGCGGCGCTGAAATCGGTGAAGGAAGGCCGGGCGGTCAAGCTGAGCGAGGTGACTGGCGCGCTGGCGGATAGAAGCGTGTTCCAGGGGCGCTGACCGCCCCCCAACTCCATCGTCACCCTCGGGCTTGACCCGAGGGTTTTCACTCGCTGCATAACCGGAACGTGCAGGCCCTCGGGTCAAGCCCGAGGGTGACGGCCGGTGGGTGTGCTGAGCCGCGGGGGCTACTTCAGCAGCCACTCATGCTCGGGGGCGTTGTGAAACTTCCACACCCGCTTCGGGCCGGCCATCACGTTGAGATAATACAAGTCATAGCCCGCCGTGGTCGCCACCGGGTGGTAACCCTTGGGCACCAGCGTCACGTCACCGTCTTCCACCGCCATGGCCTCGTCGAGGCTGCGGTCATCGGTATAGACGCGCTGGAAGGCGAAGCCCTGTGGCGGGTTCATGCGGTGATAATAGGTTTCCTCGAGGAAGCTCTCGTGGGGCAGGTTGTCCTGATCGTGCTTGTGCGGGGGATAGGACGAGGTGTTGCCCTGTGGGGTGATGACCTCGACCACCAGCAGCGAATGGGCAGCGCCATCATCTTCGGGCATGATGTTGTAGACGTGGCGGACATTGGCGCCCCTGCCGCGGCTGATGCGCGGATGCGTGCCGGGGGCGATGACCCTGGCGGGGTGGTCGCCGCCGCCGGGCGCCGCGCAGACGGCGAGCTCGACCGCGGTCGTGGCATCGGCGGCCCATTCGCTGCCCTGGGGGACATAGACGGCCCAGGGTGCGCCCTCGAAGGGCGACATGCGTTCGCCGATCACGCCGAAATCCACGCCATCGACCGATATCCGCGCCTTGCCGCTGACCAGCACCAGGCACAGCTCCTGCGCGCCGCTATTGCCGCCGGTCACGGTGCCGGCGTCGAGCTTGTGCAGGGCGAAGCCGACATAGGTCCAGCCGGCCGAAGCCGGGGTTACGTCATGGACGAGGCCCGTCTTCGCTTTCGGGCGGAGGCGGAGGTGGGAGTTGCTCATCGGTCGTCCCCTCCTTGGGGAAGGCATAGAAGAAATTATAGAGCGAATAGGCGAGGGCCGCCCCGACCAGCACGCCCCAGAAAGGCTCCTGGTTGAAGATCCATTCCCAGGCGCACCACACTGCGAGAAATGCCGTCACGGCGACTCGCCGCCACAGGGGTCGAAACCAGTTCAGGTCACTGCTCTTGAGGGCCAATCCGCCATCCTCCTAGACATCCATGGGAGGCTTCTACGGGAAAGCTCACCGGTTGGGAAAGCCCTGGGTTTCGACGGTGTAGCCGGCCGCGGTCATGACGCGCATCAGTTCGGCGTGGCCGACCTGCGCCATGCGCAGCGGTGGATTGGGTTTGGGGTCCTGCTCGGCCTCGACGACGAACCAGCCCTCATAGCCGTAATCGGCAAATTTCTGCACGATGGCGCCGAAATCGAGCGAGCCGTCGCCGGGCACGGTGAAGGCGCCGAGCGCCACGGCATCGAGGAAGGATTGTTTGGTTCGATCGAGCTTGTTGATGACGTCCATGCGCACGTCCTTGACGTGCACGTGGTTGATGCGGGCGTGGTGGTTGTCGATGGCGCGGAGCACGTTGCCGCCGGCAAAGGCCAGATGGCCGGCATCGAGCAGCAGGGGAATGCCTTCGCCGGAATTCGCCATGAAAGCGTCGAGTTCGGCCTCGGTCTCGACCACGGCGGCCATGTGGTGATGATAGCTGAGCGGCATGCCCTGTTCGGCGCACCATTCGCCGAACTGGGTGACCTTGCGCGCATAGGCCCTCATTTCGTCATCGCCAAGCCTGGGCTTGGTGGCGAGCGGCTTGCTGCGATCGCCCTGGATGGAGCGGCCGACTTCGCCATAGACGATGCAGGGGGCATCGACCGCCTTGAAGAGTTCGATCATCGGCTGGATGCGCGCCTGGTTGGCGGCGAGGTCCTCGTCGACCAGCGTGCCCGAGAACCAGCCGCCGCAAAGCGTCACGTCGGCGGCCTTGAGGATGGGCAGCATGACCGCGGGATCGTCAGGGAAGCGGCGGCCCTTTTCCATGCCGGTAAAGCCGGCCGAGCGCGACTGCCGCAGGCATTCTTCAAGGGAAACGTCATCGCTGAGTTCGACGAGGTCGTCGTTCCACCACGCGATGGGGGACATGCCGAGTTTGGCTTTCAAGTTATTGCTCCAAGTCTTGCCCAATGGGCTCATTCGTATTCCCGGTGTCGTCCCGGCGAAGGCCGGGATCCATCCCCGCATATTGCCCAAGCCACCGTGCTTGCCGGGCCGTCCGGACCTGGATTCCGGCCTTTGCCGGAATGACCCGGTGGTTGGTAGCCAGCTACCCAGCCCGTTGCGCCTTCAGCGCTTTCACATAGGCTTCGCGCGCGGCGTTCACCTGCGGTCGCTCCGACACTTCAGGCACCGCCACATCCCACCAGTGCCCGCCGGCATCGGTGGTGATGAGCGGATCTGTGTCGATGACGATGACCGTGGTGCGGTCGGCGCCCTCGGTTTCCTGCAAGGCCGTTTCCAGCTCGGTGATCGAGGTCACCTTGCGCGATACCGCGCCCATCGAGGCGGCATGCGCCGCGAAGTCGATGCCGGGTAGCGTGACATGGTGGGTGTCCGCCAACAGATTGTTGAAGTTGGCGCCGCCGGTGGCCATCTGCAGGCGGTTGATGCAGCCGAAGCCGGCATTGTCGAGCAACACGATGGTGAGCTTGGCGCCCAGCATGATGGAGCTGACGATCTCCGAATTCATCATCATGTAGCTGCCGTCGCCGACCATGACGACGACGTCGTCACTGGGGCGTGCCAGCTTGACACCGAGCCCGCCGGCTATCTCGTAGCCCATGGTCGAGAAGCCGTATTCCATATGGTAGCTGCCGGGACCGCCGGCCTTCCACAGCTTGTGCAATTCGCCGGGCAGGCCACCCGATGCGCAGACCAGCGTGGCATTCTCGCGCGCGCGCTGCACGGCGCCGATCACCTGGGCGTCGGAGGGCAGCTCGGCATTGGTCGAGGCGGTGGCCTTGTCGGCTGATATCAGCCATTCGTCCTTGCCGGCCTTGGCCTTGGCGGTCCAATCCTCGTCGGCAAGCCAGCCGGTCAGCGCCTGGTTGAGCGCGTCGAGGCCGACCTTGGCGTCGGCGACCAGGGGCAGGGCGCGGTGCTTGTGCGCGTCGAAGGGCTGGGTGTTGAGGCCGATGATCCTGAGGTCGTCATTCTTGAACAAAGCCCAGGAGCCGGTGGTGAAATCCTGGAGGCGGCTGCCGATGGCGAGCACCACATCGGCCTCTTCGGCCAGCGCGTTGGAGGCGGAACTGCCGGTGACGCCCACCGAGCCCATATTGAGCGGATGATCGTGTGGCAGGCTGGATTTGCCGGCCTGCGTCTCCATCACCGGGACGCCATAGCGTTCGGCGAAGCTGCGCAGGGCCTGGCTCGCCTGCGAATAGAGCACACCGCCGCCTGCGATGATCACCGGCTTCCTTGCCTGGAGCAGCGCAGCGGCCGCAGTAGCGAATTCGTCCGCGTCCGGCATGGTACGGCGGATGTGCCAGACTCTCTCCTCGAAGAAGCTCTCCGGATAGTCATAGGCCTCGGCCTGCACATCCTGGCAGAGGCTGAGGGTGACCGGGCCGCATTCGGCCGGGTCGGTGAGCACGGCCATGGCCCGGCGCAGGGCCGGAATGATCTGCTCGGGGCGGGTGATGCGGTCGAAATAGCGGCTGACCGGCTTGAAGCAGTCGTTCACCGTGGTAGTGCCGTCGCCGAAATCCTCGGCCTGCTGCAGGACTGGGTCGGGCAGGCGGTTGGCAAAGACATCGCCGGGCAGCAGCAGCACCGGCAGGCGGTTCACATGGGCCAGGGCCGCTGCGGTGACCATGTTGAGGGCGCCAGGGCCGATCGAGGTGGTGCAGGCCATGAAGCGGCGGCGGTAGCTGGCCTTGGCATAGGCAATGGCTGAATGGGCCATGCTCTGCTCGTTCTGCGCGCGATAGGTCGGCAGCGTATCCTTGATGCCATGCAGCGCTTCGCCGATGCCGGCCACGTTGCCATGGCCGAAAATGGCGAAGACGCCGCCGAAGATCGGCACCGTCTCGCCGTCGATGACGGTCTTCTGCATGGTCAGGAACCGGGCCACGGCCTGGGCCATCGTTAGGCGGATAGTGCTTTGGCTCATAGCCTTCTCGATCTCTTGCATCAGCAATTTCAGTCGACACCCTCCCCCTTGTGGGGAGGGATCAAGGGTGGGGGTAGGCTGGCCCCGATATCGTGGCTCTCGTCACCCCCTCCCGGCCTCCCCCATCAAGGGGGAGGTGGCAGCTCTGTGGTCGTGGCATGATGATGCAACCGCATCAAGCCGCCTTGCTCTCCCCCAGGCGCTCCCACACCTCTACCAGCGCGCCGAACTTTCGCGCCATGTCGGTCACGGCATCTTCGTCGGTGATCGTACCCGCCAGCCAGCTTTTTGCCGATTCCGCAAAGATGGTGCGACCGACGGCAAAGCCCTTGACGGTGCGCGAGGTGCGGGCGGCAGTAAAGCCGGCTTCGAGAACCTCGTGCGAGGCTTCGAGGCCGAGCAGGACCACGCCGCGGCAATAGGGGTCTCTGACTTCGATGACCTGGTCGATGGCAGCCCAGGCGGCGCGGCTGGCCTGCGGCTCTAGCTTCCACCAATCAGGCTTGATGCCGGCATCATAGAGTTCGGTAAGCGCGCGGCTGATGGTGTCGTCGGCCAGCGTGCCATGCTTGCCGGCGATGATTTCGACCAGCAGGTCCCGGCCCACCTTGCGCGCCGCCTCATAGGCCGAGCGGAGCTTTTCGATCTGGACGCGCTTGAGTTCAGCCGCATCGTCAGGGTGGTAGAAGCAGAGCACCTTGATGCAGTGGTCTACCGGCCAATCCACCAGCCTGGAGCCAAGATCCTGGCTGAACTCGAACTGCAATGGGCGCGAGCCCGGCAGCTCGATCGGTTTACCGATCCAGAAATCCTTGAGGCCGCCGGCGGCAAACAGCGCATCGCGGCCATACTTGTCGTCGATCAGCATGCCGAAGCCGGGCCGGCCGTTGGCCACTTTTGCGGCAGCCTTGACCGCCAGGACCTTGAAAGCGGGGATGCGGGCCAGCAGCTTTTCATCGCCATTGGCCAGGTCTTCGAGCTGGCTGCGGTGGTCGATGGCGAGGGCGGTAAGGCTTGGAATGTCGCGGCGGCGGTTGGTTGCCCAGTGAATATGGTTGAGCTCGGCATCCTTGCGCAGGGCCCGCTCGCTGCTGCCATGCGCCAAGAAGTGGCTGAGTTCTTCCCAGCTCGGATATTCCGGGGCGCAGAGCAGGCGGGAGACGGCAAAGGCGCCGCAGGCATTGGCCCAGGTGGCGCTGGTGGCATGCGGTTCGCCGCTGAGCCAGCCCCGCAGCCATCCACTCATGAAGGCGTCGCCGGCGCCGAGCACGTTATAGACCTCGATGGGGAAGCCCTTGCCGATGATGCCGTGCTCCAGGTCATCGGGAATGGCGCCGTCATAGACGATGCAGCCCATAGGCCCGCGCTTCAGGACGATCGTGCCGGAGGACAGGGCGCGGATCGTCCTGAGCGCGGAGAGCAGGTCGGCCTGGCCGGAGGCGATGAGCACCTCCTCTTCAGTGCCGACGATGAGATCGCAATCGGGCAGGATGGATTTGTATTTTTCCGAGACGATGTCGGAGGCGACATAGCGCTCGAAGCCAGCATCGTGACCGGCCAGGCCCCAGAGATTGGGCCGATAGTCGATGTCGAAAGCGACGCGCGCGCCATGGGCCTTGGCGAGGCGGATGGCCTTTTTCTGTGCGGCTTCGCTATTGGGACGCGAGAAATGAGTGCCGGTGACGACGATGGCCCTGGCAGAGGCAATCAACGCCTCGTCGATATTGCTTTCGTCGAGCGCCATATCGGCGCAATCGGTGCGATAGAAGATCATGGGCGAGACGCCCTCGGCCTCCACCGAGAGCAGAACCAGCGCCGTAAGCCGGTTGGGATCAGTGGCGACGCCCGAGGTTTCGACGCCTTCGCGATCGAGCTGCTCGCGGATGAAGCGACCCATCTGCTCGTTGCCCACGCGGGTGATCAATGCCGATTTGAGGCCAAGGCGCGCTGTGCCGACGGCGATATTGGCGGGGCAGCCGCCCACGGACTTGGCGAAGCTGCCGACATCCTCGAGACGCGTGCCGATCTGCTGGCCGTAGAGATCGACCGAAGCGCGGCCAATGGTAATGACGTCGAGAGTTTTCGTCCCGTCATCGGGGTGCGCGTTCGTCACGGCAAGCCTCCCATGCGGCCTTGGGCCAATGCAGTCATCCAGCACCGCTGGTTGGCACAACGAAACATAAATTCCGGCAATTCGTCAACCTGGAATATTCATTCCAATGTTGGAATTTGCCTGCATGACTGACGTGCGTACATCAATTGTTCCTCGACATGGCGCCGTCGTGGTTCAACCGCGACGGCGTTTTTCCGCGATAGAAACGGTCAGGGCCATTGCAAAGGCCATGCTGGCCGACAGCGAGCGGAAGCCGGCATGGTCGGCCTCGACCACCTCGAACCATTCCCTGGAACACTCGGCCAGCGGTGAGAAGGCCGAATCGGTGAGCGATACGACGGGGATGCCTCGCGAGGCCATCATGCGGGCCTGGGCCGCGCTTTCGGAGGCATAGGGGGAAAAACTGACGGCGAATGCGGCATCCTTGCTGCTGGCCATGGCCAGCATGTCGTCGTCGATCCCTGCCGACGTTCCCACCAACTGGCAGCGTACCTTCAGCTTGCCAAAGGCATAGGCCATGTAGCTGCTGATGGGGTAGGAGCGTCGCTTGGCGATGAGATAGATGGTTTCGGCCCCGGCCAGCAGCGTCACCGCGCGTTCGAAGGCCTCGGGCTCGACGGCAGCGGCAATGGCATCGATGGAGCGATGCGCCGCCGCGATGAAGCCATTGAAAATGGTGGTACTTTCGGCCAGGGCCGCGCCGTCCTGCTCCAGGATGCGCAGGCGTTCCTCGTAGGACGACGTGCGTTCGCGCAGGCGCGCCCGGAACAGCAGTTGCAGTCCCGAAAAGCCGTCGTAGCCAAAGTGCTGCGCGAAGCGCACCAGCGTGGATGGCTGCACATCGGCCGAAAGCGCGATGCTGGCGGCGGTGCCAAAGGCGATTTCATCGGGATGATCGAGCGCGTAGATTGCCACCTGGGTCAGCCGCTTGGGCAAATCGCCTTTCCGTTCCAGAATGGCGGCGCGCAAGGCGTCGAAATCCTGCGGAGGCTGCAGTTTGGCTGACGTATCGGACATGGCGTGCTCTCGCTGTTGGTGCCCATAATCCTCAATATCGAGCGGCAATCAAGTCGTGTTAGAAAGCCTATTCCGGAAATGGAATGCATGGACTATTCATTTCGCCAATGGCGGAGGACGGAATGAAAGCATCGATCGGCGTTGGCCTTGTCGGCACCGGCTATATGGGGAAGTGCCACGCTTTGGCGTGGAACGGGGTCAAGGCGGTGTTCGGTGACGGCCCAAGGCCAAGGCTGGTCCATCTGGCGGAGGTCAATGCCGACATTGCCCGGCAGAAGGCCGATGAATTCGGCTTTGAGCGCTCGACGGGTGACTGGCGGGAATTGATTGCCGATCCTGATGTCGACGTGGTCTCGGTGACCACCCCCAATGCCTTCCACGCTGAGATGGCCATAGCCGCCCTGGAGGCGGGCAAGCATGTGTGGTGCGAAAAGCCCATGGCGGTGGCCCTTGCCGATGCCGAGCGGATGGCCGCCGCGGCCAAGGCGTCCGGCAGGGTGGCTGTGCTGGGCTACAATTACATCCAGAACCCACTGGTCCGGCAGATCGGCGCCCTCCTCGGGGAGGGTGCGATAGGCGTGGTGAACCATGTGCGCCTCGAAATGGACGAGGACTTCATGGCCGACCCCGAGGCCCTGTTCTATTGGAAGAGTGAGGCGAGCTCGGGCTATGGGGCGCTGGACGATTTCGGCGTGCATCCACTGAGCCTGTTGCAGGTGCTGTTCGGCGGCGTGACCCGGGTGTTCGCACATCTCTCCAAGCCCTATGCGGATCGTCCGACCAAGGACGGCGCGCGGCGGGCGGTGGAGACGTTCGATATTGCCAGCGTGCTGTTTGAAATGGGTGGCGGCATCAGCGGGGTGATGGCGCTGGACCGTTCGGCCTGGGGCCGCAAGGGGCGCATCGCGCTGCAGATTTTCGGCAGCAAGGGCAGTATCGTCTACGATCAGGAGCGCATGAACGAACTGCAGCTTTATGTGACCTCGGACAAGCCGACGGAGCAGGGCTTCCGCACTGTCCTCGCCGCTCCGCAGCATGCGCCCTATGACCGGTTCATTCCGGCGCCGGGGCATGGGCTGGGGTTCAACGATCTCAAGATCATCGAATGCCACGAACTGCTCCGGGCTATCGGCGGGGAGGAGGCGCGGGTGATCGACTTTGATACCGGGCTTGGCATTGAACGAGCCGTGCATGCCATGGCGCTGAGCCATCGGGAGCAGCGCTGGGTCGATGTAGCGGCCGGGGTGTGACGATGCAGAAACTGCTGGTGCTGCAATCGCTGTGGGCGATGCAAGGGCTGCGCGATGTGCCGGTCGAGCGGTCGCTGGAGGAGAATGTCGCCCTGATCAAGGGCGCGGGCTTTGATGGCTTCGGCACGATGTGGGAGGATGACGAGACGGCGCAGCGGAGCGCGGAGCTTGCGAAAGCCGAGGGGCTGGTCGTGGAGGGGCTGTGCCTTCCCACCGATATCGAGCAGCTCCCGGCGGCGCTGGAGCGGGGTACGAAACACGGTCTCCATCACCTTAACCTGCAGCTCAATATGCGACCGCGGACGCTGGCCGAGGCGGTGCGCCTGCTGGAGCGGCTGGAGGCGTTGACGGCGCAGGTGGATTTCCCGGTCTATGTCGAGACGCATCGCGGGCGGCTGACCAATGACCTGCTGTTCACGCTGGATCTGCTCGCGGCGGTACCTGATGTGAAGCTCCTGGCGGACCTGTCGCATTATGTGGTGGCGCGCGAGGTGGAACTGCCGGTCTCGGAGGAGACCGACCGGCAGATCGGCCAGATCCTCGATCGCACCTGGGCTTTTCACGGGCGGGTTGCCGGCAGCGGGCAGGTGCAATTGCCGCTGCGTTTTGCGCAGCACCAACCCTATGTGAAGCAGTTCGCCGCCTGGTGGGCGTGCGGGTTTGCCAGCTGGCGCCGACGGGCCGCTGATGATGCGGAGCTGAGCTTTGTGTGCGAGCTGGGGCCGGGGCCCTATTATGCGATTTCGGGTGCCGATGGCCGCGACCTGACTGATCGCTGGAGCGAGTCGCTGCTGATGCAGAGTCTCGTGCGCGACATCTGGCGTGCCGGCTAGAAGATGGCGGAATCGCGCCGCACGATGTCGGTCAGGAATTCGGCGACGGTGCTGACGCGGCGGATGGCGCGAAGGTCTTCGTGGACTACGGTCCAGTAGCTGCGGGTCAGCGTGTGCTGCGGCAGCACGGGCACGAGGCTCGGGTCGGGGCGGGCCATGAACGCGTGGAGGATGCCGATGCCGGTGCCTGACCGGACGGCTTCGGTCTGGCCCATGGCGGAGGAGACGGCCAGGCTTGAGCGCCAGCCTTTGAGGAACTCGGCGGTGTAGTCGAGGGTGGCGGTATAGAGCAGGTCTTCGACATAGCCGACAAGGCGGTGGCTGGCGAGGTCATCGAGCGTCTGCGGTGTGCCGTGTGCGGCGAGATAGGAGCGCGCGGCGTAGAGGCCGAGGCGGTAATCGGTCAGCTTGCGGGCGACGAGCCGGCCCTCGCGCGGACGCTCCAGGGTGACGGCGATATCGGCCTCGCGGCGGGAGAGAGAGAACGCGCGGGGCACCGGGACCAGCTCGATGCGCAGGCCCTTGTGGCGTTCGGTGAGTTCGCCCAGGCGGGGGGCGAGGAAGGCGACGCCGAAGCCGTCAGGCGCGCCGACCCGCACCGTACCCTCGATGAGGCTATCGGCGCCGGTGGCTTCCTGCGCGGCCAGCATGGCGCTCTCCATGCGTTCGGCATGGATCAGGAAGCGCTCGCCGTCGCTGGAGAGATCCGAGCCGTTGGTCTTGCGCGTGAAGAGCTTGCTGCCCAAGGCAGCTTCGAGCGCGGTGAGGCGCCGGGCGACGGTGGCGTGATTGAGGCCGAGGGTCCGGGCGGCACCGAGAATCTGGCCGCTGCGGGCGACGGCTAGGAAGATGCGGACGTCGTCCCAGTTCATTGAACATCAATTCCTGCACAACGGATGCAAAATCTATCGCGTTGCGATGCGTGGAGTGTAGCGCCAAGAGTGCTTCTCAACAAGGGAGAGCCTCATGCGCACTATCGGTCATTTCATCGACGGCGTCGAAACGTCGGGCAACAGCGCCGAATTCCAGGATGTGTTCAATCCGGCAACGGGCGAGGTGCAGGCGCGCGTAGCACTGGCGACGAAGGCCGATCTCGACGCGGCCGTAGCCTCGGCGGCCTCCGCCCAGCCCAAGTGGGCCGCCACCAATCCGCAGCGTCGGGCGCGGGTCTTCTTCAACTTCGTGGCGCTGATCAATCGCGACATGGAGGCACTGGCCGAGCTGTTGAGTGCCGAGCATGGCAAGACGGTGGAAGACGCCAAGGGCGACATTCTGCGCGGCCTGGAAGTGGCCGAATTCGTGGCCGGTGCGCCGCATCTGCTCAAGGGCGAGTTTACCGACGGGGCAGGGCCGGGGATCGATATGTATTCGATGCGCCAGCCGGTCGGCATTGGCGCTGGCATCACGCCCTTCAACTTTCCGGCCATGATCCCGCTGTGGATGCTGTCGCCGGCCATCGCTGCCGGCAATGCGTTCATCCTCAAGCCATCCGAGCGCGACCCGTCCGTGCCGGTCAAGCTGGCGCAGCTGGCGATCGAAGCGGGCCTGCCCAAGGGTGTACTCAACGTGATCCATGGCGGTAAGTCGGTCGTGGACGGCATTCTCCACCATGACCAGATCGGGGGGATAAGTTTTGTCGGTTCCACCCCGATCGCCCGCTACGTCTATGCAACCGCCGCAAGCGAGGGCAAGCGCGTGCAGGCCTTTGGCGGGGCCAAGAACCATATGATCATCATGCCCGACGCGGACATGGAAAAGGCCGCCGATGCGCTGATGGGCGCCGGCTATGGTTCAGCAGGGGAGCGCTGCATGGCGGTGTCCGTGGCGGTGCCTGTCGGCGACGAGACGGCAGACCGGATTGTCGCGGCCCTCAAGCCGCGCATCGAGAGGCTCAAAGTCGGTCCCGCAACCGACAAGGCAAGCGAGATGGGCCCTGTCATCACCAAGGCCTCCAAGGACCGCATCGCCGCGTTGGTCGAATCCGGCATCGCCCAGGGCGCCACGCTGGCTGTCGATGGCCGTGGCTTCTCGCTCCAGGGTTACGAGAACGGCTACTTCGTCGGGCCGAGCCTGTTCGACAATGTCACCGCCGAGATGGACATCTACAAGGAAGAGATCTTCGGGCCGGTGCTATCAGTGGTACGCGCCAAGACATATGAGCAAGCGCTCAAGCTGACCATGGACAATCCCTATGGCAATGGAACGGCGATTTTCACTCGCGATGGCGATGCGGCGCGCGACTTCGCGGCGCGGGTCAATGTCGGCATGGTCGGTATCAACGTGCCGGTGCCAGTGCCGCTGGCCTATCACAGCTTCGGCGGCTGGAAGGCTAGCGCCTTCGGCGACCTCAACCAGCATGGCACGGACGCGATCCGGTTCTGGACCAGGACCAAGACCGTGACGGCGCGCTGGCCGAGCGGCATCAAGGATGGTGCCGAATTCCAGATGCCGACGATGAAGTAGTCGCCGAGCTGGGGCGCTGCCTAGCGTCCCAGCACCATGGCCAGCAGCACCACCACCGCACCGGCCAGTGCGAGCGATAGCAACTGCCAGAATCGCACCGGATTGCGGACGAGGAGCGAGCGGGACGGCATGGTGGCGAAGTCGGGGTTCGGATGGCGGAGGTCGTAGGTGAATTCCGAAAGCGCGTCATAGCGTTGCGCCGGATCGGGGTGGACGGCCTTTTCGATGGCGCGGTCGACCCATTCGGGAATGCCGCCGCCGGTGAGCATCGGCTGGTAGCAAAGCCGCGCGAGGTCGCTTCGATTGCGCAGCATGGCGGCGTTGGTGCCATAAGGTAGCTGCCCGGTCAGCATCTGGTAGGCAATGACGCCGAGCGAGAACTGATCAGAGCGATCGGTGCCGGTCTCGCCGACGCGGTATTCGGGCGCCGCGTATTGCACGGTGCCGAGCAGGGCCTCGTCCTCCACCGGCTGGGCCTCGACGACGCCGGCGACCTTGGTGGAGCCGAAGTCGATGATGACAACCGTTCCAGTCTTGTCGATCATGATGTTGTCGGGGCGCAGGTCCTGATGCACCATTTCCTGGCGATGGAAGGCATTGAGGCCACGGGCGATCTGCTCGACCAGGTCGCGTACCGTGTTGAGGTCGGGGCGTGGATTGTCGGTCATCCACTGGGTCAGGGTCTGGCCATCGACGTACTCGGTGGCGAGATAGAGGTAGTGGCGCTTGCGGTCCTGCTGGTGGATGCGCAGCGCATGCGGCGTGTTGAGCCGCCTGGCGATCCACTCTTCCATCATGAAGCGGCGCAGGAATGTCGGGTCGTCGCGCATTTCGAGGCCTGGGACCTTGATCACCGCGACGCGGCCATCGGTGTTGTCCTGGGCGAGGAAGACCTGGCTCCGGGCATTGGCGTGCAGCGGACGCAAGATCCGGTAGCCGTCGAAATCGGCGCCGGGCTCGATCGGTGGGGGCAGGGGCAGGTCGGCGGACTGGCCCAAGAAATCGGCGGCCTCGCCGCCGGGCAGGGCATCGACTCGAGCAATCTGGATGGTGAGATTGTCGGTGCTGCCATTGCCCAGAGCGCGCGCGACGATGTGGCGGGCCGCGGCGTCGAGATCGGCGGGGTGCTCCTCGATGGCCTCGGCAATGATGGCGCCGTCGACATATTCATGGACGCCATCGGTGGTGAGCACGAAGATGTCCCCGACGCCGACCGGGACGCTGCGGTAGTCGACTTCGACATTGCCGCCAATGCCGAGAGCGCGACCGAGATAGAAGTGGTTGGCGCTCGCGGCGACGCGATGATCTACCGTCAGTTGCTCGAGCGAGCGACCGGCGAGGCGGTAAACGCGCGAGTCCCCGATATGAAAGATGTGCGCCGCGCGGGATTTGAGGACCAGGACGCTCAGGGTGCAGACATAGCCGCTATCGACATCGTCGGCCTGGCGGGCGCGAGTCTGGGCATGCAGCCAGGCGTTGGTGGCCGCTATGACACGGTGGGCGGCGGTCTTGACCGGCCAGGAGTCGGACGTTCCGTAATAGTCGGTCAGGAAGCTCTTGATCGCCGTCTGGGCGGCAATGGAACTGACCTCGCTGCTGGAGATGCCATCGGCCAGCGCGATGGCGATACCCTTGAGGTCGAGCGTCGGCTGGGTCGGGATCAGCGCTCCATAGAAATCCTGATTGGCCGGCTTGAGGCCCTTGTCGGAGTGCTGTCCGAGCGAGATGGCGAGGCTGGCGCTCATGAGGCTCCCGGATGGAGGAGGCGCCCCGCGATGCGGAGCGCCTGGTATGCGTTACTCGGCAGGGGCGAGCTTGCCCGAAGCGGCGCGCTGGGTCGCCCGGCTGCCATGGGTGGCATAGAGCGCCAGGCCGACGAAAGCCAGGCCGCCGACCATGTTGCCGATGACGGTGGGAATCTCGTTCCAGACCAGGTAGTCCATGATCGAGAACTGGCCGCCCAGCATGATGCCCGATGGGAACAGGTACATGTTCACGATGGAATGCTCGAAGCCCATGTAGAAGAACAGCATGATGGGCATCCACATGCCGATGACCTTGCCGGACACCGAAGTCGACATCATGGCGGCCACGACGCCGGTCGAAACCATCCAGTTGCAGAGCACGCCACGGATGAACAGGGTCAGCATGCCGGCGGCGCCATGGGCGGCATAGCCGACGGTGCGGCCCTCGCCGATATGGCCGATCTTTTCGCCGATCGCGTCAGGCGCCTGGCTGAAGCCGAAGGTGAAGATGATAGCCATCATCACCGCCACGGTGAAGGCGCCGGCAAAGTTGCCGGTGAACACCAGGCCCCAGTTACGCAGCACGCCGTTGAGGGTGACGCCGGGGCGCTTGTCGATGAGGGCGAGGGGCACGAGTGTCATGACGCCGGTCAGCAGATCAAAGCCCATGAGGTAGAGCAGGCAGAAGCCGACCGGGAACAGGATGGCGCCGGCCAGCGGCTGGCCGGTCTGCACGTTAATGGTGATGGCAAAGGCTGCGGCGAGCGCCAGGATGGCGCCGGCCATATAGGCGCGGATCAGCGTATCGCGGGTGGACATGAAGACCTTCGCCTCTCCGGCGTCGATCATCTTGGTCACAAATTCTGAGGGTATGACGTAGGCCATTTCTTCTCCCTGCCGTCAGGCACCGCCTGCGGCTCTTGGCGGTTAGTAGAGGTTATTCGGCGGCGACCAGATCGGCCGTGAACGCCATGAAGATGCGGCCATCGACCAGGTCGATGGGGTAGGTCTTGACCTGGCCCTCGTCGGCGCCGAGCGCCTTGCCGGTGGTAAGGTCGAAGACCCAATTGTGCAGCGGGCAGGTGACGGAGGCGCCATGGACGATGCCTTCGCTGAGCGGCCCGTGCTTGTGGGGGCAGCGGTTCTCGATGGCGAAAACCTGGTCTTCCTGGGTGCGGAAGACCGCGATCTTGCCCGCCGGAGTGTTGACGCAGCGCGAGCCGCGGCGGGGAATGGCGTCGATGGTGCCGATCTCGATCCAGTCGCTCATGATGCTCTCCTGTTCCCTTATTCCGCTGCGACCGGCATGCCGAATTCGGCCATGGCGGCGAATTCGTGGGCGTCCTTGCCGTTGACGCGCTCTTCCCAGGGGTCGATCTGGGCGAAGGTCTGCGAGTAGACGAAGCGGTCGTAATAGTGGCGGCGCTTTTCCTTGTCGGCGACGACATTGGCGAGGATAGACGGCGTGCCGACGCGCTTGGCCCACTTGTAGATGCGCTCCAGATAGCGGCCCTGCTCGCGGTAGAGCTGGGTCAGAGCGACGATGATCTCGAGTGCCTCATCCTCGGTATCGGCGTGGCAGAGCAGTTCGGTGCCCTTGATGTCCAGGCCGGCGGCGCCGGCAAAGTGGATGTCGTAGCCACTATCGACGCAGATGACGCCGATATCCTTGCAGGTGGCTTCGGCGCAGTTGCGCGGGCAGCCGGAGACGGCGAGCTTGACCTTGGCTGGGGTCCAGCTGCCCCACATGAACTTTTCGAGGCGGATGCCAAGGCCGGTGGAGTCCTGGGTGCCGAAGCGGCACCAGTCGGAACCGACGCAGGTCTTGACCGTGCGCAGGCCCTTGGCATAGGCGGCGCCCGAGACCATGCCGGCGGCATTGAGATCGGCCCAGACCAGGGGCAGGTCCTCCTTCTTGACGCCCAGCAGATCGATGCGCTGGCCGCCGGTGACCTTGACGGCGGGGATGGAGAACTTGTCGGCGACATCGGCGATGGCGCGCAGTTCCTTGGGATTGGTCATGCCGCCCCACATGCGCGGAACGACGGAATAGGTGCCGTCCTTCTGGATGTTGGCGTGGACGCGCTCGTTGATGAAGCGGGACTGACCGTCATCCTCGTATTCGCCCGGCCAATCGGAGACCAGGTAGTAGTTCAGTGCGGGCCGGCACTTGGCGCAGCCGCAGGAGGTCTTCCACTCCAGCTCCTGCATCACGGCCGGAATGGACTTGAGGCCCTTGGCGATGATCAGGCGGCGGACGTCGTCGTGGCCATATTCGGTGCAGGGGCACATGGGCGAGACGGCGGCAGGGTTGTAGGCGTCACCGAGGGTAACGTGGAGAAGTTGTTCGACCAGATGTGTGCAGGAACCGCAGGATGCGGAGGCTTTGGTATGGGCGCGGACGCCGTCGAGGGTGTTGAGACCCTTGCCGGTAATCGCGCCGGTGATCTTGCCTTTGCACACGCCGTTACAGCCACAGATCTCTGCCTCATCCGGCAAGGCTGCAACGGCCGCCATAGGGTCCAGGGCGGCACCGCCCTGATATGCCTGGCCGAAAATGAGTGTGTCGCGCATTTCCCGGGTGTCGACGCCGCGCTTGAGCAAGTCGAAATACCAGGGACCGTCTGACGTTTCGCCGTAGAGCACGGCGCCGATAATCCGGTCGTCCTTGAGTACGAGGCGCTTGTAGACACCGGCGCTGGCGTCGCGGAGCACGACTTCCTCGCGATCCTCGGCTTCGCCAAAATCGCCGGCGGAGAAGAGGTCGATGCCCGTAACCTTGAGCTTGGTCGAAGTGACCGAGCCCTGATAGGCGGCGGGTTGGGCGGCGAGGGTCTTGGCCAGGACTTCGCCCATTTCGTAGAGCGGGGCGACAAGGCCGTAGCAGGTGCCACGATGTTCGGCACATTCGCCCAGGGCGAAGATGTGGGGGTCGTCGGTGCGCAGCTGGTCGTCGACCACGATGCCACGGTTGACGGCGAGGCCGGCGGCCTTGGCGAGACCCGAGGCGGGGCGGATGCCCACGGCCATGACGACCATGGAGCAATCAATGATGGTGCCGTCGTTGAGCTCGACGCCCTCGACGCGGTCGGTGCCCAGCACCTGCTTGGTATTGGCCTTGGTGATGACTGATATGCCGCGATCCTTGAAGGCCTTTTCCAGCAGGTAGCCGGCGGCGGGATCGAGCTGGCGCTCCATCAGGGTGGGCATCAGATGGAGCACGGTGACGTCCATGCCCTGCATCTTGAGGCCGGCGGCCGCTTCGAGGCCGAGCAGGCCGCCGCCGATGACCACGACCTTGCAGCCGGCGCCGACGGCCAGCATCTTGTCGACGTCGTCGAGGTCACGATAGGTGACCACGCCGGGCAGTTGATGGCCGGGCACGGGAGGAATGAAGGGGCTGGAGCCGGTGGCGATCACCAGCTTGTCGTAGTCAGCGACGATGCCATTGGTGGAGACGACGCGGCGGGCTTCGCGATCGATCAGGGTGACCGGCGACGACTTGTGCAGGGTGACGTTGTTGGCCGCATACCACTCATCGCCATGGGTGATGATGTCCTCATAGGTCTTCTCGCCCGACAGCACGGGGGAGAGCATGAGGCGGTTGTAGTTCACGCGCGGTTCGGCGTTGAAGATCGTGACGTCGAATTGGCCGGGCGCGGCCTCGAACAGATGCTCGAGCATGCGCCCGGGGGCCATGCCGTTGCCGATGATGACGAGTCTTTCTGCCATCCGTGTCTCTCCACCTGCCGCCGCTGGGCGGCGCGAAAACAAAAAAAGCTGCCAACCGACTCCGCCTGGTCCAGAGACCGAAGGCGTATGTCAGTTGGCAGCTCTGCCTGAAGTGGCGCCCAGCGCTGGACACCGAAACCGTTGACACCCGGGGGTGCCGCGAACACATCAATGCAGGAAGTGTGCCAAGCTGGCGTCAGGCAGGTTTTCCGAAGAAAAACAAGGCTTTAACGAAACGCGTCGGCGGCTCGAATGATGGCGACCGGCCTGTGTGTTCGCCCAATCGGTCGTCAAACTGCGCAAAAATTATGCAGGAGGCAGTTCCGAGTAGAAGATGCACAAGCTGTAATCAGGTTTGCGCAGCCGTCGAATTCGCGCAATGTCGACCGTCGCGTCAGTATGGCCGCGTTGGCGGCGTGAGAGGAGACCGCGATGAAGTTCATGACACTGGTCAAGACGACCAAGGCAGGGGTGGGTGCACCGCCGATGGCGCTGATGCAGGCCATCGGCCAACTGGGTGCCGATGCGGCCGCGGCGGGCGTGCTGGTGGAGCAGGGCGGGCTGATGGGCAAGGACCAAAGCGCCTTTATCGCCATCCGCAAGGGCAAGGTGATAATCACCGACGGCCCGTTTGCCGAGAGCAAGGAGCTGGTTGGCGGCTACGCAGTTTACGATGTGCCGTCAAAGGCGGAGGCGCTGGACTGGGCGACGCGGTTTGCGAACCTCCATACCGAGCATTGGCCCGGATGGGAGGGCGACATCGAGCTCCGGCCCATTTTCGGCTGACGCCAGTCAGTGTTGCCAGACGACGAGACCGGCGGCGGTGGCCATCATGGCGCCGGCGGTCTTGTTGAGGCGACCGAGGGCGCGCGGGCTCTTGAACATTTCGCGGGCGGCCGAGGCCAGCCAGGCATAGCCGCAGCCAATGATCAGCAGGACGACGATCACGATGAAGGTGAGCTCGGCGAAGGCGACGGGGTTCATCTGGTCGAGCGGGATGACGGTGGGCAGGATGGCGAGATAGAAGACGATGGTCTTGGGATTGCCCATGGTGAGCGAGAAGCCGGCCAGAAAAGTCTTCCAGCTGCCCTCGTTCCTGGGCTTCATCTGCTCGGAGCCGGGGCGGGCGGTCCAGAACTTGTAGGCGATGTAGAGCAGATAGGCGGCGCCAGCCCAACGGATGACCACAAAGACCGGGCCGAACCAGGTGGCGATGGCGGCCAGACCGAACACGGCGAAGACGAAATAGACGAGATCGCCGGCGAGGATGCCCAGCACCATGGGGAATGCACCTTTGAAGCCGCCGCCCAGCGCGCGGGCAACCACGGCCGCGACGCCCGGTCCGGGCACGAGGACCGCAATGGCGTAGGCGATAGTGAAGGTGGCGAGGGTGAACAGGTCCATGGCAGTGGTCTCGGTTTGGGAGGCGGAGAATAGGCCCGGCCCGGGTGATTGCCAAGCCAGCCGGCAGCGCGAAATGCCGCCCGGCCCGGAGGCGTCGCGGTTACACGGTAACGGGCGGCCATTGGGCCAAGAACTGTCGACATAGAACGGACCAATGGCCGCCCGTCACGATCTGGAGCTTCCTCACCGGGTCCGGTATCAAGCACGCTGTATTGCAAGCGTGGTTGCCGACTTTCTGCCCAGGCCAAACGGGCGCCCCCGTCTCCAGTCTCCCCGCCCGACCCTGCG
>JAKFDU010000170.1:0-40503 GCA_036675975.1 Devosia sp. | reverse complement strand
CACATCACGCTCAAAGTCTTCACCGGTTTCATCGTCACCATGAGCAGCCTGGGTTTCCTCGGCATTCTTGGTTCGGCGCTGCCGCTGATCATGGCCATTGCGCTCACTGGCCTCGAATTTCTCGTCGGTGCCGTTCAGGCCTACGTCTTCGCCGTCCTGACCTGCATGTATCTCAACGACGCGATTCACCCGTCTCACTAATCTACCAGTCACGGCGGGCCGTTCCGCCAGAACCCCCGCTTAAAGTCGCTTGAAAGGACTAAAAAATGGAAGCTGAAGCCGCAAAGTACATCGGTGCCGGTATTGCTTGTTTCGGTATGGCCGGTGCCGCCATTGGCGTGGCCAACATCTTCGGTAACTTCCTGTCGGGCGCCCTGCGCAACCCGTCGGCTGCTCCGAGCCAGTTCTCGAACCTGATCTTCGGCTTCGCCGTGACCGAAGCTCTGGGCATCTTCTCGTTCCTGGTTGCCCTGATCCTGCTGTTCGTCGTCTAAGTCAGCGCGACCACACGATTTCCGCAGCCGGGACCAGTTCCGGCTGCGTGCACTTCACCGGCCCTGTGCCGGCTGACCGGATTTAACGGGACCTCACCTGATGGTAACGCAAGCCTACGCCCAAGAAGCGGCTGCACCGGCCGAAGAGCATGTCGAAGGCGCTGAACACGCCGTCGAGGCTGTTCATGCCGATCCGACTGCCGATACCCATGCCACGACCGAAGCCCATGGCGGCGAGGACCATGGCTCAGGCGTGTTCCCGCCCTTCGATCCGGCGACTTTCCCATCGCAGCTGCTGTGGCTCGCCATCACCTTTGGCGCCCTGTACCTGCTGATGAGCCGCATCGCCCTGCCCCGCATCGATGGTATCCTCGCCAATCGCAAGGGCATCATCGATGCCGATCTTGCGGCGGCCGATGCCTCCCGCCAGAAGACCGACGCTGCCATTGCCGCCTATGAGGCAGCCCTGGCCGCCGCCAAGTCCAAGGCGCAGGGCATTGCCAATGAGAGCCGCGAAGCCATCCAGGCCGACCTGGCCGCCAAGCGCAGCGCCGTCGAGGCCGACCTCACTGCCAAGGTGACCGCTGCCGAGGCCCGCATTTCGGCCACCAAGGCGGAAGCCCTGACCCATGTCGACGAGATCGCCACCGAAACGGCGCAGACCGTCGTGACGCAGCTGGTCGGCGACGTCCCGGCTGCCAGCGTCCGCGCTGCGGTCGCCAAGGCCAAGGAGTAAGCGACGATGGTATTCGACAACACGTTCTACGCCACCGTCGCACTGGTTATCTTCGTCGCGATCACGCTCTATTTCGGCATTCCCAAGATCATCGGGAAGATGCTCGACGGCCAGATCAAGAAGATCGCCGACGACCTGGCCGAAGCCAAGAAGCTGCGCGAGGAAGCCGCTGCCCTGCTCGTTGAATATGAGCAGAAGCGCGTCGCCGCCGAGGCCGAAGCGGAGGGCATCATCGCCGCCGCCAAGGACGAGGCCACCCGCCTGACTGCCGAAGCCCAGGTGTCGCTCAACGATCTCGTGACCCGCCGTACCAAGGCCGTGGAAGACAAGATCGCCCAGGCAGAAGCCCAGGCCGTTGCCGAAGTGCGCGCCCGCTCGGCCGATGTTGCCATCGAGGCGGCCCGCCTGGTGCTGACCGACGAAATGAACCGCAAGGGCGGCGACGTCGTCAACAAGGCTATCGCCGATGTGGGCAACCGCCTGAACTGAGGCGCATGCCAAGTGATGCAATTTAAGGCGGGCAGTTATGCCCGCCTTTTTGTTTGGCGCCATACTGGGCGGCGTTGACCTCCCCCAGATTCTCCACCATGGTGCCCTCGACTGCGGGAGAGACTGGATTTACTCCAGCGCCGAAGGAGCAACCGCCCCGGAAACTCTCAGGCAAACGGACCGCAGTCGGGTCAACAACTCTGGAAAGCGGATCGGCACTAGGCCGGTCCCACCGAAGGAGCAACCAGCGCTCAGCTGGGAAATCTCTCAGGTGTCGAGGACAGAGGGGGCACGTGAATTCGCCGCAGGGCGAAGCTTGTCGTGTCGCCTTGTTCATTTTCCGGGATGTGTTGATGGCCGAATCCTCAGCCGAAACTCTCAAGACCACACCGCTTTTCGAGCGCCATCAGGCCGCCAATGGCCGCATGGTGCCGTTCGGCGGCTATTCTCTCCCCGTGCAGTACCCGTCCGGTATCATGGCCGAACACAAATGGACCCGCGAGCAGGCGGGCCTGTTCGATGTGTCGCATATGGGGCCGAGCTTTTTGACGCTGAACAATCCGAGCGGCGACGCCGAAGCCGACCATGCCGCCGTGGCCGCCCTGATCGAGCCGTTGATTTGCGGCGACATTGCCGGCCTCAAGCCGGGCAATATCCGCTACACGCTGCTGCTCAATGACACCGGGGGCGCCATCGACGACCTGATGGTCGGCCGTTCGCCGCTGTTCGGTGGCGCGCTCTATATCGTCGTCAATGCCGGTACCAAGGAGGGCGACTTCGCCCTCATCGAAGCGGCCGTCGGCGACAAGGCAAAGCTGATGCGGGCCGATGCGGATAATGCCCTGCTGGCCCTGCAGGGCCCCGAGGCGGTCAATGTCATCGCCCAGATCGCCCCTGACGCGGTGGAGCTCAGCTTCATGCAATACGCCCCGTTCGATTGGGGCGGGCAGAAGATCATCGTCGCCCGCTCCGGCTACACCGGCGAAGACGGTTTCGAAATACTCGTTCCCAGTGCCAATGCCGGCGCATTGTGGGATGCGCTGCTGGCCGATACCAGGGTCAAGCCGATCGGGTTGGGCGCACGTGACAGCCTGCGGCTGGAAGCGGGCCTGCCGCTCTATGGCCACGACCTGAACGAAACCATCTCGCCCATCGAGGCCGATCTGGGCTTTGCCGTTTCCAAGCGCCGTCGCGAGGCCGCCGACTTTCCCGGCGCCGCGCGTATCCTCGCCGAGCGCGAGGGCAAGCCCAGCCGCGTCCGCGTCGGCCTGATCGTCGAAGGCGCTCCGGCCCGCGAAGGTGCCGAAATCCTCGATGCGTCGGGCAATGCCATCGGTGTTGTCACCAGCGGCGGTTTTGCCCCGTCACTGGGCAAGGCCATCGCCCTGGGTTTCGTGCCGCCTACACACGCTGCCGTCGGCAGCAAGCTGCACGTGTCGGTCCGCGGCCGCGCCCAACCGGCCGAAGTGGTGCCCACGCCCTTCGTGCCCCATCGCTATTTCCGCAAAGCCAAAGCCAGTTGAGAGGCAAGCCATGACCACCAAGTTCACCCCTGACCACGAATATATCCGCGTCGAGGGTTCGACCGGTATTGTCGGTATCACCCCCTATGCGCAGGAAGCCCTGGGCGACATCGTCTTTGTCGAACTGCCCAGCGTCGGCAAGGTCCTCAAGAAGGGCGACGAGGCCGCCGTGGTGGAATCGGTCAAGGCCGCGTCCGAGATCTACGCTCCCGTGTCCGGCACGGTGACCGAGGTCAACGACGAGCTGTCAGGCAATCCGGGTCTCATCAACTCCGACCCGACGGCAGGCGGCTGGATCTACAAGATCGCCATCGCAGATGCCGGCGAGATCGACGGCCTGCTCGATTCCGACGCCTATGCCGAGTTGACCCTCTAAGAGTATCCCATGCGCTATCTCCCCCATTCCGACCACGAACGCGCCGAAATGCTCGGCGTCATCGGCGCGCCCAATATCGATGCCCTGTTCAGCGCCGTGCCATCAAGCGCGCTGCGGACTTTCGATCTCGGCCTTCCCGCCCACAGCCCCGAATTCCTGGTTGAAGCCCATATGCGGGCGCTGGCCGGCAAGAACCATGCGGGAGCAGACGGCCCGTTCTTCGTTGGCGCTGGCGCCTATCGGCACCATGTGCCGGCCACGGTCGATCACCTGATCCAGCGCTCGGAATGGCTCACCGCCTATACGCCCTACCAGCCGGAAATCTCGCAGGGCACCCTGCAGATGCTGTTCGAGTTCCAGACTCAAGTGGCGAAGCTCACCGGGATGGATGTGGCCAATGCATCGCTCTATGACGGTTCGACCGGTACAGCCGAAGCGGTGCTGATGGCTCGGCGCCTGACCCGCCGCAACAAGATCGTCTTGTCGGGTGGTCTCCATCCGCATTACCGCGATGTGGTCCGCGCTTATCTCAAGGACGATGCGGATCTCGAATGCCTCTCCGCCTCGCCGGAAGGCCAAGGCGACATCCTCGACCATATCGACGAGCAGACCGCTGCCATCGTCGTGCAGACGCCTGACTTCTACGGCCATCTGCGCAACATCAAGACTGCCGCCGACGCCGCCCATGCCAAGGGTGCGCTGCTGATCGTGGTTATCACCGAGGTGGTGTCGCTCGGCCTGCTCGAGGCGCCCGGCGCGCTGGGCGCCGATATCGTGGTGGCCGAGGGCCAGTCGATCGGCAATGCGCTGAACTTCGGTGGCCCCTATCTCGGTCTCATGGCCACCCGCAAGGAATTCATCCGGCAGATGCCGGGTCGGCTATGCGGCGAAACGGTCGATGCCGAGGGCCAGCGCGGCTTCGTGCTGACGCTCTCGACCCGCGAGCAGCATATCCGCCGCGAGAAGGCCACGAGCAACATCTGCACCAATTCGGGCCTCTGCGCCCTCGCCTTCTCCATCCATATGGGTCTGCTGGGCGAAGCCGGCTTCACCCGCCTGGCCCGTCTCAACCACGCCAATGCCTGCAAGCTGGCTGATGCGTTGGCTGCCGTGCCCGGCGTAACGGTGCTCAACACCACCTTCTTCAACGAGATGACCATTCGCACGTCCCAGCCCGCCGCCGCGCTGATCGAGCGGTTGGCCAAACGCGGCATCCTTGCGGGCGTTCCAGTCAGCCGGCTGGAGCCAACCGATCCCAGTGTCGCCAATCTGATCGTGCTGGCTGCCACCGAACTCACCACCGACGCCGATATCGCCGCGCTCTGCGCCGCCCTCTCGGAGGAACTGCAATGAGCATGAACAATCAGGGTCGCCCGACCGGTACCGGCACCTCCGGCTTCGCCTCCACCTCCGGCTCGGCGCTGCTGCCCAACGAACCGCTGCTGTTCGAGATCGGCGATACCGAGCATTCCGGCGTCGACCTGCCTGATGTTTCCATCTCGGGCAGCCGCCTTGGCGGCTTCGAGCGGAAGATGCCGCTGGATCTCGCCGGCCTCACCGAGCCGGAGGCGATGCGCCACTATGTGCGCCTCAGCCGCCTTAACCACTCGATCGACAGCGGCATGTATCCGCTGGGTTCGTGCACGATGAAGCACAATCCGCGCCTCAACGAGAAGGTGGCCCGCCTGCCCGGCTTTGCCGATATCCACCCGCTGCAGCCGGTTTCAACCGTGCAGGGTGCGCTGGAGCTGATGAACCAGCTTTCGCACTGGCTGATGACCCTCACCAATACGGCTGCCGTGGCGCTGACGCCCAAGGCCGGCGCCCATGGCGAGCTGCTGGGCATGATGGCTATCAAGGCCGCGCAGGACGCGGCTGGCCAGGGCCATCGCAAGATCGTGCTGGTCCCCGAAAGCGCGCATGGCACCAATCCCGCCACTGCAGCGTTCCTGGGCTACTCGGTCAAGCCGATCCCGGCCCGCGAAGACGGCACGGTGGACGTGCAGGCGGTCAGGGATGCGCTGTCGCCGGACGTGGCGGCGATCATGTTGACCAATCCCAATACCTGCGGCCTGTTCGAACCCCAGGTCATCGAGATCGCCGAAGCCGTGCATGCGGCCGGAGCGTTCTTCTACTGCGATGGCGCCAATTTCAACGCCATCATGGGCGTGGTGCGGCCGGGCGATCTCGGCATCGATGCCATGCATATCAACCTGCACAAGACCTTCTCGACGCCGCATGGCGGTGGTGGTCCGGGTGCCGGTCCGGTAGTGCTGTCGGAGGCCCTCGCCCCGTTCGCACCGGTGCCGTTCGTGCGCAAGGGCAGCAGTGGTCTTGAACTGGTCGAACATGCCGAAGGCGAGGCTCTGGGCCGCATCACCGCCTTCCAGGGCCAGATGGGCATGTATGTCCGCGCACTGACCTATATGCTCAGCCATGGCGGCGATGGCCTGGCCCAGGCGGCGCAGGATGCCGTGCTCAACGCCAACTACATCAAGGCGCGCCTGCAGCACGTCTTCTCGGTGCCGTTCGGCGACTATCCGACCATGCATGAGGCGCTGTTCGATGACAGCTTCCTCGCCGGCACGGGCGTCACCACGCTCGATTTCGCCAAGGCGCTGATCGACGAGGGCTTCCACCCCATGACCATGTATTTCCCGCTGGTCGTGCACGGCGCCATGCTGATCGAGCCGACCGAAAGCGAGAGCAAGCAGACGCTGGACCGCTTCTGCGATGTCATGGAAGAGCTCGCGCTCGACGCCAAGGCCGGCAACAAGGAACGCTTCACCGCGGCTCCCCTCAAGGCCCCCCGTCGGCGGCTGGATGAAACGCGCGCGGCGCGCTCGCCGATTCTCAAGTGGGAACGGCCGGACGAGACGTTGAAGGCGGCGGAGTAGCCGTCGGACGCTCGGCAATCACCGAGCGGCATCTCCCCTTGATTGGGGAGGTATTGACAGAAGCGACAGCGAAGCCAACAAAAAGGCCCGTGGAGTTATCCACGGGCCCAAATCTTCGCCGATACTGGCGTCATGTCACCCGCGCGTATCAAACCCCACCCAGATGGTGATTTCCTCGCCGCCCAGATAGGGGATGGCGACGTTTTCGATGACCTTGACGAACTCGGCCGAACGGGCCGGCGCGGCGATCGCGACGGGCATGGTGTATTTCTCGGAGAACACCGCCTGGCCATCGCGTTCCACCGCGAAGCGGATGGGGGCGTTGACGCTGGTCTGGCTGCCGGCAGGGCCGAGCAGCACGCGGCCGACAACGCCCATATTGACGGTGATCAGGCCGTTGGACACCACGCAATTGCGCGAGGTTTCGTCGATGACGCCCTGATACTGCAGGGCCTTGGCGTCGCCGGTGCGGCCGTTGCCATAGTAGAACATGGCCTCGCTGCCGGGCCGGATGCGGATCGGCGGGCATTCGGTGGCAATGGCGGGCAGCGCGCTGGTCTGCGCCTGGGCAACCGCCGCCGGAGTGGCGGTGGCGTTCTGCAATTGCTGGTTCTGCGCCGCATTGCCGCCGCCGAACATGCTGCCCATCGAGCACGCCGATAGCAGCGCCGCAGTGGCGCAGGCGGCCGACAGGCGCAGCATCAGGGAAAGGGGCTGGTTCATGGGGCGGTCTCCTGACGCAGAGGCTGGCTTTTGGCGGCTTCGAGCGCCATGAGGATGGCTGGGGCGCCGCTGGCGTTGACGCCTGGTGCGTCCTCGACGAAAACGGCATCGACGACGCCGTCGCGGATCAGCAGCGCAGAGCGCGCGAAACGCTTGCCCATGCCGGAGCCGGAAAAATCCTTGGCCAGGCCAAGCGCTTCGGCCAGATCGGCATTGCCGTCTGCGATGAAATCGATCGTGCCGAGCGCACCCGAGGCTTCCGCCCAGGCCTTCATGACGTGATGGTCGTTGACCGAGGCGCAGACGATGCGAGCAACGCCCGCGGCCCTCAGCTTGGGCTCGTTGGCCAGGAAGCCGGGCAGGTGATTGACGTGGCAGGTGGGCGTGAAGGCGCCGGGAACGGTGAACAGAACCACGAGCCCGGTGCCGAGAACAGCGTCGCTGGTTGTGTCCGTAGCGCCATCGGCGCCGATGAGTTTGACCCGCACGGACGGGACCGGACTGCCGCGATCGATCATAGACGGATATGCCCCATGCGTTCGGCCACTCTGACGGCGGCCAGTCCTCGGTCTCAAGTGCAATCGGGATAAGCGGCTTTGGCGCCGCCGACAAGGCCTAATGCCCGTTTCCCCTCGCACCGTTCAGTCGGTCACGGGCACCTTGACGGTGCGCTCGATCTCAAAGGCTCCCATGCCCGTCAGGAATGTTAGCCGGACGGCCTGGTTTTCCAAGGCCAATTCGTCACCTTTGCCCAGGATCGGGATGAGCACTAGGTTCGGTTCCGGGCTTTTTTGGGGCGTGCCGAATAGCGGTTCGCCGCTGGCAGTCGCCGCGATCAGCGAGGCAGGATCGAGCTCAGGATCGCCGACACGAACGGCCAGCATGCCAGCCTCCTGCCACAGCTCGACATCGCCGATCGGCTGCGGATCACCCTGCCACTCCATTGGCGTGGTCGCCAGCGCCTGGCGGATACGCAGGCCGTTGGGACGGTCGGGTTCGGCATCGGCAAGCGGCAGGGAAAAGCGGGCCTGCGCCGGCACGCAAATGTCAGAGCAGACGCCCAGCATGGCGCTGAGCTCCAGCTGGGGCGAGCCGGGCTCCACCCTCAGTTCCACCGGCAGAATGGTGGGGCCGAAATAGACGTAGTCGAGATAGTCCGCGGTCTCGTGGCGGACAGGATAGGGCCAGAGGATCTGGTGGCCGAGCACGCCGGTCGAACCGGCGAAATCCAGCTCGGTCAGCAGGCCCGTGTCGCCCGGGACACGCCAATAGGTCTTGTTGGTCTCGGGCATGTCGATCTCGATTCCAACCAGGGTCGTGCCATTGGCCTTGACCTGCCCGGTGCTGATCAACCGCAGCTTCACGCCTGGGGCAACCTCCTGCCAGGCCGTCTCACCCGCGTGAGCGGGGGCGGCAAGCAGGACAAAACTGAGGATGACAACGGGGATGGGACGCATGGGGAAAGGCATTAGCGCAGGATCGGGTTTAGAAATAGCTGACAGTCCATCATGCCTTCGTGAACCATGTTCGCGCCAACCGTAACTTGGCAGCGCCGCCAACCATGCCTACAATTGAGCCATGAACTCACTCGAAGGACAATTTCTGGTCTCCATGCCCGACATGGGCGACGAGCGCTTTGCCGAAAGCGTGATCCTGCTCGTCGGCCATGGCGAGGAAGGGGCCATGGGTCTGGTGGTCAATCACGAGCTGGCCAATCTGCGCTTCGCCGATATCCTGGACGAACTCGACCTGGGTGATCCCGATGCGGTCATTCGGCTGCCCGATTCGATCAGGCAACGCGCAGTGATGCGCGGTGGCCCAGTGGAAAAGGGACGCGGTTTCGTGCTGCACTCGTCCGACTACCGAAGCGGCAATACCTATCCGGTGGCATCAGGCGTTTCGTTGACCGCTACGCTGGATATTCTGAAGGCAATGGCCTTCGGGCCGGCGCCGCGCTCATCGCTGTTCGTGCTCGGCTGCTGCGGCTGGAGCGCCGGTCAGCTCGAGGACGAGATCGGCAACAATGGCTGGCTCACCGTGCCGTTCAGCCCCGCGCTGGTGTTCGAAACCCCAGTGCAGGAACGCTATGAGGCGGCGCTGGCGAGCTTGCATATTACGAGGGCAACGCTGAGCCCCGATGCGGGGCATGCCTAACGTCCCAGCTGCGCCGCGAGTTTCTTGCCCAGCTCGGCACCCGTCATCGCCGCGCCGAAGGCGAAGCCCTGGGCGTAGCGGCAGTTGAGCTGGCGCAGCCGCTCGATCTCGTCGAGCGTTTCGACGCCCTCGGCGATCACCATCAGGTCGAGATCGGCAGCCAACGACACCACGGCCCGGATGATCGGGCCCTGGGTGTGCGCCATGCCATTGGGCTGACCCATTTTCACGAAGGCGGCGGGTATCTTGATGGTGTCAAAGGGGAACCGGTGCAGGTAGCTCAGCGACGAGTGACCGGAACCGAAATCATCGAGCGCCAGCCCAAGGCCCAGGTTGCGCAGCGCCTGCAGCATGTAGGCGGAGTGTTCCGGATTGGTCATCACCTGGCTCTCGGTGATTTCGAGCTTGAGGTGGCTGGCCAGTGCCTTGTCCTGGCTGACCAGGCTGCGCATGTCGTTGAGCAGGGTCTCGGTCGCCAATTGGGTCGGAGACAGATTGACCGAGATGAAGAATTCCTCGGGCAGGCCAAGCGTCGTCATCCAGTCCTTGGCCTGGGCCGCCGATTGCTCGAAGGCGAGCCGGCCGAGCTTTTCGATCTGGCCCGACCGCTCGGCCAACGGCACGAACTCATCGGGATTGACCACGCCACGCGTCGGATGGATCCAGCGCATCAGGGCTTCGGCACCGGCGATCTGGCCGGTCGTGATATCGGTTACAGGCTGGAACTGCACATGCAGCTCGCCCTGCTTCATGCCGCGTTCGAGGTCTTCCTCGCTGGCGCGGTTGTAGGCGGCGATGGAGCGCGCGGAGGCGCGATAGGCCTCGATGCGGTCGCCGCCCAGGCGCTTGGCGTAGTACATGGCCAGTTCAGCGTCGCGCAGCACGTCGGCCGCGGTGGCGGGGTTGCTGTCGTAAATGGTGACGCCGATCGAGGCGGAGAGCGAGAGATCGCGGTCACCGAAATTGAACGGAGCCTTGAGCGCCTTGCGGATCTGCTCGGCGGTCTCGGCGATCTTGCCGGCGGCCTGTTCGGAGGCCAGGATCACCGCGAACTGGTCGCCGGTGACGCGGGCCACCGTATCGAGCGGCCGCATGATGCGGGCGATACGGCGCGAGATGGCGAGCAGCACCGAATCCGCCGCCGAGTGGCCGATGCGCTCCTCGAGCTCCATGAAGCGGTCGATGTCGATGAGGAACACTGCCGGCTTGGTACCGCCCGGTGTGCGGGCGCGAACCAAGGCGCGTTCCAGCCGGTCGAGAAACAGCTGCCGGTTGGGCAGGCCTGTGAGGCTGTCATGCACCGCGTCATGCAGCAGGCGCTCGCGCGCCGCGCGGTCCTCGGTAACGTCCTGCAGTGTGCCGACGATGCGGTTGACCTGACCATCACCGCCCAGCACCGGCTTCACCCGCATGCGGAAGCTGCGATAGCTGCCATCGTGGCCGGCGATGCGCATATCGGCCGAAACCTTGCCGCGGCGCAGTTCGACCAGCGTGTCGAAGGCGGTCCGGAAACGGTCGCGATCATCGGGGTGGACCCGGTCCAGCCAGCGCTTGATGGCGCCACGCAGAGCGCCGCGCTTCTCGCCGAGGCGCGTCGCCAGTTCGTCGCTGACCGAAACGCGGTCGCGCTCGATGTTCCAGTCGAAGACAAAATCCCCCGAGCCGGTCAGCGCCAGCGCACGCCGCTCCACCTCGCTGAGCGTGCCGATCGACACCTGCCCCTCGGAGAAGGCGTGCTGCACCGCGGTAAAGCCGAGCAGCATCACAATGAGCACCAGTCCCCCGCCCACAGCTGGCTGCGCCACGTCATTGGAGACCTGCCCCGTTACGACCAACCAGGAATAGAATAGCCAGGAGATCAGGATGATCCAGGTAGGCACCAGCAGCACGGCGCGATCATAGCCGCGCAGCGCCAGGAGGAGGATCAGGAAGAAACCTGAAACGCCAAGCAGCGCCAGCACCAGACGGGCGATGGTGGCGGCGATGGCGGGTTGGAAGAAGGCGAAGGCGAACAACGCCAGGAACAAAGCCGCCAGCCCCAGCGCCAGGTGGATGAAGCGCAGGTGCCAACGATGGAGGTTCAGGTAAATGAACAGGAAGCCCGCCAAGGTCGTGGCTATGCCCGCCTCCGCCGCGGCACGCAGCGGCTGCATGCCGCCGGCCGGCAGGCCCAGGACGCGGCCGAGCACACCGAAGTCGATCAACAGGTAGATCAGCACTGCCCAGGCGAAGGCGGCGGTGGCCGGGAAAATGCCCCGCCCCTTGACCACGAACATGATGGTGAGGAACACCGCGGCAAGCGACGCGACGCCCAGCACCACGCCGCGGAACAGGGTGAAGGAGTTCACATAGTCTCGATAGGCATTCGGCTGCCACAGATAGAGCTCGGGTAATTGCTGGCCCGACAATTCGGCGACAAAGGTCACGGTCGCGCCCGGATCGAGCGTCACTTCGAACACATCGGCTTCGCTGTCGGTGAGACGTACCGGACGAATGCCGGCACTCGGCGTCAGCGCGGTGAGGCGATCGTCGCCCAGGTCTGGCTGGACGATGCCGGAGCCCGGCAGGCGGAAAAAGGGCGCCACGAGCAAGCGCTCGATCTGCTGATCACTCTCGTTGCGCAGGGCGAAAAGGGCGAAGCTGGGATTGGTCCCCTGCGCCGTAGCCAGCACCTCGATGCGGCGGATAATGCCGTCCTCACCCGGTGCGGTGGAGAGTTGCACGCGGCCTTCGCTGCCGGGCTGAATCTCGACGACGTCGCTGAGATTGACGGCGTTGACGTCCTCGGGGACGGAGATGACTTCAAAGGCGGCGGCGGGAGCAAGAGCGGCCAGCGCGAACGCAAGACACATCGCGAGTGCAAAGAGGTGACGCATCAGGGGCGATTATATCCTGCGGTAGGCTTCATTGTGGCAGCGTTCCGGATGACAGGCTGCAAGCGCAACCATTGCAGGAACGGCATCCTCTTGGCGGGAGCGCCCTTTGGTAGCGGGGATTGACGCTTGCGACAAGGTTAGGGGGCTGTTGCCAAATGGCAACACAGTCCTAGACGCGCCGGGAATAGCGGCCCATCTCGTACCGCTCCTTGATCAGACCCATGAGCACATGGTCCTCCCAGCGGCCGTTGATCTGCAGGTACTTCTCGGCAAAACCTTCTTCGACGAAGCCGTTCTTTTCCAGCACGCGGCGTGATGCGGTATTCCCCGGCAGGAAGGCGGCGTGGATGCGATGCAGGTCGAGCGTATCGAACACGAATGGCAAGCTGACGCCGACGGCTTCGCTCATCAGCCCCTGCCCGGCAAATTGCTGGCCCATCCAATACCCCAGATTGACGAATTGCGCGGCCCTGCGTCGTATGTTCGACAGGGTGACGCCGCCAACCAAGGTTTCCTGCCGGCCCGTGGTGAGGAAAATGAAGAACGAATAGTCGCTCCCCTCCTCGGCTTCCTCACGGGCGCGCTTGACCCGCGTTGCGAAGACGCGGCGGCCCAGATCTGCTTCGGTCCAGCGCGGCTCGAAGGGCCGCAGGAAATCCCGGCTCGAGCGGCGCAGGGCATACCAGGGCTCGTAATCATCCATCAGCGGCAGGCGCAGCAAGACGCGAGGGCCGCGCAGGGCGATCAGGGGAGCGGGGGATGACCAGGGCCACAGCATGGGGTCAGCGTTCAGCGCTTGAGGTGGTCACCAATGGAGCCGACATCGGCAAGATTGCCGATGGGGCCGATGCCCGCCAACGTTGGCGAGCCACTGGTGAATATCTGCTCGGCAACGTCCTGCACGCGCTTGGCGGTGATGGCGTTGATGCGATCCACCGTCTCCTGCATGGGGATGGGCCGGCCCCACAAGATCTGCTGGCGCGCCAGCTGCCCGGCGCGCGCCGACGGGCTTTCAAGCGACATCAAGAGGCCCGCCCTGATCTGGTTGCGGACACGGATCACCTCGTCATCGGTGATGCTTTCGGTGGCCCGCTTGAGTTCGTCGAGCACGACAGGCACCAGCTCCGCAACCTCGTCCTCGCCCGTGGCGGCGGCGACGCCGAACACGCCGCTATCGGCGAAAGCCCAGTGGAAAGAGTAGACCGAATAACAAAGGCCACGCTTCTCGCGCACCTCCTGGAACAAACGCGAACTCATGCCGCCACCCAGGATCGAAGCCAGGACCTGCGCGGCATAGAAGCCGTCGGCATTGTAGGCGCGGCCTTCAAAGCCGATGACAATGTGGGCTTGTTCGTGGTCGGAGAGGAGTCGTTCCTCGCCACCCTGGTACTCGGCGCGCTGCGGCGCCGGTGCCCCGTTGGACTTGAGCGTGGCGAAGCGCTCGCGGGCCACGTCGACCAGTTCGTCATGATCGACATTGCCGGCGGCTGCCATGACCATGTGGTCGCCCACATAATTGCGGTTCATATATTTGCGGACAGTGTCGGGGGTGAAGTCACGCACCGAATCCACTGTGCCCAGAATGGTGCGGCCGATCGGCTGGGTAGGGAATGCGGCGGTCTGGAACAGGTCAAATACGTGGTCGTCAGGGTTGTCGCGCGCCGCGCCGATCTCCTGGACGATGACCTGCTTCTCGCGGGTCAGCTCGTCGTCCTCGAACAAAGAATTCTGCAAGATATCCGACAGAATGTCCGCAGCAAGAACCACATCTTCCTTGAGCACCCGGGCGAAGTAGCCGGTATGCTCGATGGAGGTTGCGGCATTGAGGTCGCCACCGACATTCTCGATCGCCTCGGCAATCTGCAACGCAGAGCGCGAGGTGGTACCCTTGAACGCCATGTGTTCGAGCAGGTGCGAAATGCCATGCTCAGCCTTGCGCTCACTGCGGGCGCCGGCCTTGACCCAGACACCCAGGGAGGCACTTTCGAGGTGTGGCATATTATCGGTGAGAACCACCATGCCATTATCAAGGGTCGTCGATTGTACGCTCACACGAGGCTCCTCCAAGAGGCCTGCGGTCGAGCGACCACTGGCCCCCGTTCGTCAGGCAGCGCGCGTACGCGCTGAAATGAAATCTTCGACCGCAGTCTGGTCATTGGCAAGGATGCTGAGGCGCTCCTCGCGGGTATGGAGATCAGCCAGCCATGCCGGCAGTGCCGCATCGACACCCGAGGCGTCCTTGACTGCGGCGGGGAACTTGGCGGGGTGGGCGGTACCCAGCGTAATCATCGGGGTCGCGCCCAGATGGGTACGGGCGACGTGGACACCAACGGCCGTGTGAGGATCGAGCAGGTAGCCAGAACTCCTCAGCGTCGTGGCAATCGTCGCCTTCGTTTCGGCCTCGCCTGTGGTGCCGGCGGCGAAATCGCGGCGGATGGCGCTGAGGGCGCTAGCCGGCAGTGCGAATCCGCCCGATTGTTTGAGCCCATCCATCATGCGCACCACGGCACCGGCATCGCGGCCAGCGCTCTCGAACAGCAGCCGCTCAAAATTGGACGAGATCTGGATGTCCATCGACGGGCTGATGGTGGGGGCCACGCCGTCCATCTCGTAGCGACCGGTATCCATGGTGCGGCGCAGGATGTCGTTGGCATTGGTAGCAATGATCAGCCGGTCGATCGGCAGGCCCATGGCCTTGGCGCAGTAGCCGGCAAAGATGTCACCAAAATTGCCCGTCGGCACGGTAAAGCTCACCTTCCGGTGCGGGCTGCCCAGCGACACGGCCGCTGTGAAGTAGTAGACGATCTGCGCGACGATGCGGCCCCAATTGATGGAGTTGACGCCCGAGAGACGCACGCGGTCGCGGAAGCGGTGGTTGTTGAACATCGCCTTGACGACGTTCTGGCAGTCATCGAACGTCCCCTCGAGGGCGATGTTGTGCACATTGTGGTCCAGCACCGTGGTCATCTGCAGGCGCTGCACCGGCGAAGTGCGGCCCTGCGGGTGAAGGATGAAGATGTCGGTGGTGTCGCGGCCGCGGAACGCCTCGATTGCCGCCGAGCCGGTATCGCCCGAGGTAGCGCCGACAATCGTCGCCTTGAGCCCACGCTCGGCCAGGATATGATCCATCACCCGGCTCAGGAACTGCATCGCCACGTCCTTGAAGGCCAGCGTCGGACCGTGGAACAGCTCCAGCACGAAGTGGTTGGGCTCAAGCTCGAGCAGCGGCGTGACCGAGGGGTGGCGGAATGAAGCATAGGCCTCGTCGAGGATCGCCTTGAGCTTGGCGGGCGCGATCTCGTCGCCGGTGAAGCGGCTGATGATCGCGTAGGCGACATCGGCATAGGGCTTGCCTGCGAACGAGGCGATTTCGGCAGCGTCGACCTGGGGCCAGGTCTGCGGCACGTAGAGGCCGCCGTCGGAAGCGAGACCAGCGAGAACCGCGTCAGAGAAGCCGAGCGCAGGCGCCTGGCCGCGCGTTGAGACAAACTGCATTTGGGAGAAGGAGCCCCTTTAGAATTGTTGCAACCTAGTCAAACAGGGGGTGAACCGCAAGTTTGCTGGCTCAGCCCTTGCCGGCAGCGCGCTGGCGGGCCAGCCAGAAGGCAAGCATGACCACGGCGACAATGGCGAAGCCGTACCAGGTATAGGCATAGCCCAAGTGGTTATTGGGAAACTCGACGACAGTTTCGCCGCCCTGCGGCAGCTCGCCCGCTGGGCCGGCCGGCAGATCGACATAGAACGGCGCAAAGGGCGCGAGTGCCGGATCGACCATGGCTGCAAGCCGGACAGGATCGCGCACCCATTCAATACGGTCGGAAGTGTTCGGCCCCGGCGTCATCATGCCCGCCGCCTCTGCCGGCCGCAGCAGGCCGCTTATGGTCACCTGTCCGTCGTCCCGCTGCCCGTCGGTGACGGCGGCTTCCTGGAAATCCTGCGGCACAAAGCCACGATTGACGAAAACGGTGCCGCCATCGGCCAGCACGAAGGGCGTGACCACCCAATAGCCGGGGCCAGAGACCGAACCGCGGGCATTGGCCAAGCTCGTGAAGACCGTCACGGTCTGGTTGTAACGAAAGGCGCCCGTCAGCGAGACGGGCTGGAAATTGAGGGCCTCGAGATCGAGGTTTGCCCACTGCTCGGCCGGCGGCACTGGCACCGGCTCGGCATCGAGCCGCGTATCCACGGCGGCGATCAGCGCGTCCTTCTCGGCCAGTCGCTGCATCTGCCAGGTACCCAGCCAGACGCAGGTGCCGGCCACCGCCAGCATCAGCGCCGCGAATGTCCAGGTCATGAGCGGGCTGGGGCCGCGAGCCTCGGTCATTGGTGCCCCTCATGCGCGTCATGGCGATATTGCAGCGCCACCAGAACGCCCTTGAAGGGCGGCAGCAGCAACAGTGACAGAACGAGCGTCGTCGGAATCCACAGCATCAGATGAACATAGGGCGGCGGAGCAAACACGGCACCGACCAGCAGGGCCAGGCCGATGACGATGGGGGCGACGAGGAAGATGACGAAGATTGCCGGACCGTCACCGCTATCGGCGAACTTGAGGTCGAGCCCGCAAACGCTGCAAGCCGGTGCGACTTTGAGGTAGCCGGCAAACAGCTTGCCTTCGCCGCAGCGCGGACAGCGGCAGAGCAGACCAGTCAGGATGGGCGACGGCTGGGCCAAGCTTGTCTCCAAACAAATCGGGGCGCAGCTCCGGCTGCGCCCCGTGAATTCACGTCCGGGCGGACTAGTGGTGGATCGCTACGCCCCAGCTGCCCCAAACGTAAATCGAGGCAAACAGGAACAGCCAGACCACGTCCACGAAGTGCCAGTACCAGGCGGCAAATTCGAAGCCGAGGTGACGCTCCGGGGTGAAGTCGCCGCGATAGGCGCGCAGCAGGCAGACGAAGAGGAAGATGGTACCAACAAGCACGTGGAAGCCATGGAGGCCCGTCGCCATGAAGAAGGTCGCGCCATACATCCTGCCCTCGGTGCCGCCGAAGAAGAAGCCGGCTTCCATATATTCAAGCGCCTGAACGCCGGTGAAGATGGCGCCAAGGATGACGGTGAGCCACAGGCCCCACTTGAGGCCCTCGCGATCGCCTTCGAGCAGCGCGTGGTGCGCCCAGGTCACTGTCGTACCGGAGGTCAGCAGCAGCAGGGTGTTGAACAGTGGCAGGTGGAACGGGTCGAACAGCTCGACGCCTGAGGGTGGCCAGACGCCGCCGCTGGCAGCAAGGCGGGCATACTGCTCGACATCGTCCCAACGGAAGAAGCCGTCGAAATAGGCCCAGAAGAAGCCGAAGAACACCATCACTTCGGAGGCGATGAACAGCATCATGCCGTAGCGGTGATGCATCTGCACGACCGCGGTGTGGTCGCCCTGGTTGGCTTCCTTGATGACGTCGCTCCACCACGCATACATGGTGTAGAGCACGCCAGCGAGGCCAATGAAGAAGACGAACGGGGTCCATTCGTGCATCCACGAAATGGCGCCAATGGCCATGACGAGCACGGCCGCCGACATAACGAACGGCCACGGGCTCGGCTCGACCATGTGGTAGTCATGGTTCTTCTCAATGGCGGACATGGTCAGCTTCCCTCGTTGTCTGAAGCGTAGAAGGTATAAGAGAGCGTGATCTCTTTGATGGTGTCGAGCTCGCGGTTGTCGTCGAGCTCGGGATCGACGAAGAACACGATCGGCATGTCCACGGTCTCGCCGGGCTGCAGCGTCTGCTCGGTGAAGCAGAAGCACTCGATCTTGTTGAAGTAGACGCCGGCCCTTTCGGGCGAGACGTTGAATACGGCCGTGCCAGTTATCGGCTGGTCCGAATTGTTGGTCGCGACGAAGTTGACGGTATCGACCTTGCCGATGTTGTCAGTGATGTGCGCGGCCGGGGTCACGGTCCAGGCCAGATCGTTGGCCACATTGGAGTCGAAGCGCACCGTCATTTCGCGGGCGATGGCGCCCTTGGGGGCGTCGCCGGCAACCTGCGTCGTGCCACCGAAACCGGTGATCTGGCAGAAGAGCTGATAGATCGGCACCGACGCATAGGCCAGGCCCACCATGCCGGCGGCAAGAAACAAGCCAGCCACGGCCACGCGCTTGTTGCGGCGGGCCATTTCGGGGTCGATGCCGGGATGATGCAGCTCGGTCATTACAGCGACCGATCGAACAGAGCCGGGCCCATCTTGACGATGGTCAGCGCGTAGAAGGTCAGGGCGAAGAGCGCCAGCACAATGCCCAGCGCGATGGAACGACGGCGCCGGATCTTGGCGCGCGCTGCGGCAACCTCGGGCGACTCGGCTTCGACACTGCGGATTTCATCGGGAGCACTCATGCGCCAAAGCCCCCAAAGCGGGTCAGTAGATGGTCGGTCATGAAGGCGAAAAACACGATGAACAGGTAGCTCAGCGAATAGTTGAACAGCGTCCGCGCCGATCTGCGCATGGCAACGTCCTCGCGCGTCCGCAGCAGGCGCCAGGCCAGCAGAACGAACGAGGCGCCGGTGATCACGGCGACTGACGTATAGACCCAGCCGGCAAAGCCGAACCAGGTCGGCAGCATGGCGGCCGCGGCCAGGATCAGCGTGTAGATGAATATCTGCAGCTTGGTCGATGCCTCGCCCACCACATTGGGCATCATCGGCACACCGGCAGCGCCGTAGTCGGACTGCTTGTAGAGCGCCAGCGCCCAGAAATGCGGCGGGGTCCAGAGGAAGATAATCAGGAACAGCACGACGGCTTCGAACGACACCGTGCCGGTGACCGCGGCCCAGCCGACGACGGGCGGGAAAGCCCCTGCAGCGCCGCCAATGACGATATTCTGCGGCGTCGAGCGCTTGAGCCACATCGTGTAAATGACGACGTAGAAGAAGATGGTGAAGGCGAGCAGGCCCGCTGCGACCCAGTTGGTCGCGAGGCCCAACAGTGCCACCGAGAATCCCGAGAGCACCATGCCAAAGACCAGGGCATGCTCCCTGGGCATACGGCCCGCGGGGATCGGCCGGTTCTGCGTGCGGCTCATGATGGCGTCGATGTCGGCGTCATACCACATGTTGAGCGCGCCAGAGGCGCCGGCCCCGATGGCGATGCAGGCAATGGCAATGACTGCTATGACTGGGTTGATGCCACCGGGCGCCACGATCAACCCGACAATGGCGGTGAACACGACCAGTTGCATGACCGATGGCTTCAGCAGCGCGAGGTAATCCTCCACGCGCGCTTCGCCGGCCATGCCGGGCAGGTTCCTGCTGTCGTCGATCAGAGCCAATGGCCTAGCCTTCGTTGGTGGGGACGGGCCGCGCGGACGCGGCCCGGATGTTCTCAGTGGGCGTTAGTCGAGTCGATCTTGGGCAGCGTGGTGAACTGGTGGAACGGCGGTGGGCTGGACAGGGTCCATTCCAGCGTCGTCGCGCCTTCACCCCACGGGCTGTCGCCGGCCGGGCGCTTCTTACGGCTGGCTTCCCAGGTCGCGTAGAAGAAGATCAGCATGGCGGCAAACGTGATGTAGTAGCCGAACGACGAGATGCGGTTGAAGAAGCCGAACGCATCCGGATAGTCGATGTAGCGGCGCGGCATGCCGGCGAGGCCGAGGAAATGCTGCGGGAAGAAGATCAGGTTCACGCCGACGAACATGACCCAGAAATGCAGCTGTGCCAGGAACTCGTTGTACATGTAGCCGAACATCTTGGGGTACCAGTAGTACCAGGCCGCGAAGATCGAGAACACGGCGCCCAGCGACAGCACATAGTGGAAGTGCGCGACCACATAATAGGTGTCGTGCAGGGCACGGTCAGCACCGGCATTGGCCAGCACCACGCCCGTCACGCCGCCAACGGTGAACAGGAAGATGAAGCCGATAGCCCAGAGCATGGGCGACTTGAAGGTGATCGAACCGCCCCACATGGTGGCGATCCAGCTGAAAATCTTCACGCCCGTGGGCACGGCGATGACCATGGTGGCAGCCACGAAGTAGCGCTGCACGTCGAGGCTCAGGCCCGTCGTATACATGTGGTGAGCCCACACGACGAAACCGACGAAGCCGATGGCGACCATGGCGTAGGCCATGGCCATGTAGCCAAAGACCGGCTTGCGGCTGAAGGTCGAGACGATGTGGCTGACAATGCCGAAGCCCGGCAGGATCATGATGTAAACTTCGGGATGGCCGAAGAACCAGAACAGGTGCTGGAACAGGATCGGATCGCCGCCCTTGGCGGGAGCGAAGAACGCCGTTTCGAAGTTGCGATCGGTCAGCAGCATGGTGATGGCGCCGGCCAGCACCGGCAGAGCCAGCAGCAGCAGGAATGCCGTCACCAGCACCGACCAGGCAAAGAGCGGCATCTTGTGCAGCGTCATGCCCGGGGCGCGCATGTTGAAGATGGTGGTGATCAGGTTGATCGCACCCAGGATAGAGCTGACGCCGGCCACATGCAGCGACAGGATGGCGAAATCCATGGCCGGGCCAGGATGACCGACGGTCGAGAGCGGGGGATAGACGGTCCAACCGCCGCCGAAGCCCAATCCGCCCGGGCCGCCGGCGCCTTCAAAGAACAGGCTCATCAGCAGCAGGATGAAGGCCGGCGGCAACAACCAGAAGGCGATGTTGTTGATACGCGGGAAGGCCGTATCGGGCGCACCGATCATCAGGGGCGCGAAATAGTTGGCAAAGCCGCCCATGGTGGCAGGCATGACCACGAAGAACACCATAATGAGTGCGTGGGCGGTGGTGAACACGTTGTACATGTTCTTGCCGGCGTCGAGCGCTTCACCGCCGGACAGGCCGTAGACCATGGCTGCCAGCCCGTGGAAAATCTGGATGCCGGGCTCCTGGAGCTCCATGCGCATGACGCCGGACAACAGGCCACCAATGATCCCCGCGACGATCGCGAAGACCAGGTACATGATGCCGATGTCTTTGTGGTTGGTCGAATAGACCCAGCGGCGCCAGCCGGTCGGAGTATGGTGCGAGGCGGCGTCGTGGCCGGTCGCGTGGGCTTCGAGGTGGGCGGTTGTGTCAGCCATTTATAGTGTCCCCTGACCCTTGTCTTACTGTACGGCCGCGAGCGTAGCGCTGGCCGCGGCATAGTCGCCGCCCTCGAACGCCGCCATATAGGCCGCGAATTCTTCCTTGGTGACGACGCGCACGGCGATCGGCATGAAGGCATGGTCGCGCCCGCACAGTTCCGAGCACTGACCGTAATAGATGCCGGTCTCGCGGGCATTGAACCATGTTTCGTTGAGGCGGCCGGGCACGGCGTCGATCTTGATGCCAAAGGACGGCACCGCAAAGGCGTGGATCACACCGGTCGGATCGGCCGTCACCTGTACGCGCACCGTGGTATCCACTGGCACGACGAGCTCATTGTCGACGGCCAGCAGACGCGGCTGGTTCGGCTTGACCGTCAGGCGGCCAGGGCCGGTCGGCGAGTCTTCTTCCTGCAGCATCGAGGAGGACAGGGCCAGGCCCTGGTCGACATATTCGTAATCCCAATACCACTGCTGGCCCGTGGCCTTGATGGTCAGCTCGGGGGCAGGAACCTCGACTTCGCCGAACGAGAAGATGTTGGCGCCCAGATACTTGCGCTCGCCGTCAGGCGTGGTCAGCTGGTCGCTCAGCACGCCGAAGGAGGGAATGGCGATAATGATGAGAATGACGACCGGCAGAACCGTCCAGACGATCTCGACCAGCGTGTTGTGGGTAAAGCCAGCGGGCACCGGGTTCCGCTTGGCATTGTAGCGGATCATGATCCACACCAGCAGCGCCAGCACGAACACGACGATCAGGCTGATGGTCCACATCAGAATGCCGTCGTGGAAGACAGTGATCGAGTCCATGATCGGGGTCACGGAACGCTGCAGGTGGTATTGACCCGGAAGCGGATGTCCGGCGGCGAAGCCAGCTTCTTCCTGCGCGGTGGCCAGAGCCGGGATCAGCGCCATTGCGGCAGCCGAAAGCGCCCCCATCTTTCTCAAGAACTGCCCGGTCACCTAAACCCCCTGTCGACTTCAATTGGTGTGTCCACACCGGGATTGAGGGGCGAAAACAGCGGCATAGCAAACGCCGCCCCGACTCAACCTCGGAGCGCAAAACTCTTCCCTGACCTAAATCACATTGGAAACGCCAAGTCCATTGCGGCAGGCCTTAGCGCAACTGCGTCATATTGTGCCCGGGCGTGGTCAAGCGGCGCCTCATCCCCGCCGCAGTTTGACCGCATATCCCCAGCATTTCCGGGCCTTGGTTGACTTGGCCCCCTGCCTGTCGGAAACAGATAAAGCCTCGCGCTCAAGCGCGATTCGTCGGGAGAATTGACAGAGTGAAGCGGATTGTGAAGCGTCGTCTGGCCGGTCTGGGGCTTGCCCTGGTCGCCATTGTGAGCGCAACGGGTGCCGGCCTCGGCCAGGGCGTGGTGCGCGCGCAGTACGGCGATTGGCAGATGAGCTGCGACACGCCGCCCGGCGCCAGCTTCGAGCAATGCGCCATCATTCAGAATGTGATGGCCGAGGACCAGCCGAATGTGGGTCTGTCGGTCATCGTGCTTCGCACCGCCGATCGCGAGGCCCGACTGCTGCGGGTGCTGGCACCGCTTGGCGTGCTGCTGCCGAACGGCCTCGGCCTCAACGTGGATGGCGAGGACATGGGCCGCGTGGCTTTTGTGCGTTGCCTGCCCAATGGTTGTGTGGCTGAAGTCGTGCTGGACGACAGCCTGATCGACACGCTGTCGAATGGCACGGATGCCATCTTCGTCGTCTTCAAGACCCCGGAAGAGGGCATTGGCATTCCAGTGTCGCTCAAGGGCTTCAAGGATGGCTTTGCCCAACTCCCCTAGCGCGGAGAGTTCCAATGACGGAAGACCATCGTTCCGCTCCCCGACAGCGCGTGCTCAAGGGCGGCCGCATCGTCATCAATGATGGCTTCTCGACCTTTCAATGCACGGTGCGGAACCTCTCCGACACTGGCGCACGGCTCAAGGTCGCCAGCATTATCGGCATTCCGGACGCGTTCCAGCTGGCTATGGATGACGGGCGCAAGTTTGCCTGCACAGTCGCGTGGAAGACCGAATTCGAAATCGGCGTGCAATTCGGCTGACCGAGTCTGACAAAAAAGCCGGACAAGCGCCTCAGGCGCCGGTCCGGCAAGTCATCAGGAAACGGGACCGGAGGCAAAACCGGCCCGGGAGATGGCACGAGCGCTCGTAAACGAATGTTCGTACCAACAGACAAGCGCCGGCTGGAGGTCAATGCCGGCGCAAGCTCAAAATATGCGATCGATCAGACGCGGGCGTTGCGGGCCCGGGCGGCGTTGAGGATCGGGCCGGCCTGAGTCTTTGCCGCCAGGGCAGCGGTAATATCGTGGCGCGAGATGCCCAGATCATTGAGCCTGGCATGATCGAGTTCCAGCAGGGCCGACAGCGCTGTCCGACGGGTACGAGCGGCTTTTGCCTTGGCGATCCAGCGCGCGAATGCGACAAACGGATTGGCTGATGCGGCGGCCGCAAGTGACCGCTCGCCGGGAAGCGAGAGAGCCATGATAGTCTCCAAACATGTGGTTGTGCCGAGGGAGATCGGCGGTCCGGCGCGGGGTCTATGCGTCGATGTTGATGAGAGTGCGCTCTGGACATCCATTCGTCCAACAAATAGATTTCATCCACACTATCAATTTGGGTGATGGAAACTCTGATGACCGCTCCCCTCGATCTCGACCAGTTACAGAGCTTTTGCGCCATTGCCGATTGCGGCAGCTTTACCGAGGCGGCGCGCCGGGTGAACAAGACCCAGTCGGCGGTGTCCATGCAGATCAAGCGCCTCGAAGAGCGGCTCGGACAGACGCTGCTGACTCGCGACGGGCGCAGCGTGACTCTGACATTGCACGGCGAGGCGCTCTATGCCCGCGCCCGCAAGATGCTGCGCACCAATGCCGAAATTCTCGATCATTTCTCGGATGGGGACCTCGCCGGCTCGATCCGCTTCGGTGTGCCCGACGATTACGCCGTGCGCCTCTTGCCGGTGATCCTCTCAAGCTTCCAGCGCACCCATCCCAAGATTGCCGTCGATGTGAGTTGCATGGCGTCGGAGGAATTGCTGAACGGCATGCGGGGCGGCCGCTACGATCTCATTGTCTTCACCCAGGGCACCGACCAGAATTTCGGCGAGCTGTTCCGCACCGAGAAGATGTTCTGGGTCGCCTCGCATGGCGGGCGCGCCCTGGCCAGCGAACCTCTCGCTATTGCCTGCGGCCCGCAATGCTGCATCTGGCGCAAGGATGCGCAGGAGGCGCTCGATCGCAGCGGCAAGGACTATCGCATCGCCTATACCTCCTCCAACGCCACGGCGATTTCCAGCGCCGTGCTGTCCGACCTGGCGGTGGGCTTCTTGCCGGAAAGCGCGCTCCAGCCGGGAATGCGCGTCATCAACGACGAAGCCGGCCTGCCCCGCCTCGACGACGCACAGATCGCGCTGAAGCGTGCCAGCCATGCCTATGGCGGCATCTATGATGCACTGGCCAACCACATCCTGCAGTCCATGAGCAACCTGCCGGCGCCGCGCCAGGCCGAGGCGGCGGAATAGCATCGCCCTTGACCAGACTCGGCTGATGTCGCACCAGATGGCATGGCCGAGACCCTCACCAATGCCGCCGAGTTTTCCGTCAGCGAGATCGCGCAGGCGGTCAAACGCGCTGTCGAGGATGAGTTCGGGCACGTCCGGGTGCGTGGCGAAATCTCCGGCTATCGCGGCCAGCATGCCTCGGGCCACGCCTATTTCACGCTCAAGGACGAGAATGCGTCGATCGACGCCGTCATCTGGAAGACCAGCTATGCCCGCCTGACCTTCAAGCCGCAGGAGGGGCTGGAGGTCATCGCCACCGGAAGGCTCACCACCTTCCCGCGCTCGAGCAAATACCAGATCGTCATCGACAATATCGAGCCGGCAGGCGCCGGTGCCCTGATGGCGCTGCTGGAAGAGCGGCGGCGCAAGCTCCATGCCGAGGGCCTGTTCGCCCGCGAGCGCAAGCGGCCCCTGCCCTATCTGCCACGCGTCATCGGCGTCATCACCTCCCCTACCGGCGCGGTCATTCGCGATATCCTGCATCGTCTGGCCGATCGTTTCCCCAGCCATGTGCTGGTGTGGCCGGTGCGAGTGCAGGGCGAGACCTGTGCGCCCGAGGTCGTCAACGCCATCGAGGGCTTCAACGCGCTGCAACCCGGCGGCACCATACCGCGCCCGGACCTGCTGATCGTAGCCCGCGGCGGCGGCTCGATCGAGGATCTGTGGGGTTTCAACGAGGAAGCGGTGGTGCGCGCCGTTGCTGCCAGCGGTATTCCCGTCATCTCCGCCGTCGGTCACGAGACCGATACGACGCTGGTCGATTATGCCTCCGACATGCGCGCGCCGACGCCAACCGCCGCCGCGGAAGCCGCGGTGCCGGTGCGGGCGGAACTGATCGGGTATGTCGACGACCTGGGTGCCCGCCAACGCCAGGCCAGCCGCCGCATCGCCGGCAGTGCGCGCGATCGGCTGCGCGCGGCCACTGCTGGCCTGCCTCGCCCTGGTGACCTTGTCTCCGGCCAGCGCCAGCGCCTCGATCATGCCGCAAGCAACCTGCTCGCCTGCCTGCGGCATTCGGTGCAGGACCGGCGCGTGCATCTGGCCCGGGTCGAACCGCGCCTCACGCCGCAATTGCTGCATCGCCGGCAAGTCGAACTGGGTGAGCGGCTGGGCAATCTCGCATTGCGCACCGAGGCCGGATTGCGCAAGACCGCCGATCGCTCGCGGATGACCTACGATCCGCAGGCGCAGCGGCTGGCGACGGCTACGGCGCGACTGGTGGAGCGCAAGCGGGCGCAGCTGGCGGCGACTGGACCCAAGCTGTCGCCGAACACCCTGCGGGCCGAAATCCGTCACGGCCAGGCGCAGTTGAGCCCGCTGGCGACGCGGCTTTATGCCAGCATGCTGCAGGGACTGAGCCTGCGCGGAGCGGCCCTGGCCCAGGCCGGCAAGCTGCTGACTTCGCTCAGCTACAAGAGCGTGCTGGCGCGCGGCTATGCGGTCATCAAGGATGACGAGGGCAATCTCGTGCATCAGCGCGAGGGTCTCAAACCCGGCGATGCGGTGGCCATCGAATTTGCCGACGGCGCGGTCGGCGCGACGATTGCTGGCAGTCCGGTCATAAAGAAGAAATCACGCCCTCAATCTGACCCGGACCGTCAGGAAAGCCTCTTTTGATCGCGCTCATAGCTCGCTATATCGAGACGAGGGCTCAAGGAATGCCAGCATGAACATCTTCGACAAGGGCTTTGCGCCCACTGAGGCGGTCATCCGCTATATCGATGGCGACTATGTCGTGCTCAAGCCGGGCAGTTTCGTCCGCTGCGCCATTACCCAGAAGCCCATCCCGCTCGATGAACTGTTTTACTGGAGCGTCGACCGCCAGGAGCCCTATGCCGACGCCGTGGCCGCCCATACCGCCTTCGAGCGCTTCGGCCGCGGAGCCTGATGGTGGAGGCCGAAGCATCGGTCCGACGCCGATTCCTATTCATTTCCAATGGACATGGCGAGGATGCGATCGCCGCCGCCATCGCGGCGCGCTTGCCTGACAGCGTTTCGGTGGAAGCCTATCCGATGATCGGGTCCGGCAACGCCTATGCCGGCGTCTGCCCAATCGTCGGGCCGCGCGCCACGCTGGCTTCGGAAGGCTGGCGCAATGTGAAGGGCTCGTTGAGGCGCGATATTGCCACCGGGGGCCTCGGCACGGTGCCTCCCGCCCTCAATTTCCTGCGTAAGGTCAATGGGAAGTATGACCGCGTGATCGTGGTTGGCGACATGGTGGGGGTGCTGGCCTGCTACTTCGCGGGCCATCGGGGGCTCACCTATCTCGACGTCTACAAGACCGGCGCAGCGCGTCTCTATTCGAGCCCCGAGCGCTGGGTCATCAAGCAAGCCTGCAAGACGGTGTTCTGCCGCGCCGACAACCTGGCGCGGACGCTGGAGCATATCGGCGTCGACGCGCGCTCCGCCGGCAATGTGATGATGGATGCCATTCCCTATGGCGATTACGACGCCCGTGCCCGCCGCAACCGTGCCCTGGCGGTGACCCTGTTGCCGGGGAGCCGCGCCCTGACGTCTGAGAGCTTCGCGCTCCAGGTCGACGCCTTGCGCAGCCTGGCCGCCGAAATGCGCCCCGATATCTTCCTGGCCGTCGCGGGCAGCGTGAGCGTGGACGAACTGGCCCGCCAGACCGGCCTCAAACGCATGCCCATTCTCAGCGTCGAGCCGTCGGACCTAGGTGAGCTGTCCGATGGCGACCTGACCATCCACATGGCCCGTGGCGGCGCCATGGGCAATCTGCTCGCGGCATCCGACCTGGTGCTGTCGCAGGCGGGTACGGCGACGGTCCAGGCTTTGGGGCTGGGCAAACCCGCCATTACCTTCGTCAATCCGCGCGACCGGCGCTCCCGCTTCACCGATGAGCAGATGCTGTTCGGCGAAGCGCGCACGGTGGTGACGGCGGAGGCGCCTGCCATCGGCGCGGCCCTGCGGGAGCTGCTGACCAATGACGAAGAGCGTCGGCGTCTCGCTAACATCGGCCGCCAGCGCATTGGCGGCCCGGGCGCCATGCATGCGATCATCGACGCGCTGATGGCATAGAGCCCTTTGCCTCTCCCCGGAGGGGCGAGGTGAGAAGCGCGGTGCCTTATGCCTTGTGCGTTTCCGGCTCGAGCAAGCGGTGCAGGTGAACGATGAAGTAGCGCGTCTGGGCGCTGTCGACGGTCATCTGCGCCTTCTGCTTCCACACCGCATAGGCCGCAGCATAGTTGGGGTAGAGCCCGACGATGTCGACCTTGTCGAGATCGGCGAAGGTGACGCCTTCGAGGCTCGAAAGCTCGCCGCCGATGACGAGATGCAGCAACTGCTTGGTGGTTTCTTGGTTAGCCATCGGTCAGGTCCGTGTGTGAAGGAATGGACAGTTCCGCAGCACCCGTCTCGGCCGGGCAGCCATAGACCTTGATCAGCGCCGCGTGAACGTGCGGTTTTAGGCTCATGTCGCCGAGGGCCGCAAGCGCCCCATGGCGCACATCTCGTTTGTTGAATTGAGGGTATCCGGCGCACACATCGGCGAAATGGGCGCCGCATTCGTCCAGGATCAGCGCCGCAGCGGCAATATCCCAGTCCTGGCTGCCACGGCGGGTCGCCACCGCATCGAGCTTGCCGGTTGCGACCTGAACCAGCCGATAGGCGAGCGAGGGGTAATAGGGACCACGGGTGTAATTGAGCCCGGCGGCTTGCATCTCCTGATGCACCGCTCCGGCGGCCGGAATAACCGGCGGCGCGCCAGCGCGGCGGCTGCGTCGGATCGGCTTGCCGTTGAGGCGCGCGCCTTCGCCTCTTGCCGCGTCGTACATTTCATCGCGCACGGGCGCATAGACCACACCGGCAATCGGCACGCCGTTTTCGACCACTGCCAGCGACACGGTCCAGCTGTCCTCGCCGCGCAGGAAACCGCGCGTGCCGTCGATTGGATCGACCACGAAAACCCGCTCGCAGTCGAGGCGGCTGGGATTGTCGACCGTCTCCTCGCTGAGCCAGCCATAGTCGGGGCGCGCCTGCAGCAGCGAGGCGGCGAGGTAGCGATCGACCAGGATGTCGGCTTCGCTGACCGGCGAGAAGTTTTCCTTGTCCCAGCTCTTGACGGGGCGGCGGAAGAAGCTGCTGGCAATGATGCCCGCCGCAACCGCAGATGAGCGGAGCAGTTCCAGATCGTCGCCATAGGTGGTCGCAGGAGCAGGCATTGCCGGCCTTTTAGGCTGGGTACGAGGCTTGGGCAAGGGCTACGCCATCTTTCCCCCTCCCCTTGCGGGAGAGGGTGCCCGAAGGGCGGGCGAGGGGTAATGCGCTGCGGACACCCCTCATCCGGCGCTGTGCGCCACCTTCTCCCGCAAGGGGAGAAGGAAAGACCAAATATGGCAGGGTTAACACCCCGCCACGCCGTGCGGTTAACCGCTCCCTACTCGGTGCAAGACCCTGCTAACCCTCTCGGAAAACAAGATAAACTTAACCGAACCGATTAAGGGGGCAGGTAAGGCGGCGGGGTATGGTGGACCCACAAAAGAGAGCACCAAAAACCAGCTCTCGAAGTTGACAGGAAGGCGAATTCAAATGGTTCATGGCGTCGCGTTGGAAGGGACCTCGGTCATTCTCGCATTCGGCCGCCCCACGCTGGCAGAGCGCCGGTTCGTGGCGGCAAACGACAATGGCCCCCGGGATCCCGTCAAGACCGTGACCGTGCGCCGTATGCTCGAACAGAGCGGCGTCGCTATCAAGGTCAAAGTGCCGGTCACCGAATTTATCGGGGTCGCCGTAGCGACCCGCATTTCCGAAGAAGGCGTGCTGACCAGTTCGATCGAGCTCGTTCATTCCGACGGCGAACTGAACTATCGCGTGTTCGAGGAAGAGGGCAACCAAAACGTCGTCGCGGAGTGGCAGAACTGGGGCAAGAAGCTCCGTTTGCCGCTGTTCATCAAGGCCGGCGACGGCGCCTACATGCCCTATAGCCAGCAGGTTGATGGCGTGATGGTTGGCAACAATCAGAGCCGCCGCAAGCTGGCCGCTGAGGCTGGTCGCCGCCCGCGCTTCCTCAACCGCCGCAAGCCGGGCATGCAGCCCGACGCATAAGTTTCCTGCCTCCAAAGCACGTTGGAAGGGTCGACCCGGTGGTGCGGGCGGCCCTTTTGGCGTTTAGCGTCCGTTGACGGCTATTCAAGGCTCGATCGTCACCCTCGGGCTTGACCCGAGGGCACTTCTTACCGGGCGCAGAGAAGTGAACCCCCTCGGGTCAAGCCCGGCGGCGACGCGTGACGCGTGGCGACGTGCGGGGGAAGTGCTCTACCACACCCATTCCGCCAGCAGCGCCAGCGCCAGGATGACCCCCACATAGTGGTTGCTGTAGAAGCGAGCCCGGGGATTGTCCGGTTCGCTCGCATCGACCGTCCAAACCTGCCAAGCCATAAGCGCGGCCGCCACCAACGACAGCGCGGCAAAGACGATGCCGCCACCGGCCAGCGACGCTGCCATGATCCAGAGCAGGAAGGCGCCGGCATACAGTGTGGCGACGGCCGGCTTCACATGCTCGCCGAACAGGCGGGCCGTGGATTTGACGCCGACCAGGGCGTCGTCCTCCACATCCTGCAGGGCGTAGATTGTATCATAGCCGATGACCCAGAGAATTGTTCCGGCATAGAGCAGCACCGGCGCCCAGCCCAGGCCACCCGTCTGCGAACTCCACCCGACCAGGGCACCATAGGAAAAGGCGAGGCCGAGGAAGGCCTGCGGCCACCAGGTTATCCGCTTCATGAAGGGATAGATGGCGACCAGCACCAACGAGGCGACGCCGGCCCAGACGGTGAAGCGGTTGAACTGGAACAGCACGACCGAGCCCAGCAAAGCCTGGGCGACGAGGAAGGCCAGTGCATCGCGCGAGGTGACCTGTCCCGAAGGGATGGGGCGCGAGCGGGTGCGAGCGACCTGCATGTCGATATCGCGGTCGACAATGTCGTTGAAGGTGCAGCCCGCACCGCGCATCAGGATGGCGCCGATCAGCATCAGCACGGCTCCCCACCAGTCGAAGCCCAGGGTGGGATTGTTCACTGCGGCCAGCGCCAACCCCCAGGTGCAAGGCCAGAACAGCAGCCAGAAGCCGATTGGCCGATCCCAGCGCGCCAGTCGCGCATAGGGCTTGAGCCAATCGGGCGCGTAGCGGTCGACCCAGTTGCCCGATTGGGCATCGGCGACGGGGGTGGGTTGGTTCGTATCGGACATGGTGCCACGACCTCGTGGTTCGACAAGCTCACCATGAGGTCTACTCTAAACACCGGTCAGCTTGTAGACCTCATCCTGAGCTTGTCGAAGGACGAGGTCGTGGCACAATGCCGCAAAAAGATGGACTTCCCCCATGCCCCGTAGCCACGCCGCCCTGCCCCGTCTTTACGTCGAGCCCGATCTTGCCGCCGGAACCCAGCTCACTCTGGGCAAGGAGCAGTCGCTCTATCTCGCGGCGGTGTTGCGCAAGGGCGTGGGCGACGAGGTGGTGCTGTTCAACGGGCGCGACGGCGCCTGGCTGGGCCGGCTGGTCAGCGATTCCAAGAAATCCGTCGTGCTCGAGCTGGTCGAGCAGATCGCCCCGCAGACGCCACCATCCGGCCTCTGGTACGGATTTGCACCGCTCAAGACCGAGCGGCTGGATTATGTAATCCAGAAGGCGGTGGAAATGGGCGCCGGCACCATCCAGCCCGTGCTCACCCGCTTTACCCAGGTTGGCCGGCTCAAACATGAGCGGCTGGTGGCCAACGCGATCGAAGCCGCCGAGCAGTGCGAGGTGCTCAGCGTTCCCACGGTCGAGGCCGAGGTGACGCTGGAGCGGCTGCTCGACGCGTGGCCCACGGACCGTGCCTTGATCCTCGCCGACGAAGGCGAGGCATCGTCATCGCCGGTCGAGGCGTTGAGTGCGCTCAGGGGGCGGAAGGTCGGCCTCCTGATCGGCCCGGAAGGCGGATTTTCCGACGAGGAGAGGGCCCGATTGCGCGCCCTGCCCTATGTCGTGCCCATCAGCCTGGGCCCGCGTATCCTGCGGGCCGATACCGCGGCGGTCGCCGCACTGGCGGTGATTCAAGCTATCATCGGTGATTGGCGATAAATGGCGATTGCTTTCGGCCCGCGCAACGCTATGTTCCCGGCCAGCATTGAACCTTCACCGTCAGAGGACAACTTATGGCTGGTGCCGAATCCATCTCGCCCCCGATCGAATCGCGGGCGGACCTGATCGAAGCCATGGCGCGCGGGTGCAAACCCGAAAGCGAATGGCGCATCGGCACCGAGCACGAAAAGCATGTGTTCCACACCAATCCGCTGCGTCCGGTGGCCTATGAAGGTCCCAATGGCATCAGGGCCCTGCTTGCTGGCATGGCCGAGCGGACCGGTTGGGAACCGTTTTTCGATGCGGGCAATCCGATTGGCCTGTGGGACACAGTTGCCCATGGCGGCATCTCGCTGGAGCCGGGCGGTCAGTTCGAACTGTCCGGCGCGCCCCAACCAGATCTGCATGCCGCCGCGGCCGAAACCGCCGAGCATATGCGCATTGCCAAGGAGGTCGCGGCGCCGCTCGACATCCATTTCCTCGGCCTGGGGGTCACCCCGCTGTGGAGCGTCGCCGAAATCGAGGTCATGCCCAAATCGCGCTACGGCATCATGGCGCCCTATATGGACAAGGTGGGGACGCTGGGGACATCGATGATGTTCCGCTCGGCCACGGTGCAGACCAATCTCGATTTTTCCAGCGAAGCTGACATGGTCAAGAAGCTGCGGGTGGGGCTGGCCTTGCAGCCGGTGGCCACCGCGCTCTTTGCCAATTCGCCGTTCTCGGAAGGCCGCGACAGCGGCTATCTGAGCTTCCGCAGCCATATCTGGCTCAATACCGACGACAGCCGCACCGGCATGCTGCCCTTCGTGTTCGACGAGGGCTTCGGCTTCGAGCAATATGCCGATTATGCGCTGGATGTGCCGATGTATTTCGTTATCCGCGATGGCGCCTATATCAACGTGGCTGGCGAAAGCTTCCGGGCGTTCCTGGAGGGCAAGCTGCCGCAGCTGCCTGGCGAAAAGCCGACGCGCCGCGACTGGAACTTCCATCTCGGCACCATCTTCCCCGAGGTGCGCCTCAAGCAATATCTGGAAATGCGCGGTGCCGACATGGGCGACGAGAAGTCGGTCACCGCCCTGTCCGCCTTCTGGACCGGCCTGCTCTATGACGAGGTGTCGCTGGAAGCCGCCTACGAGCTGATCGAGCCGTGGAGCCGCGAAGAGCGCGAGCGGATCCGCCGCGAAGTGCCGCGTTTGGGCCTGATGACCCCGCATGACCGGTCCAACCTTTATGACGTCGCCGCCCAGGCCGTCGGCATTGCCGAAGCGGGCCTGGTCCGCCGCAACCGCCGCAATGGCCAGGGCAAGGACGAAAGCATCCACCTTGCGCCGCTGGAGGAAACCATCCGCCTGGCCAAGTCTCCGGCCGAACGCTGGCTCGACAAGTTCCGCGGCGAGTGGGACGGGGATCTGACGCGGATTTTCAAAGAAGCCGAGATTTAGGTTCTTTCTCACCGCTCCCTCAAAGGGGAGAGGTGAAGAAGCCCTTGCCTCCCCGCGTCCCTTCGTGCATCACGCCGCCAACAGCGGCGGAGGCATAGCATGCGGGTTCTGGTGATCGGGTCGGGTGGGCGCGAGCATGCGCTGGCATGGAAAATCGCCCAGTCGCCTGATCTGACCAAGCTGTTCATCGCCCCCGGCAATGGCGGCACCGGCGCGGTCGCGGAAAATCTCGACGTCGACATCACCGACCATGCCGCAGTCGTCGCCTTGTGCCACCAGCACCAGATCGATTTCGTCGTTGTCGGCCCGGATGCGCAGGTCGTAGCAGGGCTGGGCGACGATGTCAGGGCGGCCGGGTTCACCTGTTTCTGCCCGAGCAAGGCTGCCGGCCAGATCGAGGGCTCCAAGAGCTTCACCAAGGCATTGTGCGACGAGATGGATATCCCCACCGCCGCCTATGGCCGCTTCGATAATGAAGCGGCGGCTCTAGCCTATCTCTATACGCAGGGCGCGCCGATCGTGATCAAGGCCGACGGGTTGGCCGCGGGCAAGGGCGTGACCGTGGCGATGAGTGTCGAAGAGGCTGAAGAGGCCATCATCGATTGCTTTGCCGGCGCCTTTGGCGCGTCGGGCGCGGAGGTGGTGATCGAGGAGTTCATGGAGGGCGAGGAGGTGAGCCTGTTCGTCCTCTGCGACGGCAAGAACATCCTGCCGCTGTCCACGGCGCAGGATCACAAGCGTGCCTTCGATGGCGATACCGGCCCCAATACCGGTGGCATGGGCGCCTATTCCCCCGCCCCCGTCATGACCCGTGAAATCTACGACGAAGTCATCGAACGCATGATCTGGCCGACGGTCAAGGGCCTGGCGGCGCGGGGCATGCCTTATCAGGGTGTGTTCTTCGCCGGGCTGATGCTCACCGCCGATGGCCCCAAGCTGGTCGAATACAATGCGCGCTTCGGCGACCCCGAAACACAGGTGTTGATGATGCGCATGGAGAGCGACCTGCTGCCCTTGCTGCATGCCACAGCAACAGGCACGCTTGCTGGCCACGAAGTGCGCTGGAAGGACCAGTATGCCCTGACCGTGGCCATGGCGACGAAGGGCTATCCTGGCTCCTATGACAAAGGCTCGGAAATCCGCGGTGCCGAGGACCTCGACAGCGATACACTTCATGTGTTTCACGCCGGAACGCGCCGCGATGGTGAACGTTTAGTTGCCGCCGGTGGTCGCGTTCTCAACGTCACCGCTTTGGGCAAGGACGTGAAAGAGGCGCAGAGCCGTGCTTATGCAGGCGTGGACCAGATTGTTTGGCCAGAAGGCTTTTGCCGCCGAGACATCGGCTGGCGCGAGATCGCGCGCACCGCGTCTTGAACCCTTCCTAAACTTCGCCGGCGTACCCTATCTACAGACCGTCTTTGACGAGACGCCGCCGCAACGCCCGCTAACGCCGCTGCAACAGCGCGGCATGAAGCTTGCCGAACGGCTGCGCAGCCAAGGCAAGGAGCGGGGGAGCATGGATACGATCTCTGGACCTCGGATCGGCATCGCGCTTGGCGGCGGCTCGGCGCGTGGCCTGACGCATATTCCCTATATCGAGGCCATGGACGAGCTGGGGCTCAAACCCTCGGTGATATCAGGCACGTCCATTGGCGCGCTGATCGGCGCCGGCTGGGCCGCCGGCATGACGGGCAAGGAGCTGCGCGAGCATTCCTACGAGGTGCTGGGCACCATGCGCGCCATCGCCACCAAGCTCTGGGCCACCCAGATCCGCGGCATAGGCGGCATTCTCAAGAACGGCATCTCGATGCAGCTCGATGCGACCAGCATCGTCGACGCCTTCATTCCCGCCAATTTCCCGCTGGAGTTCAAGCAGCTCAAGGTGCCGCTCTATGTGGTGGCGACCGATTTCCAATCCTGGCACCAGGTGGTGTTCAATACCGGGCTGCTGCGGCCGGCAATTGCCGGCTCCATCGCCATTCCGAGCCTCTTCAAACCCGTTGTCTATGCCAATCACATCCTGGTCGATGGCGGCGTGGTCAATCCATTGCCGCTCGACCAGGCCGATATCGGCACCGATTTCCTCATCGGCATCGACGTCAACGGTGACCCCTCCGAGGGCATAGCCAAGACTGACCACAAGGCGATCGACATCTGGTTCGGCTCGGCCCAGATCATGATGCATTCGCTGACCGCGCATATGATGGCGGCCTATCCGCCCGACATCTATATCCGCCCGCATGTCGCCAATTTTGGCGCTCTCGAATTCTGGAGGGTGCGCGAGATCATGGCCCATGCCGAGCTCGAAAAGGACCGTTTCAAGCGCATCCTGGCCGACAAGGTAGAAGCCTATATTGCCGGCAAGGTGCCCGTCATCGACAGCAATCCGAACGATTAGGGCTTCACGAGGCCACCGAAATAATCGAGCGCATAGGCCTCGTCACCCGCGACCGTGATAACCTCCCGGCCGTGGAAATGGCCGACGTCGCCGGTGCTGCGGTCGATATAGACCCCGTGGGGTCCGACCCATTGGAAGCCGCCCAGAAACCGTCCCTCGGCGTACATCGCCGACAGCGCCGCCTTGATCGTTGCTCCTGCGCGCTCGCCATCGATCAAGTCCGGCAGCACGATGTAGCCGTAGTAGTTCATGGCCCAGACGGGCTCCCTTTTGAACCAAACCACCTCCTGCCCGATGAAATCGGTGCCTCCGAAATAGCTGTCGAGGTAGCGCCAATCTCCATGGACCAGACCAGATCATGCGATCCGGGACGACTGGCACCAGCCTTGACGCCGCCCCCGACATAGGTGGCGGCCTTCGCCGCGACCACGACCTGGTTGAGCAATGTGGTATCCACCCGTTTCCTCCGAAGTGCCTGTCGATGGCACAAAGTAGCCCGCCTGCTGACGGAAACTGTCAGCAGGCATGACCGGGCTTGTCGAACCCGATCAATCCGCGTTGCCGCTAGCGCAAGGTCCGGAAGAAGGTGCGCAGCATCGCCTCGGACCGCCCGGCGCCAAGACCGCCGATGACTTCGGGGCGGTGGTGGCAGGTGGGCTGCTCGAACAGGCGGATGCCGTTCTCCACGGCGCCAGCCTTGGTATCCTCGGCGGCGAAGTAGACGCGACGCAGCCGGGCATGCGCAATAGCGCCCGCGCACATGGCGCAGGGCTCGAGCGTCACGTAGAGGTCGCAGCCATCCAGGCGCCCGGTGCCCCGGCTGGCGAGTGCTGCCCGGATAGCCAGCATTTCGGCATGGGCGGTGGGGTCGTTGAGCGCCTTCATGCGGTTGCGCTCGGCGGCCAGCACCACGCCATTTTCGACCACTACCGCCCCGACCGGCGCTTCGCCATCGGCCGCTGCCGCTTCGGCGAGCGACAGGGCCAGGTCCATAGGGGCGAGAGTTTCCGTCATCGCGTCAGGCAGCAGGTACCGTCATCGGATCAACATCGGCCCCATAGTCGACGCCGCCCAGGCCGAAGCCGAACAGCTTGAGGAACTCCTGGCGGTATTTTGGCAAGTCGGCGAGGGCCGACAGGTTTTCGGTGTTGAGGACGGCCCAGCGACGGGCCAGTTCCTTCTGCATGGTCTCGGACAGCTCCCAGTCGTCGACGCGAATGCGGCCCGCGTCATCGACAGCCAGTTGGCCCTGCAGCTTGTCGCGGAAGAGCCGGTCTATCTGCTGGATCGGGCCTTCGCCCAGCCCCATTTCGTCCTCGACCTTGATGAGCAGAGTGCCATAAAGCGGCACCACGGGAATGGCGGAGCTTGCCTGGGTCACCACGGCCTTGAGGGCAACAACATGAGCGGCGTGCTCGCCATGCGTGGCGCGGATCGCCGCAGCGGCCCGGTCGAGATCGGCTTTGGCCTTGCCAAGGGTTCCCTTGTGGTAGATCGGCCAGGTCAGCTCGCTGCCAAGATAGGTGTAGTTGAGGGATTGGAAGCCGTCGGCCAGCACGCCTGCTTGCGACAACGCGTTGATCCACAGTTCCCAATCCTCCCCGCCCATGACCTTGACGGTGGCGGCGGCCTCTTCCTCGGTGGCGGGTTCGACCGAAATTTCGGAGACTTCGCCCGTACCGGTATTGAGGGTCTTGGAGGTGACGGACGCGCCGTAGGGCTTGATGACCGAACGGTAGGTCACGCCGTCCTTGGGGTCGGTGCGAACCGGGGAGGCCAGCGAATAGACGATGAGGTCGACCTGACCCAGATTCTGCCGGATCGCTTCGACAGTCTCGGCCTTGATGGCGTCGGAAAAGGCATCGCCTTCGATGGTGATGGCGGTGCGGCCGGCAGCCTTGGCGCGCTGCTCGAAGGCGCGATTATTATACCAGCCGGCACTGGCGGTCTTGCCTTCGGCCGGTGGGCGTTCGAAGGACACCCCGATGGTGTCGGCGCTGCTGCCGAAGGTGGTGACGATGCGCGAGGCCAGGCCATAGCCGGTGGAGCAGCCCAGCACCAGCACCCGACGACGCGGCGAAGGGATCTCGCCCTTGACCACGACGTGATCGATCTGGCGCTGCACATTGGTTGCGCAACCGACCGGGTGAGCCGTGGTGCAGATGAAACCGCGAATTTTAGGTTCGATGATCAAGGCGCCGCTCCGCAAAAAAGACTTTCACCGCACATAGCAGACCGATGGCGGCCTGTCACAGCGCAAGCGTGTCAGGCGGGTCGGAAACGCGCGCGCCATCCCCTATACTGACCACAGGAGAATCGCCCTTGCCCATCCGCCAACTGCCCGAGGACCTCATCAACCGCATCGCCGCTGGCGAAGTGGTGGAGCGGCCTGCAAGCGTGGTCAAGGAATTGGTGGAAAATGCCATCGACGCTGGCGCGAGCCGGGTGGTTGTGAGCACGGCAACCGGCGGCAAGGGGCTGATCCGCATCGAGGATGACGGCCACGGCATGGACCGGACCGACCTGGTGCTATCGGTGGAACGCCATGCCACGTCCAAGCTCGGCGATGACGACCTGGACGATATCCGCACGCTGGGCTTCCGTGGCGAAGCGCTGGCCTCGATCGGGTCGGTGGCGGAACTGTCAGTGTCGTCGCGGCCAGCCGAGGCGGAGAGCGGGCTCAGGATCGAGGTGCGCAACGGCGTCCGCTCCGGCCCGGTGCCGCAGGCGATGAACCGGGGCACCATAGTCGAAGTGCGCAACCTTTTCGGCAATGTGCCGGCGCGGCTCAAATTTCTCAAGACCGACCGCGCGGAAGCGGGGGCCATCACGGATGTGCTGAAGCGGCTCGCCATGGCCAATCCGGCGGTGCATTTCGTGCTCAATGGCAGCGACCGTTCGGCCAGCAACTGGCCAGCGGTGACCGGCCCGGGCGCCCTGCAGGCGCGACTGGGGCAGGTGATCGGCGATGACTTTGCCAGCAATGCGGTGACGCTGGCAACGAGCCGCCACGGCGTGGTCGTGGCAGGGCTGGCAGGGTTGCCGACCTATACAAGGGCCAATTCGCTCAGCCAGTTCTACTTCGTCAACGGCCGCTCGGTCCGCGACAAGGTGCTGGTCGGCGCCGTCCGCGCCGCCTATGCCGACTACACGTTTCGCGACCGCTTCCCCGTCGTAGCGCTCTACATCGCCATCGACCCCGGCGAGGTGGACGTTAACGTGCATCCGGCCAAGGCCGAGTTGCGCTTTCGCGATGCAGGGGCGGTGCGGAGCGCGGTGATCCGCGCCATCGGCGAGGCGCTGGCGGGTGCAGGGTTCAAGGCATCAGGCACGGTGGCCGAGGATGTGCTGGGCGCGTTTACGGCGCCAACCTATGAGAGCGCTGAGGCTTCCGCGTTCCGCGCGCCGGAACAGGCCGCGGCATGGGGTGGGTCGAGCGCGCGCGTTGTCCCTGTCAATGCGTGGTCATCCCCGCGGCTGGAAGGCTTTACCGAGCCCAGCGCGCGCGTCGAGGCCGAGGCGTCCCCAGCCTTTGTCGAGTTCCCGCTCGGCACGGCGCGGGCGCAGATGTTCGATAATTTTATCATCGCCCAGAATGGCGATGGCCTGCTGCTGATCGACCAGCACGCGGCGCATGAGCGGCTGGTCTATGAACGGTTCAAGGCGCAACTGGCGTCGGGACCGGTGCCCAGCCAGGCGCAGTTGATCCCGCTGGTGATCGAACTGCCCGAGGAAGATTGCGCTCGCCTCGAAGAAGCGGCACCGGAACTCGAGCGCTTCGGCCTTTACCTCGAACGCTTTGGCCCGCGCGCCATCGCCGTGCGCGAAACCCCTGCCCTTCTCGGCAATTCGGACATCGACGGCTTGGTGCGTGACGTTGCGGACGGCCTCGCCGAATGGGACTCCATCGCGGCGGTCAGCGATCGCATGGAAGCCATCATTGCCCGCATGGCCTGTCACGGCTCGGTGCGCTCCGGGCGGCGTCTGCGAGTCGATGAGATGAACGCCCTGCTCCGCGACATGGAAGCGACGCCGCATTCCGGCCAGTGCATCCATGGGCGCCCGACCTATGTCGAGCTCAAGCAGAAAGACATCGAGCGGTTGTTTGGGCGGAGCCGGTAACGGTCGAAGCGGGTGATTCGCAAAGGTTAACGAATCACCATCGACTCGGATTGTTGTTCATGCAATGTTCTCCTGAACAAAGAGGGAACTACTATGCGTGGATATACAATCGAACTTTGCCTAAGCGTAAATCCAAGGTCCAACTCGCCCTGACCTGCGGGGTTGTTCTGAGATCATCGCCACACAATGCCGCCTGGACCACCCTTGGGTGCGGCGGACGCCTGAGGCTTCCTGCCATGGCTTGATCTGAGCATCGGCCCGAGGAGGCAAATCGACACTTCGCCCATGAATGACCGCAGGTCGCCCAACGGCCTGCGGATCGATGCGGCGCGCCCGGCCACCACCCATCACATGACCACAGGAGAAACCATGCGCGTCAGCATGTTATTGCTCGGTTGCCTGTCATTGTTCATCGGCTCCGCCAGCGGCCAGGATTGGCCGGAGCCGATGGGGACCATTGCTGGAGGGTTCAACCCTTCGGCTGTCAACGAATACAGCCTGGTGGTTCTGGAAAGGGCTGCATTTCTGGGGCAACGGGAGGCGTCGGCGCTGCTGGCCGTGATGCTGCAGGACGCCGCCGACGTCGAGGACA
>JAKFDU010000169.1:0-2179 GCA_036675975.1 Devosia sp. | reverse complement strand
GGTTTTCAAGCTTTCTTCAAAGAGTTCCGCAAAGCTTTCGCTCATTTTAATTCCTGTTGATTAGGGCGAAGTAAACGCCCATCTCCACACCCCAGACGGTGTGGGTTAGTTTCATATAAAAGAAGCGCCGCAGGACTATGACTGGTCCCCTGCGGAGCTTCCTGTCACCCGGCGATATCGCGAAGCGCGATCTCGCTCATGATGCGTTGCAACACCTGATCAATGGACAACTCCGTGGAATCCAGCTGTATCGCATCGGCCGCCGGCTTTAGCGGGGCTACTGCGCGCTGGGTGTCACGCTCGTCGCGTGCACGGATCTCATCTAGCAGACTCGACAGACTAACATCCTCGCCTTTGCCCTTCAACTGCAAATATCGGCGGCGCGCCCGCTCCTCGGCGCTGGCAGTGAGGAAGATCTTCAGCGGCGCGTCGGGGAACACCACCGTGCCCATGTCGCGGCCATCAGCCACCAGCCCCGGCGGCTCCTGGAATGCACGTTGGCGTTGCAGCAAGGCTTCGCGCACCGCTGGCAGCGCGGCGACCTGGGAGGCCCCGGCGCCCACGCTTTCGGTGCGGATGACGTCGCTGACTTCGTCGCCTTCCAGAATGATGCGCTGGAGCTGACCGTCGGTCGCCGCAATGAACTGCACGTCCAGGTGAGCCGCCAGCGCCTTGAGCAATTCTTCATTGGTCAGGTCGACGCCATGGTTGGCGGCGGCGAACGCCAGCAGACGGTACAAGGCACCCGAATCGAGCAGGTTCCAGCCCAGCTGTTTGGCCAGGATCCCGGCGACAGTGCCCTTGCCTGAACCGCTTGGGCCATCGATGGTGATGACCGGTGCCTTGATGTTCACGACTGTGCCTCTTGTGCTACTCGGATACCGACCTGCGCGCACAGCGCCAGGAAGTTCGGGAACGACGTCGCGACGTTGGCGCAATCATGGATGCGAATCGGCGCGCTGGCGCGCAAAGACGCAACACTGAAAGCCATGGCGATGCGGTGATCACCGTGACCATGGACTTCGCCGCCGCCGATCTGGCCGCCGTCGATGATGATGCCGTCCGGCGTTGGCTGGCACTTGACACCCAAGGCCAACAAGCCGTCCGCCATCACCTGGATGCGATCCGATTCCTTGACCCGCAGCTCTTCGGCGCCGGTCAGCACGGTGCGCCCTTCTGCACAGGCGGCCGCCACGAACAACACCGGGAACTCGTCGATGGCCAGCGGAACCAGCGCCTCTGGAATCTCGATACCCTTGAGTTTAGCCGCTCGTACGCGCAGGTCGGCTACGGGTTCGCCGCCAACTTCACGTTGGTTTTCCAGAGTAATGTCAGCGCCCATCAGGCGCAGGATGTCGATCACACCGGTGCGGGTCGGGTTGATGCCGACGTGCTCGAGCACCAGGTCGGAGCCTTCGGCGATCGAGGCGGCCACCAGGAAGAACGCCGACGATGAGATATCGCCCGGCACTTCGATATGGGTCGCAGTCAGCTTACTGCCAGACTCGACCGACGCCGTGGCGCCATCCACCGTGACCGGGTAGCCGAAGCCGCGCAGCATGCGCTCGGTGTGGTCGCGGGTCGGGGCCGGTTCGGTGACGGTGGTCTTGCCTTCGGCGTAGAGACCGGCCAGCAGCAGGCAGGATTTCACCTGGGCGCTGGCCATTGGCATGGTGTAGGTCAGGCCCTTGAGCTTGTTGCCACCACGGATGGTCATCGGCGGACGACCATCGGCTGCCGTCTCGATGACCGCGCCCATTTCCCGCAACGGGTTGGCGACGCGATTCATCGGGCGCTTGGACAGCGAGGCGTCACCGGTCAAGGTGCTGTCGAAGTCCTGCGCTGCCAACAAGCCGGACAACAGGCGCATCGAGGTCCCGGAGTTACCCAGGTAGATCGGCCCCGGGGCGGGCTTGAGGCCGTGCAGGCCGACACCATGGATGGTCACGCGACCGTGGTGCGGACCTTCGATGACCACCCCCATGTCGCGAAACGCTTGCAGCGTCGCCAGGGCGTCTTCGCCCTCGAGGAAACCTTCCACCTCGGTCACGCCGTCGGCCAGGGAGCCGAGCATGATCGAACGATGGGAAATCGATTTATCGCCCGGTACACGAATACGCCCACTCAGGGAGCCACCAGGTTGTGCCAGGAAAATCAGATCGTTGGAGTTCATAGCGTC
>JAKFDU010000168.1:0-6045 GCA_036675975.1 Devosia sp. | reverse complement strand
ATGATCTGCATATGCCGCGGCAGCAGCCGCTCCAGCAGCGCCACCGGCCAGCTCTCCAGCGCCTCGGGCAGCAGCGTGTGGTTGGTATAGCCGAACACGCCCTTGCTCAGCTTCCACGCCTCGGCCCACTTGATCCCGTTATCGTCAACGAGGATGCGCATCAATTCGCAGATCGAAATCGCCGGATGCGTATCGTTGAGATGGATCGCGACCTTGTCGGGCAGCGAGCCCAGGTCGCCATACTGCTGCAGATGCCGCCGCACGATGTCCTGCAGCGATGCGGACGAGAAGAAAAACTCCTGCCGCAGCCGCAATTCCTGCCCCGCAGCCGTCGAATCGGCCGGGTACAGCACCCGTGTAATTGCTTCGGCCCGTGAGCTTTCCTCTAGCGCGCCGATATGGTCGCCGGAATTGAACTTGTCGAGCAGGATCGGATCGATCGGCTGCGCACTCCACAGCCGAAGCGTATTCACCCGCGCCCCGCGCCACCCAACGATCGGCGTGTCATAGGCGACCGCCAGCAGGTGGTCGTTGGGCCGCCATTCCTGCCGCACGCCGCCATCCGGATCGGTCACCGGCTCGACATGGCCACCGAAGCCGATTTCATAGGCGCTTTCGCGCCGCTCGAATTCCCATGGATTGCCGTGCGCCAGCCATTCTTCCGGGAGCTCGACCTGCCAGCCTTCGCTCATTTCCTGGCGGAACAGGCCGTGCACGTAGCGGATGCCGTAGCCATAGGCCGGGATTTTCACCGATGACATGGATTCAAGGAAACACGCCGCCAGTCGCCCGAGACCGCCATTGCCCAAGGCCGCGTCGGGCTCCAGGTTGATCAGGTCGCCCAGGTCGACATTGAGATTCTTGAGGGCTTCGCGCACCGGCTCGATGAGCCCCACATTGCTCATGGCATCGCGCATCAGCCGGCCGATGAGGAATTCAAGGCTCAGATAGTAGACGCGCTTGTGCGAGGTTCGCCACGTCTCGCGGGACGATTCCATCCAGCGGTCCATGACCCGGTCGCGCACTGCCAGAATGGTCGCCGCCAGCCAGTCATGCGGCCGCGCGACGATGGGATCCTTGCCGACTGAGTAGATCAGTCTCTCTAGTATCTCCGCCTGGATGGCCTCAACGGTGCGGGCACGCGGTTCCGGCGTAGGGGCGTCGTAAACGATCGGCTGTTGCGGCATATCGCAATCCAGGTTTCATGACGATGTATTCCCCTCTAGAGACTTTAGTCTTGCACTTAATTTGGGCAGGCGAAAGCCCCCCATGCGCCGGACCTCCTATGCGGGATGCGGCGGCTGAGTGATCTTGGCCAGTTCCTCCTCCACCTCGGTAGGGGAGAGCACCACACCGCCCTCGCGGGCCTGATCGGCAGCATTCTTGAGCAACAGCGTCTTGGCCGCATCCAACGCATTGGCGTCGTCGAGCAGTTGCACCTCGAACCGCAACCGGTCGCGTTGCCTGACGCCTTCCAGCACCGTGTCGATTTCCTCCTCGGTGGCGCCGAGCGTTCGAATCGCCTGTGCCCCGAATACCAGGGCGGATTCGAACATTTCCCGCAGCTGGTACTCGACGCCGACCCTGGTCAGCTCGATCGCATGCACCCGGTCGAACGCGCGCGCCATGACCTTGACCAGCGGGAACTCGTCGCGGAACAGCTCCGCAATACGCGTCGCCGCTGCCTTGTCGTCGATGCAGATCAGCACCAGGTCGACATTGGCGGCGCCCGCGGCACGCAGGATGTCGAGCCGGGTGCCGTCACCGTAATAGATCTTGAAGCCGAACTGCGCCGCGACCCGGATCATTTCGGTGTCGTTGTCGATGATCGACAGCCGATGCCCCTGCCCCAGCAGCGCCTGGCTGGCAATCTGGCCAAACCGCCCGAAGCCGATGACCAGGATGCTCTCGCTGAGGCCGTCGACCTCCGTAACGCCTTCCATCGACTGCTCCTGCCGCGGCAGCACGAACCTCAGGCCGATGATGAAGAACGGCGTCAGCACCATCGACACGATCACCGTTGCGGTGAAGATCGCGTTGGTCGGCGCGTCGATGATCCCGGCTGCCACCGCCGTGGTGTAGAGCACAAAGGCGAATTCGCCGCCCTGTCCCATCAGCACCGCCCGCTCCAGCGCCTCACCATGGCCAGATTTCAGCAAGCGCGCGATGACATAGATCGCCCCCGCCTTGACCAGCATGTAGGAGACCACGCTCATGGCGATGATCTGCCAGCTGCTGGCCACGATACCAAGATCCAGCGACATGCCGACGGCGAGGAAGAACAGCCCCAGAAGGATGCCGCGGAATGGCTCCACATCGGCCTCCAGCTGATGCCGGAACGTTGAGGTCGAAAGCAATACGCCGGCCAGAAACGCCCCCATTGCCATCGACAGCCCGCTGGCCTGGAACAGCAGAGCCGCGCCCAGCACGACCAGCAGCGCCGCGGCCGTCATCACCTCGCGCAGCTTGCTCGAAGCGAGCAAAGCGAAGAATGGGTTCATGATCCGCTGGCCCAGGAAGATCAGCAGCACCACCGCGCCGATCGGGGCAGCAATGCTGAGCAGGCGCGAAACCAGGTCGACTTCCTCGCCGCCACCGGGCGCAAGCAGGGCCACCACGGCCAGCAGCGGCACGATGGCGAGGTCCTCAAGGAGCAGGATCGACACCATACGCTGGCCGCCTTCGGTCGCCAGCTCGCCCCGTTCGCCCAGGATCTGCATGACAATGGCGGTCGAGGTCAGCACGAAACCCATGCCGAAAATGAAGGCAACGACCGGCGCAAAGCCAAGCAGGATACCGACGCCAGTCAACAGCGCGCCACAGGTGGCAACCTGGATGAGCCCCAGGCCAAAAATCTGCTTGCGCAATGCCCAAAGCTTGCTTGGCTCCATTTCGAGCCCGATGATGAACAGGAACATCACGACGCCGAGCTCGGCCGTGGTCAGCACCGATTCGGGGTCATTGATCAGCCCGATGCCCGAAGGTCCGAGCAGCAGGCCCGCCGCCAGGTAACCCAGCACCGACCCCAGCCCGATGCGCTTGAACAGCGGCACCCCAATGACGGCCGCGCCCAGCAGGGCGACCACCGGTATCAGATCAACGCCATGCGCAGCCGCTTCCGCCGCATGTCCAGCAACTTCACCCGCCACGAGATTCTCCGCATCCAAAGCTGTGGAGACTGTTTCGCCCCGCGGCGGCGGCGTCAAGAACGATGGCGGAATGGGTGCTCTACGCCGCCGGTGCGCCGCTTGGCGCGGTTCCGTCGGGCGGCTCCAGCCGTTCCTCCTTGCGCTTGTCGGACGGCTTCTGTTCCTCTTCCGCCTGTTCGCGAATGGCACGGGCCGCATTGGCCAGCAACTCGTCGCGGTCAGTCATGTTGCGCGTCCTGCGCACTGGCCGGCTTGGCACCAGCGGCTTGCTCGGCAGCATGTTGGACAGCACCGAAGTCGCGATAAGCAGCGTTGGCACCGCCACCAGTCCGCCGACCGGACCCCAGGCCCACAGCCAGAAGGTGATGGAGAGGAATATCACGAATGGGTTGAGCGTCATGGTGCGGCCGATGAAGTGCGGCGTGACGATCTGGCCCTCGATGAAGTTGATGGCGAGATAGCAGCCAGCCGGCAGCAGCACATTCTCCAGCCCGGTCTGCGTACCCAGGCCAACGGCGAACAACACCAGCATCATGACGGCTTGCCCGACATAGGGGATATAGTTGAGCACCGCGGCCATGGCGCCCCACAGCAGTGGCGACGGCATGCCGATGGCCCACATGACGAGCGACACTGCGCAGCCGACACAGGCATTGATGAAGGTGATCGACAGCAGGAACCGGCTGACCTTTGCCTCGACATCGCGGAACACATGCGCCGTCCGCCAGCGCATGCGGCGACTGACACACAGCGACAGGACTGAAATGCGAATGTGATCCCGTGTCGCCACGAAGAAATAAAGGCTCGCGAGAAAGATCAGCACCTGTGCCAGAATCGCCGGGGCCAGCATCGCTACCCCGATCATCTGTCCGCCATCCTCGACCGTCACCGACATCGCGTTGTCGCTGCCAAAGATCGAGGTGATCTGTTCCTGCACCGCCGCGACCGCCTCGAGCGGCCCCTCAAGGGTGGCGAGTTGCTGCTGCAGCTTGTTCCAGATCATAGGGCCTCGCGCCACCCATTCCGACAGCGGCCCCAAAAACAGCATCACGCCACCGGCAATCACCCCGATCAGCATGAGGACCACAATGCCCGCCGACAGGGCGGGCGGAACCCCGAAACGTTCGAACCGATCAGCCACTGGCCCGAACATCAGCCCGATAACGATCGCCAGGGTAACGGGAGCCAGAAAGACCTGCCCCACCTGCAGGGCGAATAGCAGTGCCAGAAATCCGACAAACACCATCGCCAGGCGTGCAGCATTGGCGGTCACGCGCTCGAACTGGCTCTCGGTCATGTCTCTGGGTGTCGCTGGCTTGGCTGCGCGTGCCATGTCAAATCTCGCTTGCGACCCCTCGCGCCAAACTAACGTCAACTTGGTGCAAACGTTCCGTTGAGCAAGCCGTTGCGGGACAGTCGACCACCAGCGTACCAGCCGTTAGTGTGCCGCCCGGATTCGCATTCCCGCCAAGGTCATTTCATGCCGCGCAAAATCATCATCGACACCGATCCTGGCCAGGACGACGCCGTCGCCATCCTGCTGGCTCTGGCCTCGCCCGAAGAACTCGACGTGCTCGGCATCGTTGCGGTGGCCGGCAATGTGAGTCTGCATCACAACGCCATCAATGCGCGCAAGGTCGTCGAGCTTTCCGGCCGCCGCGATATACCGGTCTATGCCGGTTGCGCCCGCCCGATGCGCCGGCATCTGGTGACCGCGGAACACGTGCATGGCGAGACCGGCATGAACGGCCCGGACCTGCCCGACCCCACCATTCCGCTGCAAAGCCAGCATGGCGTCGACTACATCATCGACAGCCTGATGGCAGCCGAAGCCGGCAGCATCACCCTGTGCACCCTCGGTCCGCTGACCAATATCGGCATGGCCTTGGTCAAGCAGCCCGCGATTGCCGAACGTATCGCCGAGATCGTCATGATGGGCGGCGCCTATTTCGAGGTCGGCAACATTACGCCGTCAGCCGAATTCAACATCTATGTCGATCCCGAAGCCGCCGATGTGGTGCTGCGCTCGGGCGTGCCGATCACCATGCTGCCGCTCGACGTGACCCACCAGATCCAGTCGACCCCGGAACGCCTCGCCGCCATGTTTGGCCTGGGCACCAGGTCCGGCAGGGCGGTCTACGAGATGCTGACCTTCTCGGAGACCTTCGACCTGCAGAAATACGGCTGGGCCGGCGCCCCGCTGCATGACCCAACTGTTATCGCTTACCTGTTGCAGCCCGACCTTTTCGAAGGCCGCCACTGCAACGTCACCATCGAGACGGCGAGTGAGCTCACCGTGGGCATGACCGTGGCCGACTACTGGCACGTCACCGGCAAGGTGCGAAACGTCAACTATCTCCGCAACGGCAATGCCGAAGGCTTCTTTGCGCTTCTCCTCGAGCGCCTGGGCCGGTTGCCCTAGATTGCACGCCTCCTCTCCCCTTGCGGGCGAGGGACGATCCGATGCGTTAAGCGGAGGATCAGAGTGAGGGGTTCTGCGCCATCCCCTTCGGGCAGCTTCTCCCTCAAGAGGAGAAGGCAATAGCCAACTGGCGACGACGCTCGCCCCAACCACTATGTCATTCCGGCGAAGGCCGGAATCCATGTCCGTTGTTCGCCGCATCATTCAGTGTATGAGCCATTCACCGCATGGATCCCGGCCTTCGCCGGGACGACATCGTGGCTGGGACCCGACCGCGGCTCAGCCCCACGTCGCCCGCGCCCGAAAAAACTTATCCCCGCCCCTCGCGCCCTCCTGCATACTCCACCCATTCCCGCCAACACGCGGCCCCGACGCAGGGTCGGGCGGGGAGACTGGAGACGGGGGCGCCCGTTTGGCCTGGGCAGAAAGTCGGCAACCACGCTTGCAATACAGCGTGCTTGATACCGGACCCGG
>JAKFDU010000167.1:0-7105 GCA_036675975.1 Devosia sp. | reverse complement strand
TATCGTGTTGGCGACACGCCGGGCTCGCTCATCGAGCGCGCCGATCGCTGCCTCTATGCCGCCAAGCATCGCGGCCGCAACATGGTGGTCAACGAGCGCCAGCTCGCCGACCACGTCATCGCCGCCGCCTGAGCCTCACCACCACCCGAGCCGCCGCAAATCCGCCCTTTTTCGTGCATTACTCCGCGCCACGCTTGCGCCCGCTGGGGGGCCAGTGCAAAAGGCACGAACCATGGCTCACCGCGTTCTCGTCCTCAACGGCCCGAACCTCAATCTGCTCGGTACCCGCGAGCCCGATATCTATGGTGCGGCGACGCTCAAGGATATCGAGACGCTATGCAAGCAGACCGGCGAAGAAGCCGGGCTCAGCATCGATTTTCGCCAGTCAAACCACGAAGGCGAGCTGGTCACCTGGATCCAGGATGCCCGCAAGACCGCCGACGCCATTCTCATCAACCCGGCTGCCTATTCGCACACCTCGGTCGCCATCCACGATGCCCTCAAGGCCGTTGGATTGCCGGTTGCCGAGGTGCATCTCAGCAATATTCACCAGCGCGAGGCCTTCCGGCACCACTCCTATGTGTCGGCAGTCGCGTTTGGCGTCATTTGCGGCTTTGGCGTCACCGGGTATAGACTGGCGCTAATGGCGCTCGCCGAAAAACTCAAATAACGATCAACGCGTGTAGCGCGGGAGACCGACAAGAATGACCAAGTCATCGCAAGTGGATCAGGACCTGATCCGGGCCATTGCCGAGCTGCTCAACAAGGAAAATCTCGCCGAGATCGAGATTGAGCAGGAGGACTTCCGGGTCCGCGTCACCCGCTCCTACGCCAATGAGGCTCCGGTCTACGCCCAGGCGCCGCAGTATTTTGCACCGCCGCAGGCCACTGCACCCACGACACTGGCGCCGGCTGGCTCAGTGCCCGCCGCCGCCCCTGCCGCCGCCGAAGACCTGGCCTCCAACCCGGGCACCCTGACCTCCCCCATGGTCGGCACGGCCTATCGTTCGCCAGAGCCGGGCAAGCCGACCTTTGCCGAAGTCGGCACCAAGGTGACTGAGGGGCAAACCCTCCTCATCATCGAAGCGATGAAGACGATGAACCAGATCCCGGCGCACCGCTCCGGCACCGTCACGCGCATCCTCGTCCAGGATGCCCAGCCGGTGGAATACGGCGAGCCGCTCGTCGTCATCGAGTAAGGGGGACCTCATGTTTCAGAAGGTCCTCATCGCCAATAGAGGCGAAATCGCCCTGCGCATCCTGCGCGCCTGCAAGGAACTGGGCATCCAGACCGTCGCGGTACATTCCACGGCCGATGCCAATGCCATGCATGTGCGCCTCGCTGACGAAAGCGTCTGCATCGGGCCGCCGGCCGCCAAGGACAGCTATCTCAACATTCCCTCGATCATGGCGGCCTGCGAGATCACCGGCGCCGATGCCGTGCATCCGGGCTATGGCTTCCTTTCGGAGAATGCGCGCTTCGCCAAGATCCTGACCGAGCACAAGGTGACCTTCATCGGCCCCTCGTCGCACCATATCGAGATCATGGGCGACAAGATCACCGCCAAGAAGACCGCCGTCGAACTTGGCATTCCCGTGGTGCCCGGCTCGGCCGGCGCTGTGGAGTCTGACGCCGACGCAATCAAGACCGCCCGGGAAATCGGCTATCCGGTACTGATCAAGGCAACCGCCGGTGGCGGTGGCCGCGGCATGAAGGTGGCCAAGACCGAGAAGGATGTGCTCGAGGCCTGGTCGACTGCCCGTACCGAGGCCAAGGCCGCGTTCGGCAATGATTCCGTCTACATGGAAAAGTACCTCGGCAAGCCGCGCCATATCGAAGTGCAGGTACTTGGCGATGGCCAGGGCAATGCCGTGCATCTGGGCGTCCGTGACTGCTCGTTGCAGCGTCGCCACCAGAAGGTGTGGGAAGAGGCCGGCGGCCCGACAATCCTGCCGGACGAGCGCGACAAGATCGGCGAAATCTGCGCCGTGGCCATGCGCAAGCTGAAATACTCTGGCGCCGGCACCATCGAGTTCCTCTACGAGGACGGCAACTTCTACTTCATCGAAATGAACACCCGCCTGCAGGTGGAGCACCCGGTCACCGAGCGCATTACCGGCATCGACATCGTCTATGAGCAGATCCGCGTCGCTTCGGGGGAGAAACTCTCGATGACGCAGAAGCAGGTGCAGTTCTATGGCCACGCCATTGAAGTGCGCATCAATGCCGAGGATCCGCAGACCTTCGCGCCCTCACCCGGCACGATCACCTTCTACCACCCTGCCGGCGGCGTCGGCGTGCGCGTCGATTCGGCGGTCTATCAGGGCTACAAGATCCCTCCCTATTACGACTCGCTTATCGGCAAGCTCATCGTCTATGGCCGCACGCGTGACGAATGCCTGCAGCGCCTGCGCCGCGCCATCGACGAGTTCGTGGTCGACGGCATCAAGACCACCCTGCCGCTGTTCCAGCGCCTGATCCGCGAGCCCGATATCCTGGCCGGCAATTACGACATCCACTGGCTGGAAAAGTATCTGGCCGAGAACAAGGTCTGAGTGGACTGATTCGGTGACCTGGCGGGATTGCGTCACACCCACAGAACGGCACCTCCCCCTCGATGGGGGAGGCCGGGAGGGGGTGCGAGAGTCCCGATATCCAGGCTTACTCACCCCCACCCTTGATCCCTCCCCACAAGGGGGAGGGTGTCGACTGCGGCGTCGGTGCCTCAAGAAGGCGGTCTACTGATGGCCCGCCGGCAGGACCCTTTCGACATCGAAATCACGCCCGAACTGATCGTCCGCGCCTATCGCGCCGGCATCTTCCCGATGTCCGAGGATGCAGAGGACGAGGACCTGTTCTGGGTCAGCCCGGAAATGCGCGGCATCATCCCGCTCGACGGCTTCCGCCTCTCCACCAGCCTGCGCAAGGCCATTCGCAAGTCGGGCTTCGTGGTGAAAGTCGATACCGATTTCGAGGCGATCATCGATGGATGCGCCACCGTGGGCGAGGACCGCGACACCACCTGGATCAACCGCACCATTCGCAGCGTCTATGGTGAACTGTTCCGTCGCGGCGTCGCGCACACGGTGGAGGTCTGGGATGGCGACGAACTGGTGGGCGGGCTCTATGGCCTCGCCATCGGCGGCGCGTTCTTTGGGGAATCGATGTTTCACCGCAAGACCAATGCCAGCAAGATGGCCATGGCTCATCTGGTGGAAAGGCTCAATGCCGGCGGCTTCGTGCTACTCGACACCCAATTCGTGACACCGCACCTGGCCTCGCTCGGCGGGATCGAAATTCCACGCGAGGAGTACGAGGAGCGCCTCGCTGAAGCGCTCCTCGTGCAGGGTGACTGGTTCGCCTGGGATCGGCGCGCCGCTACTTGATGCGGAAGGCTATCTCGGTCACCGGATGGCCGGAAGGGTCTTCGCCGGGATCCTTGTGGTAGATTTCGAGCCGCGTGGCGCCGATAAAGTTATCGCCCTCGACCGTCCCCGCAAAATCATGCCCCTGCGCCCTCGCCCATTCGTCGAGCTTCATGTTGGCATCATGGAGCTCGTGATAGGGCACCGTCGCCGTGATCGACGCATAACGCCCGCCGGGCAAGGTGCCGGTTGAAAGGCGCCCGTCGGCCGGCAATACGCTCGCAGTGGGCATGCCCACCTGCATTTCCATCGAACCACCGGGAAAGAAGTTCACGTAGTTGAAGAATGGAGGGCCGGTGAGTTCGCCCCCCTTGGCTTTCACCCATTTGATGACATCGTCGATCAGTGGCGGCGCCTGCTCGGCGATTTCCGGCTGACGCAGCGTGAGCACAATGGCGGCAAAGGGCTGGGGCGACTTTTCGACGATCGTTGGTTCGGTCAGCATGTGATCCTCCTTGAATGCAGCCACCCTAACTCACGCCGCGAACCGCACTTGATCGCGCTTGCTCTAGTCGACCTGTGCGCCGCCCGTGGCATTGGCCAGAGTAGCCGTCATGCCCGCCGCCAGGTCGCTCGACAGCAGCACGGCAGCATCGGCCACCTGCGCCAGCGCGGTGATCTTGCGCAGAGGCGTATCCTTAGCGAATTCCTGGTGGACCTCGTCGAACGTCATGCCCCTCTCGTTCGCCCGCAACTGCCACGCCTCGCGCACGCCGGGGGCATCGGGAGAGCCCGGCGACCGCACCCAGCAGACGCGCACGCCCCGCGGGCCTTCTTCGATGCCGAGCTGGCGCAGGAAATTCTCCACCGCGGCACAGGCAATGCCAAAGCCGCCGACATACGCGACCGGCCAGCGTGCTACATTGGCGGTGATGCCCACAATGGCCCCGCCGCCATTCTCGCCCATGTGCCGGGCGACCACCGTGCCGGTATTGAACCACGACAGCATCGAGAGGCGTACGGGCTCCATCATGCGCTCGAAGGCCATGTCGCCCAGCAACTCGCCCTGGGTATCCGCCCAGGAGACGCCGTTGAACATCAGCTTGACAGGGCCTGCCTTGGCCACGACGTCAACCAGATGCGCATCCACCGACACGCGATCCATCACATCGAGCGTGGCGATCTCGGCCCGGCCGCCACCCGCCCTGATCTCGCCGGCTACCGCCTCCAGCCCGGCGCGATTGCGTGCCGCCAGGAACACATAGGCGCCCTCGCGCGCATAGGCCTTGGCCACTGCGCCACCGACCGCGCCGCTGCCGCCATAGACGATGGCGGTCTTGCTCTCGAGCAACATGGATCTTCCCTCTGATCTGCCCACAGCCTCGTGCCGCGGTGTCCCGAGGTCAAGGACGATGGCGCGTCGGCCGGACCGACAGGCGTGCGCAGATTTTCGTCTAGCGCTGGTCCGGCGGCGGCACGTCGGTGCTGGTTTTGCACTCGATCAGCCAGACGTCGTAGATGGCGTGGTCCACAGCGTTGAGCGCCGGGCTGTCGGCGAACATCCAGCCGGTGAAGATGCGCTTGGAGACGCCGGTCAAGCTGCGCTGGTCGACCTCGAGGAAGGCGGACACGCGCTGTGCCTCGGTGGGCGGGCGGTTGTAACAGGCGCGCGGAGTGATCTCGAGCGCGCCGAACAGCACCGTCTCGTCGATATAGACATCAAAGCGCGTGATGCGGCCGGTGATCTTGTCGAGCCCGGCAAAGGTCGCCACGGGGTTGGCAATGGGCTGCGCCATGGCGGGCGCGGTCACGCTAGGAAATGCCAGCCCCAGCAGAGGGATCAGCGACTTCGACACAGTCAGGAACCGTTGAACGTTCGGGCGCAAGGCGCCGCGGTCCTTATTCGGGCGACCAGGCGTCGTAGTCGCCGGTCACGCGCGGACGCTCGCCCTTGTTGAGCAGGCTGCCATCGGGGCGGTAGGCCGCCGCGGTGCCGGTCAGGTTGGGCTGGTGCGGCTTCTCCCAGGCATGGGGAGTGTAGTTGCCCTGGGTCGGCACGATATCGGTGCGGTAGTGCATCCAGCCGTACCAGCCGGGCGGGATGGCCGAAGCATCGGCATCGCCGGCATAGGTCACATAGCGCCGGTCGGCCTTGCGATCCTGATAGTATTTGTTGCCGAATTCGTCGCTGCCGACATAGTTGCCGAAGCGCCGAATCCACAGCCGCGTGCCCCAGGTATTGCCGCCCCACCAGGCGAAGATTTCAGTGAGAAACTGCTTGATACCGGGTTTGGCCAATTGTCGATTCCGCCGTCGAAAATGCAAGTTGAGGCGGGTTTATCATGGTGGGCCGTGGGAGCCTAGCCCCAGTGCGATTGTGTGGTCGGGAAATCGTGTTCGGCCGTGCTGCGTTTCTCAAGAAGCGCCTCCTTCAAAGCGATGGCTGCCCGCTTTTCCCCCTGGTGTGACTGCTTCCGGAGCGTAACGCCATCGAGGCGGATGTCTGGAACGGGGCGGAAGCCGACATGTGAGGCCACGACCGTAGCCCTACACCCTCAACCCCGCCATCACCGCTGATATCACCCGGTCCTTCTGCGCGTCCGTTGCCCCAGCCAGACCCTGGATATGCAGCCCCTGGTCCAGCGTCTGCAGCATCTTGCCCAGGCCGGACACATTGCTTCCCGACGGAACCTGCCCGCGGGCCAGCGCGCTCGCGATGTTGCCGGCATAGAGCGCTTCGATCTCCTCGCCTGCCGCCAGCGCCTTGCCATAAGCGCCTTCGGGCACGGTGTCGCGCTGGGTCAGTGTGTTGATCATGAAGCAACCATAGTACTGGCTGCCATATTGCAGCGAGCGCAGCACGGCCTCGATGTTTTCCAGCCCCATGGGCTGCCTGGTCAGGATGTCCCGATACTGATCCAGCAGGTAGCCAAGGAACCGCTCCAAGGCTGCCTCATAGAGCCCGGCCTTGCCGCCGAATTCCTTGTAGAGACTGAAGCGGTTGAGGCCGGTATGTTCCACCAGTGCGGCAAGATGGGCGCCCTCGTAGCCGAGCCGCCAGAATAGCTGCATCGCCCGGTCCAGCACGTCGCCGCGCTCATAGGTCCTTGGTCGCGCCACTATAACAGACCAATCATTCTGAAACTCATTGACCACATCTTGATCGAAGGTTATTCACGTATCGTTCTGAAACAGGAAACGGCCGATGTCCACTGCTTTCGCCGATGGCCCTGCTTTGCCACCGCGGCTGGGCTCGCTGCTCCACCGGGATCGATTGCCGATCACCCTGGGCCGTTCCGACGCCTCGGTCTGGCGGTTTGGTGATGGCGATAAGGCCCTGTTCCTCAAGGCCGAGCCTGTCCATCCCCTGAGCGAACTCCCGGGGGAGGCGGAGCGCCTGCAATGGCTGGCCGGAACAGGTATTGCGGCGCCCCAGCTTCGCGCGAGCTTCGAAGAAGACGGTTTCACCTGGCTGTTGATGACCGCCCTGCCCGGCGCCGACCTGACGCATCTGGTCGATCGACCCGAAGCCTTGCGTAACGCGGTGGCTACGGGTCTGCGTGCCCTCCATGCGCTGGACCCTGCCACCTGCCCCTTTGATCATCGGCTGGACGCCAAGCTGATCAGCGGTGCGGCCAACGTCGCCGCGGGCCGGGTGGACGAAACCGACTTCGACGAGTCTCGCGAGGGATGGACGGCGCCGCAGGTGCTGGACTGGCTGCTGGAAAACCGGCCAGCC
>JAKFDU010000166.1:0-2004 GCA_036675975.1 Devosia sp. | reverse complement strand
CCCCATGGCCCAGGGTGCGCTGGTTTCGCTGGATCCGCACAATGGCGCGGTTCGCGCGCTGGTCGGCGGCTTCTCGTTCGAGCAGAGCAACTACAACCGCGCCGCGCAAGCCAAACGCCAGCCGGGTTCCAGCTTCAAACCCTTCATTTACAGCGCCGCCCTGGACAACGGCTACACCGCCGCAACCCTGGTGAACGATGCGCCGATCGTGTTCGTCGACGAATACCTCGATCAGGTCTGGCGCCCGAAAAACGATAACAACACCTTTCTCGGCCCGATACGCCTGCGCGAGGCCCTGTACAAGTCACGCAACCTGGTCTCGATTCGCCTGCTACAAGCCATCGGTATCGAGTACGCGCTGGACTATGTCAGTCGCTTCGGCTTCGACAAGCAGGAACTCCCCCGCAACCTATCCCTGGCCTTGGGCACTGCCAACCTGACGCCACTGGAAGTGGCGACCGGCTGGACCGCATTCGCCAACGGTGGCTATAAAACCCAGCCCTACCTGATCGAACGCATCGACAGCCGCCATGGCGAGCCGCTGTATATCGCCAACCCCGCTACAGCGCCAGGCTCCGCCGGCGACGCCCCGAGCGAGAGTAGCGATCTGCTGCCCGGCGACGACAAGCAAACCGCCGGCACTCTGCAACTGCCCGCCCCCGAACCCATTGTCGCCGAGCGCATCATCGACGAGCGCACAGCCTACATCATGACCAGCATGCTGCAGGACGTGATCAAGCGCGGCACCGGGCGCCGGGCCATGGCCCTCGGCCGCGATGATCTGGCCGGAAAAACCGGCACCACCAACGAATCCAAGGACAGTTGGTTCTCCGGCTACAACGCCGACTACGTCACCACCGTCTGGGCTGGCTTCGACCAGCCGGAAAGCCTCGGCCGGAATGAATACGGCGGCACTGTCGCCTTGCCGATCTGGATGAGCTACATGGGTACGGCCCTGAAAGGCAAGAGCAGCCATTTGCCCGCCGAGCCGGGCGGCCTGCTGACCCTGCGTATCGATCCCTATAGCGGCCGCGCGGCCGCCCCCGGCACCGCAGACGCCTATTTCGAGCTATTCAAGAGTGAAGATTCGCCGCCACCGATGAGCGAACTGGATCCGAGCGCAGGCATTCCCGGCAGCCCGCTGCCGGCCGATGAGGCGGCGCCAATCGACCTGTTCTAACGCTAGCTGCTGCCTGCTCCAGGCAAATGAGGGCCGCGCGAAACTCATCGAATCGAACCGCGCTCACTGGCCGGCAACCCAAGGCTCGGCCAGGATCCATAAAAAAACCCGCCGAAGCGGGTTTTTTTATGGATGCGGCTTTAGCCGTTGAACACCTCATCCACCGACTTCAGCGGATAGTGCTTCGGATAGGGCAGGGTCGCCACACCGCTTTCGATGGCGGCCTTGGCTACGGCGTCGCAGACCACGGTGATCAGACGCGGATCCATCGGCTTCGGAATGATGTACTCGCGGCCGAAGGCAAGCGCAATGCCACCGTAGGCATCGCAGACTTCCTGTGGCACCGGCAGCTTGGCCAGATCGCGCAGAGCCAGGGCCGCGGCGATCTTCATCTCTTCGTTGATGCGGGTGGCACGTACGTCCAGGGCACCGCGGAAGATGAAGGGGAAGCCGAGCACGTTGTTCACCTGGTTCGGGTAGTCCGAACGACCGGTGGCCATGATCACGTCATTCCGTGCGGCATGGGCCAGTTCCGGGGCGATTTCCGGATCCGGGTTGGAGCAGGCGAACACGATCGGGTTCGGCGCCATGCGCTTGAGATCGTCGGCACCGAGCAGGTTGGCGCCGGACAGACCGACGAACACATCGGCGCCCTCGAGGGCGTCGGACAGGGTGCGCTTGTCGGTTTCGCTGGCGAACACCGCCTTGTACTGGTTCAGATCGTCACGGCCGGCATGGATCACGCCTTTGCGGTCGATCATGAAGATGTTCTCGACCTTGGCGCCCATGCTCACCAGCAGCTTCATGCAGGAGGTCGCCGCGGC
>JAKFDU010000165.1:0-9108 GCA_036675975.1 Devosia sp. | reverse complement strand
TGAGCAGGGCGCCCTTGGGAATGCCCGTGGTGCCGCCGGTATATTGCTGGACGGCGATATCGTGCATCGGATCGATGACAACAGCATCGGGCGTCTCGTTGCGCGCGATCATGTCCTGGAACCGGGTAACGCGGTCGGCAACGGGAGAGGCGCCGAGCCGGGCCAGGTCCTTGCGCTTGACCACCGAGAACAGGATTTTCTTGACCAGCGGCAGGGCGTCGGGGAAGTGGCAGACGACCAGCGCCTTGACGTGGCCGGCCTGGACCAACTTCTCGGCCTTTTCGTAGATCTGCTGCAGATCGAGCGTGATCATCAGATCGGCGCCGGCATTGGCGGTGATGTGGCTGAGCTCGTGGACGGTATAGAGCGGGTTGCAGTTGACCACGGTCCCGCCGGCGCGGAGCACGCCGTAATAGGCGATCGGATAGAAGGGCGTATTGGGCAGCATCAGCGCGACGCGGGAGCCCTTCTTGACCCCGAACTGGTGCTGCAGGGCCCCGGCGAAGGCGATGATCTTTTTGGCCAGATCGCCAAATGTCGTGGTGTGCCCGAGGAAATCGAGAGCAATGGCGGAGGGGTTGCGGGCACAGGCGGCGAGGACCTGCTCGTGCACCGGACGCGTATCGATCTGGGTGTTCCAGACGATGCCATCAGGATAGCTCGCTATCCAGGGACGAAGCGGTGCAGCGGTCTCTAGCGTGGCCATGGTTTCCTCCGGATGCCGATTTTCGGCTTATGGGCACAGGGCCCTTTAGTGTGACGAATATTTCACGGCTTTACGTTAGCGTCAAATAGGTGCCCGAACTTTTGAGAGGGCGCCGCGTTGACGTGAAGGGCAGTTGGAGGAACTGGATCACCTCGACGTATTGGGCGCTTGGTTGACGTATACGTAAACCTTGCTAGACTGCTCAACAATAAAGGTGCTCCGCGCTATGATCCCGGCGCGGCAGGCCCAACGACCAAGCCGAACGATTCGGCGACTGGTCTGGCGTTCAGGGATTGAGTTGCTTGGCCCGTGCGGGGTGCGAGCAACGCCATGGAGGGCATGCCGTGACCTTTGCGCTTATCGCGATCAGCCTCGTCGTCTTCGCCGTTCTGGCCATGCGGGAAAGCCCGCTGTGGCATTGGGGAGCGGCTGTGCTGGTCATCGGCCTGTTGTCCGGGCTCGATCTTCCGGCCAGTGGAATCAGCTATGGCCTGGGGGCCGGGAGCTGGGTGCTGCTGGCGATTGGCGCGATCATGTTGCTGCTCAGCGTCGAGGCTATCCGCAAGCCGCTGCTGATCACGCCCATCTATGGCGCCGTCAAATCCATCCTGCCGCGTGTGAGCCGCACCGAGCAGGAAGCGCTCGATGCCGGTACCGTCGGTTGGGACGCGGAGCTGTTCTCGGGCCGCCCGGACTGGAGCAAGCTCAATGCCATCCGCCCGCTGACCCTGACCGCCGAGGAGCAGGCCTTCATCGATGGCCCGACCAACGAGGTCTGCGCCATGATCGACGACTGGGACACGCGTAACAATCGCGCGGACCTGTCGCCCGAGGTCTGGCAGTTCCTAAAGGACAAGGGCTTTTTGGGCATGCTGATCGCCAAGGAGCATGGCGGCCTCGGCTTCGGCGCGCAGGCGCAGTCGATGATCGTTTCCAAGATCGCCAGCCGTTCGGTAGCGGCGGGCATAACGGTGATGGTGCCCAACTCGCTCGGGCCGGGCGAGCTGCTGGAAAAATACGGCACGCATGAGCAGAAGGAAAAATATCTGGGGCGCCTCGCCAAGGGGCTCGAAGTGCCATGCTTCGCGCTGACGGGCGTGCATTCGGGGTCGGATGCCGGCGGCATGCGCGATATCGGTATCGTTGCCAAGGGCATGTATCAGGGCAAGGAAGTGCTGGGCGTGAAGCTCAGCTTCGACAAGCGCTACATCACGCTGGCGCCGATCGCCACGCTGGTGGGCCTGGCCTTCATCCTCAAGGATCCCGACAATCATCTGGGCCGCGGCGAGAGTATCGGTATTACGCTGGCACTGGTGCCGCATGACCATCCGGGTGTTGAAATCGGGCGGCGACATTTCCCGGCGCGACAGGCCTTCATGAATGGCCCGGTGCGCGGCAAGGACGTGTTCGTGCCGATGGAGTTCCTCATCGGCGGCACGGACTATGCGGGGCAAGGTTGGCGCATGCTGATGGAGTGCCTGTCGACCGGGCGCGCCATTTCGCTGCCGGCCATCGGCACGACTTCGATCAAGCAGGCTTTGCGCGTCACCTCGGCTTATGCGCGGGTGCGGCGCCAGTTCGGCATTCCGGTCGGCATCATGGAAGGCGTGGCCGAGCCGCTCGGCGAGATGGTCAAGCGCGCCTATACCTATGAGGCCAGCCGGCGGCTGACGGCGTCGATGGTGGATGAAGGGCAGCGGCCAGCGGTGATTTCGGCGCTGCTCAAATACCGTACCACCGAAGCGATGCGCGACAGCGTCGACGAAAGCTTCGATATCCATGGTGGCCGCGCCATCCAGGACGGGCCGGGCAATTACCTGTTTGGCGGCTATATGGCGACGCCGGTGGCGATCACGGTGGAAGGCGCCAATATCCTGACGCGCACGCTGATGACCTTTGCCCAGGGCGTGCTGCGGGCGCATCCCTTCCTCTACAAGGAAATTGAAGCGGCGCAGAACACGGATCGCAAGGCCGGGCTCGACCAGTTCGACAGCGCCTTTGGTGGCCACACCAAGTTCATGCTGCGCAATATCGCGGCGAGCTTCCTGCATGGCGTTTCGAACGGCGCCTTCGCCTCGACGCCGAACCAGGGGCCGATGGCGGGCTGGTATCGCAAGCTCCACCGCTATGCGCAGGCCTTTGCGCTGACGGCGGACTGGACCACGGTGTTCCTGGGCGGGCAGCTCAAGCGCAAGCAGAAGATTTCGGGCCGCATGGCCGATATCCTGGGCGACCTCTACCTGATGTCGGCGACCTTGCGCCGGTTCGAGGACGAGGGGCGCATTGCCGAGGACAAGCCGCTGGTCGATGCCATCATGGCTGACCGGATCGCGGCCATCGAGGGGACCTTTGGCGAGGTGTTTGCCAATTTCCCCAGTGCCATCTTTGCGTGGGCGATGCGGGTGCTGTGCTTCCCGCTGGGGCGGCATGCCAAGCCGGCGAGCGATCGTGTCAACTACCGCTTCGTGCGGGCGGTGCTGCGGCCCGGCGCGTTCCGCGACCGCCTGACGAGCGGCGTCTTTGTGTCCATGGACCCCAATGACATTACCGGCGTGCTCGAGGACGCCTTCATCAAGGTGACGGAGGCCGAGGAAATCGAGGCCAAGTTCGTCAAGGCGGCGCGCAAGGGCGTCATCGAGCGCCGGCTGGATCGGGATGCAATCGACGATGCGGTGGCGGCGGGTGTGCTCAACAGCAACGAAGCCGGCATCATGCGGGCGGCGGATGAGGCGACCGATCGGGTAGTGCAGGTGGATGATTTCGCGCCGGATGAATTGGCGGCGGAAAGCAAGCACCGGGTGGCGGCGGAGTAATTTGCGGCTGCGTTCGCAGTTGACTCCCTCCCCACAAGGGGAGGAGGCCGTCCGGTAGACAGGCGGAAATGGCGCGAAGCCAGGGACTTTGAGGAGACAGCATGATCCAGCCGCAGATGCCCGAGACCAAGCATTGGAGTTTCCACCGCGATGTGGAAAATCTGGGCTGGCTGACCATCGATACGCCCGGCGCGCCGGTCAATACGTTGAGCCGCGAAGCGATCATGGAGCTGGAGCAACTGGTTGGCCGCTTCGAGGAACTGGCGCAGAGTGACGAGCTGGTCGGCGTGATCCTGCTATCGGGCAAGGACAGCGGTTTTATCGCCGGGGCCGACGTCAGCGAATTCGACGCCATGAGCGATTTCTCGGTGCTGCCGGAAGCGCTGCGGCGTACACATACGCTGTTCGCGCGGATCGAGGCCCTGAAGATTCCTGTCGTGGCCGGCATCCATGGCTTTTGCCTGGGCGGCGGGCTGGAGCTGGCGCTGGCCTGTCACTATCGCGTGGCCGTCAATGATGACAAGACGCGCATCGGTTTTCCGGAAGTGAACCTAGGCATCTTCCCCGGCTTTGGCGGCACGGGACGGTCGATCCGCCAGGCGGGACCGGTGGATGCCATGCAGATCATGCTGACCGGACGCATGCTCAAGGCCGGGGCGGCGCGAGGGCTCAATCTGGTCGACAAGCTGGTGCGCCATCGCGACATGCTGCGCTGGGAAGCGCGCAAGGCGGTCCTGGGCAAGAAGAGGGCCAGCGAGGCAGGCTTTGCCAAGAAGATCATGGCGATGGGCCCGTTGCGCGGCTATGTGGCCGGCAAGATGAAAGAGCAGGCGAGCAAGAAGGCCCGGCCGGAGCATTACCCGGCGCCGTTCGCACTGATCGAGCTGTTCGAAAAGCATGGCAATGACTGGCAGGCGATGATCCGCGGTGAGATTGACGCCTTCGTGCCGCTGATGGGATCAGATACGGCGACCAATCTGCGCCGGGTGTTCTTTGCCTCGGAGGCGCTGAAGAAGCAGGGCAGCAAGGGCGCCAAATTTGCCCGCGTGCATGTCATCGGCGCAGGTGTGATGGGTGGCGATATCGCCGCCTGGTGCGCGCTGCGCGGCATGAGCGTGACGCTGCAGGATCTCGATATGGAGCGCATCAAGCCGGCGCTCGATCGCGGCAAGAAGCTGTTCAAGAAGCGGCTCAGGAAGAAGCACGAGGTCGACGCGGCGGTGCTGCGGCTCGAGGCCGACCCCCAGGGCAAGGGCGTTTCGCGGGCCGACGTGATCATCGAAGCGGTGGTGGAAAAGCTCGAGGTCAAGCAGGCGATCTTTGGCGGGCTGGAAGACAAGCTCAAGCCGGGGGCGATCCTGGCGACCAATACCTCTTCGATCGAACTCGAACGCATTGCCGAAAAACTCAAGCAGCCGGAGCGGTTGATCGGGCTGCATTTCTTCAATCCGGTGGCACAGCTGCCGCTGGTGGAGGTGATCCGCTCGACGTTTAATACCGATGCCGAAATCGGCAAAGGTGCGGCGTTTGCGCTGGCCATCGGCAAGTCGCCGGTGGTGGTGAAGTCGGCGCCGGGATTCCTCGTGAACCGGGTGCTGATGCCCTACATGCTGGGTGCGGTTCAGCGGGTGGAGGCCGGCGAAAGCAAGGAACTGCTCGATGCCGCCGCGGTGGCCTTTGGCATGCCGATGGGACCGATCGAGCTCATGGATACTGTTGGTCTCGATGTCGGCAAGTCGGTGGCGACCGAGCTTGGCCATCAAGTGCCGATCGAGAGCAAATTCGCGACGCTGGTGAGCGAGGGCAAGCTCGGCCGCAAGACCGGCGAGGGCTTCTACAAATGGGTCGATGGCAAGGCGCAGAAGGGCGAGACGCCAGCGCATGCCGATCTGGCGGGGCTTGGGCGCGAATTGGTCAAGCCGCTGGTCGACATGACCGAGGTGGTGCTGGCCGAAGGCGTCGTGGCCAATGAGGGCCTGGCCGATATTGGCGTGATCATGGGGACGGGCTTCGCGCCGTTCCTGGGTGGTCCGCTCAAAGCAAGAAAAGACGGGAAAGCTTAAGATGGCCGAACTTCGCAAAGTCGCAATCGTCGGTTCGGCGCGCATCCCTTTCGCTCGCGGCAATACCGCCTATGTCGAGGAAACCAACCTCTCGATGCTGGGGACGGTGCTGGTGGGGCTGGCGGACAAGTATGGGCTCAAGGGCGAGAAGATCGATGAGGTCGTGGCCGGAGCGGTGATCGGGCATAGCCGCGATTTCAATCTGGCACGCGAGGCGACCCTGGACGCCGGCTATTCGCCCCGGACGCCGGGGACGACGATGCAGATCGCCTGCGGCACGAGCCTGCAGGCGGCGCTGACGCTGGCGGCCAAGATAGCCAGTGGCGAGATCGACAGTGGCATCGCAGCCGGGTCGGACACCGTCAGCGACAGCCCGATTGTCTTCGGCAACAAGTTCCAGCACCGGTTGCTCGATGTGAACAAGGCGCGCAGCACCGGCGAGAAATTCAAGGCGTTCAAGGGCTTTTCGTTTGGCGAACTGACGCCGGTTGCGCCTTCGGTCAACGAGCCGCGCACCGGCATGTCGATGGGCCAGCATTGCGAGCTGATGGCGCGCGAATGGGGGATTACCCGCGAGGCGCAGGACGCGCTGGCGGTGGCCAGCCACCGCAATGCCGCCAAGGCCTATGACGAGGGCTTCCACGATGACCTGCTGGTGCAGTGCGCGGGGCTGGTGCGCGACAACAATGTTCGTGCCGACGCCAATATCGAAAAGATGGCGACGCTCAAGCCCGCCTTCGACAAGAATTCGGGCCATGGCACGCTGACGGCGGGCAATTCGACGCCGCTGACCGATGGGGCCTCATCGGTGCTGCTGGCGAGCGAGGAATGGGCCAAGGCGCGCGGTCTGCCCGTGCTGGCTTATCTCACCACCGGCAGAGTGGCGGGCAATGACTTCGCCCATGGCGAGGGGCTGCTGATGGCACCGACCATTGCGGTCAGCGAAATGCTGGCGCGGCGCAATCTGGGCTTTGCCGATATCGACTATTTCGAGCTGCACGAGGCCTTTGCCGCGCAGGTGCTGTGCACGCTCAAGGCGTGGAACGACGCCGACTACTGCAAGAATGTGCTCGGCCGCGACAGCGTGCTGGGGGCAGTCGATCCCGCCAAGATCAACGTCAAGGGCTCGAGCCTGGCCTATGGCCACCCCTTTGCCGCGACCGGCGCACGCATCCTGGGCCTTACCGCCAAGTTGCTCTCGACGGAGCCCGGGAAACGCGCTTTGCTCAGCGTATGTACGGCTGGTGGCATGGGTGTCGCCGCATTGGTGGAAAGCGCCGCATGACCGAGAACGTCGTCAAGTTCCGTCGCCCGGAGAAAAAGCCCGATCCCAAGCCGCCGCGCAAGCCGGGCCTGCCGGGCTGGGCGCCGTGGTTGGGGCTCGTGGCGGTCGCGGTCGCCGTCTACCTGGCGCGGCAGGCCGGATGGTTGGGCGCCTAGCACGCCATTCTCAGAAGAGTGATCGGCAGGCAAAGCTGTTCTGCCCCGAGGGGGCGGCGCAGTGTGTTGATAATTCGGCCCAGCTTGACGCTTAGGTCAATCTTTTGCTTGTCAGTGGACGGAATTGCGTAATACCGTCCAGCAATCTTGACCGGATAGGCAAAAATGCCGGCCATAGATCATTTGAACTCCGCAGCGACATGACTGCGGGAACAAGACGATTTCAGGACTTCCACAAGGAGATGGGACGACAATGAAACTCACGCAAACCCTGACTGCGGTTGCAGCGGCCGGCGCCATGGCGCTGCTGATGAGCAGCACCGCTTCGGCCGTGACGCTGAATACGATGAACGGCTCCGAGCCCGGCTCGATCGATCCGCATCAGGCGTCCGGCGACTGGGAAAACCGCATCATCGGCGACTATATTGAAGGCCTGATGGCCGAAGACGCCAATGCCGAGGCCATTCCGGGCCAGGCCGAGAGCTACACCATTTCCGATGACGGCCTGGTCTATACCTTCAAGCTGCGTGACGGCGTCCAGTGGTCCGACGGTACTCCGGTAACCGCGGGCGACTTCGTTTTCGCCTTCCAGCGCCTGTTCAATCCGGCCACCGCTTCGGACTATGCCTACCTGCAGTTCCCCATCAAGAACGCTTCGGAAATCGCCGACGGTACCGTGACCGATTTCAACGAGCTGGGCGTCAAGGCGATCGACGACAAGACGGTCGAAATCACCCTCGAAGGCCCGACGCCGTTCTTCCTCCAGGCCCTGACCCATTACACTGCCTATCCCGTGCCAAAGCACGTGATCGAAAAGGTCGGCGATGACTGGACCAATATCGAGAACATCGTGGGCAACGGCCCCTACACTCCCAAGGAATGGGTGCCGGGCAGCTACATCAAGTCGGTCAAATCCGAGACCTACTGGGATGCCGCCAATGTCCAGATCGACGAAGTGAACTACTTCGTGCAGGACGACCTGGCCGCTGCCCTGTCGCGCTACCGCGCCGGTGAATACGACATCCTGACCGATATCCCGTCCGACCAGGCCGAGTGGATCAAGACCAACCTGCCGGGCCAGGACTATTTCGCGCCGTTCCTGGGCGTCTACTACTACGTGATCAACCAGGAAAAGCCGCCGTTCGAAAACGCCGACGTGCGCAAGGCCCTCTCGATGGCCATCAATCGCGACGTGATCGGTCCTGATGTGCTCGGCACCGGCGAAGTGCCGGCTTATGGCTGGGTCCCCCCGGGCACGGCCAATTATGAAGGCGTCGAGCCCTACCAGCCCGAGTGGATTGGTCTCTCCTATGAAGAGCGCGTGGCGGAAGCCAAGACGATCATGGAAGGCCTCGGCTACACTGCCGCGACTCCGCTGACGCTGCAGCTCAAGTACAATACCAACGACAACCACCAGCGTATTGCCGTGGCGATTGCGTCGATGTGGGAACAGATCGGCGTCAAGGCCGAGCTGTTCAACTCGGAAACCGCCGTGCACTACGACAGCCTGCGCGCTGGCGACTTTGATGTCGGTCGTGCCGGCTGGCTGCTCGATTACTCCGATCCGTCCAATACGCTCGACCTGCTCCGTCAGGGCATCCAGCAGGGCGATACGATGAACTGGGGCAACAACTATGGCCGCTATTCGAACGACGAGTTCGATGCGCTGATGGACCAGGCGACCACCGAGCAGGATCTGGCCGCCCGCGCCAAGATGCTCGGCGATGCCGAGAAGATCGCCATGGATGAGACCGCTGCGATCCCGATCTACTGGTACATCGCCCAGAACGTGGTCTCGCCCAAGGTTACCGGCTTTGTGAGCAACGCTGCGGACATTCACCGCACGCGCTGGCTGAGCAAGTCCGAGTAAGCATCCAGAACCCTGCGGCGTCGCCCCTTGGGAGGGGCGGCGCCGTTATTTTATCCACGGTACGGCGACCGATCTCGTGCCGGACGTGGATGTGAAAGGTCCTAAATCCATGTTTGGATATGTGACGCGGCGCGTGCTGTCGGCGATTCCGATAGCGCTGATTGCCGTTACTGCCTGTTTCTTCATACTGCGGCTGGCGCCCGGCGGTCCCTTCGA
>JAKFDU010000164.1:0-69073 GCA_036675975.1 Devosia sp. | reverse complement strand
CCGGCGGCCCCGGGGACGCTCGCCCTATTGCGGCCGAAACGCGAACCTGTGGGAGAGGCAAAACCCCCACCCGGCTCACCCCACCACTGTTCGCCTGCAGGCCGCCCATGCGGGGTGATGGGCGGATTATGCAGGGGGTTTTGGGGACGGGGATAAGTTCTTTGCTTGGAACGCGCGGCCTCACCCCCTCCTGCCTCCCCCATCAAGGGGGAGGTTCGGCTCCACTCCTGGGGCGCGATGCAGAGTCCAAACCACCGGACGGCACCTCCCCCTCTGATGGGGGAGGCCGGGAGGGGGTGGGCCGTTTGCGCTGAAGTGGAGTGGCCTCGCGTCAACCCCAAGTCATTCCGGTACAGGCCTGGATTCATGCGCGGGCCATCCGTGATCTGGATGTCGCGGATCACCACGGACATGGATTCCGGCCTACGCCGGAGTGACCCGGTGGCTGGGCGGTTTTCCCTGGCATGTCCCTCCTCCTCCCGCTGTTCCCCTCCCTTCCTCCTCCCTTCTCCTCCCTTCCCACCGTCCAGCCATCCGGCGATGCCTCTTGCAACTGACTGACCAGTCAGTTATTAATAATGCAAAGCTGGAGCATCCGCATGAACGACACATCCAAGAAATTCCGACGGCGGGCCGAGGCACGGCCGGATGAGGTGCTGGATGCGGCGCTGGCGGTGTTCGCGGAGAGGGGATATGCGGCGACGCGGGTCGAGGACGTGGCCAAGCGAGCGGGCGTCTCCAAGGGCACGGTCTATCTCTACTTTGCCTCCAAGGAGGCGCTGATCGAGGGGATCGTGCGGCGGGCGGTGGCGCCAATTGCGGCGCGGGCCCTGCCCGATCTCGAAACATTCGAGGGCGATCCACGCCTGCCGATCACCATGCTGCTGACCGTGCTGGTGCAGCAACTGGCGCAGCCCGACAAGATCGCGGTGCCGCGGCTGATCCTGCGCGAGGTGATGAGCTTTCCCTCGATCGCCGAGCTCTATCGCAAGGAGGTGCTCGGCAAGGTGATGCCGGCGCTGATCGGGCTGATCCGTCGCGGGGTCGAGACGGGAAAACTGCGCAAGGTCGACCCGGAATTGACGGTGCGATCGATCATCGGGCCGGTGCTGGCGCATGTGGCACTGGCCGAGATCTTCGGCATCAAGCCGGATGGTGACGGCCTGTCACTCGATCGGCTGGTCGCCAACCACCTCGACATCCTGTTTCACGGCATCAGCGCCATGCCGCCGGAGGTGGGACCATGAACGAGTTTTTCGCAGGCGTAATGGCCGCCATCATGTCCATCCTGCCGGGCGGGGCTACAGAAGATGCCGGCTATGCAGGGTATCTGGAGGCCGACTATGTCTATGCCGCTCCGGTCACCCCGGGACGCATCGCCGGCATCGCGGTAGCCGAGGGACAGGCCGTAGCAGCTGATGACCTGCTGTTCAGGCTCGAAGATGCCCAGCAACAGGCGCTGCTTGATGCGGCGCAGGCGCGGGTGGAATCGGCCAGGGCGACGTTGCAGAATCTCGAGACCGGCAGCCGCGTCGAAGAGATCGACGTCATCCGCGCCAATCTCAGCAAGGCGCGGGCTGACCTGGCGCTGGCGCAATCGAACCTGGCGCGCAGCGAGAGGCTACTTGCCGCCGGCACGGTCGCGTCGGTGCGGGTGGAGCAGGACCGGGCCGCCCTCGCGTCGGCGGAGGCGCAGGTGGCGCAACTGACGGCGCAGGTCAACGTGGCGGAGCTGCCGGCGCGCGATGCGCAGCAGGTCGCGGCGGAAGCGAATCTCAACGCCGCCGAGGCCGATGCCGGGCGGGCAGCTTTGGACCTCGATGACCGGGAAACGAGAGCTCCCGTTGCGGGCACTGTCGACCGGCTGTTCTACGCGGAGGGCGAAATCGCCGTGGCGGGCGCACCTGTTGTCGCCATCCTTCCCGAGGGCGCGCTCAAGGCGCGGTTCTTCGTGCCGGAAGCCGAGCGCGCGGCCCTGGCTATCGGGCAGGTGGTGAACGTGAGCTGCGACGGCTGCGCTGCAATGACCGCCACGGTGACCCGGCTGGCCAGCGAACCGCAGACGACGCCGCCGGTGATCTATTCGCGCGAGGAGCGCGGCCGGCTGGTCTATCTCGTCGAGGCGGAGCTTGACGCGCCCGGCACGCTGCGGCCGGGACAACCAGTGACGGTGACGCCATGAACGGCGGCAACGCCATCGAGGTGCACGGCCTGACCAAACGGTTTGGCGACAAGACGGTGGTCGATCATTTCGACATCGTCGTACCGCGCGGGGCGATCTATGGATTTTTGGGGCCGAACGGATCTGGCAAGACCACGACCATCCGCATGCTGTGCGGATTGCTGCTGCCCGATGCGGGGGAAGGCACCTGCCTGGGGTTCGACGTGCGCAGGGAGGCGGCCGCGATCAAAAAGCAGGTCGGCTACATGACGCAGAAGTTCAGCCTCTATGAGGACCTGAGCATCCGCGAGAATCTGGACTTCGTTGCCCGGATGTATGGGGTGCGCGATCGCAAGAAGCGGGTGACGGCGGCGCTTGATGATCTGGGGTTGGCCGACAGGGCTGGCCAATTGGCCGGCACGCTGTCGGGCGGCTGGAAGCAGCGGCTGGCGCTGGCGGCGTGCCTGATCCACGACCCGCAATTGCTGCTGCTCGACGAGCCGACGGCGGGTGTCGATCCCAAGGCGCGGCGGGATTTCTGGGATGAGATCAGGCGGCTGAGCAAGGCGGGCGTCACGGTGCTGGTCTCGACCCATTACATGGACGAGGCGGTGCAGTGCGATTTCATCACCTATATTGCCTATGGCAAGAAGCTGATCGATGGGCCATCGGCGGACATCCCTGCAATGGTGGGGCTGACGACGTGGCGCGCCGAAGGGCCGGAGCTGGCGGCGCTGGAGGCCGAGCTTGCGGGCCTGCCGGGCGTGGCGCAGATCGCGCGGTTCGGCTCGACGCTGCATGTGTCGGGGGTCGACGCGGCGGTGCTGGAAGCGACTGTGCGGCGCCTCGAGGCGCGGGGGCCGCAGCGCTGGAGCCTGCAGCCGGCGGGGCTGGAAGAGGCGTTCATCTACCTGATGACGGGGGCGCGGGATAATTTCGCCCGCGACGCGGCATGAGCCTCTTCTCGTTCTCCCGCTTTGCCGCCGTGCTGATGAAGGAATTCATCCAGATGCGGCGCGACCGCGTCACCTTCGCCATGATGATCGGGCTGCCGATCGTGCAGCTGATGCTGTTCGGCTTTGCCATCAATGCCGATCCGCGGAACCTGCCGACGCTGGTGGAGCTCAATGATGACGGGCCGCTGGTGCGCGCGGTGCTGGCGGGGATGGAGACCTCGGGCTATTTCGATTTCCGCGGCGTGGTCTATGGGCCGGAGGCGGGCGAGGATGCGCTGCGGCGGGGCACTGCGAATTTCGTCGTGGTCATCCCCGCCGATTTCGAGCGCGACGTGGTGCGGGGGCTGCGGCCGGACATTCTGGTGGCGGCGGATGCGGCCGATCCGTCGGCGGTGGGTGGCGCTGCGGCGGCGTTGAGCGGCATCGTCAATGGCGCGATGGTGCAGACGCTGACCGGACCGCTGGCAGGGCTGGCAGGGTCCCCTGCCCCGTTCGGGGTGATCGTGCATCGGCAGTATAATCCGGAAGGACGGACCTCGACCAATATCGTGCCGGGGCTGCTGGCGATCATTCTGAGCATGACCATGGTGATGATCACGGCGGTGGCCATCGTCAAGGAGCGCGAGCGCGGCACGATGGAGATGCTGATCTCGACGCCGGTGCGGCCGTTCGAGGTCATGCTGGGGAAAATCCTGCCCTATGTGCTGGTGGGTTATGTGCAGACGGCGGTGTTTCTGGTGGCGGCCTTCGCGGTGTTCGGCGTGCCGTTCGACGGCACGTTCATGGCCTTCTTCATCGGCTTCAACCTGTTCATCCTGGGCAATCTGGCGCTGGGCTTCCTGATCTCGACCCTGGCGCGCAACCAGATGCAGGCAATGCAGCTGAGCTTCTTCACCATCCTGCCCTCGATCCTGCTGAGTGGCTTCATGTTCCCCTTTGCGGGGATGCCGGGCTGGGCGCAGGGGCTGGGCACGGCGGTGCCGGCGACGCATTTCATCCGGCTGGTGCGCATGGTGATGCTGAAGGGCGCCGACAGCGGCGACCTGACGGGCGAGTTCACCGCGCTGGCGGTGATCGTCTGCGTGATCTCGGTGCTGGCCATGCTGCGCTATCGGCAGACGCTGGATTAGGTCAACCAAGAGACCGGAGTACCCACCTAGCCTCCCCCTGACAGGGGGAGGGACCGGCCGGCGGGTTTGGCAACATGTTGCCCGATACTCGACCAGTTCCTCCCCCTTTTCAGGGGGAGGTTAGCTGGGGGTATTCTTGCTAGCCCGCTACGCGTTCGATCTCGGCGCCGCAGCGGCTGAGCTTGTCTTCCAGCCGTTCGAAGCCGCGGTCGAGGTGATAGATGCGGTTGACCACGGTCTCACCCTTGGCGGCGAGGCCGGCGATGACGAGCGATACCGAAGCGCGCAGGTCGGTCGCCATCACCTGGGCACCCTTGAGCTGGGGCTTGCCATGGACGGTCGCCATCTGGCCATCGACCGAGATATCGGCGCCAAAGCGGGCGAGCTCGGCCACGTGCATGTAGCGGTTTTCGAAGATGGTCTCGCGAATCTGGCTGGTGCCTGACGCCATGGTCATCAGCGCCATGAACTGGGCCTGCAGGTCGGTGGGGAAGCCAGGGAATGGATCGGTTTCGACATCGACGGGCAGGATGCCGTTGCCGTTGCGATAGACGCGCAGGCCCTCGGGCTCGACAGTGAGCTCGACGCCGGTGCGGGCCAGGATGTCGAGCGCTGACTGCAGGTGTTCGGGCCGGGCGCCCTTGAGCAGCACATTTCCGCCAGTCATGGCCGTGGCCATGGCGAAGGTGCCGGTTTCGATGCGATCGGGGATCACGTCCACGGTCGCGCCATGGAGCTTGTCGACGCCCTCGATGGTGAGAGTGCGTGTGCCGATGCCGGAGATTTTGGCACCCATGGCCACGAGGCACTCGGCGACATTGGTGATCTCGGGTTCCTGGGCGGCATTCTCGATGATGGTGGTGCCACGGGCGAGCGTTGCCGCCATCAGGATGGTGTGGGTAGCGCCGACCGAGACTTTCGGGAACACGATGCGCTTGCCGACCAGACCTCCCTTGGGTGCCTTGGCGACGACATAGCCTTCGTCGATGTCGATTTCGGCGCCCAGTTCCTTGAGGCCGTAGAGGAAGAGATCGACCGGGCGGGTGCCGATGGCGCAGCCACCGGGCAGCGACACGCGGGCCTCGTGGCAGCGAGCCAGCAGCGGTCCGATGACCCAGAAGCTGGCGCGCATCTTGGAGACGAGTTCATAGGGGGCAGTGGTGTCGACAATGTCGGCGGCATGGAAGGTCATGCGCTGGCCGACGCCCTCGTCCTCACCGCGGCGGCGGCCATGCACGGCGATGTCGACGCCATGGTTTTCGAGGATGCGCTCGAGCTGCTTGACGTCGGCCAGGCGCGGCACGTTCTGCAGCACCAGCGGCTCGTCTGACAGCAGGGAGGCGATCATGAGCGGCAAGGCGGCATTCTTGGCGCCCGAAATCGGGATCTCGCCGTTGAGTTCATTGCCACCGATCAAGCGGATACGGTCCATAGTCTTGTCCTATATGGCGGGCATGATGCCCTGCTACCTGGATTGGAGGTAGGCCAAGTCCTAGTTGCCACGTAAGCCAGACTCGCCGTTCTCGATGAAGGCATGCCCGAATGGCTCTGCCTGTAGTTAGTCGATAGTCGCCCGAAACTGGTTTACGGTTTATTGACCGTATCAGTTCCGGGTGCCGGTTGTGGGTCAGGCGCCTGGCGCTCCGAATCGGCGCGCGCCTTGGCCTGTCCCTTCCGGCGTTTGAGGTTCTCACGCAGCTTTGCGGCCAATCTTTGCTCGCGCAAGGCGGCCTGTTCGGATTTGGTCATCGCTCGGCATGGAATCGTGTTGGAGCCCTGGGCGGTTGATAGGCGCTTTTTAGCCTTGCGTCGAGGTTGGGCCTATGGCAAAGGAGCCCCCGTCGCGCCGGGCACCAAGCCGCGCGCCGATATAGCGGTCGCGCTCTCACCGAGAAGTGGATGCCACTTTTTGAGCACGCCCCGGATGCTGCCGTAGCTCAGTGGTAGAGCACCCCCTTGGTAAGGGGGAGGCCGACAGTTCAATCCTGTCCGGCAGCACCATTTATCCCATTGATGCCCAGAACTATTTTCGCTGCCGCAGCAGCGGTGCGCACCAATGGTTTGGCACTGCCCCGCCCTACTGAGCATCTGACCACAGGAGTCTACCTGCTTCGCCAGCGGGTCCCTCTCATGCGGCTGAAGTACTTGGGGCAAGTCGGTTGCAGTGGTTATGTGTCTGCACTGACCCAACCCTGCCATGACAGCTTCTGCGAATATCTGAAGATCGCTTGAACGTCCGCACTGGGGTCGAAAGCTGCCAAGGTGAATGGCGACCTCCGTTGGACGGAGTTGGGCGTATAGCTGGAGAAGAGTGTCGAAGCCGGGTGGCACGCAATTTCGCCACGGTGTTCTATCTTGCTCGCCGTTCAGCCTTTGCCTGAGCTTATTTACACCCCCGAGGAGGAGTTATTCATGGCACTTGCCAAGCCGCCCTATCGCGCCGACGTCGTCGGCAGTTTCCTGCGCCCCGACAGCATCAAGGCGGCGCGCAAGGCGCGCGCCGAAAAGAGCGGCATGGGCGCCGATGAATTGCGGGCCATCGAGGACGAGGCGATCCGCGATGTCATCCGCATGCAGGAGGACGCCGGCCTCAAGGCAGTGACCGACGGCGAATTCCGCCGCGCCTGGTGGCATTTCGATTTCATGGGCATGCTCAACGGGCTCGACATCATCCAGCGCGAGGGCGGCGGCATCCAGTTTCATGGCGTGGCAACCAAGGCCGACGTGCCTGTTATCACCGACAGGCTGAGCTTTCCGGTCGACCACCCCATGCTGGAGCATTTCAAGTTCGTCGCCGCCAACACCAAGGTGACGCCAAAGATCTCGATCCCCGGCCCCAGCGCGATCCATTTCCGCATTGCCGAGGACGATATTGCCGTCCAGGACTACAAGCACGACGCCGAGGCCTATTTCGAGGACATCACGGCGACCTACAAGGCCGCTGTAAAGGCCTTCTATGACGCCGGCTGCCGCTATCTGCAGATGGACGATATCTTCTTTGCCTATCTTTGCGACCCCAAGATCCGCGCCGAGCGCAAGGCCAAGGGCGAGGACCCCGATTGGCTGATCGGGCGCTATGCCAAGATGATGCATGATGCCATTGCCGACCGACCCGACGACATGTTGATCGGCATGCATATGTGCCGCGGCAATTTCAAATCCACCTGGGTGGCCGAAGGCGCCTATGACCCGGCGGCTGACGCGATCTTCAACCAGACCGATGTCGATATCTATTTCATGGAGTATGACACGGAGCGCGCCGGCGGGCTCGAGCCGCTGCGGCTTTTGCCCAAGGGCAAGAAGCGCGTGCTGCCCGGCTTCATCACCACCAAAACGGCGGACCTCGAAGATATCGACGACCTCAAGCGCAAATTCGAGGCAGCGAGCAAGTATGCCGACATCGAGCAGTTGGGTATTGCTCCGCAATGCGGCTTCGCCTCCACCGAGGAAGGCAATTCCATCACCATGGACGACCAGAGGCGCAAGCTCGACCTGGTGGTGAAGACTGCAGAAGCAATCTGGGGCCAAGTGTAAACGCACCGGTGCATGCACCCAATGGACCCCGTTGGAGGGCTTCGCCGACGACGAAGATAACGCGTCGGCGAAGCACCCCATACCGGTCGTCCAGAGCCCGGCCCCCTCCTAAAAGCCGATATCGCGGCAGACTGCAGCCCGTCGCTCTATGCCTTGAGTGTCCGCAGGCGCGGCATCCAGAACCACAGGACGATGGCGAAGACCACCACCACAGAGGCCATCATGCCCATGGCCAGGCGCGGGCCGAGGGGGGCAGAGAGCAGGGCCATCGCTGCTGTCCCCATGGGCATAAGTCCGCGGGTCATGAACAGCGAGGACAGGACGCGACCGCGATAGGCGTCGTCCACGGCCAGTTGCAGGATGGTGTTGTTGGAGGAATTGTAGGCGATGTGCATTGCTCCGGCGGCGAAGAGGGCCGGGATGGCCCAGTAGATGCTGGGCGCCGCCGAAAACAGCATGAGGGCCAAGCCGAACCCGCCCATAAACAGCAGCATGGTGGAGCCGCGCCGCACATCGCGCTGGAGCCGGCTGGCCAGCAATCCGCCACAGATCGAGCCGGCAGCGGCAAGCGCCGTCATCGAGCCGAGGCCGCTTGGCCCCGCATCAAAGACCTGCGCGGAAAACACGGCTAGGAACTGGATATAGGGCTGACAAAAGAAGGTGGGCACCAGGGCCACGGCCACCAGCATCAGCAGCACGGGCTCGCCCTTCATATAGGTGAAGCCGCCGACCAGGCTTGCCAGCAGCGATTCCGCTTTGCGCTCGACCTTGTGGTCCGGCAGGTTCAACTGCAACAGCATGACCATGACGGCGGTAAAGCTGAGCGCGTTGGCGATGAAGCAGGCGGTGATGCCCAAGGTCGAGATGATCGCCGCGGAGGCTAGCGGGCCAATGATTCTGGCCATGTTGAGGGTGATCGAATTGATCGACACCGCACTTGCCATCGCCTCGCGCGGCACCAGTTGATAGACCAGTGAATGACGCGCCGGCAGGTTGAAAGCGACGATGACGCCGCGGCAGGTGGCCAACGCCATGATCAACCAGATCGAAGCGTCAAAGAAGGCCACGGTGCAGGCCAGCCCGATTGCCACCATCATCGCCAGGAACTGGGTGCAGATCAGCATCGTGCGCCGATCGACCCGGTCGGCAATCACGCCGCCAAACAGGCCGAACAGCATGATGGGCAGGCCGCGCCCCAGATTGACCAGCCCCAGCATGACCGGGTCGTTGGTGGTGGAGATCACCAGCCAGTTGAGGGCGATCTGATCCAGCCAATCGCCAATGAAGGAAATGGCATTGCCAAACCAGAACAACCGGTAGTTTCGGTAGCGGAGCGCAGAGAATGTGCCTGGCGTCGAGGTCTGGTCAGGTGCGTCGACGGCGTCGGCTGATGTCGTCATCTGGTCTCACGTCGAACGTCCGCCTATTTGGGTGCCCGAGCTCCGCGCCGTCGCTGTGGCGGCACGGAGCCCAGAGCCTTCACTCGGCGGCGACCCGCTCCATGCCGGCGCCCGAGGGCAAGTCGTACATGCCCTGGCTGAGGCCGTTGAGGTGCTCGATCACCTCGCCGGATGGCAGGACATTGGCGTATTTGGCATGCATGTCACAGAGGTTAATGGCGTGGTTGGCCTGGGCCCGGTCAAAGCAGCCGTCCTCGACCACCGTAACACGGTAGTTCAGCGAGAAGGCGTCGAGCACCGTGGCCCGGACGCAGCCCGAGGTGGTGGTGCCGGTGACGATGACGCTGTCGCAACCGAGCAGCTGCAGATAGGAAACCAGCGGCGTGCCGGCAAAGCCCGATGGCTTCTGCTTGCGGATGACGAGGTCGCGGGGGCCGGGCGCGATTTCGGCCACGATCTCGTTGCCATCGAGCCCATCGCTGGTCAGCAGTGGGGCCGCCGCGAATGCTTCTTCCTTGCGACGTGAGCTCTTCCACGCCCAGGAGCCCGCATCCCATTTGTCCGGGCGCTGGGTGCCGGTGGTGTAGATGATCGGAATGCCCTTGCCGCGGCAGGTGTCGATGAGCTTTTCGAGTACCGGCATCGCCTCCCAGGCATATTCGCCGCAGGAGGTGCGCCACTTCTTGATGCTTTCGAGGATCGGCGTCGGCTTCTCGTCGCAGAAGGCATAGTTGACGTCGATGATCAGCAGGGCGGGACGCTTGCCCCATTCGGCCAGCGAGCCGAAGCCTGATGATGCGAACACCGCCTTGTCTTCTTCGCTCAGATACTTGTCCCAGATACGGTCCGACATGGTCATAAGTCTCCTAGGTTCGAGTGGGTGGGGATGCTCGTGGGGTCTGGTGATCAGCAGGCGCCGGCCGCCGAGCATGAAGACGGCGCCGAAGGCAATGAGAAGCATGGCGTTGAGGAAAAGGCCGCCGTCGTAGCCGATATGGCCGACATCGACGATCGTGCCGATGGCCAGGGGACCAACGAGGTAGCCGAAGTCGCCGGCAAAGCGCAGCAGGCCCATGGCAGGGCCCTGCTGCCGGGCCGGAACCACATCGACCGCATAGGCGCCGATGGCCGGGCCGCCTATGCCGGTGGCGAGGCCAATCGCGATCATGCCGGCAAAGAGCATTGCGGGGCTGTCGGCGATGGCGATGCCCGTCAGCGCCGCCGCGGTGGCCAGGAGGGAAAAGGTGATGATGGCGGCGCGTGGCACCCGGTCCACGATGTAGGCCGCGATCGGCAGCGACACCAGGTTGGCCACCGCCGAGAGCGACATGGCCAGACCCAGTTGTTCTGGCCCGATGGCATAACGCTGGTCGGCCAGCAGCGGGATCAGCTGCCACTGTCCCGCCGTGCGGGTCAGGAAGAAGCCGAAATTGGCCAGGAGGACGCAGAGGAACGGCACGATCAGCAACAGGCCCGGCATGCCGCGAGGTCCGGACCGCTGTGACTCCTCGGCATGCGACGCGGGGTCCCTGAACAGCGCCAGCGGGAGCAGTCCGGTCACCAGGCCAATGCCCGCAGCGACATAGAACGGGCCCGAGAGCCCGAACAGGGTGGCTGCCAGGCCGCCTACGCTCGGGCCAAAGGCGCCACCGACCAGTGTCGCAGCCTGAAACATCGACATGACCTTGCCGCGACTGCGGCGGTCGCTCTTGTGGGCCAGGTAGACCATGGTGGCCGTCATGAACAGGCCCGATCCGAGGCCTTGCAACACCCGTCCCGTCAGCAGCATCGCGTAGCTTGGCGCAATGGCGCCCAGGATGGCGCCCACCGAACAGAGCAACAGCCCGAAACCCAGCAGCGGACGCGTGCCGAGGCGCGCGGCAAGGTGCCCCGCTGGCAGGTCGGCCGCCAATCGGCCGGCCGCAAAGACCGTGATCATCAAGCCGATCTGCCAGTCGGGAACGGCGAAGCTCTGCGCGTAGATGGCCATGACGGGCGTCAGCATGCCGAAGAGCATCATGTGGCCGGCCACGGCCACCAGGGTAATGAGCAGGTAGGGCATGGCCCTGAGGGTTTCACGCCAGGTGGCCGGATTGACCGGCAGGTCGCCAAAGAGCGCGTTCATGCCCTACTCCGCCGGCTCGCTGGATTTCTCCGTGACCTTGAGCGGGCCACGACGCACGGTGAGGGCCGAAAAGCTGACCACGGTCGCCACCAGCACGGCGCCCCCGCTATAGAAGGCCGCCGTGAGGCCGAACAACTGCCCCAATATGCCGAACATGGCCGGGCTCAGGACCTGGGAGAAGCGATTGGCCAGCAGGCGCAGGCCCATGAGCTTGCCGCGCTCGCTCTCGCCCACCGCATCGACCATGATCATGATGCTGACCGGCAGGTTGACGCCGACGGCGCCGCCAATGACGGACACCAGCAGCAGCATGGTCACCGGATGGACCACCGCCAGCGGCGTCAGCACGACGCCCACCGCCGCGATGGTGCCGGCCGAGAGCAGGATGAGTTCGAGCGAGTGACGCTTCATCAGCCCGTTGAGGGCGAAGCGCGCCAGCATGCCGGCCAGGCTGTTGACCGAGATGGTGAGCGAGATGAGGAAGGTGGCAAAGCCATTCTGCGCCAGGTAGAGCGGCAGGAAGCTCATATAGAGGGACTGGATATACATGACGAGGAATGTGGCGGTCAGGCCGAACTGCACCGGGCGTGATCCGGCGAGGCCAATACCCCGCTTGTAGCTGGAGACGATGCCTGAAGGGCTGAAGGCGTCGCGGACGCGGATGTGGCTGGCGTCGGGATGCGGATAGCGCCTGCTGAGCCAGAACAGGACCAGCATGAACAGCACGCAGGCGATGAGCGACGCCACGAAGGCGGCGCGGTAGCCGTCATTGGGCACGGCGAAGGCCGAGGCAATGAGCCCGCCGATGACCGGCCCCAGCATGCCGCCGCCCGACATCCACATCGAATATTGCTTGATCGCGTCGTTGCGCCGTTCCCGATTGCCCTGCGCCACCAGGACCTGGAAGGATGAAGCCATGATGATGACCGAGGCGCCAATGAGCACCTGCGACAGCGCCAGGAGCGGGATGCCGGTGGCAAAGACCGTGCAGACCAACGAGGCCAACAGGAACCAGGACCCATATTTCAGCATCTTCATCGGCCCGATGGAGTCGATGAGTTGCCCGCAGGGCATAGCGATGACGATCGGCAGCAGGGCCTTGAGCGTCACCATCAGCCCCACCGCGAAGGTGGATGCCCCCAGTTCGGTGGCGTAGAGCGCGAAGAACGGATTGGCGAGACCCTGGATGGTGAAGAACACACCGCCGCCGACAACGCCAAACCGGGCAAAGCGCCGGGTGGTGTCATCAGACACAATATCAGTGGGCATAGTGGCAGGCCACCTGTCTTGAGAGGTCGTGGTTGGGCAGCGCCGGTTTTTCTGCGCGGCAGCGATCGGTCGCCATAGGGCAGCGCGACGCGAATGCGCAGCCTTTCGGCAGGTTCAGGGGACTGGGCAATTCTCCCTGCAGGGGCGTGCTGGTGCGTCGGCTTTCAATGGCGGGATCGGGCACCGGGACCGCATCGATCAGCGCCTTGGTATAGGGGTGGCGCGGGTCGGCGAAGACCTCCTCGGCCGCGCCATATTCCACCACCTCGCCCAGATACATCACCGCAATGCGGTCCGAGATATAGCGGACGGTCAGCAGGTCGTGGGAAATGAAGACGAAGCTGATCCCCAGTTCCTGCTTGAGGTCGACCAGAAGATTGATGATCTGGGCGCGCACCGATACGTCGAGCGCCGAGGTCGGCTCGTCGGCTACCACCACCGATGGATTAAGCGCCAGGGCCCTGGCCACCGCGACACGCTGGCGCTGGCCGCCGCTCAACTGGTGCGGATAGCGCTCGGCAAAGGCCGGGTCGAGGCCCACCTGGCTGATCAGTCGCCGGACGGCGTCCAGCCGTTCGGCCTTGTTGCCCCGGGCCTTGACCACCAGGGGTTCGGCGACAATGTCGCCGATCGTCATTTTGGGATTGAAGGACGAAGCCGGATCCTGGAACACCATCTGCGCCAGGCCGGAAATGAAAATGTCGCCCGAAGTCGGCTTTTCGAGGCCTAGCAGCAGCCGGGCCACGGTGCTCTTGCCGCAACCGCTTTCGCCAACAATGCCCAGCGTTTCGCCCTTGTGGACGCGCAGATTGACGCCATTGACGGCCCGGACGACCATTTTGCGCGAGGTCTCGAACTGCTTCCAGAGCGCGTTGAGTTCCACCACGACGCTGCCATCGGGTTCGAAGGGCTTATTGGTGCGCTCGGGCCTATCGGCCTTGAGTGTGGCGCCATTCTCCAGACCATGCGACGTCCAGCAGGCGGCCCGGTGGTCGAGTCCCCGATCAGTCAGGCGCGGCGCCTCCCGTTGGCAGCGATCATGCGCGGCGGCGCAGCGCTCCTTGAAGGCGCAACCGACGATGGGATAGCGCATGTCCGGCGGCAGGCCGGGAATCTGCGGCAGCCGGTCGCTCTTGAGCATGGAGGTGCTGGGAATGGTGCCGAGCAGGCTCTGCGTATAGGGGTGGGACGGTCTGGCGAAAATGTCCTCCACCCGACCGAACTCGACGATGCGCCCGGCATACATCACCGCCACCTTGTGGGCGAAGCGTGCCACCAGCCCCAGATCATGGGTGATGAACATCATGGCCGCGCCCGCCTCGGCGGTAAGGTCCTTGAGCACCTCCACGATCTGGGCCTGGATGGTGACGTCGAGCGCCGTGGTCGGCTCGTCGGCAATCACCAGTTGCGGCCGGCAGGACAGGGCCATGGCTATCATGACGCGCTGGCGCATGCCGCCGCTCATCTCGAAGGGGTACGCTTCGATGCGGCGTTCCGGTTCGGGAATGCCCACCTTGCCCAGCCACTTGATTGCCTCCAGGCGCGCCTGTTCGCGATTGAGCCGCAGATTGCGCATGATCGGCTCGATCATCTGCTTGGAAATTCGCATGACTGGGTCGAGCGAGGACATCGGGTCCTGGAATACGGTCCCCACCAGATGACCCCTGATAGCATTGAGCTGGCCTTCGCTCAGCTTGGTGATGTCGCGCCCATCGAGCAGCACTTGCCCGCCCGCGACCTTGCCGGGATGGGTCAGCAGCCGCAGGATGGACATGGCCATGGCGCTCTTACCCGAGCCGCTTTCACCCACCACCGCCAAGCGCTCGCCCCGCTCGATGGCGAAGGAGACGCCATCGACGGCGGTCACCGTTCCCGAGGCGGTATGAAACTCGGTGCGCAGGTCGCGCACTTCGAGCAGCGTGGTCTTGACCGGAGCCTGGTAGTTCATGGCGATCTCCCCTCCCGTTAGCGCGAACGCGGATCAAGCAGCTCGCGGACACCGTCCGAGAGGAAGTGCAGGCCGACGGCGATGAGCAGGATGACCACACCGGGCAGCGTCGAAATCCACCAGGCCTGTTCGAGATAGGTCTGCCCGTCTCGCACGATGTTACCGAGCGAAGGCTGGGGCGGCATGATGCCCAGACCCAGGAAGCTGAGGCTGGCCTCGACCAGGATCGCATTGGCCGCCGCGATACTCGCGGCCACCAGCATGGCGGCGATGGTGTTGGGGACGATGTGGCGGGTCATCAGCCAGTATTGCGAGGCATCCACGGTGCGGGCCGCGTCGATGAAGGCGCGGGAGCGCAGGCTGAGGACCTGCGAGCGCTGCAGGCGGATGAAGCGGGGCACGTCCGCCAGCGAGATGGCGAGGATGACCGGCACGAGGCCGGTTCCCATCACCGATACCAGACCGATGGCCAGCAGCAGCGAGGGAAAGGCCAGGAATATGTCGACCACGGTCATGATGGCCCGATCGACCAGACCACCATAGAAGCCGGCCAGGGTTCCGAGCACCATGCCGAAAGCCAGTGCAATGGAAGCGACGCTGAAGCCCACCAGGATCGACACCTGCACGCCAGCCAGGGTGCGGCTGAAGATGTCCCGGCCCATCTTGTCGGTGCCGAACACATGCTCGATCGAGGGAAACTGCATCATGGCGCGCAGGTTGGTCTCCAGGGGCTTCTGGATGGGCAGCACCGGCGCAAGGATGGTCAGCGCGAAGATCGGGATCAGGATGAGGAGCGCCAGCCGGACCTTGCCATGCGATAGCAGGCGGTGGCGGAACAGGGCCGAGACTGCGGCAAGCAGGCTGGTGTTTTGCGCGGGTGCGGTGGGGAGCGTGATGTCAGCCATGGGAGGGGTCCTTGCCTAGAACTGCACGCGGGGGTCGAGGGTCTTGTAGATAAGGTCAGTCGCGAAATTGATGACCACGAAGAGCAGCGCGTAGAGCACGATCAGCGTCTGCACGAGCTGGTAGTCGCGGCTGTTGATGCCGGCGATGAGCAGGTTGCCGACGCCTGGAATGGTGAAGATGAACTCGACGATGACGGTGCCGCCAAGCAGATTGCCGAAGCTGAGGCCGACCACGGTGGCGATGGGCAGAGCGGCATTCTTGAGGGCGTGGCGGAACAGCACGCGCAGCTCGGACCAGCCCAACGAGCGGGCGGTGCGCACATAGTCCTCGTTGAGCACCTCGAGCACGGCCGTGCGGGTGATGCGCGCCAGGGTCGCCACCTGCGAGAGCGACAGCACGATGACCGGCAGCGCCAGCCGGAGCACGAGGCCCCAGGGATCGCTCCAGTCGAGCTGTCCGGACGCCGGGAACCAGCCGAGGCCGAGCGAGAAGACCAGCAGCAGCACCAGCGCGGTCCAGAATGAGGGCATGAGATCGATGATCATGGCTGCGCCCGTCAGCCCGTTGTCGAGCCAGTTGCGTCCCTTGTGCGCCATGTAGGCGGCCAGGGTCCCCAGCGGGATGGAAAGGATCACCGACACCAGGATCGTGGCCAGGGCGATGCTCAGGGTAATCGGCAGGGCGCGCAGCAACAGTTCGACGATGGGGATGCGTGTGGTGATGGTTTCGCCCAGATCCACCACCGCCAGATTGCGCAGGAAGCCCAGATATTGCGTCAGCAGTGGCTCATCGAGCCCCATCTGGTCGCGCAGCACCTGGAGGGCCTCCCCCGAAAGCGTGTCGCCCGCCATGGCCGAGGCCGCATCCCCCGGAATGAGCCGGAGTGTGAAGAAGACCAGGGTGACGACACCGAGAACGGTGACAAGCATCTGGACCAGTTTCTTTGCGGTATATTCGGCCATGGCGAGGCGCTCCTATTCGGTGATGTCGACGTCGTAGAAATTGACCTGGGCGAGGTAGTTGATGTGCACCCCGGTCACCTCCGGCTTGCCCGGCCAGAACACGTTGTTGGAGTAGGTGGCCAGGTAGACGGCCTCTTCGGCGACGATCTGCTGCACCTTGGTGTACATCTCGAGAGCCTTGGCCTTGTCGGGCTCGGCGCGAGCCGCCTCCAGGAGGGCCGTGACTTCAGGATTGTCGTAGCGGGCGCCGTTCAGGCCATTGGGCACCATGTTGTCGGGGTGCAGGTAGCTGAACAGGATCATGTCGGGATTGACCGCCGGCAGCAGGCGCGACGCCAGGTCGAATTCGCCGGCATTGCGCCGCTGGTTGAAGGTGGGCGTGTCGACCAGCTCCATTTCCATGTTGATGCCGACCTGGCTCAGGTAGTCGATCTGGAACTGCTGGAGTTCGGTAACGCCCTGGGCGGAGGTTCCCAGGTTCTTGAAGGTGAAGCCGTCCGGATAGCCAGCCTCGACCAGCAATGCCTTGGCTTTGTCCGGGTCGTATTCGTATTTGGGGATGTCGTCGGTGTAGACGTCCATCCAAGGCAGCAGCATGGAGTAGTGCGGCTGGGTCAGGCTGGGCGAAATCGCCTGCGTGATCGACACGTAGTCAACGGCATGCGCCATGGCCTTGCGGACGAGCGGGTTTGCAAAGGGCTCGAATTGGGGGTTCAGTACGCCGACCACGACCGCATAGTTCATCACCGCATTCATGGTGAAGCCTTCGGCCTTGAGCGTCGTCAGGTTCTCTTCCTGGTTCGCCCGCATCACCAGGTCGACCTCGCCGTTGCGCAGGGCGATCGTGGCCGTCGCCTCATCCTTGATGATGTTGAAGACTATGGTCTCGATGGGCGCGGGACCCTTGTAGTAGCCCTCATGGCGCTTGAGCACGATCTGCGAGCTGACATCGATGGATTCCAGGTAGTACGGACCAGTCCCGACCGGCTGCCAGCGCACCTGGTCGCCAGCCTCCTCGATGGCTTTCTGGCTGACGATCTGACCCTGGTGGTAGTTGGCCACGGTGTGGAGGAAATTGCCGTTGGGCGCATCGAGCTCAATGACGACCGTGTAGGGGTCGGGCGCTTCCATGCTGACGATACCGGCCAGTTCGGCGGCATAGGGTGAGGCCGTCGCCGGATCCTTGATGCGGTTGAAGCTGTAGATGACGTCGGCGGCGGTGAAGTCTCCATAGCCCTTCTGGAAGGTGACGCCCTCGCGCAGCTTGAAGGTCCAGGTCTTGTTGTCGGCCGTTTCCCAGGACGTGGCCAGATCGGGAACGATCTCGCCAGTTTCCCCGTCATAGCTGGTCAGGCCGCTGAAGATGTTGAACGCAATATTCTCGTTCTCAATGCGAAAGATGTTTGCCGGATCGAAACCGGCCGGATCGTCGTAGAACCGGACCGTCAGCGTCTTGCCCTGGGCCATGGCGGCGGGGGCGAGAGTCAGAACCAGACCGGTGGCGGCCAGCAGCGTGATGCCCGCGGCAAGCCATTTTCGAATGTTGGCAATCATTGTTGTTCTCTCGACGAGGTGAGGTGGGCGGCAGGGCCGCCCCCGTCGAGGGAGCGGCGGGGTGTCGTGAGATGTTTCAGCTTGCCATGCGGGTCAGCGCGGGTTCGGACCCGGCGGCGAGCTTGCGGAAGTAGGCCTTGGCCATTTCGGCGTCGACGACATCGGCATATTTCTGGTGCATGTCGTAGAGGTTCATCCAGTGCGATGCCTCGGTGCGGTCGTAGGCGCAGTCCTTTGGCACGCCGACCTTGAAGCGGTGGGTGGCCGCATCGACGGCACTGGCGCGCAGGCAGCCGCTGGTCGACTCGCCGCACAGGATCACCGTGTCGATGCCCATCGAGATCAGGTGGAAGGCCAGCGGCGTGCCCTGGAAACCGCTCGGCGCGGTTTTCTCGATCACCACCTCGCCGGCAATGGGGGCAACCTCGTCGCAGATCTGCTCGCCCTTGCGCTTCATCTCGGCGCTCATGGAGGACGCCCGCGGCTTACGGTGCACCCATGGCTTCATGCCATTGTTGAGGCCCTTGACGTGCACGACCGGGACGCCGGTTTCGCGGGCGACGGCGAGCAGTTCGGCGGTCTTGTCCACGGCCGCCCAGCCTTCGAGGCCCATGCTGCTCGGCCAGGTTTTCATCGATTCAAAGATCGGTTCGCGCGTCAGGCCGACGACGCTGTAGTACATGTCGATCAGCACCAGGGCCGGCTTGCTGCCGAAGCCAGACAGCTCCTTCTTGCCCCACTGCAGGTCATGCAGCTTGTCGCGCTCACTCAGAAAGGCTTCCCAACCATACATTGTCCGTCTCCATGTCAAAGCGTTTGCCTAATTGTTAGGCATTGTTCTACATTGATTAGACTATTGGCATTTCCCTTGGGTTCAAGCAAAACTAACTACCCATTTGCATAAGGCGGACTTATAGATGGCCCAGCCCCTGCCCTCTCTCGCCAGCCTCCGCTCCTTCGAGGCGAGCGCGCGCCTCGAGAGTTTTTCGAAGGCCGCACAAGAACTTAACCTCACGCAGGCGGCGATCAGTCAGCAGATACGCCTGCTTGAGGATCGGGTAGGTGGGGAGTTGTTCCGCCGCGAGGCAAGGCATGTGAAATTGACAGAGCTGGGTCACCTGTATCGCAGCCTCACCGTCGAAGCGCTGCGAGAGCTGGAAAGCGCGTTTGAAACCGTTCGCGCTTTGGCTCGCCCCAACGCCCTGGTGGTCAAAACGACCCCGACCTTCGCGTCTTACTGGCTGCTACCCCGCCTGTCGGCCTTCCAGCGCGCGTGGCCATCGGCGAGTCTGACTGTCACGGCGGTGGAGTCGTCGCTGGGGCAGTTCGATGGCGTCGGCGACGTGGCCATCACGACAGGCCAGGATCAGTGGCTGGGCTTTCTTACAACCAAGTTGTTCGACATCGACCTGGTCGCTGTCGCGTCCCCCGCTGTGGCGCGCAGGACAGACCTGGGTCGGTTCCTTGCCGGCAATACCGACGCGATCATCCACACCATGAGGCGCCTTGATGACTGGACGCTGTGGTGTCTTGGTGCCGGTGTCCCCAATTTTCCGCTCGATCGGGGCACGATCCTGTTCAACTCATCTCTCTCCTACGGCGCCGCCGAGAAGGGCATGGGTATCGTCATCGCCGAAGAAGCGATGATCGCAGATCAACTGGCGGCGGGGTCTCTGGTCGAGGTTCACTCCGCCCGCGTTCCGTCCGGCCGGGGATACTACCTGCTGGAGCCCGATCATCGGGCAAGAAAGCCGATCGTCGACGCCTTCATCCATTGGCTGCAGTTGGAAATGAGTACGACGACGACGATTCTGTCGGAACGACGCGGGTTGGGCCTGGGACACGGTAAAGGCTAGAAGCCCGTGCCATTGCGCCAGTTGATTTTCGCAACTCGGACATTCGGTTGCAGGCGCCAGCAAGCGGCTGCTCAGACCGGCGGCTCAGCAGTCCAAGGCGAGTTCAATGCGCCCTGAACTATGGCGACCGCTTGGTCAGCCAACGCGTGCGGTGAACGTTCTTGGCGTTGTCTACCATGCCGGAAACGCGGTCCGACACGAGGTTGGTCAGCGTCACCCAGTTGAGGGGAATGACTGCAACGTCCTCGACCGCCAGTCGCTCGGCATTGGCAAGGAGGATAGCGCGCTTTTGCAGGTCGAGCTCGACGGCGGCGCCGGCCAGAAGTTGTTCGAAAGCGGGATTGTCGTAGCGACCGACATTGAACTCGGACTCCGCAGTCAGTATTTCGAGAACATTGTGTGGGTCCGAGTAGTCGAGGACCCAGGTGACGGGGCCGATATCGAAGTCGCCGGTCCGCAGGGCCGCAAAATGCTGGGTGGGATCACCGCCCACCAGCTCAGCCTTGACACCGATGCGAGACCACATGCCGGCGACGTCGCGGGCAACCTGCGACGACCGCCCGGGGTTGGCGGCGTAGCGGATTTGCAGCTCCAGCGGATTGTCCGGGGTATGGCCGAGTGCCGCCATCGCGGCCGCCGCTACGGCCACTCGCCGTTCGTAAGGCCACGCAGCCCATTGGGGTTCATAGGGTTCGATGCCGGCATAGTTGGCCGTGCCCCTGGGCACCAGGCCATAGGCAACGAAATCGATCAATGGGGCGCCCTGTGCGTCGATGGCACGCCGGTCTATTGCCATGGAAAGCGCGCTGCGAATGGCGATGTTGTCGAATGGGGGTTTCTCCAGATTGATGGCGTAATAGGTCACGCCAAGCGACGGCACGACGTTGCTCTGCAGGGACACATGCTCATTGATCAGAGCGTTGGCGCTGGCGGGAAGGCTGTAGATCACGTCGATCTCGCCGGCCTTGAAGCGCGCCAGTCCGTCGGCGAGGTCGCTGATGAAGTAGTAGTTCACCTGGTCGACGGTGACGCTGTCGCGGTCGTAGTAGGTTTCCGACTTGACCGCCTGAACGAGTTCTTCGTCTTGCGCCACGATCGAAAACGGTCCGTTGCAAACAACGTTCTGAGGCACGAGCCAATCGGGTCCGTTCGCCGCCAGCCTGGTGCTGGGAAGGGGATAGGCGGTGGAATGGGTCAGCGCCTGCAGGAAATATGGGGTAGGCCGCTCGAGCGCTATCCTGAGTGTCCGGTCATTGAGAACCGTCACCCCGAGCTGGTCCATGGGCATTGCACCAACCGCAATGGCCGCGGCATTGCGGATCGGAAACTGCAGGTAGCCGTATTCGACGGCGTTGACGGGATCGAACAGCCATTGAAAATTGGCGAGGAAATCCGCAGCGATGACGGGTTCGCCGCTAGCCCAGAAAACGTTGTCCCGCAGGGTGAATGTATAGACCAGCCCGTCCGGGGAAATAGTCCAGGATGCCGCCTGGCCCGGTATGGCGTCGCCCCTGGCGTCCTCGGCGACCAGGCCCTCAAAGCAGTCGCCCATGGCGATCGGGTCGAGCTTGCCGAAAGCGGTGGGGTAGGCGTAGCTGCCTTGGGCCAGGTTGAGGGTGACAGCATAGGCCGATGGGGCGATCGGGCCGGCGAGAACCAGGGCGAGCGATACGGCCCTCAATAAACACGTCAAAATTGCACCGTTGGACTATCTTGCGCTGGACGAATTGTTTCCGAATTCTCGAGGCAAGGGAAGGCCTTGCAGCATATCGCCGGCAGCATGGCGGCGCACGCGACGTCGCGAGTTCGCGCTCCTGATTGGGGCGGGAAGGATATTGACTGCGTTTGGCCCTGGCCCCGTCTGACCGAACGGGGTTGCAGGATTTTTTTGCCGCTAAGCTGGCGACGCATTGCCTGTTGCCCAAGGGGGTGGCAGTTGCTTATGCGATGATCCAGGGGCGATGGGTGAACGGGCGAATGAAGCGGCGCGATTTCCTGTGTTTGGCTGTTATGGGGGCCATCATCCTGTCGGCGACGGCGGTCGCGCAGGACGAGCCAGTTGTGCTGGAGGTGAGTGGCGATGTGGAAGCCGCCCGCAGCTTCACCCTCTCGCAGCTACGGGCGCTCGGAGTGACAACGATCGAGACATCTACCGCCTGGACCGATGGAACAAGGCGGTTTGAGGGAGTGCTGGCCCGCTCCGTAATGGCTGCCATCGGCCCTGTTTCATCAGAATTCGTCACGGCGCAGGCACTCAATGACTACCAAGCCGACATTCCGCTCAGCGACTTCGCCGACTATGACGTCATCTTCGCCTGGAGCATGGATGGGGAAATGCTGAGCCGCCGCGACAAGGGGCCGCTGTGGATCGTCTATCCCCGCGATTCACGCGCTCATTTGAGCGAGGAGCGCTACGAGCATCGGTGGGTCTGGCAGTTGCACAGGCTCACCCTGCCATGAAGGTGCCGCAGGACCAGCGGCGTGGCATTCTGGTCGTGGCGCTTGCTGTCTTCGCCTTCGTCGTGCTTCTCGGCTTCGCCATGGCTCGCCTCATCGCGATCGAGCGGGACACCTATTCCAGTTCGGGCGAAGGGATCATCTGGGCTCTCAGCCAGACGCAATATGAAGTCCAGCGCCTGCTGCTCGCCACCGCGCCAGGCAGGCACGCCATGCCTGATGAGATCGGGCTGCGCTTCGATATGTTACTGAGCCGGCTCAACCTGCTGCAGGATGGCCCGCTGGGCCATCGAATTGCCGAGACGGGACGCGCCAATGTCATTGCCCGGGCCCGGCAGGATCTGCTGGAACTCGAACCACTGATCGCCAGTTCGGGCAGCCAAGTGGAACGCTACAGCGCACGCCTGTCCCGGACGATGAGCAAGTACCTTGAGCCGCTGGGGTCGATTGCAAACGAGCTGATGATCCAAAACCGCATCGTCGATGGCGAGCGGCGCAACAACTACAATTCCAGCATCGTGCAGGTGATGGTCTCCACGGTCGGCATCATGGCTACAGGGGCCTTCCTGATCTTTCGGCTGGTGCGGAGCCTTGGTCAATCTGCCGTCGCGGAAGCGCAGGTCCGCCGCGAGAAAGGCTTTCTCGACCTGCTGCTCGTATCGAGCGGCGAAGGCATTGCCGCCTTCGATGCCACCGTGACTTGCACGCACTGGAATGAAGGCATGACGAGGCTGTTCGGGCTCAGCACCGAGCAATGCCTTGGAAGCCCAATGGCGGGCCTGGATCCGGCCCTTGGGCCCGGCGATCTCGAGCAGGTGCTGCAGGGCCGGGCGCTGTATCTCGCCCCCCATGCGAGCAACGAGGGGTTTTACTTCGAGCGTGTCCTCAACCCGATTTGGCTCAATGGCGTTGTCACAGGTGGCATAGTCATCGTGCGCGACGTGACCGAGCGGTATGATGCGCAGCGGGAGCGGCAACTGCGCGAGGTCTATCGCGATTTCGTCACAACCATATCGCACCAGTTCCGCACGCCGCTGGCCATCATCGATTCAACTACCCACCGCATTCTCCGCCGGGGCAGCCGCATGGACGAAGCGGAACTGGCCGAGCGCACCCAGACTATTCGCGGCGCAGTGGCCGGCCTGGCGCGCCTGATGGACGCTACGCTGACGGCCGAGCGCATCGATGCGGGAGAGTTCGAGCTGGCGCTGCGGCCGGTCGAGCTAACCCAGTTGATCCGCAATGTCTGTGCGCGCTTTGCCGAACTGTTGCCGGACCGGCAGATCAGCCTGGATCTCAGGCTGACCGAGCCGACGGAATGCGACGCCTTGCTGATCGATCAGGCCCTCGACATTCTCATCGGCAATGCCCTCAAATACTCGCCTGGTGGCGAGCCCGTCGAAATCACCGCGCATCTTCAGGGCAGCGACCTGCTGGTGACGATTGCGGACCAGGGCGTCGGCATTCCCACGGAGGAGCAGCCGCGCATCTTCGAGCGCTTCTTTCGCGCCAGCACGGCAACGGGCCTGCCCGGCAACGGCGTCGGCCTCTACACCGCCCGCCAGATTGCCCGGCTGCATCGGGGGGACATTACCATGGCGCCGGGGCAGCGGCGCGGCTCCGTCTTCACCCTGCGATTGCCCCATCGCGTTACCGCGGGAGATCACCCATGACACGACCGGGTGCGCCGCACCTCATTCTCTGCGTCGAGGACGAGCCGCGACTGCGCGCCAACATCGTCGAGGAATTGGCAGACGCCGGCTATGCGGTGATCGAGGCCGACGATGGCCAGGCCGCGCTTGAGCTGCTGGCCGATCAGCGGCCGGACCTGATCCTGTGCGACATTACCATGCCGAGGATGGGTGGATACGAGCTGCTCAAACGCGTTCGTGCTTCCAGGGCCGAACTCGCCAACGTGCCGTTCCTGTTTCTGACGGCGCTGTCCGATCGGCTGGCCGTCATTGAGGGCAAAACCGCCGGAGCGGACGACTATCTTTCGAAGCCGATCGACTTCGACCTGCTGCTGGCCACGGTTCGGTCCCGTCTCGACCAGGTCGTGCGCATTCGCGCCAGCCTTAATTCCAGTGCCGAGAGCCAGCGTGTAGCTGCAGTCGACGCCATGCTACGCAAGGGACTGGACGATCTCACGACGACGCTCGAGCATATTGCCCTTGGTGTCGTCCTGTTCGATGCGCACAAAACAGTGCTCCATCAGAATGGGCGGGCCGCAGCCATGCTGGGCACCCGGATCAGCTTTGCCAATGGCCGGCTGGCGGCCCAGAGCACGGCGCAATCCAGTGAGCTGCGCAATGCGCTGGATGCGGCCGTGAGCAGTGGCAGGAATTCGGACCTGATCGCTGTCAGTCACGACAATCCACACCCCCTGCTGGTGCAGTTCATCGCGCTGAACAAGACGCAACCGGCTGGTGCCTGCGCGGCAATGTTCCTGATCGATACAGGTGCACCCGCGCCGGTGTCGGAAGCCCTCGCGAGCAAACTGTTCAATCTGACGCGCACCGAGGCGCGGGTCGCGGCCGCAATTGCCAGGGGTCTGCGCACTGACGAAATCGCCCAACAACTGGAAATTTCGGCAACCACGCTGGCCTTTCACATGCGCAACATCTTTCGCAAGGCCGGCGTGGGCCGCCAGCAGGATCTGATGGCCGTCATGTTCCGCAGTTCGGTCCTCGCCAGCCGGGATTGACCTAGGCCCTCCGGGCCTTTGCTATTTCGTCCCCCTCCCCGTTTGAACGCACGGGGACAGACACTCCATTCCTGAAGATAGTCCGCTCGCTCCCTTGGCAATCGCAGCTGGGCGCGCCGCGTCGAGGGGATGTGCGCGCCCGGCTGCCTTTCCAACTGTCTGTCTTAAAGGAATCGACCGGATGCGTGTTCTCCCAGAGCTTCAAGGCCAATCCGCTACCCCATACCGGCCAATGCGCTGGCTGACTGGCGTATCGGTCATGACACTCGGTGCGGTTATGGCCGTGGCGCCGGCTGCAGCCCAGACCGTGATCGACTATGACGCAGGGGCGAACGGCACAAACCCGCTGGTGCTGACGCAGGACACCATCCTGCATCGGAACCTCCAGAACGTCGCCCCGGCCGAACAGTCCGGCGTTATTTCGGGGGCGTTCAACCTTACCAAGACCGGCTGGGGCATGCTGCGCCTGACTGGCGACAATAGCGGCTATAGCGGCACGACCACGTTGTCGGAGGGCTCTCTGTACCTCGGCCACGACAATGCGCTCGGTACCGGCGCGCTGCGCATGGAAGAGAACACGGTTCTCTTCAATTCGGGCACTCGCACGATCAACAATGCGATCGTTCTCGATGCCGATGGGGCCGTGGTGATCAATGTCGGTGGCGCCAACATGACGCTGAACGGCGTGGTCAGCGGCATCGGCACGCTGCAGAAGGAGGGGGGAAGTACCCTCGTCCTCAATAGCGCCAACACCTATTCCGGCGGCACCGCCCTCAACAACGGCACTGTTGTCGCCGGCGACAACAACGCACTGGGAAGCGGTGACGTGACGCTCTACTCGGCGGGCAACCTGATGATAGAATCAGGCGTCTCCATCTCCAATGACATCGAACTGACCGGCATCGCCTCCAATAATGGCGAGCTGAGCGTGGCCTCAGGCGATATCGGCCGCTATTACGGCAACATCACCGAACGGACCGCCGGGCTGGGCTATACCAAATCCGGCGCCGGCCTGCTGGAAGTCTACGGCACCAATTCGCATACCGGCCTTACTCACATTGCCGAGGGTACGCTGATTGCGGCCTCGGCCGGGGCGTTGTCGCAACTCTCGGATGTGCAGATCGACAGCGGCGCCCTGCTGGAGCTGCAGCACACGTCAAATATGGCGGGCCTGTTCGGCCAAGGGTCGCTGGATACCACCAGCTATGTGGCCTCCATCGGCTACGACAATGGCGATGCGCTGTTCGAGGGCGAGGTGATCGGCTTTGGCATGATCGGCAAGCGCGGCACCGGGACGCAGATCTTTGGCGGCGACAGCGTGAATTTCGATGGCGAGGTATATGCCGAGGTTGGCTCCCTGGTCATCAATGGGGATTTCAGCGATGCAGAGGGCTTTGCCCTGGCTGGCGCTACACTGGGGGGCCTGGGGACGTTGCAGAGTATCGCCAGCGTCGGCGGCACCATCGCGCCGGGCACCAACCCAGGCGACATCGGTTCGCTCTCGACGACGGGACGTATCGATTTGGATGCAGACTCGGTGCTCAGCGTCGACGTCAACGACCAGGGCGAGAGCGATCTGCTGTCGGCCGGCACCAGTGTGGCGCTGGCCGGTACCGTCGACGTCCGCGCTGCGGCCGGCAACTATGCGGCGGCCACGACGTATCGAATCGTCACCTCGGGAGAGGGCATTTCCGGCACTTTTGCCAGTGTCACCACGGACCTGGCCTTCCTGACCCCAGAGCTGACCTACGACGCCGATTCTGTCTGGCTCAACCTCTCCCGCAGCACGCGCTCCTTCGCCGACATCGACGGGCTGACGCTCAACCAGCGGGCCGTGGCGCCGGCCGCCGAGGCGCTTGGCGCCGGCAATGCGGTTCATGATGCGCTGGTCGCGCAAACGGAGGATGGCGCACGGGCCGGCTTTGACAGCCTCTCGGGCGAAATCCACGCCAGCCAGGCGACGGTGCTGACGCAGAACGCCCAACTGGTCCGCGATGCGCTGCTGGAGCGCCTGCGCGGCGGGCTGTCGAATGGTGTCCTCAGCGATCTCGACACAGCCAGCGCTGCCGACGACGTCGTCGCTGCCGATGCCTGGAACCTGTCGATCTGGAGCGGCGGCCTGGGTGGGCTGCAGCGTATCGAAGGCGATGGCAATGCCTCGCGCGTCAGCGCCGGTACGGGCGGTATTCTGTTCGGACTCGAGGCGGACCACGCCGACGGATTCAAGGTCGGCGTCGCCGGCGGCTATTCAGGCACGCATATGGACAGCGCGGCGGGTCCCGGCGCGGCCGACATAAGCAGCATTCATTTGGCAACCTATGGCGCTGCCGAGATCGGCGCGCTATCCCTGCGTGGCGGCGCCGCCTATGCCTGGAACGCGGTCAATACTACGCGCCAGGTCACGATCGGCGGCTTCACCGATACGCTCACCGCCAACTATGGCGCCCGCACCGCCCAGGTCTTCGGCGAGGCCGGCTATAGCATCATGGTGGGCTCGACCGTCATCGAACCTTTCGCCGGCATCGCGCATGTGGCCGTCGCCGCCGATGGTTTCACCGAGGTTGGGGGGCCCGCCGCGCTCACGGCCGCCGCGCTGACCCACGGCACCACCTACACCACCATCGGGGTGCGCGGCGCCCATGATGTTCACGTGAGCGAAACGGGTACGCTGACGGCCAGTGCGGGCGTCGCCTGGCAACACGCCTTTGACCAGGGCGCACCGACCCGCGACCTGGCTTTTGCCAGCGGCGGCAGCGCCTTCACCGTGGCCGGCGCACCGGCCGCGCGTGACAGCCTGCTGCTCGAGGGCGGTCTCGACTGGCAGATGACCAACGGCGCCACCATTGGCGCGCACTATAACGGTGTCCTGTCGGGCGCCAATCAGAGCCATGCCGTCAAGGGCAACGTGGCCTTTACATTCTGACCCTCGGCGGCCGGTGACCCGGCCGCCACTTTTCTTTCCGGATCACAAAATGACCTACCGCATGCGCCGACTGCGCCGGCAATCGCTGCTGGCCCTTTCAGGCCTGACCCTCGGCCTTTTCGTTCTTCTGCCAGCACCCAAGGCGCAGGATGCGTTTGCCGGCGCCAATACCGGAACGTTGTGGCTTGAAATCGAGCTGTCGGGCAGCGGCCGCACCGACCTGCCCAACGGCGTAGAATGGGCAGCGCTCGATGCGACGCGTAGCATCGCCCTGCAATTGCGCATGGTCGATGTTGGCAATGGCGGCGTTCCCATCGTCCCAGTAGCGGGCGTGGGTGGAGCGGGAGGTGCCAATCCGCTAATCCCGGCGGGCCTTGAGGAAATGGAAGCCGCGATGGCTGCCTGTCTTGGCGACCAGGCCTGCCAGATGCTGACCTCGATGCGCTTCAGCCAGGAGATGATGGTGATGGGGCAGGCCTTTGCCGACACCCTCGAGAGCAAGCGCTTCGGCAACTGGTCGGCCGCGAGGACCGGCGACTGCGCCGCCGGCACCCTGTCGGTGCGCGACGTGGGTCAGGGCGTTGTCATCTCGCCGCCCAGTCCTGCCGCCCCCTACCGCTTCGAACGCGCGGGCTCGATCGACCTGCCCGGCGGGCTTGAGGCGATCCGGGAGTCGGTGTGCAGCGCCGAACTGACGCATGACACCGAAAGCGGCCTTGTGAGCCTGCGCCTGCCCACCGGCGGGCTCATGGTGCCGGTGGCGCTCAGCGGTCATGCCTTTACCGATGAAATGGCGGTGCCGCTTATCGAGGGGCAACACCTGGTTGAGCTTCTCGACCAGCCCAGCACGGGTCAGGATCTGGGTGGACAGGTCACGCTCGACCGACTTGGCTCAGCGTCACACAATTCCGGACAAGTCGTAGCGCCACTTCGCGCCACCATCACCTGGTGGTTCCAGTCTGGCGGGGGGAATGACTAGGAAAACCTGGGCCCTAAAAGGTCAAACCGGCGGCTACATACCCCATTCCGGCCGTTTCAGTTTGTCACAGCGGTTACCCATGGCCCGCGTGGGCGGACTGGGCAGCGCGCTCGAGCTGCCCAGTCCTCGTTCAAGTCTTCGCCCACGCCCTGCCGATGAGGACGAAGAAGACCGGAACGAAGAAGATGCCGAGCAAGGTACCGGCCAGGGTGCCGCCCACGACGCCGATGCCGATGGCATTTTGTGCACCGGAGCCTGCGCCCGTTGCCAAGGCCAAGGGCAGCACGCCGAGGAGGAATGCGACCGAGGTCATCACGATAGGGCGGAGGCGCAGGCGGGCGGCGCCGAGGACGGCCTCGATCACGGTCATGCCCTGTGCCCGCAGATCGCGGGCAAACTCCACGATCAGGATCGCGTTCTTGGCCGCCAGCCCCATGGTCGTCAGCAGGCCGACCTTGAAGTAGACGTCGTTGCTCTGGCCGAAGATGTAGGCGGCCAGCAGGGCTCCCGCGACGCCCACCGGTACGGCGAGGATGACCGAGACCGGGATGGTCCAGCTCTCGTAGAGGGCGGCTAGGCAGAGGAACACCACGAGAATGGAGACGGCATAGAGCAGGATTGCCTGGGAGCCGGAGAGTCGCTCCTGATAGGACAGGCCCGACCAGGCGACGCCGTAGCCGCCGTCCATGCTGGCGACCAGCTCTTCCATCTTGTCCATCGCCGCGCCGGACGATACGCCCGCCGCATTGGTGCCGCTCATCGATACCGACGGGATGCTGTTGAACCGGAACAGCGACGCGGCGCCCTGTTCCCATTGGGTCGTCGCAAAAGACGAGAAGGGCACCATTTCCCCGTTCTTGTTCTTGGCGAACCAGCTCTTGATGTCGTCGGGCTGCATCCGGTATTCGGCTTCACCCTGCACCATGACCGGCTTGATCTCGCCCTTGTAAATGAAGTCGTTGACGCTGGTGCCGGCGAAGGCGACGCTGAGCACAGCATTGGCCGAGGACAGGTCGATGCCGAGCGCGCCAGCCTTTTCCTGGTCGATAACAACCTTGAGCTGGCTGTCGAGATCGCCGGTATTGCCGCGCACATTGGTGACTTCGGCGGTCTGGCCGGCCAGCCGCGCCAGTTCATTGCTGGCTTCGCCCAATGCTTCCGGACCATTGTTGGACTGATCGAGCAACACCATTTCGAAGCCGTTCGAGGAGCCGAGGCCCTGGATGGCAGGTGGGGCGAGCGCAAAGACCTGGGCATCGCGGATCTGCGAAAAGTACATCAGCGCCCGCTGGGAAACGGCGGAGGCCGACAGGCGCTCGTCGGTCCGTTCGCCAAAATCCTTGAGCCTGATGAAGCCCATGGCGCTGTTCTCGCCACCGCCGCCGCCGATGCTGAAACCAAGCGTCATGAATACGCTTTCGACCGCGTCGGCCTCCTCGGTGAGGTAATAGTGCTCGACGATGTCCATCACGGCCTGCGTGCGGGCGGCATTGGCTCCCTCAGGCAGATTGATGATGGTCATCAGCACACCCTGATCCTCCTCGGGCAGGAAGGAGCTGGGCAGCTGGTTGTAGAGCCAGTAGGCGCCACCAAGCAGGCCCGCAAACAGTACCAGCACGCGTAACGGCCGCCGGATCACATAGCCGACGGTCCCAACATAGCCGCCGGTGAGCTTGGCAAAGCCGGTATTGAACCAGCCAAACAGGTTGAACCGGGGTTTGCCGTCCGGATCATGCGGCTTCAGCATCAGCACGCACAGCGCCGGCGTGAGCACGATGGCGACGATGGCCGACAGGATCATGGCCGAAGCGATGGTCACCGAGAACTGGCGGTAGATGACGCCGACCGATCCCGAAAAGAACGCCATGGGGATGAAGACCGCGGTGAGCACGGCGGCTATGCCGATTACCGCGCCGGTGATCTGACCCATGGACTTCTCGGTCGCCTCTCGGGCGGAGATATGCTCCTCGCTCATCACGCGTTCGACATTCTCGACCACGACGATGGCGTCGTCGACCAACAGGCCGATCGCCAGCACCATGGCGAACATGGTCAGCGTATTGATGGAATAGCCGAGCCCCGCCAGGATGCCGAAGGTGCCGAGCATCACGACCGGCACGGCGATCATCGGGATCAGCGTGGCGCGCCAGTTTTGCAGGAACAACAATAGGACCACAAAGACCAGGGCGATCGCCTCGATCAGCGTGTGAACCACCTTTTCGATCGACAGTTCCACGAAGGGCGTGGTCTCGTAGGAATAGACGACCTCCACGCCATCGGGGAGAGCGCCGGCCAGGCCGTCGAGCGCGTCATGTACGCTGTCGGCGGTGTTGATGGCATTGGCGCCACTAGCCAGTTGCACACCGAAGCCTGCTGCGGGGACACCGTTGTAGGATGTTTCCTGACCGTAGGACTCGAGCCCCAACTCGACGCGTGCGACATCGCGCAGCCGAACTGTGGCCCCGTCGCTGCCGGAAACCAGGATGATGTTTTCGAACTCTGCGGCGGTCCGCAGCTGCGTTTGCGCGGTGATCGTGGCGCGCAGTTGCTGCCCGGATGTGTTGGGGGAGGCGCCCAGCGTACCGACCGAAACCTGGACATTCTGCTGCTGGATAGCCGCCGTTACATCGCCTGGCGTCAGGCGATACTGTGCCAGTGACAACGGATCGAGCCAGATGCGCATCGCATAGCCCGAGCCGAAGGATTGAATGCCGCCCACGCCTTCGACCTGCTCGATGACAGGTTCAATCGTGGTGCTCATGATGTCGGCCAGCTCGTCCGACGTGTAGCGTCCGTCGTTGGAGATGATGTTGCCGATCATCAGGATGCTGCTGCCGGAACGGTTGACCGTCAGGCCCGCCTGCTGAACAGCATCGGGCAGCCGGCTCTCGACCAGCGCCAGCTTGTTCTGGACCTGCACCTGGGCGATGTCGGCGTCGATCGTATTGCCGAACGTCAGGGTAACGCTGGCAGACCCGGTGGAGGATGAGCTTTCCATATAGAGCAGGTCGGTGAACCCGGTCATCGCCGACTCGATGTCTGTCGTCACCGAGTTCTCGACCGCCTCCGCGCTGGCGCCGGAATAGGATGCCCTGACGCTGATCGTGGTGGGGGCGATCTCGGGATATTGCGAGATGGGCAACGAGTAGATGCCCACAGCGCCAGCAAGGCAGGTGACGATCGCCAGAACGATGGCGAATACCGGACGGGCGATGAAGAAACTGGCCAGCGAGCGGCGCTTCGGCAAAGCCGTCCCCGCGGTGGACTGCGTGTCGAGAACGGACATTAGTTGCTCCCCTGTGGGGCGGGAGTGGCCGCCGCGTCGGTCTCAGACGCTGCCCCCGCCGGTGCGGCACCGGACGGAGGCGTGAACCCTGCAGGAGGAGCCCCTGCCGGCATCTCGCCGCCCTGGGGAAGCGCTTGGGGCGGGTCCTGATGGATGACGCCGCTGGCGTCGATAGTGACTTCCAAGGGGCTCACTTCGCCGCCCACCTGAATCTTCTGCAGGCCATCGACGATCAGCCGATCCCCTCCTGCGACACCTGTTGTGACGACCCAGGAATTGTTGACGACGCGCTCGGCTGTCAGCTCGCGCTGCTCAACCTTGTTGTTGGCGCCGACAAAATAGGCGGTGGGCTTGCCGTTGGCATTGAATGTCACGGCCCGTTGCGGGACGAGAAAGACGCCGTCCTGCTCGCCGAAACTGATGGTCGCCCGCACGAACATGCCGGGCAGGAGCACGCGCCGGGGGTTGGGCATGCTGGCGCGCAGCGTGAATGTGCCCGTGGTCTCGCTTACGACCAGGTCCATGCTGGCAATGCTGCCCTCCTGCTCATAGGTGGTGCCATCCTCGAGCGTCAGCGTCACTGTCGGGCGCGGTGGCTGGGGCGCATCGGGAGCGGGTTCACGGCCCTGCATGGCCTGCCGGGAGGTCAGCAGGTTGGCGCTGCTTTCGACCAGGGTGACGTCCACCGGATCGACCTGCCGGATTGTGGTCAGGCCATCGGCCTGGTTGGCCGTCAGTAGCGAGCCGACCTGGACATTGACGGCGCCGACAATGCCCGAAATCGGGGCGGTGATGGTCGAGCGCTCCAGGGTCAGTTTGGCGACCGTCAGTTGTGCTTCCGCTCCGGCAAGCGAGGCCCTGGCCTGGGCCAGTTCGACCTGGGCGGTGTCCAGTTCGGCCTGGCTGATGCCGCCCGAGGTTACCAACGCGGTGTAGCGGTCGACTTTGGCCTGGGTGGTCGGCAGTTGTGCCTCAGCGCTTGCCACCGAAGCCTCGGCCACGGCGACGTCTGCCTCATAGGTTGAGGGGTCAATGGTGGCGATCGTGGCGCCGGCAGCAATCTGCTGGCCTTCGCGGACGAAAACTTCGGTCACCACCCCACCGACCTGTGGGCGAACGTCCGCGGTTGCGGATGCGACGACCCGGCCGGGCAATACCGTGGTGATCGGAGCGGCCTCGGGCTGGAGGGTGACGATGCCCACCTCGGTGGGGCCCATGGCGCCCATGGCGCCCATGCCGGGCATGCCCATGCCAGGCGGTGGACCACCAGCCGGCTGCGCCAGGGCGGGAAGTGCTGCCGTCGAAACGAGCAGCGCCAGGAGAAGCGGATGTGCGAACCTGTTCATTTTCATGCCCTTGATCAACGCGCTGCCATGTCCCAGCCGCCGCCAAGGGCGAGGCTGAGGGCGATATATTGGACGCCGACTTCCACGGTGCTCTGTGCCAGGGAGTCGCGTGCCGAATAGAGGGAGCGCTGGGCTGTCAGCAATGTCAGCAGGGTGGTTTCACCGGCGGCATAGCGTTCATTGGCAAGCCCGGTCGCCTGGGCGTAGCTGGTATAGCTATTGGCCAGCTGGCCGCGTCGCGCCTGCTGCCTGGAGAGACCGACCAGCGCGTTCTCAACCTCTTCGACAGCTTCGAGCACCGTCTGACGATAGGCCAGATAGGTTTCGCGGGCCTGCGACTCTTCGATCAGCACGGTCTGCTTGAGCTGCCCGCGATTGAAAACCGGCAGGCTCAGTGCCGGCCCGATGGACCAGTTCGTGGCGGTCGAGACCGACAGATTTCCTGACAGCGACAGGCTCGGGTACAGATCGGCTTCGGCGACGCCGATTTCGGCAGTTGCCGCCGCCAGCCGCCGCTCGGCCTGCCGGATATCGGGCCGGTCGCGCATCAGGTCGGCGGGAACACCCGGAGCGACCGACGCGTTGAGGCGCGGGATTTGCGATCCGTCGTTAAACATGCCTTGCAGGGCCTTCGGCTCTTGCCCCAGCAACACGCCCAGGCGGTGGATGGCCGCGCTCAACGCGATTTCGAGCGTCGGGATCGAGGCTGCCGTGGTGCTGACGTCACCCTGCAACTGGGCCAGATCGAGATTGCTGGTGAGCCCGGCTTCGTTCTGCTGCTGGGTGACGTTCAGCGTGCGGTTCTGCGCCTCGAGGGTCGAACGCGCGATATGGAGCCGATCCTGATAGCCGCGGGCCTGCAGGTAATTCCGGGCAATGTCGCCGATCAGAGACAGCCGGGCTCCGTTGGCCTCCTCGATCGCTGCGTCCAGTGTGGCTCGCGCCGCCTCGCGCTGCCTTGCCAGCCCGCCGAAGAGATCGATTTCCCAGCTCAGCGATGCGTTGCCGGATGCATTGTACTGGACAGAACTGGACCCGCTGCCGCTCGCCGAACCTTCTGCCAGGGTTGTTCCGGACGGCAGATTGTTGAGGCCGCTGGAGACAGCGCTCGCCCGGGCGGCGACGACCCGCTCCACGGCCTGCGCGACCGTGAGGTTCTGCGCCAACCCCGCCTCGACCAGTTGGTTGAGCCTGGCATCGTTGAAAGCACGCCACCACTGCACCTGCGCGGTGATGGTCTTGGCTCCGGCAGCACGGGCGCCGTAGGTCGCGGCAGCACTGATGACCGGGGCATTGTATGCCGGACCCAGGGTCGTACAGCCGGCAAGCGCAAAGACTAGGAGAATGGACGTCGGCGAACGCAGCACGGAAACCTCCCGGAAGGACCTTCCCTCTGTGACGCCCGCACGTTGCTCGCTGACAACGTTTCATTGCTCAATGTTTCTTGCCGCAGGAATCTTCTTGCCCCGTGTTGCGGCAAGCCCTCCAGCAACATTGAGTAACACCTTCGCACTGGACGAATGCTGAGGCCCGGCTATCTATGGCCCCAAGGAGGCCATGATGGTCGCAAGCATTCTGGTGGTCGACGACGACCCTGAGATACGCCGTCTGCTGAGCCGCTTTCTCACCGAGCAGGGCTTTCGGGTTGCCGCGGCGGGAAGCCGTGCCGAATTCGACGAGCGAATGGCCGATGGCCATTTCGATCTCGTCATTCTCGACGTCATGTTGCCGGACGGGTCGGGCCTGGATGTCTGCCGGGGTCTGCGCAGTCGCAATCCGGGCATCTGCATCATCCTCGTCACCGCGCTCAAGGAAGAGGTGGACCGGATCGTGGGGCTGGAGCTGGGCGCTGACGACTATATCGGCAAGCCCTTCAGCCCGCGCGAACTGGTGGCCCGTATCCGGGCGGTGCTGCGCCGCGCCGGGGAAACTGCGCCCACGCTCGGCACGCGCGAATGCTACCGCTTTGCCGGGTATATCGCCGACCCAACAGGACGCACGGTGGTCAATTCGAGCGGGCAAAGCTTGGAGCTGACAGGCGCCGAATTCCAGTTGCTGCAGGTGCTGCTCGATCGGCCCGGCAGGATATTGTCGCGCGAACAATTGCTCGATCTGACCCAAGGGCGCGAAGTCAGCGTCATCGACCGCTCTATCGACGTCCTGATCAGTCGCATTCGTCGGAAATTTCGCGACGCGGGCAGCGAGGGTATCGTCAAGACTGTCCGCAATGGCGGCTACCAGTTGGCGACCCGGGTCGAGCGTATCGAGGGCGCGCCGTGACCAGGCTCCAGGTCCGCATTGCCGCCATCCTGATTGGAGCCATCTGTCTCATCCTGGCGGTGACGACCTTGGCCAGCGTCGTGGCAATCTCCTATCCGCTGCCGGAAAGGATGGTGGGACCGGTGGCATTTCAAATTCGCGCGCTCAATGGCGTGCTCAATCCCGACCGCTCGACGTTCCTTCACATGACGCAGAGCGAGATCGAGCAGCTGGGCCCGATGCGCACCGATCTCAGTCTGGCCATCCAGGACCAACTCCTGGAAGACGGGATCACCCTTCCCGTCACTGTCTATGACAATCCGCGGACCAACAGCCCTGTCGCCGTCGTCAATGTGGGCGGTTCGCTCGTCGCCGTCGACTTCCCAGGGGACCTTCGCCCGCCAATGGACTTCTGGGTGATCCTGGCTGCCTGGATGGGCCTCGTCGTCGCATGCGTCATCGTGGTGTCGCTGATCATGGCGTACCGGGTTACCAGGCCCTTTGCAGTGCTGGAAAGCGCGGTCGGCACCGTAGGTCCCGACGGCATACTGCCCCACATCCCCGAAACCGGCAGTCGCGAAACCATCGAGACCGCGATGATGCTGAACAGGCTGTCCGCCCGTCTCAGCGGCGCCATGGAAAGCCGCATGCGCCTAGTAGCCGCCGCTGGCCATGATTTCAGGACACCAATGACGCGCATGCGCCTAAGGGCTGAGTTTCTCAGTGACGAAGAACGGGCCTCCTGGCTCAAGGACATCGACGAGCTCGAACGGATTGCCGATAGTGCGATCGGCCTGGTTCGCGAGGAAGTAAGCCAGGCCCGGCGCGAGAACGTGGCGCTGGACGACATGCTGCGGGGTGAGGTCCAGGACCTCGTCGCCCAAGGCTATGCCCTCGAACTCGGCATGATCGACAAGGTCAGCCTGCCGCTGCCGCCCCTGGCCATGCGCCGCGCGCTGCGCAATCTGCTGATCAACGCCGCCACCCATGGGCGCTCCGCCCTGGCCGAGTTGCGCCGCGATGGCGGAACCATCACGATCACGATCCTGGATGAGGGCCCCGGCATTCCCGATGACCTGCTGGCGCGCGTCTTCGAACCATTCTTTCGCGCAGAACCCGGCCGCCTGCAAACCGTTCCAGGCGCAGGCCTGGGCCTCGCCCTCGCCGCGGAAATTGTCGAACGCAGCGGCGGCGTACTCACGGTTCGGAACCGATCCGGACGAGGACTTCAGCAAACCATAGCATTTGCAGCGCCAAGCCGGGGATAGTCTGAGCCGTCCAGGTTGCCGGCAGAGAAAAGTGGCCCCTTTCGGCATCCCCTTGTTCCTAAAAGCCGAACTGCCGTTCTGGTTCTTCCACTCGGCCTGGGCCGGGATGGCTTATCGTGAGGCATTGGACCAGCAAGTCCGGCCAGTTTGACGAGCGTGCACATGCCGAGCACACCCGTGACAGAGGTACTCTACGGCACTGTCAGTTCTTGGGGAGGCAACAGTCGGCTGGCGCTTGTTCGTCCTGCGGCCTCCAGCACTGATGCGGCGACCGAGGCCAGATGGGCGTTGATGCGCTTCAAGTCGCGCAGCATATCGAGGTGCAGCGAACTCGTTTCCAAAGCTTCGGTACGCCGCTCCCGCACGCGCTGGAGATGCTGCGTCGAGGATTCGGCTTCAAGGCGCCTGATCTCGACTTTCGCGAGGGCCAGGCGCGTGGCCAGTTCTTCGTCCCTGGTCAGGAACACGGACTGTGAAAGCTGGAGGTTTTCCAGGGTTTTCTCGAAGAGAGCTCTCAGCTCCGCCAAGCCCTCCGAGGAAAAGGACAAGTGACCCGCGGACTTCTTCATGGCGAGCTCGCACAATCCCATGTGGATAATGTCGCCCGCATGTTCGAGGTTGATCGCGTATGCAACGATCTCGTCCGAACGCCGGCGGTCCTCCTCCTCGAGTTCGGCGGGGTTTAGCTTTGCCAAGTAGAACTTGATCGCCTCCTGCGACGCATCGACCTGGTCTTCAAGCCCCGACAGGTGGACCCGCAGTTCGGGATCGTTGCCGATCAAGCCGCGCAGGCAAGCTTCGAGCATCTGCTTGACGAGGTCCCCCACCCTAAGCGCTTCACGAACCGCGCCGACCAGCGCGAGCGCGGGAATAGAGAGTGCAGTCTCATCGAGATAGCTGCCGGAGATTTCCGAGGACTTTGCCTTGGGCAACAGCATTCCCGTCAGGTGGTAGACCGGGCCCACAACAGGCAGGAACACCAGAAGCAACGCGATGTTGAAGGTCAGGTGGATCACGACGGCAATCATGCCAACGTCAGGAAGAGTCTCTGTCATGGCCTGGGCGAGCGGTGGCGCAACGAGTGTCAACACAACTGATCCCACAGCCCGCACGACCAGATTGGCCGTTGCAAGGCGCCTGGCTTCCGGGCCGTCATTGAACACCGCCAGCCAGGGCGGCACGGCGCCTCCCAGGTTTGCCCCGGCGACCAGGAAAACCACGAGCAAGGGGGAGATGACCCCGCCCTGAAACAGGAGCGAAGCAAAGAGCACAACGGCCAGGCTCGATGACGAAATGAACGCCAGAAACGCTGCGAAGATCACCGCCAGGACAGGCGCATCGCCCAGCGCCGCCAGCAGATTGATAACCACCTCTGACCCGCGCAAGGGTTCGGTCACATTCGCCATGAGGCGAAGGGCCATCAGCATCAATCCCAGACCGAGCAACGCCCGTCCGACACCCTTCCCCGACGCCAATTTGCTTCTCGTACTGATTATCACGCCCACGAGGATCATGGCCGATCCAAACCAGTGAACGTCCAGGGAGAGCACCAGTGCCGCTATGGCGGTTCCAACATTGGCGCCCAGCATCACCGCCTGGGCCATCTTAGGATCGACGAGGCCACGACCGGCGAAAGAAGCAGTGACAACGGCGGTGGCAGTACTGGATTGCATCGCGATGGTCGCCAGAAGCCCTGCGAAGGCCGCGCTTACCCTGTTTCCCGTACCCCGCCGGATCCACTGCCTGAGAGACGCCCCGAATGCCCTCAGAACTCCTGTTTTGATGAGGCGCAACCCCCATATCAGAAGTGCTCCAGCGCCGAGCAGGTCTATCAATTGTATGGTGGATGTCATGGGATCTACTCTCGCAGCGCTGGGCCAACCCGAGATTTGCACGCGCGTGCAACATTGCTCTCGTGACTGTTATCGGTCAAGAACTAAAGTTGATTCCTGGTTGGGAATTTCGTAGCTTTTGTCTGACCTTGCCTGCTAACGACCGCACAGGCACAACTGCACAGCGGTGCAAATCTAGAGTGCTCCAATGGAAATGCGCGAGCGAAGTTTCGTTACGGCGGAAGAGGTGGCCAAACTCGCTGGCGTATCGAGGTCTGCTGTCTCCCGCACGTTCACCGACGGAGCAAGTGTGTCCGAGGGAACCCGGAAGAAGGTCCTGCAGGCTGCAGAAACCCTCGGCTATCATGTCAATCACCTGGCCCGCGGTCTCTCCCATGAGAGAAGCAATATTGTCTGCCTGGTGGTTTCCGACGTCTCGACGCCGTATCAGGCCCAGATGATCGACATCGTGACCAAGAAGCTGCAGTCCGTGGGCAAGATCGCGATGCTCATCAATACGGTCGGCAGTGCCGAGGAGGTTGCGGCCGCGATGCGGCAAACGGTGAACTATCGTGCGGAGGCGGTGATTGTCCTTTCCGGCACGCCTTCACCATCCCTGATCGCTACCTGCCTGTCCAATGGTCAGCGGGTCATCCTGATCAACCGTGACGACCAGTTGAGCGGCCCGACCAATATCGTCGTCCAAAACGGCCCAGCTGGACGAGAGGCCTACCAACTTCTCAAGAGAGCCGGCTGCGCGAGGCTTGCCATCGTAAGCTCCACGGCCGGCACCCCAAGTCTGATGGCGCGCGAAACCGCATTCATTGCAGCAGCGCAAGAGGATGGGCGAGACGTACAGATAATGCGTACGGGGCCCACCGGTTACGCCACCGGTGCAGAGGCTGCTCGGCAGCTTTTTGGCCGAGCCACTACGCCCGACGGCATCTTCTGCATCACGGACCTGCTTGCCATGGGTTGCATGGACGTTGCTCGCGACGAGTTCGGCATCATGGTGCCGGACGAGTTGAGCATCATCGGCTTCGATGACATCGATCAAGCGGCATGGATCGCCTACAATCTTACGACATTCCGCCAGCCGCTTGGCGCTATCGCCGAGCACATTGCCTCGCTGTTGGCATCGGATGGCTCGACTGCCTCTGCGAACGAGACCATCAGCTTCCATCCGGTTCCCGTGTGGCGGCGGTCTGTTCGCCCAAGGGCGCCCCGTTCTGGGGAGTGAGGGTTCCGTCGGCCAGCTGAACAGAGAAGCTGGTTTTGCGGTCGGCAAGGTAGGTCCCCATCATCAGCATGAAGAGTCGAAACCAGGCTGCGGCGCTACCGGCGGGGAAATCAGCCTCGGCATAGAGATTTGCCAGGCTCCGGTAGATATTCAGGCGGGGCTCGCCGATCTGTTGGTGCGCCAGGGGACCGGCTCGGCGCAGGCGGTACCAGTCACCAACCACCTCCTGCATGGGTCGGGCACTCCAGGCGCCCATATCCAGACCAAATGGCGCGGCCAGATCGGCAAGAGTAGACGTCGAAAACGTCTGCACGAGATCTCGGGGCCATTCGCGTCCGAGATAGCGCTCGACGGCAAGTCTGCCCTGTTGTTCGCTGAGGAAGTCGGCATAGTTCTCAACCGCAATGACCGCGGCGTTAGCAGCGCCGGCGAGCGCCAGCTCGCGCGTATACGACGTCCAAGCGATGTCGAATCCGGGCACATCCCCAAGAGGGATTGTTTCGATATCGGCGCGATCTCGCTCAAGCCGGACGATCTTGTACGCCGCTGGCAGCGCAACAAGCGAGGGCACGGCAACATTGACCAGTTCTCCAAGTTGGGAGACCCCATCAACGTGCCAGTGTCCGCTGAAATGCAATCGTGCGCCTGTCGCGGCAATGATCTGACTGGTGGCTGTCGAAGGCATTCTGGCCAAAAAGTCGGTCTCGCCAAGGAACGCACGTTCTTGTGCGGGGTCACCGTCGAGCGGAGACAGCACTGGATAATGCGAGAACACGACGAGCCGTTTGCCTGATGCCTTGGACCTTGCCACCACCGAAGACAGCCAGCCGAGCAGGTAAGGCTTGTGCCGCAAGGCCGCGTTCCACCCGGCTTCACAGCGATCGATAGCACCGGCAGGGACACTTGGATCTTCGATCCAGACATTTGCATCCAGCGAGAGCAACCATAGGCCCTCCATTGGTTCGACCAGATACGATGCGTCAAACATCGAACCACCCTGCCCGCTGCCCGAGCCTGATAGTTCGGCGATGCGTGACCCCGGCTCATCCTCAGTTCCGAATGGCGTTTCCCACAAGAGATCGCTGTCCTGGCGCATGAATCCCAAGTTTGCGAAGGCCGCAATGAACTCACGATACCCGCCGCAATGCATGGCATCGGAAGTCACATCGACCCGGTCGTTGGGGTCGCTGCCCACTTGATAGCTGGAGCCATCGGGGCGCAGGAACGCCTTCCTGTGGTGGCGACCCCTGATCGCAAATAGATCGTGGTTGCCGACACAGGCGAAGAACCGCAGGCCATGGCGGCTTTCGTACTCGCTCAGAATGCCGCGGGCGCACGCAACGGCGTAGTCCTGGCCGTCGTCCGTCAGGTCTCCGACCAGGATGACGTACGAAATGCCTCTATGAACAATGTCATCAAGGGCGGCGCGAAATGCCGGCATGCTTTCGTTGAAAACGCGGGTTGAGCCCACTGTTTCCGCAAGGGTCCGAAATGCCCCCGAACCGTCGCCGCGCGGATCATATGAGGTGTCGTGCAAGTGCGGGTCGGCGATTACTGCGAGACGCATCAGCGCACTCGCTGCAGATCGGCCTCAATGTGGTTTATCCACGTGGACGCTCTACGGGCCGCCTCGATCAGTACGGGTTTGGGTGCCTCGAACCATTCATCCGGCCGCAATTCGCGCTGCGTGCGCACGTGGTTCAGTGCTTCATCCAGCGTGGGGAAGCGATCTGGCACGGTGTGATGCAGAAACAGGGACACCAGGACAACTGAGCGACTTCGACCGCCTCGGCAATTGACAAGGACGTTGCCGCGGTCGCGCCGCGGGTAGGAGGCCCTGTCCGGCAGAATTTGCTGGAATGCCCCCTGCAGAAGGTAATAGCCCGCCAACATCATCGTCTCTGGATTGCCCGGACCGTCGATGAGGCCGAGCTTGTAATAGCGAATAGTCCCTGAGCCATGACGGACCTGGCTCTGGCTGGCTTCCACCTGAGTGTCGGTCACAAAGTTGAAGTCCAAATTCACCGCACAGTTTACAACAGTCGTTATGCCATTGGCTTGCAAAAGCTCAACGTCGCTCGCGCCGTCGCTCCCGCTTATGAACACATCAACTCCATAGGGCGGGACATTCTCAAGTATCCGGCTGATACGCGGCCGATCGTAGCGAGGCGAATTGAAGTTCATGTCAAAGCTCTGGATTTCAACAAAAGCCGTCTCAGGCGCGGGCACCGACACCCGTGGATGTCCGGCCCAGATCGATACGTGTCGCTTCGCTCATAATGTCTGCCAGCGCCGGTGCCACCGCTAAAACCGCCCCTCCCCTGGAAAGGCCGTTCCGTTCAAGGAATGGCGCGACGGTACCACCCGCTTCCTCCACCAGCAGCAGTCCCGCCAGGCAATCCCAAGGCTGCATGTGCAACTCGGCATAACAATCGGAGCGACCATCGGCTACGTAGGCCAGGGCCAGGGCGCCGGACGCGCCTCGCCTGACATTGGCTCCACAATTGAGCAGTCTTTCCAGCGTGTCGACATACACATCCTGCGGCACCCGGCGGGACCAGCCCAATTCCACGCAGGCAATAGCCGGATCGGCGGTCATGGCTACCCTGATAGGAACGCCATTCAGTTCTGCCCCACCGCCCCGCCTCGCCACATAGAGCTCGTCGAGTGCCGGGTTGTAGATTGCGCCAAGCATCGTTCGGCCGGCGGAAACGAAAGCGATCGAGATGCAGAAGTGAGGGATCGCGCGAGCGAAATTGGCCGTTCCATCAATGGGGTCAACGACCCACAAGCTATCGCCCAAAATCGTTGGGCCGGTTTCCTCACCCAGAAAGCCGTCCTGGGGAAAGGCTGCAGCGATTTGCGATTTTATGTGGTTCTCCACCGCAGAGTCGGTTTCCGTCAGAAAGTCCTGGGGCCCCTTATAGACGATTTGGCTCTCGGTGCGGCGGATGAAGCCGACGCGTGCCAGAGCACCGGCACTTGCGGCCAGCCCGCGCAGGAATTCCGCGCGCTCGTCGAGGTCAACGGCGGGAGCTGATCCGGCCAATATTGCGGTCATTTGTTGATGGTCCATTTTGTTGGTCAGGTTTCGCGTCTATCGGCGCGTAAGTTGCCGTCGGTCCGAGATGTAATCAGCGACGCGATCCAGAGTCGGATAGTTGGCTCCGGCACCGGTAGCGACGTAGCCAGGGCAAAGATGAGCGGGCGACCCGGGCGCCACCTTGCCCAATGGGAGCGGGCGATAGCTCCCGCCCGCGTTCCTCAGGATCAATACGGCGGCGGTGACATCCCAGGGGTTGCAGCCAAAGCCGACGGCAGCATCTGCCCAGCCGGCAGCGACATGGGCAATGCTGAGCGCGGCGCTACCAGGGCGGCGAAGAGTAGAGAAGGTCTCGGCTAGATCGCCAAAACTCGAAAGGGCTGTCTCCCTGCCGTCCAGTCGGAAATCCCGCGCTACCGGATATCCCGTGATCAGCGTCGCGTGAGTCTCGTTCGGAGTGGCAAAGGAGCGGAGCTCCTGGCCGTTCAACCAGGCGCCGGTGAGATCGGCGGAAAACAGATGGTCGGCCACCGGATCAAAAATGACACCGGCTACGACCTGATCGTCTATGACTGCACCGATGGATACACACCAGAAGGCGAGACCACGGGCGAAGTTGGATGTGCCATCAATTGGATCCACGAACCATTGGACACGCCCATTGCCGACGCTACCGCCCTCCTCGCCGAGAAGGGTCGAATCCGGCGCCATCCTGAGGATGTAGTCTCGAATTGTCGCTTCTGACTGTTTGTCATGCACCGTTACGATGTCATGCAGGTCGACCTTGTAGTCCACCGCCATCGTGGAACGGAACGCCGCGCGAAGCGGTGCGCCAACAAGGGCGGCGGCGTCCTTTGCGATATCCATGAGCCTCCTCGATTCAGCAAGACGTTGTGCTTCGGGCGCTAAACTGAGAGAGGTCATGACACTTCCAAATGAGGTTGATGCGGCGTCCCCCGGGCGACGGGGAACGCCATAACGGCGTGTGGAGTCCGCCGCTATTTCGAGTAGTTGATCGTCCAGAGATCCTGCCAGTCCTGGCGGGTCTCCCAATCGTCGAAACCGGTCGCGAAGTCGTAGGGGAATAGGTCGTCCAGATGTTCGGCGATGCCCGACGGCTCGTCCGCTGGAATTTTGACTTCGGAGTTGGTGGATATCTTGCCATCCGCCATCTGCGGGGCGATGCCTTCCTCGGTCAGCACGTAGTGCACGAACAGACGGGCAGCGTTCGGACTATCGGTTTTGGAAGAGATGAGGGCCAGCTTGTTGTAGGTCCAGCCGACCCAGGGCTTGATGTCGGCACACAGACCGAGCTTGTAACCCTTGTCCTCGTTGTCGCGGAACTTGGCAGAGCTCATGAGCCCGAAGAATGGCTCGGCCTGGCCTGGTGCCCCCACAGCTTCGGAGGCGGGATCATCGCCGTCGGTCAGTAGCGGGGCGTTTGCGGCGAATGCCGTCAACCACTGCCTGGTGGCGCTTTCGGAACTGGTATCGAGGTCGGTCCCGAAGTGCTCCTTGTAGGCAGCGGCCAACTCGGCATCGCCATGCTTTTCCATCTGGTTGAACCAGTCGGTGTAGGTGCCCTTCGTCAGCGGATCGACGAAAGCGACTTTACCCTTCCATTCGGGTTCGGTCAGTTCCCAGACGTTGGCGACAGGGCAGCTCTCGTTGACCTCGGTGTTGTAGGTCCACACGTTCGCATTCGTCGAAATCGTCAGCGGGTTGCGGAATTCCGGCGGTATCTTCTCGGCCAGGTCATTGGGAACCCAACTTTCCACGAAGCCCTGGGGAATGAGCTGAGACAGCGCAGCGGGCGCGTCGGTGATCATCACCACGTCGCCCACGACATTGCTCGCCTGGTTCTCCCGGATGATCATCTCCAGCTGGCTGTTTGCCGAGACCTTCTGCCCCGTCGCCTGCACGCCGTACTTGGCGGCAAAGGCTTCCGCCATGTCGACGATCTTGCCGGTGCTGTCATAGACGGTGATTGGCGGCTCTGCCCTGGCGGCCTCGATAAGAGCGTCGAGGTTGAATTCCTGGGCTGCCGCGGGCAACGCCAGCGCAGCAAGACAAGTGCCGACCAGCAGGTATTTCTTGTTCATCTCAGTCTCCTCCAATGTGCCACCCGTTTCCGGTGGCCGCGATCCCGCTGATGCGGTGTTAGGGTTGAGCGCGCTGGATCAGCGCACGTAGTTCAGCTGCCAAAAGTCCTGCCAGTCCTGCCGCGTCTCCCAGTCCGCGAGCACGGTGGACATGTTGTAGGGGAGCAGTTCATCCCAGGCGTCGGCTATGCCCGACGGCTCTGCTTCAGGAAGCCCCACATCCTTGTTCGACGACATCTTGCCGTCCTGCGCCTGGGGAGCGATGCCTTCTTCCGTCATCACGTAGCGCAAGAAGAGGCGAGCGGCGTTGGGACTGTCTGTGCCTGATGCGATCAGTCCAACGCCCGCATTGGTGAAGCCCAGCCAGGGCTTCAATCCTTCGCAAAGGCCCAAGTGGAAACCGCTGGCCTCGTTCTCACGGAACTTCGCCGCACTCACGAGGGCAATGAAGGGCTCGGTCTGTCCCGGAGCCGCCGCCGCTTCGGAAGCAGCGTCGTCGGAAGTCGTCATCAGGGGCGAGTTGCCGGCCAACTGCTTGATGAATGTCCGCGTCGCGGACTCGACCGCGGTGTCCAGCGGCTTGCCGAAATGAGCTTCGTAAGCGGCGGCCAGTTCCGAGTCCCCGTGCGCCTCCATCTGATTGAACCAATCAGTATAGACCGTCTTGCCAAGGGGATCCTCGAAGGCGACCCGCCCCTTCCACACCGGCTCAGTCAGTTCCCACAGGTTGGCGATGGGACAGGCGTCGTACAGCTCGGTATTGTAGGCCCAGACAACCGGCATGGTCACGACGACGAGAGGGTCGCGATAGCCCGGATCGACCTTGTCGGCAATATCGGGAGCAAGCCAGCTGCCGGCGAAGCCCTGCGGAACCAGTTGCCCGATTGCCGCGGGAGCATCGGAGATGATCACGACGTCGGCCTGCACATTCCCCGCCATTGCCTCGCGAAGCACCAGCTCGAGCTGTTCTGAGGCCTTTGCCTTGGTTCCCGTGGCCTGCAGGCCATACTTCTCAGCGAAGTCCTTGGCCATTTCGACAATCTTGCCGGTGCTGTCGTACACATTGATCGGCGGTTCTGCCTTCGCCGCTTCGATCATTGCGTCGAGATCGAAATCCTGAGCGGCACTCGGGAACGCCAATGCAGCAAGACCGACGCTCATCAGCAGAAGTTTCATTGAATTGGTCACGCATTCCTCCTCGTGGGCACGCCCTTGGGGCGCTTGTTTCCGCATCTGCGGTTTGGTTAGAAGTCGACATCCGCGCTGGCGGGGGTCATCCGGTGGAAGCGGCCACCTCTTTCAGCGAGGGCGCCGACGCCGTCTTCCTTTCGGGCCGAAGCAGGCGATCGGCCTCCTCGATCCGCCGACCGGCCTGGTCGAACACGTGCAGTGCTTTGGGCTTGGCCCAGACCGTGACGGAGGTCCCCAACGCCGTCTCCGGTGGCTCATGCGTGGTCAGGAACAGCGTTGCATCGGCGCATTGCAGTTCGAGTATCCAGTTGCCGCCCGTCGGCAAGATGCCCGACACGATGCCCTCGATCGCGAAGACCCCTGCCGGAACCGTGGTGCCGGTTTCACTGATGTGAAGTGCCTCCGGCCTGATGCCGATAGAGCCCACGGCTCCAACGGCGCTGAGACGGTCCTTGAGATAGGCGGACATCGCGGTGGCCGGCTCCGATGGGCTGACAGCAGTCACATCGAGGATGTTGATGGGTGGACTCCCCACGAACTCGGCCACGAAACGATTGGCGGGCCGTTCGTAGATGTCATCGGGGCTGCCCATCTGCTGCAGGGTCCCCTCGTTCATGACGGCGATGGTCGTGGCCAGGGTCATGGCTTCCCACTGATCGTGAGTGACGAAAACGATCGTTGTCTTGAAAGCGGCATGAAGTGCTTTCAGCTCGGCTCGCATTTCCAGCCGCAACCGGGCGTCAAGATTGGACAGCGGCTCGTCGAGCAGCAGCACGTTCGGGTTGACGGCCAGCATGCGGGCAAGCGCCACGCGCTGCTGTTGCCCGCCAGACAGTTGCGACGGGTACCGGTCCCGGTACTTCTCGATGTCCAGCACCTTCATCACGGCATTCACGCGCTGCTCGCGCTCTGCCTTCGGAACCTTGCGCAAACGCAGTCCGAAATCAGTGTTCCGCTCGATGGTCAGGTGTGGCCACAATGCGTAGCTCTGAAAAACCAGCCCCAGCTGACGCTGTTCGGGCGGAACAAATATTCCCTTCCCGACGGAATCAACCACGCGATCCCCTATCCGGATTTCGCCGCTTGATAGATTTTCGAGGCCCGCGATCATCCGCAGTGTCGTGGTCTTGCCGCAACCGGACGGGCCGAGCAGGCACATGAACTCGCCGTCGCCGATCTCCAGGTTTAAGTTGGACACAGCGTTCGCCGTCTGGCCGCCGTAACTTTTATGCGCGCTGCGCAGCTCGATAGTGGGCATGTCAGCCTCCCAGCCCTTCGGCGATATTGGTTTTCGTTAGCTTCTGGGCCGCCACGGTCCCGAAATAGGCTATGGCAGCAATGATCAGCACGACGCCGTTGGCCGCCTGCGTGTAGTGGTAGTCGACCAGGCGCAGGGAGAAGGTGGTGAGGACGTCGGTCGACGGCACTGCAAGGATGACAAAGAGGCTCAGCCCCTTGATCCCTGAAATGAACGGCAGCAGTACCCCGGTCACGAGGGACCCCTTCTGGATGGGAATAACCACACTCACCATTCGGCGGAACCAGCCCGCCCCTGCGATCTGAGCTGCCTCTTCGGGCTCTTTCCCGAGTTGCATCATCGCTGAAATGCCGGCGCGCGAGGCGTAGGGCATCTGGTCGGCCATCAGGGCGAGGATCAGAATCCACACCGTTCCGTAAAGGGCCGGAATTGGACCTCGGGCGACGGCGAAGAGTGACAGATAGGCCGCAGCAAAGGCGATGCCGGGGACCAGGTAAGGAAGAAAGGTCACCTGACGGAGAAACGTCGAAAGCGGACGGAAGGGCGTGCGCACCACGACATAACCGACCAACAGCCCCAGGATACCAGAGGTGAGGGACGCGCTGCCGACGATCCACAACGTGTTCCATGCGGCTGCCCACAGGTCCGGCGTAAAAAGGATACCCGAGCGCATGGCGACGGTTTCGAGATTAGTACCGATCCAGTAGTCCAGCGTGAAATTGTCGAGCGCAAAGTTGGCCGGCTGCCTCATCACCGTTGAAAGCGCGAGGGTAAGGATGGGCATGCATACGCTGAGCACGAAGATGGCTGCGGCAAAGAGCGTTAGCGGCAGGCGCCACGCGCCCAACCTGCTCAGCCGGTTCATCGTCCCTTTGGACCCGATGGTGACGAAGCGCCGCGCCTCCCTGACCAACCTGGCATCGATCATCAGCGTCACCACGCCAATCAGCATGATCGACCCGGCGATGACAGCGCCCACCCCCGTCTGCCGGGAGGCAATGTTGCGGAAGAGAGACGTGGACAGAACCTCGAACTTCACCGGCAGCCCCAGCACGTAGGGCACACCAAACTCGCCCAGGCACTTGGCGAAGATCAGGATGATCGCCGACAGCAAGGCCGGCCGCATCAACGGGAGAATGATCTGCCAGGCAACTTGGTGCGACTTCGCGCCAAGGATGCGGGCCGAGTCCTCAAGCTGAGAGTCGAAGCGCCTCAGTGCACTGCCGAAGAGCAGGATGATGAAGGGCGTATAGTGAAGCGCCAGAATGATGGTGATCGGAACCCGGCCATAAGCCAACCAGTCGGGCGGTGCGAAACCAAGAGCCTCCAGCCATCCGGGCTGCCCGCCGACGGTGCGATTCTTGAACAGCGTTGTCCAAGCCAGCGCGAAGGTCCATGCGGGCAGCATATATGGTACGATCAGCGCGGTGGCGAACCAGCGGCGCGCGAACATGTCGGTCCGACTGAGCAGCCAGGCCAACGGAATGCCGATCACCATGGCGATGGCAATCGCGCCAGCCGCTACCGTGAGCGTGTTGAGCAGCGGCTGCCAGAACAGGTCGCGGGATATGGCCGAGAAGAAGGTCCGGTTCAGGTAATACAGCGTCCCGCTCGCCGTCTCCAGGGCCGTACGGCGCTCGTCCCCGAACTGAACCGTTACCGCCTGCAGCAGCATGGACAGGATTGGCACGAGGATCAGGTAGGTGAAGATCAGCGCCATGATGACGCCAATGATCGACGTGGGCTCTCGCATGGCGACGCGCAGTCTATATTTCAGAAAGGTTCGCCGGCTCGGGCGACTCTCCGGCGCGGGCGGCCCTTTGGCGCCCGTTACAACGCCCGGTGCTGGAGCGGCATAGCTCATCGCCTGACTCCGGCGCTGGGCTGGCGGCCATAGCGGCCGCGCTCGTGGGTATTCACCGTAAACTCCTCCATCAACAACGCGGCGCCTCCTGGTTCCCAGCGCCACCTCCTTCACGTCACGTGAGCAGCTCCTGCGCTGACGAGGCGCTTCAATGTTGCGTCAAAGCGATCCGCCGTCAATCCAGATTCTGGAAAATTTGCACGTGCGTGCACGGTCCATTTTTCTTTCCTTGTAGCGCACACCTGCTTGACACACCCTGATTTGCATGGCTTTCTTGCACGCGGTTGCAAATCATAACGCGACCTGAGGGAGGATGCACTTTGACCAAATTCGCCATATCCGCTCGTTTTGCATGCAGCGTGACGCTTGCCTTGCTCACGAGCGCTGCGCCCGTTTTGCCCTGGACGGCTTTCGCCGCCGAATGGCAGGTCAGCGAGGTAAGGCCAACACTTCAGACACCGGTGCTGACTGAAGAAGATGCCGACGCGGACGCGGACGATCCGGCCATCTATGTCGATGCCGCAAGCGTGGATAGGAGCTTTGTGGTGGGCGCCGTCAAGAACGGCGGGATTCGCGTGTATGACTTTGGTGGCCAGCTTCTGCAGACCATTCTTCCGATTGAGGATGGCCGGATAAACAACGTCGACATCATCTATGATTTCGAGATGAGCGATGGATCCCTGGCAGACCTGGTGCTCGGGGCGGATCGCGGTCTCGATATCATCCGGATCTACCGCATCGACAGCTCTGCCGCAGAGCCGTTGACCGAGATCACCGCGGCGGATGCAGCACGGGCCTTTCCGAAGCGGCCCACGGCAGATGGTGCGGCAGAAGAGGAAAATCCGGTGGACGACCAGGCCACCGTCTATGGCCTGACGGCATGGCACGACAAGGATGCCAAGAAGGTTTGGGTCATCGGAACACAACGGCACCAGCCAGTGGTCGGCGTGTTTTCGCTGGAGGCCAGGGAAGACGGCACCGTGGCCGCGGTTCTCGACCACGATTTCCGGGTGCCTACGTCGCACAAGGGCCAGGATCTCTGGCAGGAAAGTGAGGAAGACGCTCTTGCCGATTTCAGCCCTCAGTTCGAGGGCGTCGTCATCGATCGGACCACCGGCATGCTTTATGCCGGCCAGGAAGACGTCGGGATCTGGGCGGTACCAGTCACTGGCGGCGAGCCGGAACTGGCATATGAGACGCGGGGCGCCTCCAGTTCCAGCTTCTTCAACGACGACAGCGTGGTGACCCGCGACGTGGAAGGGCTGTCGATCTATTACGCCTCCACCGGCACCCGCTATCTTCTGGCCTCCAGCCAAGGTAGCGCGCATGGCGGGCCTCCCGTTGCCTCGGACGCCCCTTACGACGACAGCTTTGTGGTATTCGACCTCGGGGGGGATGAGCTGAAGCCCTTGGGTTCATTCCGGGTTGTGGCCTCCGAAGGCATTGATGCCGTCCAAGAAAGCGATGGCGACGAGGTCAGCTCTGTGGCTCTGCCAGGCTTTCCCAATGGCGTGTTTATCACCCAGGATGGCTATGCCGGCGACCTGAACGGCCTGGATGGGGAAACAGCAGCGACCAATTTCAAGTTCGTGGACTGGTCCGCCATCGCTGCAACATTCGATCCGCCGCTCGAGGTCACCCCCAGTGGCTGGAGCCCTCGCCAGTAGCCAGGCACGAACCACAAACCGGAATGCACCTGGGACAGCCGCGGCAAAGTTGCGTCTGTCCAACAAGGGAGTAGAAAAGCAAGGATAGCTTGTCCAAAAACAAAGCCATGGTAAGATTTCGGCAGGACTTGGTTTGAGAAAGCCTAACTTGCAGTCGCCCAACACGCAAAACGGCATAGATCTTCTTTACGATGCCGCAATGGGCTTGACGCCCTGGTCCGCCGCGCTGTCTCATCTGGGTGCTGTCTATGGTGCCAGCGGTGCGGCGATCCTCCCCGAAGACCCTATGACCGTTGAACTGGTGCCACCAACTGCCGGGACGGCGACCGAAGCTCTTCCGTCATTCCTCGAACAAGGCTGGTATCGCAACGATATACGGGCCAGGCGTGCCTGGCCCATGGTCCAGCGCGGACAGGTCGTGCTGTTCGAGCATCAGCTGTCAACTGACTCAGAGCGACGATCGGAGCCCTATTACCAGGAGTTCATGTGGCGCTTCGGCATGCCCTGGATGGCATGCGTTGCCTTTTCGGCGGAGCGGCAGCGTTGGGCGCTGGCCCTTTTCCGCAGTCTGTCGAGCGAGCATTTTGAACTGCATGAAGCGCCTGGCCTCGCCAGGCTCCGACCGCATCTGTCTCGCGCCGTCAGGCTGGCCTATGCGCTGCGTTCGACCGAACAGTCCAGTGTCAGGGCTATTCTGGAAAGCAGCGGCACACCGCTGTTTTCTCTCGGTTTCGATGGCCGGGTCAATTGGTCTTCGGATGAGGCCCGGAGCGTGGTCGCGCCTGATATCATCTTGCGGCATGATCGATTGATTGCCCGGGACAAGCAGAAAGACGACCAGCTCCAGCGTATCATCGGGCTGGCAACACGGACGTTGCGGCCAAGCTCGCAGGGCGCCGATACCACGATCCTCTTTCATGGCGGGCTCCGTCCCAGGTTCGTGCTCGACATCGTGGTGATGCCACGGACCGGAATGGACGCGTTCATGCAGACCGCTGCGGTTGCGCTGGTTCGCACTATCTCCCCGCCGCCAGTGCTGGATCCGAGCAAGCTCACAAGGCTGCTGGGCCTGACATCGGCGGAGGCCAATGTGGCGGTTCTGGTAGCGGGCGGCTATGGCGTCCAGCAAGCGGCGCAGCGCCTGGACATGGGCTATGAAACGGCGCGTACGCACATGGCCCGAATCTATCAGAAGCTTGGTATCAACCGGCAATCCGAACTGGCCGAGATTGTCGCCGGCATGCGGCGGATCTAGCAGGGCCCAGTTCGCTGGATTTTCTCCGGGCCCAGTCTACCATTCCCTCAGCTCCCACGCGCGCCCGCGTCTCTCCCCCGAACGGGTGACGCCCCCTTCTGCCTGGGCCGATACGCAACAGGCAAGCCTATGTGGCAGCTATGCGAAATACCGGGGGCCTTGGTGTGCTTAAGTCTTCGTCTGTCGTCCTGCTCGCTCTTCTGGGGCTGATTTCCAGCGGCCAGGCGCAGGAGCCGCCTGTACCCAATGGGACGATAATCTCCGGAGGTTTCGAGACGCGTTACGGCACACAATGGTTCAATGGCCGGCTGGTGTCGGCGCTGGGCGATCTGCCGGTTGCCATTGGCCTGGGTGGCACAGTCAATGACAGGGCCGTTCGCCTCAATGCCGGTATCGCGGCCCAGCTTGGCGAGCAAAGCATCGTTTCCCTGGTTTTTCGTGGCAGTAACGAGCGTGCCGACCAGGCACTGGGCGTCGTAACCGACGAGCGGATCAACACCTATGCCTTCTCGGGGCGATTGGAACACACCCTTTCCGGCGCACCGGCCATTACCATCTTCGGACTGGCCGATGCCTGGCACTCTCCGGGCGGAATTCGATTGCAGACCGGTCTGCTTTCGACAACGAGCTTTGGTGGTGCAGACGGCTTCCGGCTGGCACCGGGCTTCGAGCTGAACCTAGATGGCGGGCTGTCGATCACCGGTTCGGCGGGCTGGGAGAATGGTAGCTGGAATGGTGTGTCGGGATTGTTCGCGGAGATCGAGACCGTAATGCCTCTGGCCGATTTCGCATTGTCGGCCAAGGCCTGGACTTCGCCCAATTTCGGCAACGGCGCGAAGGCGGCGATTGGCTATGAATTCGACACCGGTCTGCAGGTTTCACTTTTTGCCGGGTATGAGAAGGCCTCGGCCGAGCATGCCTTTGCCGGCATCAGATTTACCATGCCGCTCGGCGGCGAGCCAGGAGGCGGTTCCTCTCCACTCGCAGATACTCTTGGCGCCCATATGGACCACGTTGCCGAAACCATGCCTGGGGTGCCGTTCACAGCCAGGAGTGGTGTTACCGTGGCCTCGACGGCGCCACCGCCGCCGCCTGTAATATTCGAGGACGTATACGGGACGGTCTGTGCGGTTCAGGAAGCGACCCCTGGCTGCACCTTCCGTCTTTCAGATGGCTCGCGGCTAAAGGTATCGGACGACCCCGACTTCAATCGTTTTGGCGGTGGCTCGAACGACCTTTGGTATGTGACGTTTGATGGAGCCGGAAATGCCCAAGTGTTTAACAACCTGGGCCAGTTCCAATATCTGGCAAGCATCAGTGACTTTCCGGGACATATAGGCGGCACCACCATAGGCGTCGGGACCACTGGCTTCTATTGGGAGGACGTGAACTTCGGAACCTACTGGCTGGGGCGGAACCAGGTTCTCTACTCTGCAAATGGCGGCGCGGGGAACTATGAACAGGCTATCAACTGAGGGCGTAGGCCAAGGCGTGGAACTGGCCATGACGAACAGGGTGCAGTAGGGCGCGCTATGGAAAGTTGCAACGCTCCCGGCTGGGAAGACGCGGGACCGGAAGAAGTGCCTCGGCAGCATTGGCTCCCGGACGCGATCCAAGGTGACGACACACCCGCCCTTTGATTTGTCTCACGTGATCAAACGCTGTTGTGGGAATTGCGAAGCCATGCCAGTACCTTCTCCCATGTCGAACGGGGCACGTATGCATGCTGGCCACACAACGCGAGGTCGCTCGTCGCGCTAAGACGTCGCTGAAGACCGTGTCGCGCGTCATCAACAACGACCCTTTGGTGAACGCGGAAACGCGGTCGCGCATCGAGGCGATCATCGCCGAGTTGGGCTACGAGCCGAACCAGGCGGCACGTATGATGCGCTCGCAGAAGAGCAATATCATCGGGTTCCTCGCCGATGGGGTGGCCACCTACCCCTCGTCGATCGAACTCGTGCGTGGCGCACAGGACGTCGCGTGGGAGCGCGGCAAGCAGATGATGCTGTTCAACATCGAACGTGGCAGGCCCAGTTCCGCTATGGCGGACAGTCAGCTCGCCGCGTTCCGGGCCGAGGCGATCATTTACGCGGCAACGTTTCACCAGCAGGTCGATATCGAACCGACCAGCGTGCCACACATCCTGCTCAACTGTTTCGACAGGGGCGGGCGTCACCCCGCGATCCTGCCGGACGATTATCAGTTGGCTCTCGACATCACGCGCATCATCTTCGAGCGCGGCTATCGCAGGCCCGTCTTTCTCAACCTCAACACCGACATCGTCGCCAGTCATCTGCGCGGGAAAGGCTTCATCGAGGGAGCCGCCGCTGCGGGCCTCGACGCGTCCGGCCGCGTCCATATCGCTGTGAAATCCGCCGCCGGCGCGCCCACTGAATTCGCCACTCGCCGCATTCTGGCCGACCTGTTCTCAGGACTCGATCGGCCCGACCTGGTCCTTTGTGGGCAGGATATCATGGCGATGAATGTCTACTTCGAACTTGCCCGGCTCGGGTTCAAGGTGGGCAAGGACGTTGCGGTGGCGAGCTTCGACAATCTCGACCCCATTGCCGGCCTCCTGCAGCCTGGCCTGTCCACCATGGAACTGCCCTATTATGAGATGGGACGGGCTGCGATGAACCTGGCCATCGACGGGGCTCGGCACAATCAAGTGCTTCGCCTCAAAGGCAAATTCGTCGAGCGCAACTCACTCTAGCCCGCAATTTTGCACAGCAGCCATGCCGCAATTGACAACGTGAGACAATTCGACCTATCAATTGTCTCACGTTGTCATAAGACGATGTTCGGAACAATCCGGGAGGAAATCATGAAACGCGCCCTCTATGCAGGGGTGGCCATGGCCGCCTGCATCACCTCCTCGCATGCCTTCGGCGGCCAGCTTACAGCCTGGGTCATCGACGGCGACAGCGAGAAACCCTATTTCACCCAGCTCGAAGAGACGTTCAACGCCAAGTACAGCGCTCAGGGCACCACGCTCGATGTCGTGCCGATCCCGAGCTACAACGAAGCCATCCAAGCTGCGACGCTCGCCAACGACCTGCCCGATATCATCATGCTCGATGGTCCGAATATGGCCAGCGTCGCCTGGGCCGGCACCATCCAGCCGATCGGCGATCTGATCGATCCGGAAATCCTGGCGGACCTGCTTCCGGCTATCAAGGCCCAGGGCACCTATGGCCCGGCCGGAGAATTCTACTTCGTCAGCCCCTATGACTCCGGTACGATCCTGTGGGGCAACAAGGCCCTCCTCGAGAAGGCCGGCGTGCGCATCCCGACATCAGTCGAGGATGCCTGGACCCGCGACGAGATGCGCGATGCGCTGGAAAAGCTCGCTGCCTTGCCCGAGGTCGAATGGCCGCTGGACGTCAAGATGAACTATGGCGCCGGCGAGTGGATGACCTACGGCTTCTCGCCGCTGGCACAGTCCAATGGCGGCGACCTCATCGACCGCACCACCTGGACGGCCGAAGGCACGATCAATTCCGCTGCCAATATCGAGACGCTGACCGAGCTGCAGACCTGGAACAAGAACGAATGGATCGTTCCGGCCAGCGCCGGCGACAACAAGTTCTACGGCGAAAAGACTGCGGCCTTGTCATGGGTCGGCAACTGGATGTGGCCGGCTCACCGCGAAGGGCTGGGCGACGATCTCGTGCTGATCCCGCCGCCGAAGTTCGGCGCCGCCGGTCCGGTTTCCGCCAATGGCGGCTGGGGCTGGGCCGTGCCCACGAGCTCGACCAACCTTGAAGACGTCAAGCTCTTCCTCAACTACGCCATGTCGAGCGAGCAGGTCGCGGCCTATGCCGATACCACCGGCTATGTGCCGTCCCGCACCTCGGCCATCCCGCTCTCGGCTACCTATGGCGAAGGTGGCGAAGGCGAACTCTTCGCCAAGCTCGCCGAGTGCTGCGCCGTGGTGCGCCCGGTACACCCGGCCTACCCTGTCATCACCTCGGCCTGGTCGCAGGCCGTCGTCAACATTCTCTCGGGCGACGTCGATGTGAAGGCCGAGCTCGATCGCGCGGCGCAGACCATCGATCAGGACATTGCCGACAACGACGGCTACCCGCCCTTCGGCGAGTAAACCCAGCGGGACGCGGCGGCATCGCCGCGTCCCAATCGTTCAGGCGCAAAGCCGAACCGGAGGAGTTCCCATGTCGATCAAGTCTCGCAGCCAGCGCCAGGAATTGGCCATGCTCCTGCCCGCCGTGATCTTTCTCACCGCGCTGATCGTCGTGCCGTTCGTCCTCTCGATCTGGTTCTCCTTCACGGACCAGCGACTGGTGCCGCGGCCGATTCCCACCAAGGTGATCGGCCTCACCAATTACTTCCGCATGTTCGATGATCCGCTGTTCTGGCAGGCCATCGGGAACACGATGCTGTTCGCGCTGCTGGTTGTGCCGTTCCAGCTCGCCATTTCACTGGGCGCCGCGCTGATCCTCAATGCCGCAATACCGTTCCGCAGCGTGTTCCGCGCCATCGCCATCCTGCCGCTACTGCTGCCGATGACCGTTATCGTCGCCATCTGGGCGGTGCTATTCCGCATCCCCAATGGCCCGCTCAACGCGGCCTACCAAATGTTCTCCGGTTCGGGGAACTATGTCGACTTTATCGGCAACTCCTCCACCGCCATGGTTTCGATAGTCGTGCTCTCGGCCTGGGCCACGTTCCCCTACCAGATGCTGATCTATCTGGCAGGCCTGCAGGACATTCCGCAGGACCTCTATGAGGCCGCCAAACTGGACGGCGCCAAGAGCTGGCAGCGGTTCCGCTATGTCACCTGGCCGGGGCTGCGCAACGTCAACATCTTCCTGCTGATCATCACCACCATCGGGGCGCTGAAGCTCTTTACCCAGGTCAACATCCTGACCAAGGGCGGACCCAACGGGGCGACGACCACCATCATCCAATACTTGTTCCAACAGGGCTACGCGACCCAGAAGGTCGGCTATGCCTCGGCCGTGGCGGTGTTCTTCTTCCTCGCCGTCACCGCCATCGCCCTGCTGCAGCGCAGGTTCCTCAAGAACGAGGGAGAGGCATGATGACCACATTGCGCATTCCGCGCGGCGCCGTGCTGCCGCTGCTCTTTGCCGGCATTCTGGCTCTGGGTGTGCTGCTGCCGCTGCTGATGATGGTAACCATCAGTCTCAATCCCAACGAGCAGGACATCATGGTGTCCATGGGCTCGATCCGCTCCTTCATTCCTCAAGTCTTCTCGCTTGAGAACTATGTGCAGGTGTGGACCGATCCCGTGCATCCGTTTCCGCGCTATCTGTGGAACACGCTGCTGATCACCGGATCAACTCTGCTGCTGTCGATCCTGTTCAATTCCATGGCTGCGTTCGTTCTGGCGCAGGGCACGCTCAAGGTGCGCAAGCTGGTCATGATCCTGATCCTGGCCACCCTTGCCGTGCCCGGCGAAAGCCTGGTGCTGCCGCAGCTGATGCTGGCGAGCTGGGCCGGGCTGATCGACAGCTACCCGGTGCAGATCATCCCCGGCGTCGCCAATGCCATGTCGATATTCCTGTTCTACCAATTCTTCTCGCGTCTCCCCAAGGAGCTGATCGAGGCGGCCAGGATCGACGGGTTTTCGTTCTTCCAGATCTACCGCTATGTCGCCATGCCGCTCTCCAAGCCGGTGATCTCGGCCATTGCCGTGCTGCAGTTCCTCGAGATCTGGAATGCCTATCTGTGGCCGGTCATGGTCACGCGCGGACCGGAATACCGACCGCTCTCGGTGGCGATGTCCGCCTATTTCGGCACCAACCAGGCCGCCTGGGGCAACATCATGGCCTTCGCGGTATCGATGGCCATACCCGTCATTCTTTTCTTCCTCATCATGCAGCGCCAGTTCATCGCCTCGGTGATGAGCTCGGGTGTCAAAGGTTAGTCCGCCGTGTCCGAAAAATTCCGTCCAAAGTTCCACTTCGCGCCGCGCACCGGCTGGATGAACGATCCAAACGGCATGATCCGGGTCGATGGCGCCTATCACCTGTTCTTTCAGCATGATCCGGACAGCACCCTGCATGGGCCGATGCATTGGGGCCATGCCCGCAGCACCGACCTGGTGAACTGGGAAGAACTTCCGGTGGCGCTTTATCCAACCGAGCTGGGCACCTGCTTTTCCGGCAGCGCGATCGAAACGGCCGAGGGCGAGCCCAAGCTGTTCTATACCGCTCACCAGAGACTGGACGACCTAGACGTCCAGACGCAGTGCCTGGTCCATGCCGACCGGGGTCTGACCACCTTCACGCCGGAACCGGCCAATCCCGTCATCGACAATCCGGGGATCGAGTGCTTCCGCGATCCAAAGGTGATCTGGCACGCGGCCACCGCGCGCTGGATTCTGGCGGTGACCATGGGCCAGGCCATTGGCTTCTATTCCTCGACCGACCTGATCGACTGGACCTTCGAAAGCGCCTTCGGCGAGGCTGACGGTCGGCACAGCGACGGCCCGTGGGAATGCCCTGACCTCGTTGCCATGTGGGCGCCGGACGGGTCCGAACACTGGGTCCTGATTGTCGGCATCGGCACTGGCGCCTATGGCCCTGGCTCGGGCAACCAGTATTTCGTCGGCCAGTTCGACGGCCACCGCTTCGTCAATGCGAATGCGCCCGACACCGAGCTGTGGCTCGACTATGGGCGAGACTTCTATGCCGCCCAGACCTTCTTCGACCGTACAGGCGAGGCGCCGATCAACATCGCCTGGGCCAGCAACTGGCTCTATGCGCGCACCACACAGACCCAGGCCTTCCGGGGCGTCATGTCTTTGCCGCGCGAGATGCATCTGGTCGAGGCGCCCGATGGGCTTCGTGTCGCCCAGCGAATTCCGGAGGGCCTGAAAAAGGCATTTGCGGCGTCTGCCGGGGCGACGGGCACCTACCGGCAGGATATCGTGATCGATCTGGCCGTTGGACAACAGGCTGCCATCGCCCTCTTCGGCGAGCGCCTGCCCCACTTCGTTGCGCACCGGACCTCCGACGCGTCAGCCACCATCAGGACCATCCGTGCCGATGTCGCCGGCATGCCCGATTTCGCCCACGACTATATCGTCGACCTCGCCTATCCCGTCGGGGGGCCGCTGTCGCTCGAACTCTATGTCGACCGCGGCTTGGTCGAACTGGGCACAAGCAATGGGCTGGTCTGGATCACCAACCTGTTCTTTCCCGAGCACCCCGCGGGCGCGGTTACAGTCACGCCCCTGAAGGCGCTGGAAAATGTCTAGGACGAGGAACCCGCTGATCGCTGCGCTCGTGGCCGCGACTCTTCTTGGCTCGACTGCCCATGGGCAGCAGGCGGTTTACTTTGCCGGCGAGATGGCAGGCGTGGGCGACCCTAACCCCTATGCAGAGGACGGCGTCTATTCCGTGTTCTACCTGCAGAACCAGGGACGCCATCCCTGGCGGCTGACGCAAACCCGTGACCTGGCCAGCTATTCCGCGCCAGTCGAAGTCATTCCGGTGGGCGAGCCTGGCGCGCCAGACTACTGGACGGGCTCGGGCAGCGTGGTGCGCGCCGACGATGGGCAATACCACATCTTCTACACCGGCCATGACCCCGAGGCTCAACCTAAGGAAGTGACCATGCACGCCACCGCGCCCACCCTTGGCGGCCCGTGGCAAAAGCGTGAGGCGGATACGTTTGCGGGCACGCCGACATACAGCGAATGGAACTTCCGCGACCCCTTCGTGTTCTGGAATGCCGAGGCAAAGGCCTGGTGGATGCTGATGACCACCCGTCACGATGGCAAGGCCGCTATCGGCCTCTATACATCGGCCGATCTCAAGGCCTGGACGGCGAGTGCTCCGCTCTACAACGAGGTCTCGGACCTCAACCTCGAAGTGCCAGATCTTTTCCCTGATGGTGATGACTGGTTCCTGCTCTATTCCGATCAACGCGGCAATTCCCGGCAGGTTCGGTATCTGAGCGCCGCCAGCAGCGAGGGCCCTTATGCCTACGGCCCCTTCGACGCGCTCGACGGCAAGGGGTTCTATGCCGGAAAATCCGCCGGAGGCGAGGATGAGCGGCTGCTGTTCGGCTGGGTGCCTCACAAGCAGTTGCGCAAGGATGCGATGGACTTTGTCTGGGGCGGCGATCTGGTGGTGCATCAACTGGAGCGCACCGGCGAAGGCGTTCTGGGCGTGCACCTGCCTGACATGATCCGCTCCCAGTTCGACACCCAACGACAGACCATCGGGCCTGATGCCACCGACCTGGGCCCGGCCGATGCGCCCGTCCTGATCACCGCCTCGCTGGACATCGCCAAGGGCGACCGTTTCGGAATCGCATTGACGGCGGTCAATACCGGCCGTGTCAGTTCCATCGAGGTGGATGATGCGAGCGGGGTGGCCAGCTTTCTCTACAACGGCGACACCAACTTTGCGCCGTCTGTGCGCTACCCCGCGCCCGAGGACGGCCGGTATCGGCTCGACTTCGTCGTCGATCCCGTGCTGGGGCTCGGCATCCTCTACATCAACGATTTCCGCGCGCTGAGCTTCCGCTACTACAAGGTCCTCGGCGCCAATCTGTCCCTGTTTTCCGACACTAGGTTTACCGCGCTTGAGGGCACGGTCTTCACCCGCAGTGGCGACACCGAGGAGGCCAACAATGGCTGACGTGCGTTTTTCTTCCGTTCGCAAGGGCTACGGTGCGGTAGAGGTCATTCCCGAGCTCGATCTCACCATCGAAGATGGCTCGTTCACCGTGCTGGTTGGCCCTTCCGGCTGCGGCAAGTCCACGCTGTTGCGCATGATTGCCGGCCTTGAGGAGGTTACGGCGGGCAGCATCACCATCGGGGGCGAGGACGTGACGCATCGCGATCCGTCCGAGCGCGGCATTGCCATGGTGTTTCAGAGCTACGCGCTCTACCCGCACATGACGGTGGCCGACAATATCGGCTTCGGCCTCAAGCTGTCAGGTCTGCCCAAGGACGAGGTGGCCAAGCGCGTCGCTGATGCCGCGGCGATCCTGCAGCTCGACAAGCTGCTGGAGCGCAAGCCGCGACAGCTTTCGGGCGGCCAGCGCCAGCGCGTTGCGATCGGCCGCGCCATCGTGCGCAAGCCGAAGGTCTTCCTGTTCGACGAACCGCTCAGTAATCTCGACGCCGCGCTGCGCGCGCAGATGCGCGTCGAGTTGGCGGAGCTCCACACGCGCATCGGGGCAACGATGGTCTATGTGACCCATGACCAGGTCGAGGCCATGACCATGGCCGATCGGATCGTGGTGCTCAATGGCGGTCGCATCGAACAGGCGGGTGCGCCGATGGACCTCTACCGCACTCCTGCGACGCCCTTTGTCGCCGGCTTCATCGGCTCGCCGCGCATGAACTTTCTCGAGGGCGAGGCCGCCAGGGCCTTGGGGGGTGACCTGGTCGGCATCCGTCCAGAGCACCTGGATATTTCGGCTACTTCCGGTCTCTGGACGGGCCGGCTCCGCCACGCCGAGCATCTAGGCTCTGAGACCCTCAGCTATGTTGATGTGGAAGGTATCGGTTCGATGACCGTCAGAACCGAGGGCGAGGTTTCCGTGGCGTCGAACCAGCAGGTCTACCTTTCTCCGCGCGAAGGACAGTTGCACGTCTTCAATGACGGCAAGCGCAAGTAGCTTGAGGGCGTCGGCGCCAGGCTGTCGTCAGCGGAGGATGCGTTTGCCGGTTTCGACGTCGAACAGGTGCAGCAGACTCTTGTCGAAGCCAATGCCGATGGATTGACCAGGCGCGGCGCTGATACGCTCGCGGAAGACGCCGACCAGGTCCTGTCCGCCCAGGCTAAGGGTTACCTGGGTTTCCGAGCCTGTTGGTTCGATGACGAGGACGTCTGCCTTAACTCCGGCGGGATCGAGGCGCAGGTGCTCTGGGCGTACGCCCAGGGTGATGGGGCCATCCTTCACGCCGGCTGGCAAGGCGCCCAGATCGATGCTGGTACCATCGGGAAAGCGGAACTGGGACCCCGCTATCGAGCCGCCGATAATGTTCATCGAGGGCGAGCCGATAAAGCCGGCGACGAACAGGTTGGCAGGATGATCGTAGAGCTCCAGCGGGGTGCCGATCTGTTCGATATTGCCTGAGTGCATGACCACGATGCGGTCGGCCATGGTCATGGCTTCGATCTGGTCGTGGGTCACATAGACCGTGGTGGTCTTGAGGCGCTGGTGATTGAGCTTGATCTCGCTGCGCATCTGCACCCGCAGTTTGGCGTCGAGATTGCTCAGCGGCTCGTCGAACAGGAACACCGTTGGATTACGCACGATGGCGCGGCCCATGGCGACGCGCTGGCGCTGCCCGCCGGACAGGTGGCGCGGATAGCGCTCGAGATAGGGATCGAGGCCCAGAATAACCGCGGCGCTGGCCACGCGGCGCTTGATTTCGTCCTTGGGCACCCGGGCGAGGCGCAGCGAAAACGCCATGTTTTCCTCGACGGTCATATGCGGATAGAGCGCGTAGGACTGGAAGACCATGGCGATATCGCGGTCTTTGGGCGCCAGATCGTTGACAACCATGCCGGCGATTTCAATCTCACCGCCGGTGATATCCTCGAGGCCGGCTATCATCCGCAACAGGGTGGATTTTCCGCAGCCTGACGGCCCGACCAGGATGACGAACTCACCGTCCGCAATGTCAATGGATACTCCGTGCAGCACTTCCATGCTGCCATAGTTCTTGCGAACGTCTCGGATCGTCACGGCACCCATCTTTATCCTCCCAGATCGATGATCGACACTCACCCACCCGCACTACCGGGGTTGGCTGGTGAGCCAAGCATGCAACACATCGCCCGACAGCGCCACCCACCCTCCTCGGCAGATCGCGCGGGCCATCGCATCACGACTTGTGTCTAATGCGATGCCAAATCCTCATCAAGTCTTTTGTGGGACAAAAGGTTGACTCATTGGCCATTCATCTCCTAATCCTTGACGTATTCACCGCCAATGATGGGACAAAAGACCCACTTGGAGGGTGGAGCGTGTGACGGGGCGGGAGGCTCCCTCACTCGGGAGGACGAGGCGCATTGCGAGGGTTTTCCACGCTACCCGACGGGTTCGCGAGCGCTTGGCCATGTTCCAATCAGGAGGAGACGGAAGCATGACGTCGAATAAATTTAGCCGCCGCGACATACTGAGGACCGGTGGTGCTGCGGGTCTTGGCCTATGGGCCGCCAGCAATGGCTTGCCCGCATTCGGGCAGGACGCCCCTGCCCCCGAACTGGACCTGCCGCAAGGCGCCGCCGGCAAGCTGACGGTCATTCACCGCACCGAATATTTCGAGGCGGCACAGAACCTGTTCCGCGACACGGTGACCAAGTTCGCCGCAGCCAATAATACCGAGCTCGATATCTCGACGACCAATCCGGAATCGTTCGGCGATTTCCTGGGCAAGATGTCCGCGGCAGTGAAGGCCGGCAACCCGCCTGACCTGGCCTATACCAGCAACGTCTCGGTGCCACAGATGCACCTGCTGGGCCTGCTCGAAGACGTCAACGACGTGGTCGAGGAAGCCATCAGCAAGTACGGCAATGTGATGCGCGGCATCAATGCCGAAAAGATCGGCATGATCGACGGCAAGTGGATGGCGATCCCCTTCATCGCCAACACCACCGGCACCTTCTTCCGCGGCGACAAGCTCAAGGAAAAGGGCATCGATCCGGCGACGCTGGACACCTGGGAAAAGCGCCGCGAAGCCGCACTCGCCATCTCCGATCCGGATAATGAATTCTGGGGCTGGGGTCTCACCGTCAATCAGTCCGGCGACGGCTGGGGCGTGGCATCGGGTATCCTCAACGCGTTTGGCGGCCACTTTACCGATGAAACGGGCACCAAGGTCGAATTCGACTCGCCGGAGACCGTCGCGGCCTATGAGTTCGTCCGCGAAACCTATGATCGCAATGGCAAGTATGCTGCCATGCTGCCCCCAGGCGTCGAAAGCTGGGGCGACATTTCCAACAACGAAGCCTATCTGGCCGGCAGCATCGGCTATACGCACAACGCTTTCTCCGTCTATGCGGCGGCCAAGCGCGACAACAACCCGGTCTTCCCGGGTACCGTTCTGCTGCGTCAGCCGAATGCCAATAACGGGGATAGTCGCGACGGCGGTGCCGTGGGTGGCTGGCTTACCGTCTTCAAGGGCGCGCCCAACGTCGAGCTTGCCAAGAAACTCGCCCTCGAGCTGCTCGATCCGGCCAACTTCACCCCGATGTCGGCGGTTGCCGGCGGCCTGTTCATGCCGGCCTACGAGAACCTGTGGACCGATGAACTGATCGCGGCCGATCCCAACTACGCGATCATCAAGGACCAAGTCAGCGTCCCTGAGCCATTCATCGGCGCTTCCTGGCCTGCTCAGCCGGCCGCGCAGATCGACGCCATTCGCGCCCAGGGCGTGCTGGAACAGTCGATGGGCAACGTGATTGCCGGCCGCATGACTTCTCAGGAAGCCGTGACCGACGCACACAACAAGATCGTCCAGATCTTCGAAGAAGGCGGCATCATGTAGCCGCGGGGGCGCGCGACGGGGCTGGACTGTCCAGCCCCGTCGCCAGCCACCGACCGACCAGTGTCTGCGCCGCCCTCGGGCCGCGCAGCCGCTTTCTTGTTTTCGACCGGGGACATGGCCCCGATGGAGTGTTGGTATGGAAGATCGGATGACCTTGACGCTTGGCGCGCCACGACCGCGGTCCACCCGCAGAAAGCGTCTGGAGACCCTTTTCGGCCGCGACTGGAAGGTCGGCTATCTGTTCGTGCTGCCGATGGTTCTCATCATGGCGCTGCTGATCTTCTGGCCCTTCGTCAGCGCCATTTTCATCAGCACGACATCGCTTAACTTCCTGACCGGCGAAACCGCCAATGTCGGACTCCGCAATTACGTGCGCCTGTGGACCAGCAGCGATTTCCTGCAATCGATGCAGAATACGATCCAGTTCACCTTCTGGTCGCTGCTGCTGAAATTTGTCATCGGCATGACCGTTGCTCTTATCCTCAACAGCCGCATGCCCTTCCGCAGCCTGCTCAGCGGCATCATGCTGCTGCCCTGGATCGTTCCCGAGATTGTCACGGCCCTCGCCTGGAAGAGCATCTACGACCCGATGTTCGGTGGCCTCAATCCGATCCTGCAAGGCGCTGGCATCATCGATCGGCCGCTCGGCTGGCTATCCGATCCCAACATGGCCATGGGCAGCATCATCTCGGTCAATGTCTGGAAAGGCATTCCCTTCTTCGTGCTGCTACTGCTGGCCGGGCTAAAGGCGATCGACCGCGAGCAGATCGAGGCCGCGCAAGTCGATGGCGCCAACGCCGTCCAGCGCTTCCGCAACGTCACCCTGCCCGGCCTGCGCTACGTCATCGTCGTCACCCTGCTGCTGTCGTTCATCTCCACCTTCAACCAGTTCGGCCTGCCCTTCCTGATGACCGGCGGCGGACCGAGCGGCGCGACCAAGCTCTATTCGATCCTGGCCTATGAGAAGGCCCTCGGCTCGCTGCAATATGGCCCGGGCATCGCCATTGCCTTCAGCGTGGCGCCGCTGATGGCCATCCTGATCTGGCTGCTGGCGCGCTTCATGCGCCACGACGACAAGCGCGACGGCGCGTCCGACCGTGGCCCGGGGATCGCCGACCGGATGCTGGCCGGCGGTACCTGGCTGGTCAATATCATCATCGATCTGGCCTTCCTGCCGATCCAGCTGGTCTTTGCGGGGATCGAATGGGCGGTGCGCAAGGTACGCGTGGCCACCGGCCGTTCACCCATGCAGCCGATCTTCCGGCAATCGGCCCGTTCCAATGCCGGCCCACTGGCGCGCCTGCTGGTGCTGACGCCGCTCCTGGGCTTCGTGATCTTTCCCTTCTACTGGATCGTCACCACCTCGCTGAAGACAACTTCGCAAATCAGCGAACGGCGGTCGATCTTCTGGCCGGAGCCGGCCACCACCGAGCAATATACGTCACTGCTGCGCGACACGCCGTTCCTGACCTGGCTGATGAACTCGGTGTTTGTCGCCGCTGCGAGCACGCTTGTTTCAGTGGCCCTGGCGTCGCTGGCGGCCTATGCGCTGTCGCGGCTGCGGTTTCGTGGTGCCGGTTTGCTGACCACGCTCCTGCTCATCACCTATCTGCTTCCCGGCACGCTGCTGTTCATTCCGCTCTACCAGACACTGACCACGCTGGGGGTGATCAACAGCCACACGGCGCTGATCCTTACCTACCCCACATTCCTATTGCCCTTCGCCACCTGGGTGCTAATGGGATATTTCAGGTCCATTCCGGTCGAACTCGAAGAAGCGGCACGTATCGATGGCGCAAGCAGGCTCTACATTTTCTGGCGCATCACCCTGCCACTTGCCGCTCCCGCGATCCTGTCGGTGACGCTGTTTGCCTTCACCAATGCGTGGAACGAGTTCCTGTTCGCCTTCGTGTTCATCACCAGCGAGTCGCTGCGCACGCTGCCGATCGGGCTGCAATCGATGGTGGTTGGCGATATCCTGCCCTGGGGCAAGCTGATGGCGGCATCGCTGCTGACGGCCATTCCGGTGGCTGTGCTCTATGTCTATGCCCAGCGCTTCCTGGCGGAGGGTCTCACGGTCGGGGCTGTGAAGGGATGAACAATCCGTCTCGGATGGGGGCGCGCGGCAGCGCGCTGAACGCCTCCATCGTGCGCAACTCAATTCCGTCGGCCGTCGACGCCATGGTGCTCAACATCCGTGGCCTCATCTCCGACGGCGGATTGGGTGTGGGGGATAGCCTCCCCACCGAGCGGGAATTGTGCGAGCGCTTCCAGGCCAGCCGAAATACCGTGCGCGAAGCCATGCGCATCATGAAGGCCTATGGGATTGTGTCGGTGCGCCCGAAGATCGGCGCCATCATCGTCGACGACCGGATGGAGCGGGCGCTTGACCTGTTTTCGTTCAATACGCTCGATATTTCGCGGCGCACGTTCGACGATATCCAGGGCTTCCGCAAGCTGATCGAGGTCGGGTCGGTCGATGCCATTTTTGACCAGATGCGTCCGGACGACATTGCTGAAATGCGCGTCATCAATGCTCAGATGCGCGCTGCAGGCTCGATCGAGGATGCATCCGAGATGGATTTCCGCTTTCACTTTCGACTGGTGTCGATCCTCGACAACCGGGCAGTGGTCGACGTTTATCGCATCATGAAGCCGGTCATTATCCGCATCATGGAGCGTGCCAAGCAGTTGCAGGATTTTACTGTCGACACCTATGACCAGCACGCCGCCGTGGTGGACGCTTTGGCGATCAGGGATCGCATTCGATATCAATATGCTTTGCAGTCCCACCTGCAGGTGGGCATTACGACATTTGAAAACACTCAGGATCTGGCGCCGGCATAACCAGCGCTGCATGAGCGCCAGGCTCGCCACGGTCGCTCGATCTACCTGAAGAGCAGTTTAGAGGAAGAGGCGGCGCGGCGGAGGTCGTGTCCGTGCGGGGAGAAACCAAATGAAGATCACATCGGTCAAGACGGCGGCGACGAGCGGCCATTGCATGCATTTGTGGGTTCGTATCGAGACCGATGCGGGAATTACCGGCTTGGGCGAATGCGTCCATGGCGGCCACCAGGCGATCGCCATCATCCAGCACGAGCTGGCGGGCAAGCTGATCGGCCGCGATCCGTTCGCCATCGACGCGATCTTCGAGGAAATACGCCGTAGCCTGGTGTTCGAGGGCGGGTTCGCCGGTGCGCTGATCACCGCTCTCACAGGCATCGAGATCGCGCTCTGGGACCTCAAGGGCAAGGCGCTGAAGGTGCCAATCTACGAACTGATGGGTGGCAAGTTCCGCGACGACATCCGCGTCTATTGCGACTGCGAAGTTTCGCCCGGCATGAATATGGGTGAGGTCCAGGCTGTCGTAGACGAGGTGCTGGAAGCCGGCTTCACCGCGCTCAAGGTCGATCTCGATATCCGCGCCTATGGCCATACCGGCAGCGAGACCGGCTGGTACGAGAAGGACAAGTTCAACATGACTCCCAACCGCTGGGAGCATGATCGGATGGTAGAGCTGGCCGGGATGGTGGTAAAGGCCGCCGGCCCGTCGGTGGATGTCGCCTGCGATCTCCATACCAGGCTCGACAAGCACAGCGCCATCCGCCTCGCCCGCGATCTCGAACCGCTCAAGCTGATGTGGCTAGAAGAGCCGGTGCCACCCGAGAATATCGACGTCATGGCCGAGATTACGCGCAGCACGTCAACCCCGATCTGCGCCGGTGAGAACCTCTATCTGCGCCATGGCTTCCGCAAGCTGCTCGAGCAGCAGGCCGTCGACATCATCATGCCCGATATCCCCAAATGCGGCGGGCTCTCGGAATGTCGCAAGATCGCCGAACTGGCCGATCTCTATTCAATCCCGTTTGCGCCGCACAATGTCTCGTCGCCTATCGGCACCATGGCATCGGCGCATGTCTGCGCCACCATTCCCAACTTCCTGGTGCTGGAATTCCACTGGTTCCACCGCGACTACTGGTCGACGATTTCAGATGGCGGCGAGATCATCAAGAACGGCAAGATCGCCATGAGCGACCGGCCGGGGATCGGGCTTGAGCTCAATGAAGAGGTGGCCAAGGCCCACCAGTATCCG
>JAKFDU010000163.1:0-11803 GCA_036675975.1 Devosia sp. | reverse complement strand
CCCGACCCTGCGTCGGGGCCGCGTGTTGGCGGGGATGGGACGGAGTATGCGGGAGGGGAGTGCGGGCGGGGATAAGTATTGTTGACTGAGGTCCATCAGTCGACACCCTCCCCTTGCGGGGAGGAACCAAGGGTGGGGGCTGTCACGCGCATCGGACTTGCGGAGAGATACCCCCAGCCTGCTCGATTGACGGACTTAGCGAAGGGCTAAGTCCTATCTCGCTTCCCTCCCCACAAGGGGGAGGTTGGCTCCACTCGTGGGGCACGATTGCGGTCGGCACCTCCCATGTTTGGGGGAGGCTGGCAGCAGTGGTCGAGCGATACCTTCGGTCGCCAACACGGAAAGTGAAACACCCTCGGGCTGGGCCCGAGGGTGTTGTGGACAGGTGTCGCGCCAAATCAGCCGTTATCGAGCCAGGCCACCTGCTGCGGTGTCAGCTTGATTTCGAAGGCCTTGAGGCTGTCGTCGAGTTCGCCGAGCGTGCGTGGCCCGATCAGCGGGATCGACGGGAAGGCTTGGGTCAGCACAAAGGCCAGGGCGACGTGGATCGGGTTGTGGCCGAGTTGCTTGGCCAGCTCGATGGCGCGGTCGCGCCGTGCGAAATTGCGATCGTTGTACCAGCAGCGGACCAGCTCTTCGTTGTCCAGCTTGTCGCGGCCGGCACGGTCGGTGAAGAAACCACGACCCTGGCTCGACCAGGAGAAGTTGGTGACCTGCTTGTCGATCAGCCACTTCTTCCATTCGTCGGTGGAGGAGGTGACGCAGCCATCCCAGATCGGGACCAGCATTTCCGACAGGGCGAAGTTGTTGGACAGCGCCTGCGGCTTGGTCTTGCCTGATCGTTCAGCGTAGGCCACGGCCTCGTCGAAGCGCTCCTTGGTCCAGTTCGAACCACCGAAAGGCCCGCGAATGCGGCCCTTCTTCACTTCAGCGTCCATGGCATCGACGAACTCGCCAACCGGCACCTCGGTATTGTCGCGGTGCATGAAGTAGACGTCGACATAGTCGGTCTGGAGGCGATCCAGCGACTGGGTCAGCTGCTTGGCGATGACGTCAGGATAGACCAGGGGGCTATGCGCGCCCTTGCCGATCAACACGGCGCCTTCGCGGGTGCCACGGCTCTTGTGCCATTCGCCGAACAGCTTCTCGGTATAGCCGCCCGCATAGATGAAGGCGGTGTCAAAGATATTGCCGCCACGCTCCCAGAAGGCGTCCAGCAGGATGGCGCCCGACGAGAAGGTACGGAAATCTTCAAAGCCAAGCGCCACGGCCGACGCCTGCTTGGCCAGGCCCGGAATGGAGCGCTTCGGAATGACGCCCGTATTGGGGCCGAGCCTGCGGTTGTCGAGCGTATTGACGCGGTTGACGGACTTCTCGACCGAGAACTCGATGCCGGCATCCTTGCGCCAAGCGTCGAGCACGCGCAGGTTGCCCAGCGTATCAGCCCAGCTCATGCCAGGAGCGGAGAATTCCTGGCGTTTCTCGATGATGGCCAGCGACGCCGCCTCGGCCTCGAACGAATAGACATGGGCGGATTCGTTGACGCTGATCGTCTCTGTCTTGCCGCCCTTGATGACATCGATCTTGCCCAGGCCCTGGTCGCGATTGCCACCGGCGAACCAGAAGTCAGGCACTTCGATGCGGCCTTCCGAACCGTGGATGCGCAACACGTTGTCGAGATTGGCCATCACGGCGCAGGAAACCTGGGCCACTATACCGTTGCCGAAGGTCAGTACAGCGGCGGCGTAGTCGTCGGTGCCTTCCGCGTTGAGCTGCGCCGTGCCGGAAACCTTGACCGGATCGGCAAAGCCCTTGCCGGCAACGGCGCCCGCAATCAGGCGCGCCATCGAGACGGGGTAGCACCCGACGTCCATGATGCCGCCGCCCGCCAGCTGGGAGGCAAACAGGCGGTGCTGTGGCTGGAACTTGCCCATGTTGAAGCCGAAGCTGGACTGGATCATCCGCACTTCGCCGACGGTGCCGGACTTGACCAGCTCGATGAGCTTGGCCGTCTGCGGATGCAGCCGATACATGAACGCTTCGCCGGCAAAGGTGCCGGCCTGGCGATGCGCATGGAACACGGCATCCGCCTCGAAGGCCGAAAGCGCCAGCGGCTTTTCCACGAGGACATGCTTGCCTGCTTCGGCGGCCTTGATGGCCCATTCGGCGTGGCCGGTATGGGGGACGGCGATATAGACCGCATCGATATTGGGATCGGCCAGCAGGGCCTCGTAGCCCTTGACCACGCGGATGCCCGGGAAATCGGTGGCCAGGTTGGGCTTGCTCGGATCGCGCGTCGCAATAGCTTCGAGCACCCCATGCTGCGAGCCGGCAACGCCGTCCCGGAAGGCCTTGGCAATGCTGCCGGGCCCGATGATGCCCCAGCGGATTTTGGAAGTCATGAAAGTGGTCCTTCTTAAATGCGATTTGGCCGATGACATTCCGGCCGTGTTCAATTCGCCGGAGTTAACCCCCGGCGGTGGGGATTTCGTTTTCGACGGCCTCGCCAGGGAGAGCCCGCCTTCGCGGGATGACTCCGTGGTTGGGTGGAATTTTACCGCAGGCGGGCGCCCTTGCTGTCGAACAGATAGGCCTTGCTGGCGCTGATCGAGACGGTGATGGCCTCGTTGCTGGTTTCGTGGCGCGATTCCTCGCGCTCGATCACCAGCGCCTCGCCACTGGCATTGGCATAGACATAGCTGGTTGACCCCAGATGCTCGGCGACGTCGACATCGAGCGTGATGTCGACATTGCCGGCGCCAGGCAGGCCGAAATGCTCGGCGCGGACGCCCAGAATGACCCGGTCGCCGACGGCGCCGCCGCTGACGGGCAGGGTGAGGCGTGCGTTGGCGTGGTTCTGCAGCTCGAGGGTAACGCCATCGGCGGTTTTCTCGACCACGGTCGCCGCCAGGAAGTTCATACGGGGTGATCCGATGAAGCCGGCGACGAACTGGTTGGCCGGGTCGTCATAGAGGTCGAGCGGGCGCCCCACCTGCTCGATAATGCCGTCGCGCAGCACCACAATGATGTCGGCCAGCGTCATGGCTTCGACCTGGTCATGCGTCACGTAGATGATGGTGGTCTGCAGCTCCTTGTGCAGGCGCGCGATCTCGATGCGCATATGCACGCGCAGCTCGGCATCGAGGTTCGACAGCGGTTCGTCGAACAGGAACACCTGCGGGTCGCGGACGATGGCCCGGCCAATGGCGACGCGCTGCCGCTGCCCGCCGGACAACTGCTTGGGATAGCGGTCGAGCAGCGGCTCCAGCGCGAGGATGCGGGCGGCGTCGCTCACCTGCTTGGCGATCTGTTCCTTGGACGCGCCGGCAAAGCGCAGGGCAAAGCCCATATTCTCGCGCACCGTCATATGCGGATAGAGCGCGTAGGTCTGGAAGACCATGGCGATACCGCGCTTGCTCGGATCGACATCATTCATCCGCTCGCCGCCGATTTCGAGATCGCCGGAGGTAATATGCTCGAGGCCGGCGATCATCCGCAGCAGGGTGGATTTGCCACAACCGGACGGGCCGACGAAGACCACGAACTGCTTGGGCTGGATATCGAGATCGACGCCCTTGATGACTTCGTGCACCCCGAAGGCCTTGCGCACGTCCCTAAGCTTAACGCTGCTCATGCTGAATGCACCTTATTTGACCGCGCCCAGCATGCCTTCGACGAAGCGGCGCTGGAGCAGGAAGAAAATGACGAGGGTGGGGAGGGTGGCACAGATCGCACCGAACATGATGACCCCCCAGTCGGGGGTGTAACCGGAGGTGAGGGTGGCAACGACCAGCGTAAGCGTTTTCATCTCGTTGGTTTGCAGCACGATCAGCGGCCACAGGTAGTTATTCCACTGCGCCATGAACACGATGATCGTCGCCGCCGCATATGTGGAGCGCATCACCGGGATGTAGACAAAGAGGAATATCTGCCACTCCTTGAGCCCGTCGATGCGGGCAGCGTCGCGCAGTTCGCTGGGGAACGCCTTGGTCGCCTGGCGGAAGTAGAAGATGATGAAGATCGACGCGATGCTCGGCAGCAGCACGGCCTGGTAGGTATTGATGATCTTGAACTGCGCCATCAGCACGAAGAGCGGAATCATCAGGGCCGCGAAGGGGATGGAGAGCATCAGCAGCAGACCGCCGAAGATCTTTTCGCGGAAGCGCGAGCGGAACATCTCGAAGCCGTAGCCGGCCATTGACGTTACCAGCAGCGTCAGCGCGGTGCCCACACCGGCCAACAGGAACGAGTTGAACAGCACGCGCACCATGTCGAACGACGCGAAGAACTTGACGATATTGTCCCACAGGGCGACGCCGGGCGTCCCCTTGCCGCGGATGATGTCCGCGGAGGTATTGGACGCACCGACGATCATCCAGAAGAACGGGAAGATCGAGACGAAGGCCGCCAGCGAGAGCAGCAGGTAGGTGGCCGCGCGGCCGAGAAGGGCGATTGGATTGCTCATGCGCGGCGGTCCTTTGCCACGATAAACTGGATGAGGCTGAGAAGGCCCACCAGGACGACGATGACATAGCTGACGGTGGCTGCGTAGCCGAAGCTGGGCATGAACCTGAAGCTGAGATTGTAGATGTAGAGCGACAGGGTCATCGTGGCATCAGACGGACCGCCCATAGTGAGCAGGTTGACCTCGTCGAATAGCTGCAGGGTCCCGATGGTCGAGGTGACCGAGGTGAACAGGATCACCGGCTTGAGCAGCGGCACCGTGATGTACCAGAACCGCGCCCAGCCAGGCACCCCGTCGATGCGGGCTGCTTCGTACATGGAGCGGTCGATATTCTGCATCGCCGCCAGGTAGAAGATCATGTTGTAGCCAGTCCACCGCCAGGTAATGGCGGCGATGACCACGAAGCGGGCCCAGAACGGATCGGAGAGCCAGTTGATCGGGTTCTCGATGACGTTGATGAACATCAGCGTCTGATTGGCAATGCCGTCGAGCGCGAAGATCGACTTGAAGATGACCGAATACGCAACCAGCGAGGTAACGCAGGGCAGGAAGATCGCCGTGCGGAAGAAGCCGCGACCCCAGAGCCTGCTGTCATTGAGGGCGTTGGCGAAGAACAGCGCCAGCACCAGCATGATGGGAACCTGGATCGCCAGGAACAGGAAATTGTTGGAGAGCGCGCGGATGAACACCGGATCCTGCGTCAGGCGCATGATGTTGGTGAGGCCGCCGAAGCTGAAGTTCATGCCGCGCCCGACCTGGAAACTCATCCAGAGCGACCACAGGATCGGGTAAACCATGAATATGCCCAGCAGAACGAGCGCCGGCATGACAAAGAGCCAGCCGTTGATCCGTTCGCCGCGCGCCAATGCAGATTGCGCCACTTGCCGCCTCGCCTCTCAGTTCATCTGTGCCAGTGCCAACGACCCCGCGCACGGGGCGCGGGATCGCGGGAGGCCCGGGACAGCCGAAGCTGCCCCGGGATGGTGAAGGGTCACTGAGTCTGCTGACGGACCTGGGCGTCGATGGCGGCGATGATCTCGTCGACATTGCCGCCGCTGGTGATGGCCGGGATTTGAGCAACCACGGCGGTATCGGCTTCTTCGGTGAAGATGCCGTAATTGACCGATGGAATTTCTGCCAGCCAGGCCGAGAAGTTCTGCCACACGGGCTGGCCGCCGAAGAACTCGTCGCTGGCCTTGAACGCTTCGCCTTCGCGGGCGGGCAGGTAGGTGCCCAGGGCGCCCTGGTTGACCAGGATTTTCTGGTAGAAATCGACGTCCTTGGCCCAGATGGTGGCCAGGAAGTCGATGGCTTTGTCTTTCTCTGGAGCCGAGGAAAGCACATACCAGCTCGAGCCGCCGAGGTTGGATGCGTTGCCTGCCCCTTCGACCCCGTCAAGGCGCGGCGAAGGTGCGACGCCCCATTTGCCGGACTGATCGGCATTGGCCTTGATCGTGGCGGTCATCCACACGCCCGAGAACGTGGAGAGAGTTTTGCCCGAGGTGAAGCTGCCGGTATATTCGGTCCAGCCAGAAACCGGGGTGGTGATACCGGCGGCCATCAGACGCTGATAGGTCTCGACAGCGGCCTTGAACACCGGATTGTCTTTGATGGTGACGTTGCCTTCGGCATCGAAATACCAGCTGCCGGCCGACTGCAGCATGATGCGCATCCAGTCAGAGGCGGTTGGGTCCATAGGCAGGAGGGTCTGCCCGGTCTTTTCCTTGACGGTCTTGCCGATCTCGATCAGCTGGTCCCACGTAATGTTTTCAAGCTGTTCGGGGGTGATGCCGGCTTCGGCCAGCAGATCTGCCCGATAGAAATAGCCGGTAACGCCGGAGTCGAAGGGGATGGAGTAGGTCTGGCCGTTGAGGGTTGCCAGTTCGACCTTGTAGGGCGCGAAGGTCGAGTAATCGACGTGGCTGTTAAGCGGCTCGAAGGAGCTCGGGAAGGACTGCAGATACTTCTGCGCGCGATAGTCCTCGATCAGCACGATGTCCGGAAGGCCATCGGTTGCGCCCGACGCAAGCTGCGCCTGGAGCTTCTGCTCCATAGCGGCCTTGTCGAAGATCTCAATCTTGATGGTGTCGTCAGGATGGCTGGCCTGGTAGCGCGAGAAAGCCTCTTGCATCGTTGCGCCGTTGAAGTTCTGGTCCCAGCACCACACGGTGATGTTGGCTGCCGAGGCGGCAGTGACGCTGAACAGGCTGATGCCAGTGAGCGCTACGGCGAGCGTATTGCGCCACCGCGAGGTAATGCGGATCATGTAAGTCCTCCCTTTTCATTTGCTCTTATGTCGAGCGCTTCCTAAGCTATGCCTCTGACGCAAGGCGTCCATGCTAAATGGAATGCGGAGTTGGCGGAAAGTAAGATGGCAGAACGGACGTATTATGTTCCAGACGCCAATGGGGTAGAGCGGCTCCCAACCGTGCTGTCGATGTTCCATGCGGCGCCGCCGGTGATGCGCGCGCCCCATTGGCATGCGCAGGTCGAGGTGAACTACATCGTGCGTGGCTGGGTCCATTATCGGATGAGTGGGCACGAAATTCGCTTCAACGAGGGGGACATGGCTCTCTTCTGGGGCGGACTGCCTCATCAGCTCGACGACGCAGCTGACGATGTCGTCTATGCCGGCGGACACCTGCCGCTGGTGCATTTTTTTCGCCTGCGCCTGCCGCAGAACGTTCAATCCAAATTGATGCAGGGTGCCACCCTGGTCACCAAGGCGACGGACGCTTCCGACACGATCAACTTCGCGCGCTGGAACGATTATGCCCGCTCGGGCGACCCCATGAAGGCCGGCATGGCGGTGGATGAGTTGCTGCTGCGCATCGAGCGCGTCCGCTTCGACGATTACTCGCTCCTGCCGGAGCGCGCCAATACGGCCAGTGCGGTCGAAGGGCTCGATCACCACTCCTCGCCGATCGTCGTACGCATCTGCGACTTCATCGCCGACAATTTCCGCGAGGAGATCGACTCCACCGACATCGCCTGCGCCGCGGACGTTCATCCGAAATACGCGATGAACGTCTTCAAGAAGACGACGGGCATGACGCTCAATGATTATGTCAACCTGATGCGGCTGAGCTACGCGCAAGCCTTGCTGATGCAGGAAGAGGCAAATGTCCTTCAGGTAGCCATGGATAGCGGCTTTGGCTCACTCAGTGCATTCAACAAGTCCTTCCGCAAGATCGCCGGCATGTCGCCCACCGATTTCCGCCGCGATGTGAGGGGGCGCCCAAGCATGCCGATAACCGTGCGTACCCCGTCGGTCGGACGCATCAACTAGCCCATGTGGAAGCGTCGCCTGTCGGCCCTGCTGTTCGGCGCCGCCGTGGTCATCGGGCTGGTGTTGCTGCGCGCCGCCGATCCATATGCCGTACGGGTCGCCCGCGAGACGACCTTCGATACCTACCAGCAGATCAGACCACGGCCCGCGCCCGCGGACTTGCCGGTGCGGATCGTCGATATCGACGAGGCTTCCCTGGCCACTATCGGGCAATGGCCTTGGTCGCGGCAGGACATGGCGCGGATTGCCGGCCGGCTGACCGAGCTCGGAGCTGCGGCGGTGGTGTTCGATATTCTGTTTCCCGAACCCGACCGGCTGTCCCCGTCCACTATCCTGGGCAGCCACGATGACTATGACGCACTCTTTGCCCGGGCGCTGGCGGGCGCTCCAAGTGTGCTGGTGATGAGCCGGGTCGGGACGGGTGCCGCTGCGCCCGGTCCCAAAGCGGGCTTCGCCATGACCGGGACCGACCCACTCGCCAGCCTGCCAAGGCTTGATGGCGTGGCCGCGCCGTTGCCCATGCTAGCCGCAGCCGCGACGGGCCTCGGTGTCGCCAGCCTCGATCGGGAAGGGGCGGGGGTAGCGCGACGGTTGCCCCTGCTGTGGTCCAACGGCACGGCGCCGCTTCCTACACTGGCCGTCGAGGCGCTGCGCGTGGCGCAGGGCGTGTCCACCCTGGTGGTTCTGGGGGATGCGTCGGGGGCGCCGACCGTGGCCGGCCTGCGCATTGGCCAGCTTGAAGTCCCCACCGGTCCTGATGGCGACATGTGGCTCTATTATCGTGAGCTGCCCGCTTCGACCTATGTGCCCGCGGCGCAACTGCTGGGCGACGACTATACCGGCCTGGCGCCGCTGCTGGCCGGGCATATCGTACTGGTGGGTGCGTCGGCGACTGGCCTGTTCGACATCCGTGCCAGCGCGCTGGGCGAGACGGTGCCAGGCGTGTCCATTCACCTGCAGGCGATCGAGCAGATCTTGACGGGGACCTTCCTGCAACGCGCCGAATGGGTGGGTGGAATCGAACTACTGGTGATTGCCGCAAGCGGGCTTGCGGTGATGCTGGTCCTGCTGCTGACCGGACCATTGGTGGGCCTGGCGTTCTCCATCATGATCGCGGCCGTGGCGACGGCAGGCAGCTGGCTGGCCTTCAGCCAGTTTGGAGTGCTTGTTGACGCCAGCTTTGCCCTCTTCACCGCACTGGTCGTCTATGCGGCCATGGCGTTTTTCCGCTTCGCCGTAACCGACGCTGACAAGCGCCGGATCCGCCGGGCCTTCGCGCATTATGTCGAGCCGTCGCTGCTCACCCAGATCGAAGCCGATGCGGGCCTGCTGAAGCTGGGTGGCGACGTGCGCGAGATGACCGTGATGTTCTCAGATGTGCGGAACTTCACCGCCCTCAGCGAGCGCACGGCGCCGGCCGAACTGGTCGGCATGCTCAACCGGCTGTTTGCCGGGCTGGGCGCCGCCATCGTCGCCCACCTGGGCACCATCGATAAATTCATGGGCGACGCCATCATGGCGTTCTGGAACGCCCCAGTCGAAGTGCCGCGCCATGCCCGCCATGCCTGCGAAGCGGCACTCGACATGCGCAAGGCGCTACGTGACCTCAATGCCCAGCAGAGCACCGTCGAGCCGATTACCATCGGCATTGGCATTTCCACCGGACCAGCCCTGGTGGGCAATATGGGGTTCGAGGCGCGCTTCGACTATTCCTGCATCGGCGATACCGTCAACGTCGCCAGCCGCATCGAGGGGGCCTGCAAGACTGTCTGCTACGACATTCTCGTCACCGCGGAAACGCGTGCGGCAGCGCCAGAGCTGGCGTTTCTCGCCGCCGGATCGGTGGCTCTCAAGGGCATCAGCCAGCCCGAGCCGATCCATCTGCTCGTAGGGGACGCGGCGCTGGCGCGGTCGGACGCCTTCACGGCGCTGGCCGCTGCGCATGAAACGCTGCTGGCTGGGTGGACAAGTGCCACGGGGGCAGGGGCGGCACTCGACCATTGCCGCGAACTCGCCATGGCCATCGATCCGCGGCTCATCGATTTCTACGATGCCAGCCTGACCCGACCAGGCGACTTCGCTCTGCTGCAGTCGGTCGCTTAGCTGCGGCAACCGTCGCCGCGGGATCGGGGCCCGCCAGCGGGGCCGCCCTTAGTCGGAGGGATAGACGCAGTTACGGCCATTGGCCTTGGCCTCGTAGAGGGCCGTGTCCGCGCGCTTCAACATCGTGTCGATGCTGATGTCCCCCTCCCGGCAGGTCGCCGTCCCCGCGGAAATGGTGATCTGGAGCCTCGTCGTCGGCAGGTCGACGGTGAGGCGCTCGACCTGCTGTCGGAAGGAATCGGCCAGCGCGAACGCCGTTTGTGCCCCCGCCCCGGGCAGGAGAAACAGGAATTCCTCGCCGCCAAACCGCGCGAACAGCGGAGAATCCAGCTTGGTATTGGTGGCCAGGAACTCGTGGGCAAGACGGGCAAGCGCCTTCAGCACCAGGTCGCCGGCGTCGTGACCATAGGTATCATTCACCCGCTTGAAATGGTCGATATCGATCATCACCACGCTCAGCGGCAGGCCGCCCGCCGCGGCTGATTCGAGATAGAGGCCGGCTTCATAGCTCGCGTGGCGACGATTGTAGGAGCCGGTCAACTCGTCGGTAATGGTCATCTGGCGGAGCGACACCTCGGCCCTTTTCTGGTCGGTGATGTCCTGCATCAAGACCTGGATGACCGGAATGCCCGGCCAGGGTAGCGAACTGGTGATCACCTTCATCAGGCGGCTGGTGCCATCCGGTCGAGCCACAGCACATTCGGTGTCGCAGGTCGCCTCAGGATCGGCAAAGGTCAGCTGCAACGACTGGGCGATGGCATCTGCATCGGCGGCAGCGGCATAGTCGAGCAGATGCTGCCCCCTAAGCAAAGCAGGGCTCGTCTGCAGAAAGCTGCAAGCCTGCCTGTTGGCAAAGACGATGCCTTGCTCGGTATGCACCAATAGACCTATCGGCATCAGGTCCAGCATTTTGCCCAGATTTTGCTGGGTATCGACCAGTGTCTGTTGCGTCAGTGTTGCCGCTTCGGCGTCGTCAGTGTCGTCGGCAAACAGGTCCAGGTCGCTCATGGCTTCTCACATCGCTTATGCCCAGCGCCCCGAGCGGGATAAATTCTGCCTCGGATGGTAGTGGGGTTGGGTAAACGCAAGGTTGTGAAGTGGGCGCAGGATACCCCTTCGAATTGGCCGAGCAGTGACCGTGGGCACAGGTGCCGTTGAGGCGCGTCGACCTAGCCAGCGGATGATTTCTTCGTGGAGCGGTCGGTCGGATGTGCAGCGGTCATTGCGAGTCGCCGCGCGCGGACCAAGAAATAGCCCAACATAACACTGTAAACCATCGTCTGCGGCAATATCCCAAACATGGTGTTGCTCACCCCAAGAACGAGTTGGCCCGTAACCAGCAGCGCCGCCGCCAAGACGACTGGACGGTCCCGTCGGGCGTTGGCATCGACCAAAAGAAGCGCAGGTGCCGCCAGGAGGAGGACATAGGCCAGTATTCCCAACGTGCCTGCCATGACTGCAAAATTCGCCCAGTCCGCATGGAGATTTTCTAGGCCGGTACCAGCAATCAAATCAGGAAACATAGTTTCTGCTTTGGTCATGATCTGACCGAGCCCAATGCCGGCGATAGGTGCCTCTTTCAGAACCTCGAGCGCAGAATAGTAGAGGGCCGGCCGAACGTCATCGGGGCTGCCCGTGAAGCGGAACGCGTCGAGGACGGTGTGGAGCATTACAACGACTCGTGCATTGCCGGTGGATTCCAGATATCCCGCGGTGGCTGCGATGACTGCAAGTCCTGTCGCCACGACAGCTCGAAACATCCTCTCGCGCCAGAGCCATGGTGTAAGGATGAGAAGACCGACACCGAGCATGGCCAGTGCGCCCAGTACGGGGCCACGCGAGCCAGACACGGTGGCGGCCCCAAGCCCGAAGACCGGGCCAAGAAGCAAGAGGTAGCGCCATGGTGAAGAGCTGCTCACCAAGCCTACCATGGCCAGGCATCCCGT
>JAKFDU010000162.1:0-2647 GCA_036675975.1 Devosia sp. | reverse complement strand
TGGCGGGCTGGCGGTCAGTTGAGCCAGCTTGCCGGCGCGACTCAGGGCCTTCTTCACCTTGGTCACCAACTGCTCGTTGGAGAAGGGCTTGCCGATGAAGTCGGAAACCCCGGCCTGGATCGCCTGCACGACGTTTTCCTTGTCGCCGCGGCTGGTGACCATGATGAAGGGGATGGTTTTCAGGCTGTCCTGCCCGCGGCACCAGCTGAGCAGCTCGAGCCCGGACAGCTCGGGCATCTCCCAGTCGCAGAGGATCAGGTCGATGGGTTGCCGGCCGAGCAACTGCTGGGCCTTGCGGCCATTGATGGCTTCGGCGATCTGCACGCCGGGGAAATGGTCGCGCAGGCCCTTTTTCACCAGGTCGCGGATAAAGGTTGCATCGTCCACCACCAGCACGCTGACTTTGCTCATCGGCCACTCCCGTTGGGGTGAAAGTCGCGCAGCGATGACCTCCATTGTCCTTCTCCCCTCGGGAGAAGGTGGCGCGCAGCGCCGGATGAGGTGGCGGGCATGCCGCGCAGCTTTCACGATTCGGGTTGCCGCTCGTGGCATGCCCGTTCGAATGGCGCTAAGCATAGCCGCGGCGACTGGCCAATGGCCAACTCTAAAGGCACGAACGGCGGCGAAGCGCCGCGGCCTGCCGCCGGCAGCGGCCTTCAGTCGCCCTTGCCGCCGCCCTGCACTTCTTCCTGCATGCGGGCCAGGCCCATGTGCTTCACGTCGGTACCGCGCACCAGGTAGATCACCAGTTCGGCGATGTTGCGCGCGTGGTCGCCGATGCGCTCCAGCGAGCGCAGCGCCCAGATGATGTTGAGCACGCGGGAGATCGAGCGCGGGTCTTCCATCATGAAGGTGACCAGCTCGCGCAGGGCGGTCTTGTACTCGCGGTCGACGGTCTTGTCGTACTGCGCCACCGACAGCGCCAGGTCGGCGTCGAAGCGGGCGAAGGCATCCAGCGCCTCCTGCACCATCTTGCGCACCTGGTCGCCGATATGCCGGACTTCCACATAGCCACGCGGTGCCTCGCCTTCCTCGCTGAGCAGGATGGTGCGCTTGGCGATCTTGGTCGCCTCGTCGCCGATCCGCTCGAGGTCGATCACCGACTTGGAAATGCTGATGATCAGGCGCAGGTCGGAGGCCGCCGGCTGGCGCCGGGCGAGGATGCGCACGCATTCCTCGTCGATGTTGCGCTCCATCTGGTTGATCTGGTCGTCGATCTCGCGCACCTGCTGGGCCAGGCCGGAGTCGGCCTCGATCAGCGAGGTGACCGCGTCGTTGACCTGCTTCTCGACCAGGCCGCCCATCGCCAGGAGGTGGCTGCGGACTTCCTCCAGCTCGGCGTTGAACTGCTGGGAGATGTGATGGGTGAGGCTGTCTTTGTTGATCATGTGCAAACCCTGAGCAGAATGTTGACTCCCCTCTCCCACCGGGAGAGGGGCCGGGGGTGAGGGTCGCACCGCACGCGCTTCCCCCCTCACCCTAACCCTCTCCCGCCGGGAGAGGGAACTGACCGCAATCAGCCGTAGCGGCCGGTGATGTAGTCCTCGGTCTGCTTCTTCGCCGGGTTGGTGAACAGCGCATCGGTATCGCCGAACTCGATCAGCTTGCCCATGTACATGAACGCGGTGTAGTCCGAGACCCGCGCGGCCTGCTGCATGTTGTGGGTGACGATGACGATGGTGTACTTGGATTTCAGTTCGTAGATCAGCTCTTCGACCTTCAGCGTGGAGATCGGGTCGAGCGCCGAGCAGGGTTCGTCGAGCAGCAGCACTTCCGGCTGCACCGCCACGGTGCGGGCGATCACCAGGCGCTGTTGCTGGCCGCCGGAGAGGCCGAGGGCCGACTCGTGCAGGCGGTCCTTCACCTCGTCCCACAGCGCCGCGCTCTTCAGGCCCCACTCCACCGCCTCGTCGAGCACGCGCTTCTGGTTGATGCCCTGGATGCGCAGGCCATAGACCACGTTCTCGTAGATGCTCTTGGGGAACGGGTTGGGCTTCTGGAACACCATGCCGACGCGGCGACGCAGTTCGGCGACGTCCTCGCCCTTGCGGTAGATGTTCTTGCCGTCGAGGTTGATCTCGCCTTCCACGCGGCAACCGTCGACCAGGTCGTTCATCCGGTTGAAGGTGCGCAGCAGGGTCGACTTGCCGCAGCCGGACGGGCCGATGAAGGCCGTGACCCGTTGTTTCGGGATATTCATGCTGACGTCGAACAGCGCCTGCTTGTCGCCGTAGTACAGGTTCAGCCCCGGCACCTCGATGGCCACGGTTTCCGCCGCCAGGTTCAGGCTCTGCTTGTCGCGGCCGAGGGCGGCGATATTGATGCCGTGGGTGTGTGCTTCATGTTGCATATCAGTCTCCTTCGGAGGCTACAGGCTTCGAGCTGCAGGCCGGCTTGCGCCTGGCGCCTGCCGCCAGCTTAATGGTCCAGCGCCTTGTACTTCTCGCGCAGCTGGTTACGCAGGTATACCGCGCTCAGGTTGAGCAGGGCGATCACCAGCACCAGCAACAGCGCGGTGGCGTACACCAGCGGCCGCGCGGCCTCGACGTTGGGGCTCTGGAAGCCGACGTCGTAGATGTGGAAGCCCAGGTGCATGATCTTCTGGTCCAGGTGCAGGTACGGGTAGTTGCCGTCCAGCGGCAGGCTC
>JAKFDU010000161.1:0-8151 GCA_036675975.1 Devosia sp. | reverse complement strand
GGCCGTCTGGGGCAAATGACCCCGGGGCCGCCGGAGACGTTCCAAAAACCGGCACTCCGGGACGGCTTCCGTCTCATGTTTTTACTTACTACGAGGCGAAAGCCGTCTCGGGGTCCGCCCGTTCTATGGCAACCGCAGTACAGGCGGCGCTTTGGCACACCTATACCTCGGAATACCGATACTCGATCCTGTCGCCCTTGAAAGCCAGGTGATCGCGGATCGGCTCCACCAGCGGGCATGGGTCGGGATAATACCAGACCTGGTCAGGACCGTCGGCGGTCAGCGTCTTGATGGTGCAATAGTGCGCCTCACCCATGTATGGGCTCGTGGTGCGCGTTTCGGAACGTTCCAGCACGTCCTCGCGCACGTCGCTGCGGGGCAGATAGATGCGAAGCGGTTCGCCCGGCTCGTCGAGTTCGAGCGCGTTGAGCGAACTACCGATCTCGGCGTCGTCGAACAGCACGTGCACGCGGCCCTTGGCGGGCGTGATCTTGATATCCTTGTCCAGACATTGGCGCGTCATGTTGTCCTGCCATAGCGGTGAAAGCGATGTGGCTCAACGCGCGAGAAGAAAGCGGGTTCACGCGACCTTGACTCGTCAGGGGGCCAGCCATATATCCCCGGTTACCTGTTGGCACTCTATATTGACGAGTGCTAACAGCGCCAAGATTGCATTGAAATTGCTGCCATAGGAGCAAAACATGGGCTTTCGTCCTCTGCACGACCGCGTGGTCGTCCGTCGCCTCGACAGCGAAGAAAAGACCAAGGGCGGGATCATCATCCCCGACACCGCCAAGGAAAAGCCGTCTGAAGGCGTGATCGTTTCCGTGGGCCCGGGCGCCCGCGATGACCAGGGCAAGATCAACGCCCTCGACGTCAAGGCCGGCGATCGCGTGCTGTTCGGCAAGTGGAGCGGCACCGAGGTCAAGCTCAACGGCGAAGACCTGTTGATCATGAAGGAATCCGACATCATGGGCATCGTCGAAGCCTAATCGCTTCCCTGCCCTTTCGTCGTTTCAACCATTCTTAAGGAGCGCCTCACATGGCTGCCAAAGAAGTAAAGTTCTCTACAGACGCACGCGACAAGATGCTGCGCGGCGTCAACATCCTGGCCAATGCGGTCAAGGTGACCCTCGGCCCCAAGGGCCGTAACGTCGTTATCGAAAAGTCGTTCGGCGCTCCGCGTATCACCAAGGACGGCGTGACCGTCGCCAAGGAAATCGAACTGGAAGACAAGTTCGAAAACCTGGGCGCGCAGCTGCTGCGCTCGGTCGCTTCCAAGACCAACGATATTGCCGGTGATGGCACCACCACTGCGACCGTTCTCGGCCAGGCCATCGTCGTCGAAGGCGTCAAGGCCGTTGCCGCCGGCTTCAACCCGATGGATCTCAAGCGCGGTATCGACCTGGCTGTCGAAGAGGTCGTCGCTTCGCTGAAGTCGGCTTCCAAGAAGATCACCTCCACCGCTGAAGTTGCCCAGGTTGGCACCATTTCGGCAAACGGCGAGGCCTTCATCGGCGAAGAAATCGCCAAGGCCATGGAAAAGGTCGGTAATTCGGGCGTCATCACGGTCGAAGAATCCAAGACCGCCGACACCGAAGTCGACATCGTCGAAGGCATGCAGTTTGACCGCGGCTACCTGTCGCCCTACTTCGTGACCAATGCCGAGAAGATGACCGCCGTGCTCGAGGATCCCGTGATCCTGTTGCACGAAAAGAAGCTCAGCAACCTGCAGACCATTCTGCCGCTGCTCGAGTCGGTCGTGCAGTCGCAGCGCCCGCTGCTGATCATTGCTGAAGACATTGAAGGCGAGGCTCTCGCGACCCTCGTCGTCAACCGTCTGCGCGCCGGCCTCAAGGTCGCTGCCGTCAAGGCTCCGGGCTTCGGCGATCGCCGCAAGGCCATGCTCGAAGATATCGCTATCCTCACCGGTGGCCAGGTCATTTCCGAAGAACTCGGCATCAAGCTCGAGAACGTGACCATCGACATGCTCGGCACTGCCAAGCGCGTCGAGATCACCAAGGAAAACACGACGATCGTCGATGGCGCCGGCACTGCCGAAGACATCCAGGGTCGCGTTGGCCAGATCCGTGCGCAGATCGAAGAAACCACTTCGGACTACGACAAGGAAAAGCTGCAGGAACGTCTGGCCAAGCTGGCCGGTGGCGTTGCAGTGATCAAAGTCGGCGGCTCGACGGAAGTCGAAGTCAAGGAGCGCAAGGACCGCGTCGACGACGCGCTGAACGCTACCCGCGCTGCCGTTGAAGAAGGCATCGTCCCCGGCGGCGGCGTCGCGCTGCTGCGCGCTTCGCATGCCATGACCGTCAAGGGCGCCAATGCCGACCAGGACGCCGGCATTGCCATCGTTCGTCGTGCTCTGCAGGAGCCAGTGCGCACCATTGCCAACAATGCTGGCGCCGAAGGCTCCGTCGTTGTCGGCAAGATCCTCGAGAACAGCTCGATCACCTTTGGCTACAATGCTGCCACCGGTGAGTATGGCGACATGATCACCATGGGCGTCATCGATCCGGTCAAGGTGGTTCGCACCGCCCTCCAGGACGCTGCATCGGTCGCTTCGCTGCTGATCACCACCGAGGCCCTCATCGTCGAGGCGCCCAAGGACTCCGCTCCCCAGATGGGTGGCGGCGGTGGCGGCATGGGCGGCATGGGCGGCATGGACTTCTAGGAAGTCCGGCACTCAGAAGGCTTTGGAGTTCGTTTCTTCCCAGTCACGGACTTCACGAGAAAGGCGCGGTGGAAACACTGCGCCTTTTTCTTGTGCCCTCTCATTGCGACAGCGCTAGAATGCGCCAGAAATCAGCGAGGATTCCATGCGAACACCCCGGCGCGGCAGCGCCTTCGACCAGGCAGAGGCCGCCTTCAAGTCCGCCACCAGCAAGCCGGTGGAAGCGGCTCCAGCCAAGCCTTCGGCGCCGCCCAGCGGCAAGGAAATGGTGACATTGCGGCTCGACCGCGCCGTGCTGGAGCATTTCCAGGAAGACGGTCCGGGCTGGCAGGACAGGATCAACGCCGCCCTGCGCGCCGCCGCCGGTATCGAATAGGGCGCACCCCCTCTACAGGGGGTGCCACTCTCTGCATTTGACAGCAACGTGCCGACGTTTCATTTTCCGGGGAAGTGGAGCGAGGGGGTTGAGATGTTCATGCGTGTTGTTCTGGCTGCGGTTTTGCTGCTGGCGCTCAATCTGGCGGCCACGGGCGATGCTTTCGCCCAGAAGACCAAGACCAAGGGCAATGCGCCCCAGGTCACCCAGCCGCAGGCAGACACGCTCGATCCCAACGATCCTGATGACCTCGAAACCATCCTCGACCAGGGCGACGCCGCTTATTTCGCCGAAGAGGGACAGACGCCCGATTACGAACTTGCCTTCGAGAGGTATTCCCTGGCCGCCGAGGCAGGCGATGCCTACGCGATGAACCGCGTGGGCCTGATGTATGACCGCGGCGAGTTCGTGGCGCAGGACTTCGACAAGGCCTTCGACTGGTATCTCAAGGCCGCCGAGGCCGGTTTGCCGGCGGCGCAAAGCAATGTCGGCAGCATGTACAATGTGGGCGATGGCGTGCGGCAGAGCTATGCCGAGGCGCTGCACTGGTTCCGCCTCGCGGCCGATAACGGCTATGCCTATGCCATGTATGCCTTGGGCGATATGTACCTGGCCGGCAATGGCGTGGCCAAGGACGCCGAGGAGGCCACCGCCTGGTATCAGAAGGCGTCCGATGGCGGCGATGCCAACGGCCACTGGTCGCTGTCGCTGCGCTATCTCTATGGCGACGGCGTCGGCAAGGACACGCAACGGGCGGCCGAGCTGGCCTATCTGGCGCTCACGAATGGGCTGCAGATTGCGCTCGAAGAATTCCAGGACATCCGCAATGCCGACACCTCGCCGAACTACCGCCGCGCCATCCAGGAAATGCTGAAGCGCGACGGCTTCTATACCGGTACGATCGACGGCAGCTTCGGACCTGCCACCCAGCGCGCCATCGAAGCGGCATTCGGCTCGGCGCTCTAGAAGAACAGCAGTCGCAGGGCCAGCGCGATCGAGACGACGACTACCACCGGCCGGATGATGCGGGCGCCGTAGCGGATGCCGGTGCGCGCGCCGATATAGCCGCCGACGATCTGCCCGGCGGCCATGGCGATAGCGGCGGGCCACACCACGTCGCCGGCCGGAATGAAGATGGTCAGCGCAGCGAGGTTCGACACCAGATTCAATATCTTGGTGTTGCCGGAGGCGCGGGTCAGCCCGAGCCCGAACAGCATGACGAAGCCGATGGTCAGGAACGAGCCGGTTCCCGGCCCGAAAATGCCGTCATAAAAGCCGATAGCCATGCCCATGACAGGCACGAACAGCCCGAACGGCAAGCGCGCGGCCTTGTCGGCATCGGAGAGATTGGGCGCGAACAGGAAGTAGAGCGCAATGCCGATCAGCGCCACGGGCACCGCGACATCGAGCAGGCTGACGTCGATCTGCTTGACCACCAGCGCGCCGACGAGGCTCCCGGCATAAGTCAGCGCGATGGCCGGTACCAATGCCTTGAGCGACACGAAGCCACGGCGCCAGTAGGTCAGCGCCGCCATGCCGGTGCCGAAAACGGATTGGAGCTTGTTGGTGGCAAGCGCGGCGACGGGCGGCAGGCCGGCCGAGAGCAGCGCCGGCAGCGCGATCATGCCGCCGCCACCGGCAATGGCGTCAACAAAACCGGCGAGCATGCCGACGGCGGCGAGCGCCAGGAGAATGAGGGGATCGAGCATGGAAACCGGAAAATTCAGGGCGCGTTCTGGCGCGTTGTCGGGTCGTCGGCGATGCGGCGCTCATAGATCGGGATATTGATCATCGACGACATGAAGCCGCTCATCATCATCTGGAAGCCCGAAACCAGGGCGGTCATGGCCAGGATTACCGGGCGCATGGTGCTGCTGGGGTTGAGCGGCCCAAAGTCGCGCGCCGCCCAGGCGGACACGCCCCAGACCAGGGCAATGATACCAACCAGCATCAGGCTCAGGGCCACCAGCAGGATGCGCTCCAGCGTGAGCGCTTCGAGCAGGCGATCGTAGCTGCCGGACCGCGGAATGAAACCATAGCGCGAGGCAAAGCGCCGGCCGATTATGGCGAAGGAAATTGACTGCAGGCCGACGATGATGCAGAGCGCCGCGACCAGGAAGGTGTGGACGTCGAACGAGACCCGCCCAAAATGCGCCGGGCCGGGCAGCAGGATGGCCCCGACGATCAGGCCGACGGCCAATAGCGCGATGCCGGGATAGAGGAAGAGCCAGCGCGGCGAAAACAGCAGCAGGAAGCGCAGGTGGCGCCAGCCGTCTCTGATAGAGCGCAGATGCGGGCGGCGCGAGCGGCCATCCTTGACCAGCGTGGTGGGAACTTCGCGGATATCGAGACGGGCCAGGGTGGCCTTGACCACCATTTCGGATGCGAACTCCATGCCGGCGGTGCGCAAATTGAGCGTGGTGATTGCGGCGCGGGAGAAACCCCGCAGGCCACAATGAAAATCGCCGATCGAGGCCCCGAAGAACAGCCGGCCGATGGCGCTGAGGACGGGGTTGCCGATATAACGGTGCAACCATGGCATGGCCCCGGGGGCGATACCGCCCGTGAAGCGGTTGCCCATGACCAGGTCGGCACCGTCGCGAAGCTGGGCGACAAAGGCATCGAGCCGGGCAAAGTCGTAACTGTCGTCGGCATCGCCCATGATGATGAAGCGCCCGCGGGCCGCCTGGATGCCGCCGCCCAATGCGGCGCCGTAGCCGCGCTCGGGAACCGGAACCACCCGGGCGCCCAGCCCCTCGGCAATGTCGCGGGACCCGTCGGTCGAGCCATTGTCGGCGATGACGATTTCGCCCGCTATGCCGCTCCGATCGAGGAAGTCGCGGGCCTTGCCAATGCAGGCCGCCAGAGTCTCCGCCTCATTGAGGCAGGGCATCAGGATGGTCAGTTCGATGTCGGCCAATGCGCCCCCCTCGGCCTCATTGCCGTCTTGTGCCGTGAATCGGGGACCCGTGACAATGGCGGTTCAGCCGCCGCCGCCGTCGCCCGGGCCGGGGCCATTACGGCCTTCATTGTTGCGCCACAGAATGTAGAAGATCGCCACGACTGCCGCGGCGATGACCAGTCCCTCGACCCATTGTCCATTCATCGGCGACGCTCCTCAGAATCCGGCCGTGGTACCCAGCCGGGCCAGCACGGCGTCCAGTTGGCTCCGACGTTTGGGCGAGAACCTGGCGGTGCGCGAAACGATGAGGCAGGCCTCGCTCTGCAGCATCACGCCGTCTTCGAGCACGCGCAAGCCATTGGCTGACAATGTCGAGCCGGTGGTGGTGATGTCGACCACGATATCGGCCACACCGGAAGCAGGTGCTGCCTCGGTGGCACCCAGGCTCTCCACCGTGCGATATTCGGCAATGCCGGCCTTGGCAAAGTGCTGGCGGGTGATGGTGATGTATTTGGTGGCGATGCGCAGCCAGCGGCCATGGCGGCTGCGGAAGTCGGATGCGACGTCGGCCAGATCATGCATGTGGGTGACGTCGATCCAGGCGTCAGGCACCGCGACCACGACATCGGCCTGGCCAAAGCCAAGTGGCTTGGCGATGGAAACCGAGGCCGGGCCGCTTTCGCTGGTCTCGTGGATCAGGTCGCGGCCGGTAACGCCGAAATCGATGGTGCCGCGGATCAGCTCGCGCGCGATCTCCGAAGCCGGGAAGAAGCGGACGGTCACCTCGGGCATGCCTTCGATGGCGCCAAGATAGGACCGGGCGCCGCCCGGGCGAGTGATGGTGAGGCCGTTGGAGGCGAACCACTCACGGGTGAGTTCTTCGAGGCGCCCCTTGGAGGGCACGGCGAGCGTTATGCCGGTCATTGGGCGACCTCTGCTTCGAGCCGGTCGACCCAGACCGAGCAGCCGGAGGCCGCGATGGGGGCGGTGGCGCCGAGGCGCTCGAGCAGGCGATCATATTGGCCGCCCGAGGCGAGAATGTCGCCGCTGGGTCCGGTCATCTCGAAGACGATGCCGGTATAGTAGTCGAGCCGCGGCGAAAAGCTGGCGTCGAAGGTGACGCGGGCTTCCCCAAGCCCGTTGAGATGACGACGGATGGCGCGAATGGGTGCGCCCAGCATCAGCTTGTGCTGGCTGGCCAACGCCTCGATCCGCGTCAGCGCCTGGAGGACCGGGCCGGAAATGGCGAGATAATCGCGCAGCAGCTTGAGCGTCCTGGCTGGAACATGGGCGGCGTCGAGGGCCTGTTGCTCGAGGTAGCGATCGGCGATCTCGTCGGGCGTACGGCCCTCCGAGAGGCTGAGGCCGGCGGCGACCATCTGCTCGGTGATGTCTTCAACCAGCGCCTTGCGGCTCGGCTGTTTTTCGCGCGGCGCGTCGGGCGCCGCTTCGAGGCGGGTCAGCAGGCGATCCAGCGCTTCGGTATGGCCGAAGCGGTTGCGGATGCGCGGACGCCACGCATCGGGCATATCGGCCTGCACGAGCAGGGCTTCGAAAAGGCCGACGCCGCCGAGGCGGATATCGGGGGCGACGCCGAAGATGGAGAGCGTGGCGCGGGCGAAGGTCAGCACCTGGTCGAGCGCCACATCGGCATCGGGTTGAGCCAGCAGCTCGATGCCGGCCTGGTCGAACTCGGCAGGGCCGGTGTCGCGCTGGCGAAAGATGGGGCCCATATAGGAGAAAGCGGCCGGCGCGCCCACGCCGTCCTCGATGTAGGCCTTGACGATGGGCAGGGTGAAGTCAGGCCGCAGGCAATATTCGGCGCCCGACATGTCCGTGGTCAGCAATAGCCGGCGACCGAACTCCTCGCCGGCGAGGTCGAAATAGGGGTCAGCCGAGAGCAGCAGCGGCGGCGTGGCGCGAGTGGCGCCCTGTGCCTCGACCAGGGATTCGAGATTGGCGCGGCGGATGGCGGCGCCGGTCATGGTTGCCGCCTTGCACACAGACGCGCCCCAACCAAGAAGTCATTCCGGCGAATGCCGGAATCCATGCGCGGTGCCGTCCCCAGCCACTGCATTCCGGGAAATTGCCGGACATGGATCCCGGCCTTCGCCGGGATGACATCGCGTGATTTGAGAACGCGCTGCATCATTGCTCGCTCAGCAGCTTCTGCACTGCGCTTACCAG
>JAKFDU010000160.1:0-24252 GCA_036675975.1 Devosia sp. | reverse complement strand
AGGCGAACAGTGGTGGGGTGAGCCGGGTGGGGGTTTTGCCTCTCCCACAGGTTCGCGTTTCGGCCGCAATAGGGCGAGCGTCCCCGGGGCCGCCGGAACAGTTCCAAAAACCGGCACTCCGAGGCGGCTCCCGTCTCATATTTTATTACTACGAGGCGAAAGCCGTCTCGGGGTCCGCCCGTTGCCATCTTGGCATACGGCTCGCTGCCATCTTGGCATGCGTATATTCGATAACCGCGCAGCAGGCGGCGCTTGCGCATGCCCACTTGTCCAGAACGGGTTCAGCGCGCCATGCTAGTTTCGCGAAAATGGAGATATCGCCATGCGCCTCGCCCTCGTCCTGCTCGTCAGTCTCGTGGCCACGCCAGCCTTCGCCGAGGCCGTGACCTATGTCGGTAAGCTGGGGGAACGCTTTATCCAGGTCGAGCTGACCCAGCCAGAGGACGGGGCCGTGGTTGGCCGCTTCGCCTATAGCGACGACGGTGCCGACGTGCCGCTGCTGCCCGTTGCGGTCGACGGCAATGTGTGGACGCTGGCCGAGGAAGCGCCCTGCGGGGAGAGCAATTGTGAGGTCATCGCCGACGGCGAGGTCGCCGCGCCACCGGTTGCGGCCACCTGGACCCTCTCTATTCACATGGACCAGCTCATGGCCACCGGAACGCGTGTGCCGAAGGATGACCCCGCGGCTGCCACCACTATCGAGTTACACGAGCTTGCGACGCGCCCCATTGATGGCGACGTGACGACCACGGCTCTGCACGAGCATTCCACCACCCTGTCATATGACACCAGCCGGCCGATCGACGCGGACACGGCGCCCTATGAGCTGCATCTGCTCGATGTCGATCTGGGGGGCAGCGATGTGATCGAGAGCAATGGCATTGCCTGGTATTATGCCACCGACCCCCGCAGCCAACTGGCCTTTCCCAGGCTGCTCGACACTGGCGCGGCACCCAAGCCGCTCCGCGTGGCGCTTGATACCCATTTCTTCCGAGCCAGCCTCGCAGCCCTTGACTGCAAGGCGTTCCGCTACGGCTCCTACGGCGTCAGCGAGTACTTCCTCGGCATGGGCGGCCATACCGCCGGCTACGAGGACGAGCAGATCACGCTGGACTACGTCTCGCCGCTAATGGCCAGCTGGCGCCAGGAAGGCAGCCTCTATTGCCAGGGTGCGCACCCCTATAACCATCTCGACAATTACACGCTCGACGGCCGCACCGGCGAACCGCTCGACTGGCGCAAGGTCTTTTCCGCCATCGTCCCGCGTCCCTGGTTCAGCGCCCCAGAGGATGTCGTCGACCTCGAGACCGCGCTAGCCGAACCCGACAGTTATTACTGGGGCCCGAGCCCCGACTTCATCGCCTTCATTCAGCAGCGCCGCGACCCCACGCTCTATGCCGGCGATCCCGAACTGGACGGGGTTTGCGCCTCCGACCAGGCCATTGCCGAGCAATTGCGCTTCCGTGTGGTGGACGAGGCCGAGATCATGTTCACCCTTTCGGGCTTCCCGCATGTCTCGAGTGTCTGCAATGTCGACATCTTCAGCGCGACGTTGGATGAGCTTGCGCCCTTCCTGGCCGAGACGGCGAAGGACTATTTCCCCGTGCTGGGTGCCAAGCCGGTACAATAGCCTCCGCGCGTCAGATCCCGGCACCCCGTCATGCCGCATCCGTCATGGCACATCATCAGCAGCGGGCGCATGACTTGGCGGTGCTGGGAAACAAGCCATGAGTCTTCTGCTTGCCGCCACCTTGCTGGTGGCGGTGTTCTTCACATCGGCGCTGTCGGGTGTCTTCGGCATGGCGGGCGGGCTGGTACTGCTGGGCATCCTGATGGCCATCCTGCCTGTTGGCACCGCCATTGCGGTGCAGGGCGCCATCCAGATCATCGCCAACGGCTCGCGCGCCTTCTTCTCGCGCGCCTTCATCGACTGGAAGATCCTCGGCATCATCTGCCTTGGCCTGCTGGTCGCCGGCATTGCCCTGTTCATCGTGCGCTACACGCCAAATCTGGCGACGGTGTGCATCGCCATTGGCCTCTTGCCCATTCTGGTCTGGATCCCGCAGTCCTGGCTCGCCCTCGATGCCAGCAAGCCCCATCACGCCTTCGCCTGTGGCTTGCTCGGGGGCGGGCTCAACCTGGCGGTGGGCGTGTCGGGCCCGACCGTGGACATCTTCTTCATCCGCACCATGATGGATCGGCGCAAGATCATCGCCACCAAGGCCGCGACCCAGGTGATCTCCCACGCGGCAAAGGTGGTGTTCTACTGGAACGCCGCCACGGTGCTGACGCCCTTCGAATGGGCGGCCATCGCGCTGGCGGCACCGTTTGCCATAGCAGGCACCAGCGCCGGCCACTGGATATTGCAGCGACTGACCGACGCCAATTTTCGGGCCTGGACACGATGGATCGTCACCGCCATCGGGATTTTCTATCTTGTCCGCGGCCTGACCTTGCTGATCTGACGCCGATGAGTATGGTGCCGGTCAGGGGAGACGACATGGCACCGTTCGACAGCGTTACCGCGCGCCTCATACTGCTATTGGCCGAAACCGGCTCGATCGGCCGCGCCGCCGAGCGCGAGGGCATTGCCTCGTCGGCCGTCAGCCGTCGCGTCTCCGATCTCGAAAGCCGGCTGGGCGTGGTGCTGTTCGACCGCTCCGCCCATGGCGTCAAGCTGACCACTGCCGGCGAATCCTACGCCGAGGGCTGCCGCACGGTCCTGCGCGCCATTGCCGATCTTGATGCCGTCATGGCCGATTTTGGCAGCGGTCTGCGCGGCAGCCTCAGGCTCGCCTGCACCAGCTCGGCCCTCACCGGTCGCCTGCCGGAACTCCTGGCGCGCTACACGGCCAAGCATACCGGAATCGCACTCGACATCCAGGAAATGGGCGCCGCCAAGGCGCTCCTCGCCATCGACGAGGGCAGGGCCGATATCGCCATCGTTTCCGACCACTACGATTTCACCCGCTTCGACATCAAGGCCTTCGAGGACGATCGCGTCTGGGTGCTGGCGCCGCCCGATCATCCGCTGGCCGCGTGCATCGAACCGCGCAAGGATATCGCCTTCGAGACGGTGATCGACCATCCCATCGTCGGTATCCATCAGGCTGGCTCGCTTGACCGCCTGCTGGGCGAGGCGGCCCGCAAGGCCGGTAAACCTCTGGTGGAAAACCTGCGCGTTGAGAGCTTTCCAGCGCTGGTGCGCATGGTCGAGGCCGGCTTCGGCATCGGCTTCCTGCGTTCGACGAGTCTACATCTGCTGGCGGGCACCGACCTGGTCTGCGCGCCGCTCGCCGAGCCCTGGGCCCTGCGCCAGTTGCTGGTCGCCCGCCGCAAAACCTCGCCCTTGTCGGCGGCGATGAAGAGCTTCATCGCCCTCTGCAGCGAGACCTACATTCCCAGCACCTGACGTTGACCTGGATCAAGCATCCGCGACAAATCGGCTATTGAGCGGTAGTCAGATCGCCCCTAGAGATTGGGCATGAGCACCGCGCGCAATATCGGCAAGGAGATCGGGACGGCTTTTGCCGTGCTGGCAATCTATCTGCTGACTGTGCTCGCGCCGTTGCACCACGCCCGCGCCAGCCAGCTGGCGTTCGAGCAGCTGGGCTATTCCACGACCCAGGCAAGCTGGGTGCTCTGCACGCCCGCTGGGGCCGAAAGCCAGGATCGCGACGTCCTCGTCACCAAGTGTCCTGCCACGGGTGTGGGCAAGGCCGAGACTGTGCTGGCCGCGCCGCATGCCTTGCCGACGGCTTACGACATCGCATTGGCCGCGCCGCTACTGACAAGGGCACTGGTCTTCTTCCCGCGGGCCGTCGCCCCACCCGCTGGGCCGCGCGCCCCTCCGGTTTCGGTCTGATCTTCCGGCCATTCGGCCGACCAGACCCATTCAAAATCCGGAAAGCATCATCATGATCCGTCTGCTTCGCGCTGCCTTCGCGGCTGCCATTCTCGTCGCTACGCCTGCCTTCGCCCATAACGGCGTCATCCATCTGGGCGCCATCAACATCTCGCTGCCCTTCACCCGCGCCACCCTGCCCAATGCGCCGGTCGGCGGCGGCTTCCTCACCATCGAAAACACCGGCGTCGAAACCGACCGGCTGATCTCGGCCAGTTCGGCAGTCTCCGAAAAAACCCAGATTCATGAAATGGCCATGCAGGGCGATGTCATGAAGATGCGTGAACTGGCTGACGGCCTCGAAATCCCGGCCGGCGAAACAGTCGTCCTCGCGCCCGGCGGCTTCCACATTATGTTCATAGGGCTCAAGCAGGCCTTCGTCGAAGGCGAGACCGTGGCCGTGACGCTGACCTTCGAGAAAGCTGGTTCGGTGGAAGTGCTGCTTCCGGTCGAGGCCACCGCCGCCGATGCGCCTGCTGGCATGCACATGCACTGACGGCTCTTCGACGGTCGGGGGGTGACCTTCGGCCACTTCGTGGTTAGGTTGCCCAAAACCGGAGCGCGCCCATGAAGCCGTCGATTTCCATCATCACCATCGGCGTCGACGACCTGGAGCGCGCCTTCGTCTTCTACCGAGCGCTGTTTGAACTCGAGGACGAGCAGATCGGGGCAGGGGAGGACCACGTGGCCTTCTTCTTCCCCAACGACTTCTCGTTCGTGCTCTTCCCGCGCGACCAGATCGCCCAGACCGCGGGCAAGGATGTCGCGGTGTCAGGGACGCCCGGCTTCGTATTGAGCCATCAGGCATCGAGCCCAGCGGAGGTCGACGACATCCTGCGCAAGGTTCTCGCCGCCGGCGGCGCGGTGATCAACGAGGGCACGCAATCGGAATGGGGCTATTCTGCCTATTTCGAAGATAGCGAAGGCAATGTCTGGGAACTAATGGCCCAGCCTCCGGCGAACTGACGTTCGGGCTGCTGAACGCAGAAAACCACCCTCTCCCGCAAGGGGAGAGCGCGACAAAGCACCGCGCTCCTCTAAAACCCGCCGCCGGTCTTGAAGCCGGAATGCTTGCGTGTGCCGCTCGAGCCGGTGCGCGGGCGGGAAAAGCCGCCGCCGCTGCCTGAACCGCCGCCCCAGCCGCCGCCAAAGCCGCCAGAGCTGCCCCTGGGTTTGGACTTGCCGCCACCAAAGCTGGAATCGGGCCAGCTGAAGGTGCTGCCGCCCGCTTCTGGCCAGGGCGAATTGGAACGCTGCCGGCCGTGGTTGGGCAGGCCGACGCCGCCGCCCCAGTCGCTGGTACCGGCGCTCCAGTTCTGGCTGCGCTGCCACTGGTCCCAATATGAGGCCGCCGATATGCCGCCGCGCAGGAAGTCGTTGAGCAGGTCGCCCACCAGCTTGTCCTCGCGGAAGGTCGAGCGCGGATCATCGAACCGCTGCTTCTTGAACTCCCACTGGATGTCTTCGAGCTCGCGCCGCCGCGCCGCCAGCGTCTTGAGCCGTTCGTTGAGTTCGCGGGTTTCGCCTTCTTCTTCCTTGGCGCGAGCGCGGGCATCGTCGATCTGGGCGACAATGGTGTCGTCCTGCCCGGTGCGCGTCCGGCGCGCCTCGGCTAGCAAGGTCTGGATATCCTCGCGACCCAGTGCCGTCGCCAGTTCCGTCAGCGCGCCTTCGAAGGCTGGGTTACTGCCCTGGGACAGCGTCGTGAGCGTCTTTGCGGTCTCGTCGCGCCGGTCTTCGGTCGCCACGATCTCGGCGTCGAGCGCGTCGATCTTCTGCTGCGCCGCCTCCATGGCCTCGCGCATCGGCTTGCCGCCGGCAGCGTCGATGGCGGCCGTTTCGAGCGCATCGAGTTCGGCCTCGGCCGCCTGGGCATTGGCGATCTGCCGCTCGGCATGCTCCCGCAGCCGCAACGGAATCTCGTTCAGCATGGCAAAGTTCGGCCGCGCCTTGTGGAAACCGACGAGGTTGGCGACGAGGCTGTCGAGATAACGGATGAAATTGTTGGCCCGATAGCTGGCGGTGCCGTAACCGGCCTCCCACAGATAGATGAACAGCGGGTCGTCGCGATAAGGCTTGCCCTTCTCTTCGCGGTCGGTCTCGGCCTGCTCGGTCTTGCGCATGGACTGGGCGGCTATTGCGGCCAGTTCCGTTGCCTGGCTGCGCTTGGCGGCAAAGGCCGGGTCCTTGGCGATGCTGGCACCCAGCTTGGCGGCCAGCGCCTTGAGCTCGGTCTGGTGCCCTTCGAAAGCCTTGAGCGCCTCGGTCCGCTCCGCCGTCAGTCGCGCCAGCGCCGCGTCGAGCTCGGCAATGTCCTTTTCGGCCTTGCTCAAGTCCTTGGCATGGGCCTTGAGCATGTCGCGCGCCTTGCCTTCGGCCGCCGAAATGCGGCCGTCCAGCTCGCCCTGCACCGCTGGGTCGAGCCGAAGCTGCGCCAGCTGCCGGAACAGCTCGGCTTCGGTTTCCCGGATCTTGCCGACCTTTTCGGCCGATCGCGCCAGGCGCTTGGTAATCTCTTCCTCTTCGCGACGGATGTCGCGCATGGCCTCGTCAAGGCTTGCCAGTGCTTCGGGTCCGCGGATGCTCATTGCTCTACCACTGCGTCACTGCGCCGCCGAGAACGGGCATGTTGTATTCCACATCGAGGAAACCATCCGATTTGCGGCCAACCTCATTGGCCTGGATGATGCCATCATCGAGCTTGTCTGCCGAAACGCCGTCATAGACGGCTTCCGGCACGCGTACGCCCCAGATGTTGACCACCTCAGTCGCCCCGTTCTCCTCGTTGAGGATGGGTAGGCTCAGCACATTGCCGTCCGTATCCACAGCCTCGACCACGATATAGTAATTGGTGGCAGCGGTGTTGATCTCGGGAAAGGTCCAGAAGCCCGACTTCACATCGGACCGATTGACCACGCGCAGGGTATATTCCTGGCGCAGCTGGTCGCGCAAAGCCGTGAGGTCGGCCACGGCCGCTTCGGCACCAGCGCGGTTGCCCTCGGCGGCAAAGGCCTTGCCGCGTGTGCGCAATTCCTCGGCCTCGACCACCGCCTGCTGCACCTTGGTCTCTTCGAAAATGGTCTGGTAGAGCGCATCCATCTGCGCCGGCAGGCCCTCGGCCAGCTCGACCCGCGCGGTCTCGGCCACCCCGTTCTGATAGGGCTGCCACACGCCGAAATACCCGACGCCGAGCACCAGCAGCGCCAGCAAGGCCGCACCCACCGGTTTGCCCCAGCGTTTGCGGCCGACATAGAGCCGCGCCAGCGTGGTGCCGAAACCAGGTGCGGGCGCGTCGTAGGCGAACCGGCTTTCCTGCAGCGCCGCCACACCCTCCTTGAGGATGTGGTCGGGCACCTCGATGCCCTGGTTGTGGTAGATCTCGCGCAGCTTGTCGATGAGCTGGCGTTCCTTGGCGTCGGTGCCAAGTTCGCGCGTAGCCAGGTCCTGCCGGTGGCGAAGCGTGTCGACCACGTCCATCGCCAGCATGACTTCATCCAGGGGCGCAGCGGGTTTCGCTGTCACGTCACTCATTGTTGGCGTTCACCCTTGGTCCGGTTGCTCCGTTATTTGCGCGTTTCGAGCAGCAGCGCGTTGCCGTCGGCCGCAAGGGCGGCGAGCCGGCGCTTGCCGTCCTCCACCGCGTCGCGGATCTCTGCCGAATTCTTGGTCGAGGCAATGCGCATTTCGTTGATGATGGTGCGGCTCTTCTCCTGGAAGTTGACCACCGAATCCACCAGCTTCTTGACGGCATCGGCGCGCACCGTCGGACCGTAGCCGGCCTTGACCGCCTCTTCCTGCACCTTGTCGCCGATTTCGGAGAGCGTCTCGAGGCTCTTGCTCATGCCCTCTTTCATAGCATTAAGCGTCTCGGTCGATTCATGCAGCCCGAACATGCCGGTGAACGAGGCCGACAAGGCCGTCAGCACCGTCTCGTTGGTCGAGAAGAACGAAATGGACTGCTGGTACACCCGCTCCTTGGCATTGGTGGTCTGCATCAGCCGCGCCATCACCACTTCCGAGGTATTGTAGGAGATGGTGAGGTTATCGGAGAGATCCTTGGCGATCTGGTAGCGCTTTTCCTCGTTCTGCATCTCGCGCAGCTTCTCGTCGCGGTCCATCTCGAGACGGGCCCGGTCGGCCGGCACGGTTCCGGCATAGCCAGCCACAGCGGCCGATGACGCCTGCAGGATATTCTTCTTGTCCTCGAGCCGCTTCTCGGCCGTGGCAAGCACTTCGAGCGCCATCACTTCGGCCTGCTTCAGCGCGCCGCGGAAATCGCGATAGGCTTCCAGGATCGTGTGTTCGCGGTCGATCTGGTCCTTGGTGTCGCGGGTAACAGCCAGGTAGGTGTCGCGGATCTTGTTGAAGCGGGTGGCGATGTCGCCGCGGGAAACCTTCATCCAGACATTGGAGGTGCGCTCCAAGAGGTCGAGCTTGTTGTCGGCCAGTTGGTCGACCATGCCCTTGGCGTCATCACGGATCGAATCGAAGCCCTTGGTGATCTCTTCGTAGCGCTCGCCAATCTTCATGGCGGCGATCTGCTCGCGCACCACTTCATTGAAGGCACTGGCCTGGCTCAGGGTGCGGCCAATGAGAACCACGCGGGTCTCGTCGAGCTCAGTGATCTGGCTGAGCAGCCCGGTAATCGGCTGCTCGCCCTGCTGCTCTGGCCATAGGCCCAGGTCGCGGATGGCGTTGACCGCCTTGTCCAGATACTGCAGCGGCTTTTCGGCGATGACCGCAACGGGCGCCACCTCGGTCTTTGGTGCAGTGGTCACTTGATCGGCCATGTTTTCGCTCCCCGTAGTCTGACGCCCATCCGGCGGATTGCGCTATTAGCGCCATAGATTGCTGCTGGCCGCTCCCCTGACAATTGCAAGGCTGCGCCAGCACGACTATTTAGACCATATTGGTGCGAAAAAGCCGCACGTAAAGAGCGGGAGTTCCACGCCATGGCAGGCACTTGTTTCACGGCGCATCAAGGCGTTAATGCGGCGATGGCGTCGCCGCGTCCGGCGGGTCGCCGCTGATGGAATTTGGTGGCCGCTATCGCATCGCCGCATCTCGCGCCGCCGTCTGGGCCGCGCTCAACGATACCGAGGTCCTCAAGGCCGCCATTCCGGGGTGTCACCGCATCGACTGGTCGGGCGACAGCGCCCTCGATCTTGAGATCAAGGTCAACCTCGGCGTGGTCCATCCCATCTTCAAGGGCGGCCTGACCCTGTCCAATATCATGCCCGCCAGACACTATACGCTGTCCGGCAAGGGCAAGGGCGGGCTGCTGGGGCTGGCCGAAGGCTCGGCCGACATCGTGCTGTCCGACTTCGAGGACGATACGCTCCTGGTCTTCCATGCCAATGGCGGTGCCTCGGGGCAGATCATGCGGCTGGGCAAGGCCATCATCGGCAATTCCGCCCAGAAGGTAATCGACGGCTTCTTCGAACGTTTTGGCGAGGCCATGGGCGCGGGAGTAACGCCGCTGGGCGCGGAGTAGCGCGGTCCCTGGATGGGCGGATTATGCAGGCGACCCATTGCGGACATCAAGGGTCGAGATAGTATCCGCTGATGGCAATCGACGCAGACGGAAGCATTACGGCAGCGAACCGACGCGCCTGGAACACTCAGCGGTATGATGCGTGGGTGTCTGCCTTTGGCAGCCCCCAAGCTGAAGCAGCCAGGATCGTGGCGGAGCCGGAACGCGTCTTGCGCAGACTTTCCCCGTATCTGGGAGCAGTCGCGGGCAAACGCATTTGTAATGTTCAAGGCTCCCACGGACGTCTTGCGGTAGCACTCGCACTGTTGGGCGCCAGCGTGCGGGTGATCGACTTCGCGGAAGAGAATCGGCGATACGCCCTGAGCCTCGCCGAGGCCGCTGGCGTGGCCATCGACTACTCGACCGGCGACATCATGGAAGCGGGCGAGCTAGGCCTCACCCATAGCTTCGATATACTCGTGCTTGAGCTTGGCATTATCCACTACCATCAGGATATCGACCGGTTCTTTGCGGTAATGTGCGACCTCTTGGCCGACGGTGGCACGCTGATTCTCAACGAGTTTCATCCGGTCCAGCGGAAGCTGTTCTGGAACGAAGGGCCGCGCGACTACTTTCAGACCGAACTCATCGAGGCGGATGTGCCGAACCCTGACGTCGCCGGCGGCACACTGGGACGGTGCCTGTATCGGTTCTGGACCATGGGAGACATTCTGACGGCCATCATCAATGCCGGCTTTGCGATATCAAGGCTGGAAGAGCACCCGGACTGGACTGATCCAACGGTCCCGGGCTCGTTCACACTGGTCGCACGCGCGGGGTAGCGCTGCGCGCCTTTACCTGACCTTAACCACGCTTGCTTCCGCCCTCAAAGCATCACAATCGGTGGCCCGTTCCTGGGGTAGGAAGGGCCGATCCAACCAATTTGAAGCAAATTCAAAATGTCCGCCCGCACCCGAGATACCATCGCCCTGTTCGCCATTGCCTCGGGTGCCATTCTGGCGGTGCTCTATGCCGACGCTGACCTGGGCGCAATATTCGAGGCCATCCTGTCCCGCTGGTAGGCGCGACCCACCGCGCCGCGCTTGGGCTGCCGGTCTTCTGGGCATTGCAGCCAAAATTTGACCAATCGGAAAAATATCGGCGATTCCCTCTTGCAGGCGCTTCGTTTGCACGATTGTATCGACCGCTAGCGCACGGGGATTGTCCGTTGGAGCTCAGGCCAACGCTCATGTGCGACACAGGGAGACGAACTCAATGAAATTCTCAACCATCACCAAGGCCATTGCCGGCGGCGTCGCGCTGAGCGCGGTTCTCACCGGTGCTGCTCTTGCCGATCCCGCGATCATCTATGATCTGGGCGGCAAGTTCGACAAGTCGTTCAACGAGGCCGCCTATAACGGCGCCGAGGCCTGGAAGGCCGAGACGGGCGGCGCCTATATCGACCTCGAGCTGCAGAACGATGCGCAGCGCGAACAGGCGCTCCGCCGCTTCGCCAGCCAGGGTGCCAATCCCATCGTGATGGCCGGCTTCTCCTGGGGCACTGCTCTGGGCACCGTCGCGGCCGAATTCCCCGACACCAACTTCGTCGTCATCGACGCCGTCGTCGACCAGCCCAACGTGCAGTCGATCATTTTTGACGAGCATACCGGCTCGTTCCTGGTCGGCGCCCTGGCGGCGCTGAAGTCGGAAACCGGCACGGTTGGCTTTGTGGGCGGCATGGACGTGCCGATCATCCACAAGTTCTACTGCGGCTATGCCCAGGGCGCCAAGGCGGCTAACCCGGACATCAAGCTGATCGAAAACTACACCGGCACCACCCCGGCCGCCTGGAACGACCCGGTGACCGCTGGCGAACTCACCAAGGCGCAGTTTGACGCCGGTGCCGACGTGGTCTTCGCCGCCGCCGGCGGTTCGGGCCTGGGCGTGCTGCAGGCCGCTGCCGACGCCGGCAAGTTCTCTATCGGCGTGGACAGCAACCAGAACTACCTGCATCCCGGCTCGGTGCTGACCTCGATGCTCAAGCGCGTCGACGTCGCCGTCACCACCGCCTTCAAGGAAGGCGGCGACGATGCCACCTTCAAGCCCGGCATCACCGTTCTCGGCCTGGCCGAAAGCGGCGTGGGCTACTCGCTGGACGAGCACAATGAAGCGCTCATCGATGCCGACACCAAGGCCAAGGTCGACGAGCTGAGCGCCCAGATCCAGTCCGGCGCGATCACCGTGCACGACTACACCACCGATTCGACCTGCCCCGGCGTCTGAGTTCTACCGTGGCATCTGACACCCACATGGGTAATAGTCCTGCGCAGCGGCCCTCCGGGGCCGCTGCTGCTTCCGAATTCGCCATCGAGCTCATCAAGATCAACAAGAGCTTTGGCCCGGTCCATGCCAACAAGGACATCGACCTCGCCATCCGCCGCGGCAGCGTGCATGGCATTGTCGGCGAGAACGGCGCCGGCAAGTCGACGCTGATGTCGATCCTCTATGGCTTCTACACTGCCGACTCGGGCGAAATCCGCGTCGACGGCACCACCCATGCCATCACCGATTCCCGCCATGCGCTGGCCCTGGGCATCGGCATGGTGCACCAGCATTTCATGTTGGTGGATAATTTCTCCATCCTGGAAAACGTCGTGCTCGGCGTCGAGGACAATGCCCTGCTTGGGCCGAGCCTGACCCGCGCGCGCAAAGAACTGGTGCGCCTGGCCAAGGAATACCGGCTCGATGTCGATCCCGATGCCATCATCGAGGATGTGTCGGTCGGCACCCAGCAGCGCGTCGAAATCCTCAAGGCCCTCTATCGCGGCGCCGATGTCCTCATTCTCGACGAGCCCACGGGCGTACTGACCCCGTCGGAGGCCGACGACCTGTTCCGCGTGCTCAAGGAGCTGCGCGACCAGGGCAAGACCATCATCCTGATCACCCACAAGCTGCGCGAGATCATGGCCATCACCGATTACGTCTCGGTCATGCGCCAGGGCGAAATGGTCGCGACGCTGAAGACCTCCGAGACTGACCCCGGAGCGATCGCCGAACTCATGGTCGGTCGCCGGGTGCTGCTGGAAGTCGACAAGGGACCGGCCACGCCGGGCGAAGTCTTCCTTTCCGTCGAAAACCTCGTGGTCAAGGACGACCTGGGCATAACCCGCGTCAAGGATGTGAGCTTCACCGTCCGCAGTGGTGAGATTGTCGGCATTGCCGGCGTCGCCGGCAACGGCCAGAGCGAATTGCTGGAATCGGTCTCCGGCATGCGCGACCAGTCGAGCGGCATTGTCAGCCTCAAGGGCAAGCCGCTCTCGCTCGAGGGTGATGATGGCGCCCACCGCGCCCGCCAGGCCGGGCTCGCCCATGTCCCCGAGGACCGCCAGCGCATGGGCCTGGTGACCGCCTTCGAGGAATGGGAAAACGCCATTCTCGGCTACCAGGACGACCCGGGCTACGGCAAGGGCTGGATCCTCGACATCGACGCGGCACGGGCCAAGGCGCGTGAGCGTATCGCCCAGTTCGATATCCGCCCCGCCAATGAGCGGCTCAAGACCGCCAATTTCTCCGGCGGCAACCAGCAGAAGATCGTGCTGGCCCGCGAAATGTCGAGCAACCCCGACGTGCTGATCGTCGGCCAGCCGACCCGTGGCGTCGATATCGGCGCCATCGAATTCATCCACAACCAGATCATCAAGATGCGCGATGCGGGCAAGGCCATCCTGCTCGTCTCGGTGGAGCTCGACGAGATCCGCTCGCTGGCCGACCGGATCCTGGTGATGTTCGACGGCCATATCGTCGGAGAAGCCGATCCGGCCACTGCCACCGAAGGCGAACTCGGCCTGATGATGGCCGGTATCAGCGACAAGACGGCCCCGGCGCCCAAGGCGGCCGAAGGAAAGACCAAATGAGCGCTCTGCGACCCCTGCCGCGCTGGGCGGACATCCTGCTCCTGCCGATCATCAACCTGGTCCTGGCCTTCGTCATTTCCGGTCTGGTCGTGCTTGCCATCGGCCAGAATCCGCTGGCCGCGCTTGAAGCTATTGTCGGCGGTGCCTTCGGCAGCGGCTATAATTTCGGCTACACGCTCTACTACTCCACCAATTTCATCTTTACCGGCCTCGCCGTGGCGGTCGCCGCCCATGCCGGGCTGTTCAATATCGGTGGCAACGGCCAGGCCTACATCGCCGGGCTGGGCGTGATCCTCGTGGCGCTGCCGCTGCAGTTCCTGCCCTGGTGGATCACCTTCCCGATCGCCATCCTGGCCGGCGCTGCCGTCGGCGGCTTCTGGGCCTTTATCCCCGGCTGGCTGCAGGCCAAGCGCGGCAGCCACGTCGTCATCACCACCATCATGTTCAACTTCATCGCGGCCGCGATCATGGTCTACATGGTGGTCAATGTGCTGAAGCCCGCCGGCGTGCTGGCGCCTGAATCGGCCATGATCGACCCGGCCGGCCGCATGCCCAAGCTCGGCACCTTCATTCCGTGGTTCAAGAACACCGACGTGAACTTTACCCTGCTCTTGGCGCTGCTGTGCCTGGTGGGTGTCTATGTGCTCATCTGGCACACGCGCTTTGGCTATACGATGCGCGCGCTGGGCCATAATCCGACCGCCACCACCTACGCGGGCATTTCCAACTCGCGCACCATCATGATCGTCATGACAATGTCGGGCGCGCTGGCCGGCATGGTTGCTGTCAACCAGATCGTCGGCGTGCAATACCGGCTGGTGCTCGACTATGTTGCCGACGCCGGCTTCGTGGGTATCGCTGTGGCGCTGATGGGTCGCAATCACCCAATCGGCATCCTGTTTGCCGCACTGCTGTTCGGCGCGCTCTACCAGGGCGGCAACGAGCTGCAATATGTGATTCCGGGCCTTTCCAAGGAAATGGTCGTGGTTATCCAGGCCCTGGTGATCCTCTTCACCGGCGCCATGGAAGGCATGTTCCGTCCCGGTCTGCAGCGCGCCTTCATGCTGCTGTCCCCGGCCCAGAAGGCCGAGGCGGAAGCGCGCAACACCGCCAAGTCGGAGAGCTGAGCCATGGATCTCGCGCTCATTCTCTCGACCCTCGACGCCACCCTCCGCCTGTCGACGCCCCTGCTGCTGGCCTGTCTCGCTGGCCTCTATTCCGAGCGGGCCGGCGTCTTCGATATCGGTCTTGAGGGCAAGATGCTCGCGGCCGCCTTCGGCGCCGCCGCGGTGGCTGCCGTCACCGGTAATGTCTGGCTGGGCCTGCTGGCTGGTATCGGCGTATCCGTCACCACCGCCGCCCTGCAGGGCGCCGCGGCCATCACGCTCAAGGGCAACCAGCTCATCGCTGGCGTCGCCATCAACATGCTGGCGGCCGGGCTTACCACCTTCCTCGGCATCCAGTGGTTCGCCCAGGGCGGTCGCACGCCCCAGCTGGCGCCCGGCGGCCGATTCCAGAACCTCACGCTGCCTTTCGCCAATGAACTGTCGGGGATTCCGATCCTCGGCCCGATCTATGCCGACCTCATTTCCGGTCATAACCTGCTGGTCTATATCGCGTTCCTCGCGGTGCCCATCACCTGGTTCGTGCTCTATCGCACCCGCTTCGGCCTGCGCCTGCGCGCTGTCGGGGAAAACCCCAAGGCTGTCGATACGGCGGGCATCTCGGTCACCCGGCTGCGCTACCAGGCCGTACTGATCACCGGCCTGCTCTGTGGCCTCGCCGGCGCTTTCTTCTCCATCGCGCAGGGCTCTGGCTTCGGCAACAACATGACGGCCGGCAAGGGCTTCATCGCCCTGGCTGCGCTGATCTTCGCCAAGTGGAAGCCGGTTCCAGCCATGCTGACCTGCCTGCTCTTCGGCTTCCTCGATGCGCTGCAAATCCGGCTGCAGAACACCGATATCCTCGGCGTGCAGATCCCGGTCCAGGCCATCCAGGCATTGCCCTATGTGCTGACCGTTGTGCTGCTCGCCGGTTTCATCGGCAAGGCCGTGGGCCCCAAGGCCGGCGGCGTGCCCTATACCAAGGAGCGCTGAGGTCTTGACCGGGTATTGAAGCCAACAAAGACCTCATGGTGAGCTTGGCGAACCACGAGGTCGAGCGAGTGGAGGCTTTCGTGCCACGACCTGGTGGTTCGACAAGCTCACCATGAGGTCTACTGATAGGATTTTAGCAAATGACCAAGACTCCGACCGATGAGGCCTTGTTCAAGGCCGCCGAAGCCATTCGTGCCAAGGCTTACGCACCCTATTCCCTTTTCTCAGTGGGTGCCGCCATCCTGGCCGACGACGGCAAGATCTATTCCGGCTGCAATATCGAAAACGCCGCCTATCCGGTCGGCAACTGCGCCGAAGCCTCAGCCATTGCGGCCATGATCGCTGGCGGCGGCAAGCGCATTACCCGCATCTATGTCACCGGCCCGGGCGCCGCCCCGGTCACCCCCTGTGGTGGCTGCCGCCAGCGCATCCGCGAATTCGCCGATCTCGGGGTGCAGGTCATCAGCCACGGCGTCGATGGCGAACCGCTGGTCTGCACCCTCGAACAGCTGCTGCCGCATTCCTTCGGCCCGGAGTACCTGCCGAAATGAGCAAAGCGTCCAAGACCATCCAGAAGATCGCGGGCAAGGAGCCCATCGCCGCCGCCATCGTGCTCGGCTCGGGCCTATCGGCCATCGGCGATCTGCTGACCGACAAGGTCGCCATCCCCTATTCCGAGCTCAAGGGCTTTCCCGGTGGTGGCGTATCCGGCCACGGCCGCGATCTGCTTGTTGGCACCATGGGCGGCAAGCGCGTGGCGATCCTCACCGGCCGTGAACACTATTACGAACACGGCAATGCCGCCGCCATGCGCCCGGCCCTCGAAGCCATGGCCGAACTGGGCGCAGAGGCCCTGCTGCTGACCAATTCGGCCGGCTCGCTCGACGAGCGCTTCCGTCCCGGCGACCTGATGCTGATCTCCGATCACATCAACTATGCCGGGATGAACCCGCTCATCGGCGAACCCACCGATCGCCGCTTTGTGAACATGGTCAACTGCTATGCACCCGACCTGCGCGCCAAGGCGCAGGGCCTGGCCGGGCGGCTCGACATCAAGCTCGGCGAGGGCACCTACCTCTGGTATTCCGGCCCGAGCTTCGAAACGGTCGCCGAAATCCAGATGGCCATTCGCCTCGGCGCCAATGCCGTTGGCATGTCAACGGCACCCGAAGTCATTCTCGGGCGTTTCCTTGGCATGAAAGTCTGGGCCTGCTCGTCCATCACCAATATGGGCGCGGGCCTTTCGACCGAGAACATCAGCCATGAGCACACCAAGACCATGGCAGTGCAGGGCGCGGAAAAGCTCAAAAAGCTGATACCCGCGCTGGTGGAGGAGCTATGAGCCTAAGGGTCGTCGATACCAAGCACACCGAGACGCCGCACAAGCGCAATCCCGGCTACCCGCTCGATCTGGACTGGGTTGGACGCGTCCGCATGAACCGCTCGGCGCTGGAACGCCGCGCCGGCAGCATCGGCGCGCGCCGCACCGTCAAGAAGGACTATCAGCTCGCCTGGCTGCTCAAGGCCATCACGCTGATCGATCTGACAACGCTGAATTCAGACGATACCGACGGTCGCGTCGAACGCCTCTGCGCCAAGGCCCGCCATCCGCTGCGCCAGGATATCCTCGACAAGCTCGATGTCGGCAATCTGCGCATCCTGCCCGGCGCTGTCTGCGTCTACCACAGCTTCGTCAAGACCGCCGTCAACGCGCTCGAGGGCACCGGCATTCCGGTGGCGGCCGTGTCCACCGCCTTCCCGCATGGGCTCGCGCCCATCGAGACCAAGCTCAAGGAAATCGAATATTCCGTCGCCGATGGCGCCAGGGAAATCGACATTGTCATCGAGCGCGGCATGGTGCTGCGCGGCGACTGGCAGGCGCTCTACGACCAGGTAAAGGCGTTCCGCAAGGCCTGCGGCGACGCCCATATCAAGACCATCCTGGGTACCGGCGAACTCGCCACCCAAACCAATGTCGCCAAGGCGTCCCTCGTCTGCATGCTGGCCGGCGCAGACTTCATCAAGACGTCCACGGGCAAGGAAAAGGTCAACGCCAACCTCGTGACCTCGCTGACCATGATCCGCATGATCCGCTGGTTCGCCGAGGAAACCGGCATCGAGATCGGCTACAAGCCCGCCGGCGGCATCGCCCACACTAAGGACGCGCTCAACTACATGGCGCTGATGAAGGAAGAGCTGGGCACCCACTGGCTGCAGCCGCATCTGTTCCGCTTTGGCGCGAGCTCGCTCCTGACCGATATCGAACGGCAGCTCGAGCACGGGCTGACCGGGCACTATTCGGCGGACTATCGCCAGCCGATGGTTTGAATCTGCGAGGGCGGTGCAAACCCCCTTATCCGGCGCTGCGCGCCACCTTCTCCCGCGAGAGGAGAAGGGTACCGACTGAAGACTCTCGGCTCTGTCCCCTTCTTCCCCTTGCGGGAGAAGGTGTCCGAAGGGCGGATGAGGGGGCGTGCAAGATCGCGCCGAGGAGAATGGAATGAACAAGATCGCGCAAATCTTCCAGTCGCTTGACTACGGCCCGGCCCCCGAAGGCCCCGAGCAGGCCAACGCCTGGCTTGACAGCCATGGCCGCAAGTTCGGTCATTTCATCGATGGCAAATGGACCAAGCCGGGCAAGACTTTCTCGTCCGACAATCCGGCCAACGGCGAGTCGCTGGCGCAGATCACCGACGGCACAGCCGAAGACGTGAACGCCGCAGTGAAGGCCGCCCGCACTGCCTTCAAGACCTGGAGTGCGTTGTCCGGCTACGAGCGCGGCAAGCATCTCTATGCCATCGCCCGCGCCATCCAGAAGCACAGCCGGCTGTTTTCCGTTCTCGAAACCATGGACAATGGCAAGCCGATCCGCGAAAGCCGCGACATCGATATCCCACTGGTGGCACGCCACTTCTACCACCATGCCGGCTGGGCCCAGCACCTCTCTCGCGAATTCCCCGATGCCGTGCCCTATGGTGTCTGCGGCCAGATCATCCCGTGGAATTTCCCGCTGCTGATGCTGGCCTGGAAGATCGCTCCGGCGCTTGCCGCGGGCAACACGGTCATCCTCAAGCCTGCCGAATTCACCTCGCTCACCGCCCTGCTGTTTGCCGAAATCTGCGAACGGGTCGGTCTGCCCAAGGGCGTGGTCAATATCGTCACCGGTGAAGGCGATACCGGCGCCGCCATTGTCAACCACCCCGATATCGACAAGATCGCCTTCACCGGCTCGACCGAAGTCGGCAAGATCATCCGCGCAGCGACTGCTGGCACCGGCAAGGGGCTGAGCCTTGAGCTGGGTGGCAAGAGCCCCTACATCGTCTTCGAAGACGCCGATATCGACAGCGCCATCGAAGGCCTGGTCGACGCGATCTGGTTCAACCAGGGCCAGGTCTGCTGCGCCGGTTCGCGCCTCCTCGTGCAGGAGAGCATCGAAGAGCGTTTCATCACCAAGCTCAAGAAGCGCATGTCCTCACTCCGCGTCGGCGATCCGCTCGACAAGTCGGTCGATATCGGCGCGCTGGTCGCCCCGGTGCAGGTCGAGCGCATCCGCGACCTGATGAAGCGCGGCACCAAGGAAGGCGCCATCATCTATGAACCCGATGGCGATCTGCCGGGCGGCGGCTGTTTCCTCAAGCCGGCTCTGGTCACCAATGTCTCGCCCGCCAATACGCTGGTAGCCGAGGAAATCTTCGGTCCCGTGCTGGTCGCCATGAGCTTCCGCACGCCGGAAGAGGCTGTGGCCCTGGCCAACAACACCAAATACGGCCTTGCGGCGACGATCTGGAGCGAGAACATCAATCTCGCCCTCGACATCGCCCCCAAGATCAAGGCCGGCGTGGTCTGGATCAACGGCACCAACAACTTCGACGCGGCCGTCGGGTTCGGCGGCTACAAGGAAAGCGGCTTCGGCCGTGAAGGCGGCCGCGAGGGCATGGCGTCGTACCTGAAGCCGGCCTGGGAAAAGGAGCTCAAGGCGGTTCCTGCGGCCAAGGTTGTTGCAGCCAAGGCGGCTAACCCGCTCGACGAAACCCATCTCGACCAGACCGCCAAGATGTATATCGGCGGCAAGCAGGCCCGCCCTGATAGCGGTTATTCCCGCCCGGTGCTCGATCCCGCAGGCAAGCTGATCGGCGAGGTCGGCGACGGCAACCGCAAGGATATCCGCAACGCCGTGGAAGCCGCCCGCGCTGCGCTCGGCTGGTCCACCACGGCAGCCCATAGTCGCGCCCAGATCCTCTATTTCCTCGCCGAAAACCTCGACTATCGCCGCGATGAATTCGCCGCCCGCATCAAGGCGCAGACCGGCGAGGACGGGGCCGAGGAAGTCGCGCTATCGGTCGAACGCCTCTTCGCCTTCGCCGGCTGGGCCGACAAGTATGATGGCGCGGTGCACAACCCGCCTTTGCGCGCCGTGGCGGCCGCCATGGTCGAGCCGCTCGGCGTCATGGGCGTCGTCGCACCGGCGTCGCGCCCACTGCTCGGCTCCATCGCGCTGATCGCGCCGGCTCTGGCCATGGGCAACCCAGTGGTGCTTGTCCCCTCCAGCCAGTCGCCGCTCAGCGTAACCGACCTCTACCAGGTCATTGAGACCTCGGATGTGCCATCCGGCGTGATCAACATCGTCACCGGTGAGAGCGTCTCGCTGGCCAAGACGCTGGCTGAGCATGACGGTGTCGATGGGTTGTGGTTCGCCGGTTCGGCCGAGGCCTCGACCATGGTGGAGAAGGCGTCGATCACCAACCTCAAGCAGACCTGGACCAGCCGTGGGCTATACTACGATCTGGCCGACCGCCGGTACGAGGGGGATTACTTCCTCGGCAAGGCAACGCAGGTCAAGAACGTGTGGATTCCCTACGGGGCGTAAGCCCATCACCCCCTCCTACCTCCCCCATCAATGGGGAGGTTTCTCTCCATTCTTTTGGCTCGATTCAGTCCAGGCCACAGAGCGGCACCTCCCCCTTGATGGGGGAGGCGGGAGGGGTGGAGCAACAAACACCGGCCCAAGAAAGCCCACCCATGGTCTTCCTCCCCCAAGAAGTCATCATCAAAAAGCGAAACGGCGAAGCCCTGGCGCCCGCTGAAATCGCTGACTTCATCGCAGGTTTCGCGGGCGGCACCGTTTCCCACGCCCAAGCCGCCGCCTTTGCCATGGCCGTTTATTTCCAGGACATGACCATGCCCGAGCGCGTGGCGCTGACGCTGGCCATGCGCGACAGCGGCAGCGTGCTCGATTGGTCCGATCTCGATGGCCCCGTTGCCGACAAGCATTCTACCGGCGGCGTCGGCGACAATGTCAGCCTGATGTTGGCACCGATCCTCGCCGCTATTGGTATCTATGTGCCGATGATTTCCGGTCGGGGCCTCGGCCATACCGGCGGCACGCTCGACAAGTTCGATGCCATTCCCGGCTACACCACCAATCCCGACAACGCGCTGTTCCGCAAGGTGGTGAAGGATGTCGGTTGCGCCATCATCGGCCAGACCGCCGACCTCGCCCCCGCCGACAAGACGCTCTACGCCATCCGGGACGTCACCGGCACGGTGGAGTCCATCGCGCTGATCACCGCCTCGATCCTCTCCAAAAAACTCGCCGCCGGCCTCGGCGCGCTGATCCTCGACGTCAAGACCGGCTCGGGCGCCTTCATGCCGACATTGGAAAAGTCCCGCGATCTGGCCAAAAGTCTCGTCGAGGTCGCCAACAGCGCCGGCCTCAAGACCGGGGCACTGATCACCGATATGAACGAGCCGCTGGCATCAGCCGCCGGCAACGGGCTCGAAGTCCGCAACGCCGTCGATTTCCTCACTGGCAAGCATCAGGATATCAGGCTCAAGGAAGTGACGCTGGCCCTCTGCGCCGAAGTCGCTGCCATGACCGGGATTGCGCCAAGCGTTGCAGAGGCCCGCAAGCTGGTGGAAGACGCCCTCGACAGCGGCCGCGCCACCGAGCGCTTCGGCAAGATGGTCTCCGCTCTGGGTGGCCCGACCGACTTCGTCGAACAGATGGACCGGCACCTCGCTCCCGCGCCAATCATCCGCGACGTCTTCGCGACATGGCAGGGCACCGTGGCCGAAATCGACACGCGCGGCGTCGGCATGGCCGTTGTTGCGCTTGGTGGCGGGCGCGCAACTCCGACCGACACCATAGACCACACCGTCGGCTTTGATCGCCTGGCAGGCTTGGGTGCCAGCGTGAGCGCAGGCACCCCAATCGCGCGCATCCACGCCCGCGACGAGGCATCGGCCGCCGACGCCGAAGCCCGCCTTAAATCCGCCTACCGTCTCGGCGACTCCGCGCAGCACTTTCCGTTGATTGCCGACGCAATCGCCCCCACTGCTTGAGGATCAACCCATGCCCCGCGCCATTCTCTGCATTCTCGACAGCGTCGGCATTGGCGGCGCCCCGGACGCCGACAAGTATGGTGATGTCGGCTCCAACACCTTCGGCCACATCGCCGAATGGGCCGCCTCGGGCAAAGCCGACAAAGCGGGTCTGCGCGCCGGCCCGCTCAACGTTCCCAATCTCGATGCCCTCGGCATCGGCGCCGCCATCCAGCTCTCGACCGGCACCCTTCCGCCCGGACTCTCCGCCACCGCAAAAGGTGGCCGCTTCGGCGTCGGCCGCGAAGTTTCGCGCGGCAAGGACACCCCTTCCGGCCACTGGGAAATCGCCGGTGTGCCGGTCCCGTTCGAATGGGGCTATTTCCCACAGACCGAGCCGACCTTCCCGCCCGAGCTGATCGCCGAATTCGTCAAACGGGCCAAGCTCCCCGGCATCCTCGGCGACAAGCACGCCTCGGGCACCACCGTTATCGCCGAACTGGGCGAGGAGAGCATCCGGACCGGCAAGCCGATCTGCTACACTTCGATCGACAGCGTCTTCCAGATCGCCGCCCACGAAACCCATTTCGGCCTCGAGCGCCTCTACGAAATCTGCCAGATCGCCTTTGAGCTCACCGCGCCGCTGATGATCGGCCGCGTCATCGCCCGCCCCTTCGTCGGCGAGGATGCCACGAGCTTCAAGCGCACTGGTAATCGCCGCGACTTCGCCATCTCGCCGCCCGAGCCGACCTTGCTCGACCGCAACCAGGCCGCCGGCCACCAAGTCTATGCCATCGGCAAGATTTCCGACATCTATGCCGGCCACGGCGTGACCCACAAGCTCAAGGGCACCGGTCTCCCTCAGCTCTTCGACAAGACGCTCGACGCCCTGGAAATGGCCGCTGACAACGCCTTCATCATGACCAATTTCGTTGATTTCGACAGCGAATATGGCCACCGCCGCGACGTGCCCGGCTATGCCGCCGCGCTCGAATACTTCGATTCCCGCCTGCCCGAGCTCATCGCCAAGCTCCGTCATGACGACCTTCTGATCCTCACGGCCGACCATGGCAACGATCCGACCTGGCCGGGCAGCGATCACACGCGCGAGCAGATTCCGATCCTGCTCTTTTCCCCAAGCCTGTCGCAGGGCGAGATTGGCATTCGGCCCACATTCGCTGATATAGGAGAGAGCATTGCCCATTGGCTCGGCCTCGCGCCCGGCCGCCACGGCAAGAGCTTCCTCTGACGAGCGTTTCCAAGGTGGCCGCCGCTTTGCGGTTCGGAGGCGCGGCAAGATAAAACAGGTGATCTCATGAGCAACGTAACCGTCATCGATCACCCGCTGATCCAGCACAAGCTCACCATCATGCGCAACAAGGAAACCTCGATCGCGGGGTTCCGGCGCCTGCTACGCGAGATCGCCCACCTGATGTGCTACGAGGTGACGCGCGATCTCGAGCTCGAAATGATCCCTATCGAGACGCCGATGGCGCAGATGGATAGTCCATCCATCAAGGGCAAGAAGCTGGTCTTCGCTTCGATCCTGCGCGCCGGCAACGGCCTGCTCGATGGCATGCTCGACCTCGTGCCCGCTGCTCGCGTCGCCCATATCGGCATCTACCGCGATCACGAAACGTTGGAGCCGGTGGAGTATTACTTCAAGGCGCCATCCAACCTCGAAGACCGCCTGATCATCGTGGTCGACCCGATGCTGGCCACCGGCAATTCGGCGACGGCAGCCATCGAGAAGCTCAAGGAGCGCGGCGCCAACAATATCCGCTTCCTGTGCCTGCTGGCCGCACCCGAAGGCATCAGGAATTTCAACGCCGCTCACCCCGACGTGCCGGTCTTCACCGCCTCGATCGACAGCCATCTCAACGAGAAAGGCTATATCATCCCGGGCCTGGGCGACGCGGGCGACCGCATGTACGGGACGAAATGACTCTTCACCTCTCCCCAGAGGGAGAGGTGAAGAAACTACTTCGCCTTGAGCGGCAGTCCCAGCCCGATCAGCTCTTTGCGCAGCGCTGTCGGGTCCTTGAAGTGAACCCCGTGCATGCCGAACTTCTTCACTGCAACGATATTCTGCTCGCTGTCATCGATGAACACGCAGTTCTCCGGCGCCAGGCTGTAGCGCTCGCAGAATACCCGATAAAGGCGCGGATCGGGCTTCACCAGGCCCTCGAGCCCGGAAACGATCACTCCGTCGAACTTCTCGAGGAATGGCCATTCGCCCAGGCAGCTGATCCACTTCTCCCAGGAGAAGTTGGTGATGGCAAAGGTCGGGATCTCCTGCTCGATCAGCTCGTCATGAATGTCGATCGTGCCCTGGATGAATTCGCCGAGTGTTTCCTTCCAGCGCAGGTCATAGGCCTGGATTTCGCGCCAGTATTTGGGGAAGCGGGTGATGAGCTTGGCCACGCCCTCCGAGTAGATCTCGCCGGCGTCGAATTCCAGATTCCAGGCCAGCGTGCAGATATTGTCCTGGAACCATTGCGCATCCTCTTCGCTGTCGAAGAGTTTGCGGAACAGGTACATGGG
>JAKFDU010000159.1:0-2549 GCA_036675975.1 Devosia sp. | reverse complement strand
CTGCTTGATGATGTCCGGCACCGTCTTGTTCTGGAAAATCCGGCAGTCGGAGGTGCGCGTGAGCAGCCAGAACCAGGGCCGCAGGCTGACCCGATAGCCGGCGAACTGGCCGCTGCCGGTCAGTTGCCGGCAACTGCAGGCGATACCGTGGAAGTAGCGCTTGCCTCCGTCGTACAGCTCCAGGGTCAGGCCCATCGGCTTGCCCAGCAGCTGATCGAACTTGATCGCCCGGTCCTCGGAGGCGAGGTCCAGTTCGTAGTGGAACAGCCGGCCCAGTTCCTCGCTGCCCTCCATGCTCTGCAGCAGCAGGACATCGCCGCCGAGGGGGCTGTCGACCTGGACCAGGCGACTTTGTTGGCGTAGGGCCATCAGCTGGTGTCTCCCTTCGTTCCAGCACTGTGTTGCATCAGTAGAATTTCGGGTAGGCCGTCCAGACGTTATCCTGGCCGCCCTTGTCGACTATCTCGATGCACAGCTCGACCTTCTTGCCGCCATTGGCCGGAAACCACTCCTTCATCTTGTAGAAATGCTTGGTCGGGCCGCGCTCGCTGGGGGTGGTTCGATCGGCCTGGATGATCGCCTTGCTGATGATCAGCTTCTTGATGTCCTCGGGCGCCATTGCGGTCGGGAAGTAGCTCTTACCGAACTTCTGCGAGGGCAGCTGCTCGCTCCCCCCGCCGTCGGTGCGGCAGTGCGATTCGACAATGTGTTTCATTCTTTCCTCGGAAAGAGCGGGGATAACGGTTGCCATGAGAACTCTCCCTATTCGGTGGTGATTGCTATGTGTCCATTCAAATTCGCACTGGGCTACACGCTCTTGTAGGAGCGGGGCATGCCCGCGAAACCTGCATGGCAAAAGCATCGCGGGCATGGGGCTAGGCGCCGCCCCCGCTCCTACGTTTATCAGGTCTAGGCAAATCCATAGTCGAAATTCCCGTCCTGCACCCGTACGCTCACGCGCTCGGCGGGCCTGCCCTCCAGCATGCGGGTGAGGAATTCCCGGCTCATATCGGGCAGCAGGGTGTTGGTGAGGATGGCGTCGATCATCCGTCCACCGCTTTCCGTTTCCGTGCAGCGCGAAACCACCAGCGCCACCACCTGGTCGTCGTACTCGAACGGCACCTTGTGCATCGTCTCCACGCGTTTCTTGATCCGCTCCAGCTGCAGGCGGGTGATGGCCTTGAGCATCGCGTCGCTCAGCGGGTAGTAGGGGATGGTCACCAGGCGGCCGAGCAGGGCCGGCGGGAACACCTTGAGCAGTGGCTCGCGCAGGGCCTTGCCGATGGCGTCCGGGTCGGGCACCAGCTCCGGGTCGCTGCACAGGCTGGCGATCATCTCGGTGCCGGCATTGGTGGTGAGCAGGATCAGGCAGTTCTTGAAGTCGATCAGGCGGCCTTCGCCGTCTTCCATCAGGCCCTTGTCGAATACCTGGAAGAAGATCTCGTGCACGTCCGGGTGGGCCTTCTCCACCTCGTCGAGCAGCACCACGCTGTAAGGCTTGCGCCGCACTGCCTCGGTCAGCACGCCGCCTTCGCCGTAGCCGACATAGCCGGGCGGGGCGCCCTTGAGGGTGGAGACGGTGTGCGCCTCCTGGAACTCGCTCATGTTGATGGTGATGATGTTCTGCTCGCCGCCGTACATGGCCTCGGCCAGGGCCAGGGCGGTCTCGGTCTTGCCGACGCCGGAGGTGCCGGCGAGGAGGAACACGCCGATCGGCTTGCTCGGGTTGTCCAGGCCGGCGCGCGAGGTCTGGATGCGCTTGGCGATCATCGCCAGGGCATGGTCCTGGCCGATGATGCGCTTCTTCATGTGCTCATCGAGCCTGAGCACGGTGTCGATCTCGTTGCGCGCCATGCGCCCGACCGGGATGCCGGTCCAGTCGGCGACTACCGCGGCCACCGCCTGGTAGTCCACGGTCGGCAGGATCAGCGGGTTCTCGCCCTGCAGGGCGGTGAGACGCTCCTGCAGGGCGGCGAGCTTGTCGCGCAATGCCGTGCGATCTGCCTCGCCCAGGCGTGGCGAGGGTGCGCCAGCCTCGCTGCTGGTGTCATCCAGTGGCTCGGCGGCGGCGCGCAGGCTGGCGCGGGTGGCCAGCAGCTCATCGACCAGGGCCTTTTCTTCGTTCCAGCGGCTTTCCAGCTCGGCCAGGCGTTCGCGCTCGGCGCCGAGGGCGGCCTCGACATCCTGCTGGCGCTTGCCGATGGCGATGCCGATCGCCTGTTCGCGGCCGATGATCGCCTGTTCGGTGGTCAACGCCTCGATGCGCCGGCGGCTGTCGTCCACTTCGGCGGGCACCGCATGCAGGCTGATGGCGACCCTGGCGCAGGCGGTGTCGAGCAGGCTCACCGACTTGTCCGGCAACTGCCGCGCCGGGATATAGCGGTGCGACAGTTTGACCGCCGCTTCCAGCGCTTCGTCGAGGATCTGCACCTGGTGGTGCTGCTCCATGGTCGAGGCGACTCCACGCATCATCAGGATCGCCTTGGCTTCGGAGGGCTCGTCCACCTGCACCACCTGGAAACGCCGGGTCAGCGCCGGGTCCTTCTCGA
>JAKFDU010000158.1:0-14809 GCA_036675975.1 Devosia sp. | reverse complement strand
AGGTCATAGCCACCTTCGAGCAGCGACACAATGCGGTTGCCGCAGGTGCGCTCGGCGGCGTCCATCAACTTTCCCGTGAGCCAGCCAAAGTCGCCCGACTGCCAGTTGAGCTGCGCCAGCGGGTCGCGCTCATGGGCATCGAAACCGGCCGAGATGAGGAGGAGATCGGGCGAAAAATCGATAAGGGCCGGGATGATGCGGGTGAGGTAGGCGTCGCGCATTGTCGCGCCATCGGTCTCGGGCGCCAGCGGCGTGTTGCTGATATTGCCGACGCCGGTTTCGGTCGCCTTGCCGGTGCCGGGATAGAGCGGCATCTGGTGGCTCGACGCGTAGAAGACCGTGGGATCGGCCTTGAAGATATCCTGCGTGCCATTGCCGTGATGCACGTCGAAATCGATGATGGCGACGCGCTCGGCGCCATATTTGCGCTGCGCCTCGCGCGCCACGATGGCGACGGTGTTGATGAGGCAGAAGCCCATGGGCGTCGCGATTTCGGCGTGATGGCCAGGTGGGCGGATGGCGCAGAAGGCGTTGTCGACTTCACCGAGCAGCACCGCATCGAGCGCGGCGAGGGCTCCCCCCAGACCGGTGGCCGCTGCCGACAGGGAGTCGGCTGAAATGAAGGTGTCGGCATCGAGCTGGCCAATGCCTTCAGCCGGGCGGCCCTGCCGGAGATGTGCCAAATATCTGGAATCGTGCACCAGTTCAGCCAGCAGCAGATCGCCCGATGGAGCGTTGCGGCGAATGAGCTTGTCGAAACGCGGGCGGCTGAGGGCCTCCTCGACGGCGCGGATGCGGTCGGCGCGCTCAGGATGGCCCTGCGGCGTCACGTGATCGGCAAAGTTCGGCTGGCTGACGAGCAGCGTGGTCACGGGCGGTCACGGCTCCAGTTGATTCGTCACCTCGTCTTGACGTGCGGGGGCCGCGTTGTCAAACAACGGGCCATGACCAACCCCGTTCCCCAGCCAAAATCCATTGAAGACGCCGCTGCGCTGCTGCGCGCGGGAAAGCTCTGCGCCTTTCCCACCGAGACGGTCTATGGGCTGGGCGCCGATGCGACCGACGCGGACGCGGTGCTGTCGATCTACGAGACCAAGGGCCGGCCGCGCTTCAACCCGCTGATCATCCACTGCGCCAACCTTGATATGGCCGAGACACTGGCCGAGTTCTCGCCGCTGGCAAAGCGGGTTGCGGCGCTGTGGCCGGGTTCGCTGACGCTGGTACTGCCGGCGCGACAGGACAATGGCTTGGCTGACGTCGCAACGGCCGGGCTCGACAGTGTCGCGATCCGCATCCCCGACCATGCGCTGGCGCTGGAACTGATATCAGCGGTGGGCAGGCCGCTGGCGGCGCCGTCGGCCAATCCGTCCGGCCGATTGTCGCCGACCACCGCGGAACAGGTGCGGCGCGGCTTCGGCGGCAGGGTGCCGGTGCTTGATGGCGGGCCGTGCCATGCAGGCGTGGAATCGACGATTATCCGGGTCGAGGGCGACCGGCTGGTGCAACTGCGCGCGGGAGCGGTGGCGCGCGAGGAGATCGAGCGGAGGCTCGGCGTGCCGGTAACGGTCGCCGAGAGGGATGCCGCCGTGGCGGCGCCCGGCATGCTGGCGAGCCACTATGCGCCCAATTCGCTGGTGCGGCTCAACGCCGAGCCGCGAGAGGGCGAAGCCTATCTGGCGTTTGGCAATGCGCCGGAGTTTGCCGGGGTGACCCGCAACCTGTCGCCTTCAGGCGACATGCATGAGGCAGCACGCAACCTGTTCTCGATGCTGCACGAGCTGGATGCCGTCGGGGCAGGTGTGATCGCCGTTGCGCCGATCCCCGGGACGGGGCTGGGCGAGGCGATCAATGACCGGCTGCAAAGGGCTGCGGCGCCGCGCGGATAGCGTTGCGGCGAAGACGAGGCTTCCGGGGGTATTCTTTGGCGAGCCCCTAGTCCCGAACCTTATACGGCTTCTGATCCCGCATGAATCTTGCCAGCGCCTCGAGGTCCGGATCACCACCGGGCGGCAGCACCACGCGCAGGTTCACATAGAGATCCCCATCGCCATAAAGCCCCTTGCCCTTGAGGCGGAGGGCCTTGCCGGTGTCGACCCCGGGCGGCAGGTTGAGTTCGACCGAGCCGTCCAGCGTGGGTACGCGGACCTTTGCCCCCAGCACGGCTTCGTAGAGCGTCAGCGAGACATCGGTCCGCAGGTCGGCGCCATCGCGGCGGAACTGCTTGGACTTTTCGAACCGCACGGTGACCAGCGCATCGCCGGGTTCGCCCAGGCCGGGTGAGCCCTGGCCCTTGAGGCGGATCTGCTGGCCCTCCTCGACTTTTTCGGGGAGCTTGACCGACAGCACCTTGCCCGTGGGCATCCGAACATCGACCGGCTTGGCCTTGTGGGCATCTTCCAGCGAAATGGTGGCGTTTACGACAATGTCCTCGCCCTTCATGCTGCGGCCGCTGCCGGCGCCGCCCGCTGCCGTGCCGGCAAACGGGTCCCATTGCGGGCCGCCGGCGGGGCCGCGGCCGCCGCCCGGGCCGCCGCGCGGCTGGCCGCCGAAGCCACTCATGAACTCCTTGAGGATATCCTCGGCGGAAAAACCGCCCGCCGCGCCTGGGCGAGCGCCGCGCGCACCGCCGCTGAAGCCGCTGGGATTGAAGCCGGCGAATTTGGGATTGCCGTCCGCGTCGATCTCGCCGCGGTCGAATTGGCCGCGCTTGGCGGTATCGTTGAGCAGATCATAGGCATTGGTCGCCTCGGCAAACTTGCCGTGCGCCGATGGATCATCCGGGTTCTGGTCGGGGTGATACTTCTTGGCCAGCTTGCGGTAGGCGGACTTGATGTCCTTTTCGCTCGCCGATCTTGGCACCCCAAGCACGGTATAGGGATCGCGCATTTGGTCCATTCAATGAGTCGGGCGTTGCTTCGCCCACAGTTGGAGTCCTATATGGCGACGGCTCCCCGCCTTGTCCAGTTTCCCGCGACGAAGGGATGATATCGAAATGCTGCAGACCCTGACCGAGCGCCTGTTCGACGACAGTGATCGCACCGATCTGGACCCGTTCGCCGTGTTCGAGGAATGGTTCGCCATGGCCACGGAGGCTGAACCCAACGACCCCAATGCCATGGCGCTGGCGACGGTGGATGATGATGGCCTGCCCGATGTCCGCATCGTGCTGCTCAATGCGCGCGACGAACGCGGCTTCTGCTTCTTCACCAATTTCGAGAGCGACAAGGGCAGGCAGCTCCATGCCCATCCCAAGGCAGCCGTGGTCTGGCACTGGAAGTCGCTGCGGCGGCAGGTACGCATGCGCGGCCCGGTCGAGGTGGTGACGCCTGCTGAGGCCGATGCCTATTTCGCCCGCCGGCCCCTCGGCAGCCAGGTCGCTTCGACCGCCTCCCAGCAGTCGCGCCCGCTCGACAGCCGGCAAACCCTGCTGACACAGGTGGCCGAACTGAGTGCGGCCGTGGGGGAGGGGCCCGCAGTGCGGCCGCCGCACTGGTCGGGCTTCCGGCTGATGCCATCCAGCATCGAATTCTGGAAGGACGGCGAATTCCGGCTGCATGACCGGGTGCGGTTCGGCCGCGAGGGCGGCGGGTGGACGAGCACGCGGCTTTATCCTTAGGGGGTACACTTCGGTTGCCTTCCAAATCCGCCTCTCCTCGCATAGAACCGATTGAGGGCTTGGGGACCTGGTGATGAGTTCGGTGCAGGAGCAGCCGGTGCCGGTGGTATTTACCGGCGCGAGGGCGGAGCTGGCGGGTGTGCTGCTGCGCGGCTACGCGCTGCTCATCCCCACGATCGGGCTCTACCGCTTCTGGCTCGCGACCTGGAAGCGGCGCTTCTACTGGGCCAATACTGAGATTGACGGCGATCCGCTGGAATATACCGGCAATGCGATGCAGCTGCTGCTCGGCTTCCTGATGGCGCTGGCGGTGTTCGTGCCGCTCTACGGACTGTTTTTCTATCTATCGACGCAGTCGTCCGAGGCGGCGATCGTGGGCTATGCCGGCGTGGCCGTACTGCTTTGGTTCCTAATGGGCTATGCCATTTACCGGGCGCGCGATTTCCGGCTGTCGCGCACGCTTTGGCGCGGCATCCGCTGCGACCAGGGCGGCAGCGCCTGGGGCTATGCGAGGCGGCGCTTCTTCTGGTCGCTGCTGGTGCTGGTAACGGCGGGCCTGGCCTATCCGTTCATGGCGGCCAGCCTATGGTCCTATCGCTATCGCCACAGTTGGTATGGCGACCGCCAGTTCGGCTTCGTGGGCAGCTGGAAGCAGCTCGCGCGGCCATTCTACCTCTCCTATCTGGTTGTCGTCGTCATCGGAGCGGTGGGGTTGGGCATGGGCGCGGTCATGGGCGGGCTGCCGGTCAGTGGTGCCACGCCGACGGGCGGGGGCGTCGCCGTGATGCTCATCGCCGCCGGGCTGATTGGCCTGATGCTGCTCTACTACCGCGCGCGGGAGATCAGCCGCATGTTTTCCGCCGTGCGACTGGGCGAGGCGGCGCTGACGGTAAAGGTGCGGGCGCGGAGTTTCCTTGGGCAGTATCTGCTGTTCGGGCTGGCTCTGGCGGGAAGCTATATCGTGCTGGCGATCGGCGGGGTCATCGTCCTTGGCACGGTGGCCGGCGGCGCCTTTGCCGGCGGGGAGTTTGATCCGCAGCTCTTCATGCAGTCGCTGCAGGGCAGCATGACCGTGCTACTGGCCATCATTTTTGGCTACCTGCTGCTGCTGGGTGCCTTCAGCCTGATAGCTGAACTGTTCCTTGGCCTGGGCTTCTGGAAGCTGGTGGCCAATAGCGCGACCATTACCGGCATCGAGAGCCTGCGCACGGTCAAGGCCCGCGGCGAGGATACGGCGCTGGCGGGTGAAGGCCTGGCCGATGCGCTCAATGTTGGGGCCTATTGATGAGTATCTCGGGGCGCTTCCATGACGGCCTGGTGGCCGAGGTGCATGTAGTGGGCCTCGACTATGAGCATGCCGGTTCGACCGGCACGCTGGTTATCCGTGCGGAAGATCGGACTGAACTGGGCCGCTGGCCGGCGGCGGATCTCTTTGCCGCCCATAGTCGGAAAAATGAGCTCCGCCTCGGTGCTATCGGGCAGCCGACCGGCGCACGCGTGGTGGTCAAAGGCCGCGAGGACGTGGCGCGCGTGCTGGCGACATTGCCCGTGCTGCATGAACGGCGCCGGCAGCAGACGGGCCGGGAGGTCCGTCTGGCGGTGACCGCAACGGTCGCACTGGCCGCGGTGATCGGCGCCTATCTCTATGGTGTGCCCTTGCTGGCAAGCCGCATCGTCGGCCTGGTGCCACCCGCCTGGGAGCAGAGCCTGGGCGAGACCGTTGCGCAGCAGATGGAAGCAAGCCTTAGCGAAAGTGGGGGCATCGAGGTCTGCGATACCAATCCCGATAGCCTGGCCAACCGAGCTATTGCGCGCTTTGGTGCGGCGGTGCTGGAGGGCACCGGTTCGCCGTTCAAACTCGACATCAAGGTGGTCAGATCCGACATTCCCAATGCCTTTGCCCTCCCCGGCGGTCAGGTTTTCTTCTTCTCGGCGCTGCTGGAACAGGCCGAAACCCAGGACGAATTCGCCGGGGTCCTGGCCCACGAGGTGGGTCACGTGGCCCACAGGCACGGCATGGAGCAACTGATTTCGACCGCAGGCACCGGCGCGCTGATCGGCTTCATCCTGGGTGACATGACCGGTATTTCGGTGGCCGCGGGTCTTGGCGCCACCATCATCGACGCGCGGTTTTCGCGCGATGCCGAGCGGCAGGCCGACGCCTTTGCGGCACGGGCGGCCGAGCGCATGGATTTCAACCCCGCCGGGCTGGCAGACCTGATCAACCGCGTCGGGGCGGATGATGAATTCGCGCGGGCCTTGGCGCTGCTGAGCACCCATCCGCTGACCGACGATCGCAAGGCGGCGCTGGAAATCCTTAGCCAGCAGCGGCCAAGTGGGCTCGAGCCACCCTTCACAGCAGCCGAATGGACGGCAATCCGTTCGATGTGCGGTGAACCGGGCGCCACCGACCCCGCCAAGACCAAGAGCAAATGATCGGCGCGAGAAATCTTCAAATTAACTCAATATCTTGCTCGTATTGTGCGGTCGGTGAATTGACGGCGGTGCGGTGCGCATTCTGATCCGGACATCGCGATGGGCCATCTGGGCGCGCCGGCTTGGCAGCGTCGCGATCCCGCTCGTCATCATTTCCGTGCTGCTGCATCGATTTCGGCTGATCACCAGCGACGTGTTCCTGGTAACCGCGGTGGCTGCGGGCCTGGTTGCCTTGATTGCGGTGTTGACGGCTTTGATCGCGCTGGCGCGGCTGTGGCAGACTGGCGACCGGGGCTGGGGCAGCGCGCTGGCCGGGCTGCTATTCGGCGCCCTGAGCCTTTCGCCCTATGCCTGGTACGGCAGCCTGATGGTACGCTATCCCTCCGTGACCGACATCGCCACGACTGACCGTGGGCCTATGCCCCTGGTGTTCGAGCCGGGCACCCAGGCCATGCCGGCCCCCAAGATGCTGTCGGCAGAAGCGATGGCCAAGACCTTTCCGAATGTCGAGACGCGCAGCTATCCACTCGGCCTCGTGCCGACTTTCGGGCTGATCCGGGCGATGGTGGACGACAGGGGCTGGGACGTCAGGCTGCTGCGCGAGCCGGAACCCGGCTCGGGCCTGGGCCAGCTCAATGCGCAGATCGTGACGCTGCCGGGCTGGCGTGAGGAAATCGTCATCCGGGTGACGGGAAACCTCACGACATCGACCGTCGACATGCGCTCGGCATCACTCAATGCGCTGCACGATTTCGGCTCGAACGGCTCGCGCATCGAGGATTTTCTCGCGGCACTCGACGACGCCGTGACGACGCTGCTGCGGGACAATCCCAATGCCAACCAGCCCGTGGAGGCCGAGCCCGAGGCGGCGCCTGTGGGGACGGAAACCGAGACCGAGACTGAGACCGAGACGGAGTAGGGTAGTCTTCACCTCTCCCTTTGGGGGAAGTGAAGAGCGCCTATGCCGAGATCCTGGTCCTGAACAACCCGCGCGCCACGCGCAGTTGGCCCAATCTCTCCAGATACTCCACATGCGCGGTGATGGTCATCCGCGCCGCCATGCGCACGGGCAGGGGCTGGGCTGGGTAGATCGCCTTGACGATATCGCGCACCGTGCCGGCGCCGGCGCCCACCGCCGCGACGACCTGATCGTTGCGCATCCGGCGGTGCGCCCTGAGGGCGGTGGCGTAGGCCGGGCCGTCTGCGATGGGCCCTCCATGGGCCGGCACATACCGGCGGCAGGGCAGGGCGATGACCTTGTCGAGCGAGGCCAGATAATCGGCCATCGAGCCATCGGGTACCGAAACAAGCGTCGAGTTCCAGCCCATGACATGATCGCCACTGAGCAGGATATCGCCGCTGCTGAAGGCAAGGTGGTTGGCGCAGTGGCCGGGCGTGGCATGCACGACCACGGGCAGGTCGCCGGCCGCAATGGCTTCCCCATCGCTGAGGGTGCGATCGGGAATCAGGTCCCAGTCGCACGACTTGCGGATGGGATTGCGCTCGAATCGGCGCAGCGGACGCGACAGACGGTGCGGACCACCGAACCAGAGCGGGGCGCCGAGGTCCCGCGCCAAGCGTGCCGCCGATGCGCTGTGATCTCGGTGGGTATGCGTCAGGATGATGGCGTCGACCCTCCGGCCACCGATCGCCTCGACCAGGGCCGCCAGGTGCTCGGGGTCGTCGGGGCCCGGATCGAGCACCGCAACCCGTTCGTGGCCCAGAAGAAAGCTGTTGGTGCCAGTGAACGTATAGGCGCTGGCATTGGGCGCGGTGACGCGGGTGATGCCATCAGCGACGTGTATCGCCTGACCGGTCTGCGGCTCGAAGGCTCTGTCGAAGGACAGGGCGGGGGCGGCTGACGCCATTGCGCTCACTTTGCCGAGAGATTAAACAGATCGTGATTTGAACGACAGCGCGGCCCGGGAGGGGACGCCGGTTCAGCATAAGCATGGAAGGTATGAAATGGCCGTGACTTTGACCACGCCCAATACGCTGCTCGGCGTATTCCAGCCCAAGGGCGACGCCGCGCGCCTCGCGTCCAACCTCGCAACGGTCGTCCTCGGCACGCTGCTCATCACCCTCTGCGCCAAGATCAACGTGCCGGTCTGGCCGGTGCCGGTAACCCTGCAGAGCTTTGCCATTGCTGCCCTGGCGGCCGCTTTCGGCCTGCGCATTGGCGTGGCCACCGTGGCCCTCTACCTGCTCGAAGGCGCGTTTGGCCTGCCGGTGTTTGCCGGCGCCTCCGCGGGCCTTCCCTATCTGATGGGCCCGACGGGCGGCTTCCTCATCGGCTTCCTGCTGCTGGCCGCGATTGTCGGCTATGCTGCCGATCGAGGCGCCTCGGGCAAGCCTTTGACCCTGTTCGCCGCCATGCTGGTTGGCGATGCAGTTCTGTTTGTCGTCGGCTTCGCCTGGCTGCTGTTCATGGCAGGTCAGGCCCAGTGGATCGATCAGACCAATGTCGTCGCTTCGGCCTTCGCCAAGGCCGTACAGCCCTTCATCATCTGGGACATCCTCAAGATGGCCCTGGCCGCGCTGACCGTGACCGGCGCCTGGAACGTCCTCTCCAAGCGCTAGGCCGCAGCAAAAACCGAAAAAGGCCGGCTTCGCGCCGGCCTTTTTGTTGGCTGTGTATTGCTCATTGAGCAATTGCATCGCGTTAGCGCGGTGGCGAAAGCCGGCGAACGATGAGCTCCAGTGACCGCGCAAAACAATCCTGCTCGCCAGGCGCCAGCTCGCTGATTGCCGCTTCCACCGCCTGGGTTGGATCCTGCTTGAGCATGGCGCGCCCGGCGTCGGTCAGTTCCAATAGCTCCGCCCGGCCCTTGGGCTTCTCGGCCGCCTTGGCCAGAAGGCCCTTCTGCACGAGCGTCCGCACCGTGCGGCTGACCGGACCGTTGGCAAGGCCCTGAAAACGCGCCAACTCGCTGGCGGTACGCTGGCCGACGGGGGCACGCGAGAAATAGCGCAAAGCCGCCCATTGCGCGGGAAACAGGTCCGCGGCATAGCCCCTCGAATGCAGCATGCGCGCTGTGAGTTCGAGCAGCTCGGCGAGTGCAGACGTCGATTGGGATTGCAAAACCAACTCCGCAGCAGCTCTTTAGCTCCGACGCGCAGGCGCCGGGCTTTGGCCATCCAAGCCCTCCTCATACAAACCCTTTTACACCACGAACAACGCGGCGTCACACCATCGTTAAAATGTGACTTGAATGCACCGGCAAATTGCGACGATCCGGCCTGCGAGGGGTCAAAGCGGCTTCTTGAGCCACCTGGCAAGAACCCCGACAATGCCCTCGCGGAACAGCAACACGCTGACCACAAAGATCACGCCCTGCAGCACCGTCACCCAGGCGCCAAAACCGGCAAAATAGTTCTGCATGGTAACGATGACGGCCGCCCCGACCAGCGGGCCGAACACGGTGCCCATGCCACCAAGCAGCGTCATCAGCACCACTTCGCCCGACATGGTCCAATAGACGTCGGTGAGCGAGGCCAGTTGGAACACCACGGCCTTGGTCGCCCCGGCCAGCCCGGCAAAGGTGGCGGACATGACGAATACGGCGAGCTTGTAGCGGTTGACCTTGTAGCCCAGCGAGATCGAGCGAGGTTCGTTATCGCGGATGGCCTTGAGCACCTGCCCGAAGGGCGAGTGGATGATGCGGTAGATCAGCAGCAGCGCGCCGAAGACGATGGCCAGCACCACGAAATAGAGCGTGCGGTCGGCGGCCAGGTCGATGAAGCCGAACAGCTTGCCGCGCGGGACCGCCTGGATCCCGTCTTCGCCGCCGGTGAAGGGCGCCTGCAGCGCAAAGAAGAACACCATCTGCGCGAAGGCCAGCGTCACCATGGCGAAATAGATGCCCTGCCGGCGGATGGCCAGCGCACCGATGACTAGGCCCAGCACGGCCGAGGCCGCGACGCCGAGCAGGATGGCAAATTCGGGATTGAAGCCCCAGACCTTGGCGGCATGGGCGGCGACGTAGCTGGACGAGCCGAAGAAGGCGGCGTGGCCGAAGGATAGAAGCCCCCCAAAGCCGAGCAGCAGGTTCAAGGCGCTGGCGAAGAGTGCAAAGCACAGCACCTTCATCAAGAACACCGGATAGAGCACGCTCGGCGCGAGCAGCAGCAGCACCAAGAGCCCGGTAAAGATCACCAGATGATGGCGCGGCGTGCCGATGGGCAGGGCCGCGGCTTCGGAGCGATAGCCGCTCTCGGATTGCGTGGTCATCACTGGGTCCTTCCAAACAGGCCTGCAGGCTTGACCAGCAGCACGATGGCCATGATTACGAAGATCACCACGGCCGAACCCTCCGGATAGACCACCCTTGTCAGCCCCTCGACGATGCCGAGGCCAAATCCGGTGAGTATGGCCCCCAGAATCGAACCCATGCCGCCGATGACGACCACGGCGAAGACCACGATGATGAGATCGGCGCCCATATTGGGATTGACCGAATAGATCGGCGCGGCCAGCACGCCGGCCAGCGCGGCCAAGGCCACGCCGAAGCCATAGGTCAGCGTGATCATGCGCGGCACATTGATGCCGAAGGCGCCGACCAAAGTCGGGTTCTCGGTGGCGGCGCGCAGATAGGCGCCCAGCCGGGTCTTTTCGATGGCGAACCAGGTGGCAAAGCAGACGACGACCGAGGCGATGATGACCCAGCCGCGATAATTGGGCAGGAACATGAAGCCCAGATTGGTGCCGCCCGAAAGCTCAGCGGGAATGGAATAGGGCAGGCCCGACACACCATACTGATTGCGGAACAGGCCCTGGATGATCAGCGCCAGCCCAAAGGTCAGCAGCAGGCCATAGAGATGGTCGAGGTGATAGAGCCGGCTGATCATCACGCGTTCGATGACGATGCCGGTGGCGCCGACCACGATCGGCACGATCAGCAGTGCCCACCAGTAATTGATGCCGGTATAGGTCAGCAGCATCCAGGCGACGAAGGCGCCCATCATATACTGCGCGCCATGGCTGAAATTGATGATGTTGAGCAGCCCGAAGATCACCGCCAGCCCCAGGCTGAGCAGGGCATAAAAGGAGCCGTTGATCAGCCCCAGCAGCAGCTGGCCGAACAGTGCCTGTGGCGGTATGCCCAAAAGCTCAAACATGGCGAACGGTCCCGGTGGTGGCAAGCGAAGGCGCCCCGGCAAAGCCGGAGCGCCCGGAGCGATTAGTTGGCGACCAGGGCGCAGCCGCCGTCGGCCAGCGGACGGAAGGCCTCTGCCGCCGGAATGGTCGCGAGCAGGTTGTAATAGTCCCACGGACCGGTCGATTCGGCCGGTGACTTGACCTGGAACAGGTACATGTCGTGGACCTTGCGGCCGTCCTCACGGATCATGCCTTCACCAAACAGCGGATCGCTGGTGGGCGTGGCCTTCATCGCCGCCATCAGGGCTTCGGTTTCCTTGCCGCCGGTGGATTCCACCGCCTTGAGGTAGTGCAGCACGCTGGCATAGACGCCAGCATGCACCATGGTCGGCTTTGCGCCGCCATTCTCTGCCGCAAAGCGCTCGGACCAGGCACGCGTTTCGTCATTGAGGTCCCAATAGAAGGCTTCGGTCAGCACCAGGCCCTGCGCGGTTTCAAGGCCGAGCGCATGGATATCGGTGATGAAGATCAGGAGCCCAGCCAGCGCCTGGCCGGCCTGGGTAATGCCGAATTCGGAGGCCTGCTTGATGGTGTTGACGGTGTCGCCACCAGCATTGGCGAGCCCGATCACCTGGGCGCCCGAGGATTGTGCCTGCAACAGATATGACGAGAAATCGGTGCCGGGGAAGGGGTGTCGCACCGCGCCGAGCACTTCGCCGCCGGCCGCTTCGACCACGGCGGTGGTGTCCTTTTCCAGCGCCTGCCCGAAGGCATAATCGGCGGTTATGAAGAACCACTTGGTATTGCCTTCTGCCACCATGGCCGAACCGGTGCCATGGGCGAGCGCCCAGGTGTCATAGGTCCAATGGACGGTGTTGGGCGAGCACTTGGCGCCGGTCAGGTCGGCCGAGCCGGCCCCCGAATTCATGAAGATCTTGTTCTTCTCGCGGGTGATGTCGGCGACGGCGAAGGCGGCCGACGAGGTGGGCACGTCCACGATCAGGTCAACGCCGTCCTGGTCGTACCATTGGCGCGCAATGGTGGAGGCGACGTCGGGTTTGTTCTGGTGATCGGCCGAGACGATCTCGACCGTGATGCCCTTACCGGCGGCATCGAAGTCTTCGACGGCCATGCGGGCGGCGATCACCGAGCCCTCGCCGCTGAGATCGGCATAGATGCCAGAACGGTCGTTGAGCACACCGATCTTGACTGCGGTCTGGGCCATGGCCGTGCCCGCCAGCAGCAGGCTGGTGGCCGAGGCCAGGATGATTGTCTTGAAGTTCATGCTTGGGTCTCCTCCCGATGGTGCCGTGTATTGCGGCTTGGTGCTAGACGCCCAGATAGGCGTGCAGCTTGTTCAGGTTGGCGGCGAGGTCGGCATTGGGGATGGTGTCGATCACCCGCCCCTGTTCGACCACGTAGTGCCGGTCCGCGACCGAGGCCGCGAAGCGGAAATTCTGTTCGACCAGCACGATGGTGAAGCCCTGGCTCTTGAGCTGGCTCAGGGTTCGGCCGATCTGCTGCACGATGACCGGGGCGAGGCCCTCGGTGGGTTCGTCCAGCAGCAGGAATTTGGCGCCGGTGCGCAGGATGCGGCCGATGGCCAACATCTGCTGCTCGCCGCCCGAGAGCTTGGTACCCTGGCTGCCGAGGCGCTCGCGCAGGTTGGGGAACATGTCGAGCACGGCTTCGCGGCTGAGGCCGCCCGGCTTGACCTGCGGCGGCAGCATGAGGTTTTCATCGACCGAAAGACTCGAAAAGATGCCGCGTTCCTCGGGGCAGAAGGCGATGCCGGCCTTTGCGATATGGCGTGGTTCCAGGTCGATCAGCTCGCGGCCATCGAACAGTACAGAGCCCCGGCGTTTGCCCAGAATGCCCATGATGGCGCGGAGTGTCGTGGTTTTGCCGGCGCCGTTGCGGCCCAGGAGGGTCACGACCTCGCCGGGGCGAACGTCGAAATTGATGCCATGCAGCACGTGGCTTTCGTCGTACCAGCCATTCAGGTCGCGCACGGCGAGCAGGCTTTCAGTGGTGCTGCCGGTCATGGCCATTGCCTCACTCATGGCCTGCTCCGATATAGGCTTCGATGACGCGCGGGTCCTTGGCAACCGCCTCATAGGGGCCCTCGGCCAGCACTTGCCCCCGGGCCAGCACGGTGATGCGGTCGGAGAGATCTGCGACAACGGACAGGTTGTGCTCCACCATCAGAATGGTGCGATTGGCCGAGATCTTGCGGATCAGCGCCGAGATGCGCGCCACGTCCTCCTGCGCCATGCCGGCCATGGGCTCATCGAGCAGCAGCATCTCGGGCTCAAGCGCCAGCGTCGTGGCAATTTCCAGCGCCCGCTTGCGGCCATAGCTCAGCTCGCCCGCCGTCTCATGCGTGAAGCTCGACAGCCCGACCTCATCAATCCGCGCCATCGCCTCTTCGTCGAGCTGCGACAGCACGGTTTGCGAGCGCCAGAAATCGAAGCTGTCGCCACGCCGGCGCTGCAGGGCGATGCGGACATTTTCGAGCACGCTGAGCTTGGGGAACACGGCCGAAATCTGGAATGAGCGCACGAGGCCCAGCCGGGCGATGTCGGCGGCCGGCAGGCGCGTGATATCGCGGCCATTGAGCGTGATGCTGCCCGAGCTCGGCTGCAGGAACTTGGTCAGGAGGTTGAAGCAGGTGGTCTTGCCGGCGCCGTTCGGTCCGATCAGGGCGTGGATCGAACCCCGCCGCACATCGAGATCGACCCCGTTGACGGCGACGAAGCCGGCGAAGCGCTTGGTGAGCCCGCGCGCCGAGAGGATCACGTCTGGCAATGGAGCGATCTGTGTGGACATGGCTGCACTCATTTCGCGGTCCACCCGCCATCGATGGAAATGGCCGAGCCGGTGATCGAGCGGGCCAGGTCGCCGCAGAGATAGGCGGCCAGTTCGGCGATTTCCTCGGGTTGCACGAATTGCCGCGTCGGCTGCGGCGCCAGCATCACCTCGCGCACCACCTGTTCCTCGCTCATGCCGTGGACCTTGGCCTGGTCGGCGATCTGGGCGGCCACCAGTGGCGTCCACACATAGCCGGGGCAGATGGCGTTGACGGTAATGCCCTTCTCCGCCGTTTCCAACGCTACCGCCTTGGTCAACCCGACCACCGCATGCTTGGTTGCGACATAGGCTGATTTGAACGGCGAGGCGCGCAGGCCATGCGCCGAGGCAATATTGATGATGCGGCCCCAGCCGCGGGCGGCCATGCCGGGCAAAGCGGCGCGGATGGTGTGGAACGCGGAATCCAGGCTCACCGCGACGATGCGGTCCCAGTCGGCGGGCGGAAAGTCCTCGATCGGCGCGACCTTCTGCACGCCGGCATTGTTGACCAGCACGTCGAGCTGGCCAAAGGCAGCAACGACCGCGCCGACCAGGTCGTAGCCACCGCCATTGAGGGACAGGTCCGACTGGAAATAGCGCACATTGGCACCATTGCCGGCCGCCGAGCGCACCGAGTCGGCAACGCTTGCCTCTGCTTCGAAGCTGTTGATCGCGACGTCATAGCCCATCGCCGCAAACTTGCTGGCGATCGAGAGGCCAATGCCGCTCGTCGAGCCGGTGACCAGTGCCACGCGCTTTATCGTCATGCTCCACCCTGTAGCGGACCTTCGATGGGCCCGGTCTTTTGC
>JAKFDU010000157.1:0-39771 GCA_036675975.1 Devosia sp. | reverse complement strand
GTTCTGGCTACTGCCGGTCCTGGGGGCGGCCTACATGGCGGTCGATATCAGCCATGTCGAGCTGGGTCTGGGGCCCTCCCTGCTCTACGCCTTCATTGCCCTCGCCATGCTGGGCATTCTCGCCGCCATCGCCCTCCAGTGGCGCGCCACACACGGCAGCCCGCATGATCGCGCGGCCCTGGGCTGGCTCGGCCTCTCGGTCGTCGCGGGAGCCGGCGCCTACACCTTGCTCGGCGCCGCACCCATCCTGCTCGACACGCCGTTCTCGCTACCACAGAGCCATGTCACCAGTGTGCTGGTCATCATCTATGCCGGCCTTGCTCTCGGCCTCAGCCGCTATCGCCTGTTCGATCTGGGCGAGTGGTCCTATCGCGTGCTGTTTTACGCAGTGGGCGCACTGATCCTCCTGGCGCTCGATGCCGCCATCATCTACCTGCTCAACCTCGACGCCGCCCCGGCGCTCGGTATCTCGCTGCTGCTGGTTGCCTTCGTCTATCTGCCCATGCGCGACTGGGTCTGGCGCCGCGTCGCCACCCGCCGCACCATTGCCCAGCACGAACTGTTTTCTTCGGCACTTGATGTGGCCTTCGCGCCATCGCCGGCCGAAAGCGCGGCGCGCTGGCGGGCTTTGCTGCGCCAGCTGTTCGATCCGCTGGAGATCGCCGAAGCCGCGGCCGATGGTGCGCTGCCCCAGATGGGCGAGGATGGCCTCTCGCTCTATCTGCCTGCCGTGGCCAGCGCGCCGCCACTGCGCCTTACCTATCCTTTTGCCGGACGCGGGCTGTTCTCGCCCACCCACATCAAGCTGGCCACCAACCTCGTCTCGCTCACCATGCGCGCCGAGGAGGGCCGCGAAGCCTATATGCGCGGCGTCGGCGAGGAACGGCGCCGCATGGCGCGCGACTTGCACGACGATGTCGGCGCCCGCCTGTTGACGGGCCTGCATACGGCCGACGAGGCCACCCGCCCCACCTTGCAGGCGGCGCTGAGCGATATCAGGGCCATCGTCAGCGGGCTGGCGGGCGAGGAGGCCAGCCTCGACCGTGTCCTCGCCGAAACCCGCCACGAAGCGGCCCGACGGCTGGAGGCGGCCGAGATCGCGCTCGATTGGCCACTCCCCGAGGCCGACATCGAGGCCGTGCGCCTCGACTATCGCCTGCACAAAGCCCTGACTTCGGCCGTCCGCGAAATCGTCTCCAACGTCATCCGTCATTCCGGCGCCGGCAATTTCACCGTCACGCCCACGCTGTCACCGGGCCATCTGGCCCTGCGCTTCGCCGATGACGGCAGGGGCCTGCCGCCCGAGGCGCTTGCTAGCGAGACGCCAGGCTTCGGCCTGCGCAACCTGCGCCACCGCGTCGAGGATATAGGTGGCCATCTCAAGCTCGATGCAAGCTCTGCCGGCACGGCCATCACCCTCGAAATTCCGCTGGTGCTGACACCTCACACCCCGGAACCGGGGGTGCCCCTGCCGGCCGTTCCGCTTAACTCACCGGCATGACCGTCGAACCCGTGGCCACCCGCCTCTGCCTGCTGATCGAGGATCAACCGCGCACCCGCGACTGGATGCTCGGGGTCCTGGCATCGGCCTTTCCAGATCTGCGCATAGAGACCGTGGGCACACTCAAAGCGGCCCACAACTGGCTCGATCGCCATGGCGCCGGGCTCTGGCTGGCCATCGTCGATATCGGACTGCCCGATGGCTCCGGCATTGATATCGTGCGCCGCCTGCAGCGCGATCATCCCGGTGTGCTGCCCATTGTCGCCACCATCTACGATGACGATGCACACCTGTTCGAAGCCATCGCCGCGGGCGCCCGCGGCTATGTGCTCAAGGACGAGGAAGCCGACCTGCTGGTCAACTATCTCCGCCGTATCGAACGCGGAGAACCGCCACTCTCGCCCTCCATCGCCCACCGCATGCTGAGCCACTTCCGGGCTCCAACGGTGGTCGAGGACGAAGCCGGCCTCAGTCCACGCGAAACCGAGGTGCTGACGCTGCTGGCCCGTGGCCTCACCGTCTCGGAAGCCGCCGCGCGCCTCGGCCTGCAGCCGCAGACCGTCGCCTCCTACGTCAAGGTCATCTACCAGAAACTCTGCGTCACCAGCCGGGCCGAGGCCACCCGCGAGGCTGTGCGGCGCGGCCTGGCTTGAGGCCGTCCTCCCCCCTTGAACCAGGGCTGACCCGCCGCGCGCTCTCCGCCATGTTTCACCAAACCCGGAGAGGCCCCATGAAGCTGCGTCCCATCCTGACAATTGTTGCCGTGCTCGGCGTGGCCGCTCTGCTGTTCCTGCCCGCCGACATCCGCGCCGCATCGCGGCTGTGGCCCGACGACAACAGTTTTTATCCCACCGGGCGCTGGACCAACATCGAGCATCAGCCTCCAGCCAAGCCGAAATGATCGGCGCCGAGATCGTCCTGCGCGCCATTGGCGCTTTCTACATCTTTGCCGTCATCGTCGGCATGCGCGCCATGGTTATGGACCACCTGATGGATCAGGTGCTCGCCGGCGTCTCGCTCCAGCCCGTCCCCGCCAAAGACCGCTACCGCCGCTGGTTGCTAGTCAGCAGCGTGCTCGCCATCGGCATGGGCGGGATGGCGCTGCTGGTGCTGAGCCTCTGGGCCGTGCCGCTATTCCTGTTCGGCGCCGCCACGCAGGCCTTCTATCTGGTCTGGGCCCGCACCGCGTTTCCGCCTGAGGACGACAGCGACCGCGCGGGCCGTCGCCAGACCGCCAATGCGGGCATGCTCTATGGCGTAGCGACACTGCTGGTCTGCCTCGCTGCCGGCTTCGGCCTGTTGCGCCCTTGGTTCGACCCCTGGGCAATGACAATTCCCGTCACGGGTCTGGGACTGTTGTCCCTGATCGGCCGACATTTCCTCTGGAATACCCGCCGCAATGGCGACCTATCCTGGGATGATGCCGAACCCGAACCACGCGAAGTCCCGCCTGCACCGCCCCGGGTGCGGCTGGCCCCCGCCTGGGGTGACGATCCCCTGCGCGATGCCGATACCGACGACGGCATCATCTACGACGACTATCTGCCCGAGGAACTGGCCGACCGAATCTATGAGTGGAGCCGCGCCTTCCATGGCGGCGACGACGAAGAGGTCCAGGAATTCTGGGCCGAGTTCGACGATGCGGAGGATGAGGCAGCCCACCGCGCCGAGGGCGATTCCATCGTCACCGGCCTGCGCGCCATTTTCGACGAAGCCGAAGGTCCGGTCTATCCCGCCGACATCCGCCACGTCGGTCCCAACAAGCCCCCCTAGAGCCCCAGAAACCGCACCGTATCGGGGTCAACAGGAACGCCCTCGGCCTGGCGCACGGCCATCCTGTCCCATTCCCGATCGCCCGGCGCCATCACCCGCTCCGCCCCCGGCCGCACGGCCGCACCGCGCAGGCTCGCCAAGTATCGCGTCATCATCATGCCGAACATCTCGCGTCCCACGAACTTGTCCGGGTCGATCACCAATACGAAATGCCCCATATTGCGTGGCGTCGATATATCCCCGCCGGGCCCGCCATACATCGGGATGAAATCACCATCGAGCGTGGTGCCGGTCAGCAGCGCCGAAAACAGCGTCGCCACCCCGGCTAGGCCCGCGCCCTTGTAGCCGAAATTCGCCCCGCCCAGCGGCAGCAGCATTTCGGCTGCATCAGGGTCCGTGGTCACCGCGCCGTCCTTGTCCGCCGCCACACCATCGGGCAATTCCTGGCCGAGCGAGCGATGCAGAAGGACCCGGTTCATCGGGATCGACGACGTCGCCATATCGAGCAGCCACGGCCTGCTCCCGGGCACGGGTGCGGCAAAGGCCAGGGGATTGGTGCCGTGAAAACGCGAGGCGCCATCGAACAGTGCCACCATCGAATCGGTATTGGTGGTGGCAAAGGTCACATAGCCCTGCTCCGCTCCGGCAAGCGCATAAGCTCCCGCCGCGCCCAGATGGGAGGAATGCGCAATGCCTACCGCGCCCACGCCCGCCTGCTGCGCCAGCTCGATACCGACCTCGACCGCCCGGTAAGCCGCATAATGCCCCAGCCCATCATCGCCATCGACCATCGCACTACCCGCCGCACGGATATCAACCTTGAGCTGCGGATCCTTGTTCAGCCGCCCTCCGGCCAGCATGCTGCAGTAGTGCTCGGTCAGCCGCACGCCATGGCTGTCCACGCCCCCGAGCGAGGCATGCAGCATCGCCCGCGTTGCGGCCGCCAGCGAGGCCTCGCTGGCTCCTGCGCTGCGCAGCCGCGATGAAACCCGCTCCTCCAGAACCACCGCCGGAAAACGCTTTGCCGAACTCTCCAACTCTAACCTCCTCAGACTCAGCGATTTTACCTTAGCACCATGCCTCTACCGCATGGCGCATCCCACCAACTTTCCTCTTCCCCTCGTTGCCTACAGGACTATGCTCGGCGAAACGACGAGACCAATTATGCCTTCGATCGATCCCATCACCCGCGACCTGTGGCAGGTCATTGCCGCCACCGACGAAATCCTGCCCGGCATCGTCGAGACCACCCTGCTGCTCGATATCCGCATCGCACTCACCCGCGACGTTGACGGCAACCCTGTCGTCTGGCGTCGGACGGATGAGGAGCAGGGCGACGAGATCGATCCCGAAACCATCATGGATCGCCTGCCCGCCATCACGGGCTACGGCTACATCTGGACCAGCCTCGGAACCCCGCCCGCGGAACTGTTCCCCATCCCCGAATATGCCGAACCCGACCGCAAGAACATGAGCTGTGGCTCCATCGGCATCCATGTCTCGGCCCCCCGCGCGGTGGAAAACTTCCTCGATATGGGGCATTTCCCCTATGTCCACACCGACATTCTGGGTGCCGAACCGCATACCGAGGTCAAGGAATACGACGTCGAAGTCTCCGAAGAGCGCGACGAGGTCCTGGCCACCAAATGCCGGTTCATCCAGCCCCGCGCCGCCATGTCGGCCACATCGGCCATCGAGGTCGAATACGTCTATCGCGTGCCCCATCCCTTCTGCTCGGTGCTCTACAAATCCTGCCCCGAGGACGAAAGTCGCCGCGATGTCATCGCCATTTTCCTGCAGCCCATGACCGAGGAACGCTGCCGCGCCCACCTGCTGCAGTCGATGATCGACTCGACCTCATCGATTACCGATCTGCGCCGCTTCCAGCAGACCATTTTCGGACAAGACAAGCCGATCCTCGAAAACCAGTATCCCAAGCGCCTGCCGCTCGATCCGCGCTCGGAAACCCCGATCCGCGCCGACAAATCCGCCATCGCCTACCGCCGCTGGCTGAGCCAGAAGGGCATCACCTATGGCGTGATCCCGGTCGCGAGCTGAGCCCATTATGAAGCAAGCCTCGTACGCCAAGGCCTGCCAACAACGACCTCATCCGATCGTGGCGCGATCCCTGACTATCCTCGGATGACCGAATGACGCTCTCCCTCACCGACCCCACCTGGTACCCCATTGCCTCCAGCGAGGACCTGCCCTTCCGCCACGTCTATCAAGGCCAGCTGCTCGGCCGCGAACTCGCCGTCTGGCGCGCCGACGACGGCAATGTGAACGTCTGGGAAAACCGCTGCCTCCATCGTGGCGTGCGCCTCTCCATCGGCATCAATGAAGGCGGCGAACTCAAATGCCAGTACCACGGCTGGCGCTATGCCAACCGCTCCGCCGGCTGCACCTATATCCCGGCCCACCCCGCCGACGCCCCGGCCCGCCGCATCCAGAACCGCACCTATCCGGTGCGCGAGGCCTATGGCCTGATCTGGTCTGCCGCCAATGAAGAACAGGCCTTCCGCCCGTTTTCCGGCGCCGAAGGCCACGATTGGTTTGCCCTACGCCCCGTGCCAGTCAACGCCGCGCCGGAAGACGTGCTCGCGGCGCTTGTCGGCCTCGCGCCCGACGATCAACCGGCCGACCAGCTTCCCGGTCTCGCCGTGCGGTTCGGGGGCACCTACTATTTCGTCCAGCCACTCGATGCAGGCCGCGCGGTTATCCGCGGCCTGCTGTCGGAACAACCCACCGACCCGTTGACCACCCTGCGGCAGTACAATGAACTCCTGGGCAAACTGCGCGACCGCCTCGAACGATCAGCCGCCAGGAAGCCCGCGCCCGCGCCCCTGCAGCCCAGCTTCGAAAAGGTCTCGGCCGAACTCTCGACCATGCCCGACATCGCCATTCCGCGCGGCAATACCATCACCGTCGTGGTCAAGCGGAAATGGACCAGCGCCGATGGCGTCATCGGCTTCGAACTCGCCGCCCGCCATGGCCACCTGCCCACCTTCCAGCCCGGCGCCCATATCGACATCCACCTGCCCAATGGCATGACGAGGCAGTATTCCATCACCAACGGACCCGGCGAGCTGATGAGCTACATCATCGGCGTCAAGGCTGAGAGCGCTGGCAAGGGCGGCTCCAAGGTTCTCGTGGAGACCGTCCGCGAGGGCGACCTGCTCTCCATTTCCGAGCCGCGCAATAACTTCCCGTTGCGCCGCGACGCTGTCAGGTCAGTGCTCATCGCCGGCGGCATCGGCATCACGCCGCTGCTGTCCATGGCCCGCTTCCTCGACAAGTCGAGCCTGCCCTACGAGCTGCACTATTTCACCCGCGCCGGCGAAACCGTGGCCTTCCGCTCCGAGCTCGAAGCCCTCCATGGCAAGGTCGTCTTCCATACCGGCCTGCCGCGCACCGAGATTGGCACTACCATCGCGTCTGCCCTCGGCCAATGGAGCATGGCCCAGCACGTCTATGTCTGCGGCCCTGGTCCCATGCTCGAGACAGTCCGCGCCACCGCGGCCGCGCAGGGCTGGCCTGAAGAGGCGATCCACTACGAGTATTTCAAGAACGACAAGGTCATCGACAACTCATCTTCCTTCGACGTGGAACTCGCCCGCTCCGCTATGACGCTACATGTGCCCTCGGGCAAGACCATCATGGAAGTGATGCGCGAGGTCGGCCTCACCGTCCCCAGCTCCTGCGAACAGGGCGCCTGCGGCACCTGTCTCACCACGGTGATGGAGGGCGAGGTCGACCACCAGGACGTCTATCTTAACGACAGCGAAAAGGCGTCCAACAGCTGCATGATGACGTGTGTGAGCCGGGCGAAGTCGGCGCGCCTGGTACTGGATATCTGAGAATGGCCATCACCCTCTACGACTTCGAACTCTCGGGAAACTGCTACAAGCTCCGCTTGCTGATGAGCATCCTCAAGCTGCGTTACGACATCATCCCGGTCGATTTCTATCCGGGCCGCCAGCACAAGTCCGACTGGTTCCTGCGCCTCAATCCCTTTGGCCAGCTCCCCGTGCTCAAGGACGATGATCTGATCCTGTCCGATTCCGGCGCCATCCTCGCCTATCTTGCCAAGCAGTACGACGAAACCGGTCTCTGGTTCCCCGACGATCCGGCCATCACGGCCGAAATCCTGCGCTGGCATGCGGTCGCCGACGACATCACTGCAACCAGCTCCGCCGCCCGTCTGGCCCTCGGCTTCTTCTACGATTTCGACATCGAGAAGGCCCAGAAGGGCGCCCACCGCATCTTCCGCCTGATGGACGAACATCTCTGGTTCGGAGAGCGCAAGGATCGCGACTGGCTCTGTTCGCCCGCACACCCAACCACCGCAGATATCGCCTGCTTCCCCTATGTGATGCTGAGCGAAGAGGGCGGTATCTCCCGCCAGGATTACCCTGCTCTTCGCCGCTGGACCGACCGCGTCCGCCGCATTCCCGGCTTCACCGTGATGTCCGGCATCTTCCCGGCGGGACGGGCGCTGGAGCCGCTCTAGGACTTGGTCTTGGGCGCCGCGGTCTTCCAGCTCACATAATCGTCGGCCGTGCAGCCATAGGGCGCCCGCTCGCCGCCAAACCGCGCCTCGAGCTGGGTGCAGCCCCAGAGGTTGAGCGGCTCGGGCATCATATTGTTGAGTTCCATGCCGAGCGATTCAAACGCGTCGCCACCGCTGGTGACGTAGTAGAGCCAATAGCCCACGAGGCCACCGATCAGCAGCACCAGAACGCCAACACCGGCCAGAAGACCACGCAGGGCCCTGCGCCCGGCCGAGGGCTTTGCCGGGGCATTGGCAACAAGGCCTCCGCGCCCTTCCTGCTCGACATCGAAGGTCGAGAGGGCGAGCTGCCGCTCGGCCTCGCTCAATTCGAGCCGCTCCAGCCTGCCGTCGAGCAGCACGGGCAGGCCAACATGCTCGGACTTGACCGCAACCCCAAATGCCTTGCCCTTGGCATCGAGCGCCATGAGCGGCGCCTGCCCGGCAGGAAAACGGGTGCGCACGACGTGGCCCTTGCGCTTGCCATTCTCGGTCGAGTAGTAGCTCACGAAACCCGCGCCGCGCTTGTTGTCGACCCCTGCCAACTCGACCGGGACCACGTTGAGCCGCCCTGGCGTCGAGGCCGCACGGTTGGCCCGCCCGGCCTGCCATGCTCCCCAGACCACGGCAACCACACCACCAACAAACACCAGCATGAACACCGCAAATACCGCCAGCCGGTTCCACAGCATGTCCAGGCCCAGGCTGAGCGTTGCCAATTCCGGCTTGCCGCGGGAAATCACCACGTCGACCTCATAGTCGCCGCTCGAAAAATCGAGGAAGGCGAGCGAGACGTGGGTGTCATAGCTCTTGCCGTCATAGTCATAGACCAGTTGCGCTTCACAATCGGTCAGCCCCCGCCTGGTACTGCACTCGCCGTCCACCACCTGGCCATTGGGCAAGGTCATCGGATTCTGGCTGATCTGCAGGTCGCGCCACAGGCCGGGCCCCTGCCAGATGGCGAGGCCGATGGCCAGCGCGGTCAGGACCAAGATGGTGAACGCCATGGCGGCGGGGGCCGCAACCGGGCGCCCCGTCAGCGCGATCGACCTGTTGGGGAGAGGGAGATCCACAAAGCTCATGAGACACAGACTCGCAGCAACAACAATGGACTAGTCTCTTATGCGAGCCTCTCCGATCACGCAAACGAGAGCAGATGGTGTCTCGTGCGGGGGCAGTCTTTGCTCGAGCCCTGGTTCAGGCTGCGCGCACCAGATCCAGCAAGCGGTCCGTCTCTTCCGGCACATTCTCGGCCAGCCTGGCGCCCGCCAGCACCGGAAGCCATGCCTCCACGCCCCGGCGGTCGAACGTTGCTCCCCTCAGTCGGGCAGCCAGATAGGGTTCGGCAAGCGACGGCAGGTTGTGCAGCACCAGCAGATATGTCCGCCCCACATCGGCCGCCGCAGGCCCGCTCGTCGCGTCGAGCCAGTCGATGATTCCCAACTCGCGACCATCAGCGACAATGTTGAATGGGTGAAAATCGCCATGACACAGTGCATCGCCGTCCGGCAATGCCGTCAGGCGGTCGAGCAGGCGCGCCCGTTCGGCGCCGTTCAGCAGGGAAACCCGTCCAATCCGATCGACCAGCCTGTGCCGCAGCGACGGCAGCCCGGCGACGCGCTGCCCATGCACCTGGCGGTGCAATTCAGCCAGCGTCTCGACAAGGCCAGAGAAATCGGCGCCTGCCATCATGGCCTCACCCAGCGGTCTGCCGCGCATCCGGGTCATCAGCAAGCCCCAGCGGCCCTCGGCCTGCATGACCCCCAGCGACCGGGGCACGACAAGCGCCGTGTCACGCAGCGCGTGGAGAATGCCGGCCTCGTGCCTCGCCTGCTCGGGTCCGACCCCGGCGCGATAGAGTTTGATCACATCGTCGCCCGCTTCGAAAACCTCCGCGACCTTGCCTGCGCCCAGCAGCGGACCCAGCTTCATCATGCCTCCGGCGGATATTTGTGTTCGCCGCCCTGCCAGTCCCGCACCGTGAAGCACCCGTCGCCACCGACAATGGACGCGGCGCCAATATCGGCCTTGCCGTGGCCGCCGGGAATATCGAGCACATAGGTCGGCTGCGCCAGGCCGGAAATGCGGCCGCGCAGCGCCATCACCAGCGCCTGCCCGTCTTCGATGCCGACGCGAAAATGACTGGTCCCGGGCGCCAGGTCGGGATGGTGCAGGTAATAGGGCTTCACCCGGTTCTCGACGAACGCTTTCATCAGGCTCGCCAGCGTTTCGACATCGTCGTTGACGCCCTTGAGCAGGACCGACTGGCTGATCAGCGCGATCCCGCCATCCGCCAGCCGCGCCATCGCGGCCCTGGCTTCCGCAGTAAACTCGCGAGGATGGTTGGCATGCACGGCCAGGTAAGTGGTCTTGCCGCTAGCCTTGAGCGCATCGAGCATTGCCGCGTCCACCCGCTCCGGCTCCACCACCGGCACGCGCGTATGAAAACGCACAATCCTCACATGCTCGATATCGGCCAGCCGCGCCATGATCTCGCGCAGTCGCCGTGGCGACAGCACTAGCGGATCGCCGCCAGTGAGAATGACCTCCCAGATCTCGGGATGACCGGCGATATAGCCGATGGCCGCATCCAGTTCCGCGCCGGTCAGCGTCCCCAGTCCTTGCGGGCCTACCATCTCGCGGCGGAAACAGAAGCGGCAATAGACCGGGCACACATGCACCGCCTTGAGCAGCACGCGATCCGGATAGCGATGCACGATCCCCTCGACCGGCGAATGACTGAGGTCCCCGATCGGGTCCGCTCGCTCCTCCGGCATGGTCACCAGCTCGGCCACATCAGGCACGAATTGCCGCGCTATCGGATCGGCCGGATCGGTCGGATCGATCAACGCCGCCACAGCAGGTGTAATGCCGATGGCGTATTTCGCCGCTACGGCGTCGAGACCTGTGGCGTCAGCCACCAGCCCGGCCGCGACTAGGTCGCCCACGCTTTTGATCGGTCGGTGTATCGTCATTCCGCCACCGGCGCCCACAGCACCGCATCGATCTTTGGCGCTCCTGTCGCCAGCATGACCAGCCGATCGAAGCCCAGCGCCACACCGCTCGCTTGCGGCATCAGCGCCAGCGCCGCCAGAAAATCCTCGTCCAGCGGATAGCGCTCCCCATAAATCCGCAGTTTTTCGTTCATCTCGGCGGCAAATCTGCGGCGCTGTTCATCGGCATCGGTCAGCTCGCCAAAGCCATTGGCCAGTTCCACCCCGCAGGCATAGAGCTCGAACCGCTCCGCCAGCCGCGGATCATCTGCCGTCCGCCGCGCCAGCGCCGCCTCCGCCGCCGGATAGCGATCCAGCACCGTGATCCGCCCCATGCCGAGGTAAGGCTCCACCTTCTCGACCAGTACCCGGCTGAACAGATAACTCCAGCTCCGATCCTCCGGCACCGCAAGCCCTTGGGCAAGCATCAGTTTCGCCAGCGCGTCGCCATCTGTCACGCCATCGGCGTCCATCGTCGCCAGCAGGTCGATCCCGGCATAGCGCGCGAAGGCCTCGACCACGCCCAGGCGCTCCGGCACCGCGAAGGGATCGCATTCCCGGTCCCTGAACCGCAGCATCGGCACAGCGGTGGTTTCCGCCGCTATCCGCAGCAGCGCGATGCAATCGGTGATAACAGCGTCATAATTCTCCCCCGCCCGATACCATTCGAGCATGGTGAACTCGGGATGGTGCAGGGCACTGCGTTCCCGGTTGCGCCACACATGCTGCAGGCTCGCGATCCGCGTCTCCCCCGCCGCCAGCAGCTTCTTCATGGTGAATTCGGGCGAGGTATGGAGGTACATCGCCTGCCCTTCCCCGTCATTGCCGATCATCACGGTGCCGAACGCGTGCAGGTGCGCTTCGTTGCCCGGCGAGCGCTGCAGCCCCGGCGGATCAACCATCAGGAACTCATTATCCGCCAGATATGCCCGCACCCGCGCCTCGATGCGGCCGCGTGCCAGCAGGATCGGCCGCCGGTCCGCATGGACCGATGGCGACCACCACGGCGATGGCTGGGATAGGTTGCGGATCATGTGACCTTTATCGCGGCCGGGCTGGCGATTTTCGTCGAGATAGGGTAGTGGGCGCACGAAAGCCTATTCCGGCGCTCCAGACGGCCCTGCCTCTACGACGCGCCAACGAGATGAACAAGGAAGAATAATGGTCAAGGTCATCGCCTCTTCGCTGCGCAAGGGCAACGTCGTCGAGCAGGACGGCAATCTGCACATCATCCTGACCGCCGAAAACGTCCACCCCGGCAAGGGCAATTCCATCACCAACGTCAACATGCGCCGCATGTCCGATGGCGTGAAGGTCGTCGGTCGCTGGCGCACCGTGGAAATGGTCGAAAAGGCCGACGTCGACGAGCGTGAATATGATTATCTCTATTCCGACAGCGAGGGCCACCATTTCATGGAGCCGGTCACTTATGAGCAGATCACTGTTTCGGACGATGTCATCGGCGAGCAGAAGGCCTATCTCACCGATGGCATGAAGGTCTATCTCAAGACTTTCGAGGGCAACGCCGTGGCAATGGAATTGCCGCAGAAGGTCACCGCCGAGATCGTCGAGACCGAACCGGTGGTCAAGGGCCAGACGGCCTCCTCGTCCTACAAGCCCGCCCTGCTCAACAACGGCCTCAAGGTCATGGTCCCACCCCATATCGGCGTCGGCACCCGCATCGTCATCCTCACCGAAGACAATTCCTACGTCGAGCGCGCCAAGGACTGATCATCGGCCGCCTCTGCGGCAAAATCTTCCCAGTGAGGAGATTTTTGGGCGATCAGGCCCGGAGAGCTACGCTCCGCAGGGCCCAGGCGCTCTGTCTGGATGATCCAGTCGGCTATACAAAGCGGGCCCTGCGGGGGGCCCGTTTTCATTTGTCGATTTCCCTCACCGCGTCGTCCCAGTGATCGCCGGCGCGCCCCGGTGGTGTGCCCTCGGCAAGCCACCGGTCATAGGCCAGTTCCCGCAGCAGCATTTCCTTGGCGCGGAGCCAATAATCGAACGCGCGTCCCTCGGGCCGCTCATCCTGTTCCCAAAGAAAATATGCTGTTTGCCGAATGCGCTCGGCCACCTGTGAATTCTTCCGCATCTGCTGTCGCGAGAGCGGGCGCGGGGGGTAACCCGCGCCCTTTGCATCAAGCCGCCTTCTGGTTCGCGTTAGAAACTGCGACCTGGCTGAGCTTCTTGTCGGTCGCCACTTCTTCCTGCAGCGTTGCGTCAAGCAGGGCCACAGCGTCCTTGAGGCCAAGCTGGTTCGCCCAGGTCTTGAGCGTGCCATACCGCGCAATCTCGTAGTGCTCGACAGCCTGCGCCGCCGCGATCAGGCCAGCGTCGAGGGCGGCAGTGCCCTTGAACTCGTCCATGATCGACTTGCCTTCCTCGATAATGCCGAGGATCGCGTCGCAGGTCTTGCCGCGGGCCGGCTTGCCGAGCAGTTCGAAAACCTGTTCCAGGCGTTCCACATGGCCCTCGGATTCAATAGCATGCTGCTCAAAGCCCGCCCTGAGTTCTTCCGACTGCGCGGCCTTGGCCATCTTCGGCAGGGTCTTCACGATCTGCTTTTCGGCGTAGTAGATGTCCTTGAGCGTATCGAGGAACAGATCGTCGAGGGTTTTTTCGGTAGCCATTGTTCTGTCTCCGGTAATGGGGGTAAGACGCTGCCCGAAGAACGGCTTCCCCCCGCCGAGGTTCCGGTTCAAGATCGAAACTATGCTGGTCACGTCAGGCACCCCCGCATAGACTCGCCACGTACGCACCGGGCCCCTGCTATGACCGCCTCGCTCTACCCCGCCGATTTCTATCAGCACCGCCGCGCCCACACCGCCCACGCCGCCCGTCGCATCCTCAGCGCGCTGCCACCGGTCCTGCCCCGGCGCAGCGTCGCCGATATCGGCTGCGGCACCGGCACGTGGCTCGCCGCTGCCTTGGAGGCTGGCGCCACTTCCGCCTTCGGCATCGAAGGCGATTGGGTCACGCCGGCTATGCTCGACGATGCCAGCATCGTCTTCGCCCCGCAGGATCTCGAACAGCGCGTCACCGGACCCCGCGTCGATCTGGCGCTATCCCTCGAAGTGGGCGAGCATCTCTCGCCGGGTCGCGCCGACAGCTTCGTGGCCGATCTCGTCGCCCTGGCTCCGGCGGTCCTCTTCAGCGCCGCCATACCCGGCCAGGGCGGCGTCGGCCACCTCAACGAGCAATGGCAAAGCTGGTGGGCGGAACGCTTCGCGGCGCATGGCCATCAGGCCTATGACGTGATCCGCCCCGCCATCTGGACCGACGACGCCATTCCCGCCTGGTACCGCCAGAACGTGGTGCTCTATCTCGACAGTGCGACGGCACAGGCCCTGTCGCTCATCCCCACCCCGCCGGCGCTGCTCGACCGGGTTCACCCGGCTTTCTGGGCAAGAGCCAACCGCGAGCTGCAATACGCGAACGCGCTGCCCGAATCCGAAGTGCTGCGCCGGCAGGCGGAAGCGGCGCAACAGCAGTAGGAATCTCTGGGTTCTGGCCCCACCTCCTCAAGGGGACGGTGCCGACCTGTGGTGGCACGATATTGCTCCAGGAGTGGAGAGAAACCTCCCCCCGATGGGGGTTAGGGGGGTAGAGTCACGCGCACCAGATGAGAGACCTACCGCGCCGCCCACACCAGCCCGCGCCCGAGTATCTCCCGCACCGGCCCCACCAGCTCGTCCGCCGTATGCCCTAGCGACGAGTAAAACACCCGCCCCCGATCATGCATGGTCGTGAACACCACCGGCATCACCACATCCTTGCGCCACGGGTGAAACTCCCCCGAAAACGTCGTCGTTGCCAGCACGTCGATCGCCGGGTCGTAATTGAGGTAATATTGTTCGGAGGTATGCTCGAAGCTGCCGATGCCGGCCATAATCGGGTGGTCGCCCCGGGTCACGTCCACCCGATAGGTGATGATGTTCCCCGGATGCTGCACCCAGTAGCAGCTCGCCGCGTAGCGGAACGGCACCGAGCTGCGAAAGCTCGTCGCCAAGCCCATATGAAACCCGGCAAGCCCGGTTCCTGCTCGGATCGCTGTGATCAGATTGGCCATCTTCTCCGGCGCCAGCGTGCCATCGGTGATGACAGGCACGACCAGGTCATTGGCGCCGACATCATCGGCCCCCAGCGCCTCATAGTCATCAGTCACGGTAACAGCAAAGCCTTCTGCTTCCAGCAGCTCGCGCACCACATGCGCGCTCCGCTCGGGCGTATGCAGCTCCATTCCACCCCAGACGACGAGGGCCTTCTTCATAACCCCAGCCCCACTGCCCGCGTTCGGTGCACGCCCTTGGGCACGAACGCAAAATCCCCGGCAATGCCAAGCAGGTCCGCTGCCAGATGCACGACCGAGAGCCACATCTCGGTACCCTGCAGGCTCGCCGCCTGCCCATCGGCAAAGGCAAAGCCCTCGCCATCAAGCCAGCGCTCCTCGGCCCGTGCAATCACCGCCCTTGCGATCGCCTCGGCCTCCGCCCGCCGATGATCGGTCTGCCGGAGGCAAAGCAGCAAGGGATGGATGGTGTCGAGCAGGTTGCACGCGGTGTAGGTCGGTCCGGAAAATCCGCCATAGTTCCGATAGTTCAGCAGCACCGAGTCGATCGCCCGCTCGGCATTGGGCACCGGCAGCCCGAATTGCGCATAGGTCCCGCGCGTCAGCCGATAAAAGCCGTTGACCGGCTGCAGCAGCCCCTCGGTTGCCGTGGTCGACCCCCAGAGCCCCGTCGCCCGGTCCTGCTTCATGGCCAGCCAGCCGAACAGCGTCTCCCGCGCCCTGCCGGTGCTGAAGTAGCGCGCGTTGAAGTAGAGCGCCGTGCCGATCGCATCGACCCCAGCTCCGGCACCCCAGGCCCGTTCGCGCCAGGTCAACCCCTCAAGCCAGTCGCATAGCTCGCTCGCCCCAAGCTCCACCGCGCCTATCAGATATTTCGGCTGTCCACCCAGCACTTCGATGGCGTATCCAGCCGACAGCACGTTGTAGAGCGCCAGCCCGTCGTCGCGCACCGCCTGCCCAGGCGCCGGCGGCCGGTGCGGGTCGGGGAACAGCCCCGTCACCGGATCCTGCAAGTCGCACAGCTCGGCCAGCGTCTTCGCCACGTCGAGCCCATCCGGCACGCCGCCAAATCCCGCCGCGATCTCGATCGCGTCGTTCCGATGGCGCGCGCTGCGCCGCACCGTGCCATCAGCCTCGCGCGACACATATTCGCCGCCGGCCCGATACCGCGCCAGCACCTCAGGCCATTGCGCCGCGGCAGCGCCACCGAGCCGTCCCAACGCGCTCACGGCGTCGCCTTTGGCCGACTTCCCACGATAGCGCACCACCTTGGCAGGCACGCCGCCGACGATCGCCAAGGGCGGTACGTCCCGGCTCACCACCGCCCCCGCGGCAATCACCGCGCCCTTGCCCACCGTCACTCCATCAAGCACCACCGCATTGGCGCCGATCCACACATCGTCCTCGATGGTGATGCCCAGGCTCTCATGCTTCTGCTTATGGATCGGCATGGAAGGGTCATCGAAACCGTGGTTGAACCCCACGATCGACACGTGGCTGGCGATACGCACCCCATGGCCGCAGCGCACCTTGCCAGAAATCATCGCATACGGATTGACCGTGCAATGGGCGCCGAATTCCACGTCGCCCCGCACCAGCGCATGCCCGGCAATCCAGCTCGCTTCGCCGAGCACCAGGTGCGTCGTGAAGATCGCCGCCTCCGCCGCGACATAGGCCGTAGGGTGAAAGCTTGCCCCTGCCACATCAGCAAGACGCGCCTGCCGCGCGCGATGCTGGGGCGACTCGATGTCATCAGCTGTCCGGTCCCATGTCAGGAACTGCAGGCGGGCCTCGTGCTCGGCGTCTTCCGCCGTCTGATAGCTGTCCATCACGCCAGCCGCTCCAGCAGAGCTGGTTCGATCTCGAATTCCATCTTCCCGCCCGCCACGAAACGTTCGATTTCGTCGATGACCATCTCCCCCAGCCGCAGCCGCTCGGTGCCAACGGCGCCCGCCACATGCGGCGTAAGGAACACATTGGGCAGTGTGTAAAGCGGCGACCCCGGCGCAGGAATTTCCGGATCTGTCACGTCGATCACCGCATGGATACGCCCAGTCTGCAACTCTGCAACCAGCGCCGCTTCGTCCACCAGCGCCCCGCGAGCAGTGTTGATGAATGCCGTGCCGTCCCGCATCAGCCTGAACTGGGACGCCCCGATCATCGCCCGCGTCGACGGCAGCGCCGGCGCATGGATCGACACCACGTCCGAGCGCGCCATCAGGCTGTCGAGATCGACCAGCTCCGCCCCGTCGAGTACCGGGTCGCCGGGCCTCACGAACGGATCGCTGACCAGCACCGTGAAGTCGAAACCCCTAAGCAGCCGCGCCACCTTGCGCCCGATGCGCGAGGCACCGACCAGTCCGATCGTGCGATGATAGTTGCCGATTGGCTCGTCCATCAGAGCATAGCTGCTGCGCCGGCCCGGATCGGCCCGATAGCGATCACGCAGCTCGAACACCCGTTTATTGGCAAAGATGATCGCCGCCAGCGTGAACTCCGCCACCGGCACCGCGTTGGCATCGGCCGCGTGCGTCACCCTGATGCCCGCCTCATACACAGCCGGATCCAGTGTAAACTTCACCGTTCCGGCCGCATGGGCGATGAGTTTGAGCTTTGGCGCCGCCTTGACCACCTGCGCGGTGATCATCGGGCAGCCCCAGCCGGTCACCAGAATATCGATATCACCGAGCACTCCGTGCGCTTCGGTGCTCGACAGCTCCTCAAGCGGCTCGGCGCGCACCATGTCGCAACTGCGCGCCAGCCGCGCCAGCGCCGCGGCGTCGAACACATGCCTGGTCTTGTCTGCCGCCATGGCGAAGGCGAGTTTAGGGCGCATTTCAGAACCGCTCCGGCACCAGAATGGCGCTGACATCGACGCCCTCGCGGGCAAACAGGGCTTCGAGGACGTGAAGGTCCGGCGCATGCGGCACCTGACCCAACGCTGCCTCGGCCGCTTCGCCTGCCGGGAGAGCCATAGCCGCCGTCACCAGCACCGTGGTTCCCACGGCAATATCACCCCGCAGTTGCGGCACGATGGTCCTGGAGACGATGAGATTGGTATTGGGATAGGCCCGATGCGCTCGGCCCTCCCGCTTGCTCGCGAGATCGACAATCGCGCTCACATCGGTCGCGCTCTTGGCGACAGCGCGGCCCGCTTCTTCCATGTATGTATCGGCATTGAGATCGGCCCGTCCGATGGCAAACCCGCCCTCGGTCGCATGCAGCGCCCGTGGCGTCACGATCCGATGCACCCTGATATGCCAGTGATTGGCCGGGATCAGCCAAGTCTCCACACCAACGTCGCTCCACGGCTTCCACCGCGCGAACAGCGTGTTCTCGGCGATCTGCGCGACCTCATTGGTCTCGCGCACCCTGTAGTGCCGTCCGTCATCCGAAAACGCCAGCGCCCCGTCGAATGCGCCCATATTGTAGGCGCGCTCGTCCACCTCGACCGAAAAACCGTAACGCGACGCATAGGCGAACTTGGCATATTTCTCGGTGCCATTACGCATCTGCCAATTTTGCTGGCCACTCGACAGTGCCACGACGTTCCCGGGCGTGTGCATCATCACCATGCCCGGATGCTTGAGCGGCACCGGCTTCTTGCTCACCACAGCCGGCGTTTCCTCCGCCGTCCAGAACGGATGGTCATCAGCCAGCGCCAGCGGCAGGAACGCCTTCAGCGCCCAATAGGGCGAGCCGGCGGAATTATAGCTCTCGCTCATGAACAGGTTCGGATAGCCGTAGCCGACCGACAGCACACCATTACCATGCGAGATCGGCTTGTCCGCCCACCAGCGCAGGTGACGCATGAACTGCCCCTTGATCTCGCCCCAGGGCAACGCCTCGAGATCGGCAAAGGCCAGAGCACCCCAGAAGCCGCCACAGGCGAAGCGGTAGGTGAGACTCCGCCCGAAGGCGAGCGTCCCGCCATCTTCATCGAACCAGTGGCGGATATCCTTGGCAAAGAGCGTCGCCCGCTCCTTGTAGGCGGCGACGCGCTTGTCGTCGCCCTTGGCCAGCTTGGCATAGATCAGCCCGTAAAAGTGCATGGCGAAGGGGATGTAGTGGTCGATCCGCCGCACATTGCCGTCGCGATACCAGCCGTCGCCCAGATAGAAATTATCAAGTTCGATCAGGTACTTATCGGTCAGCGACCGATCGAATTCGACGCCGCATTCCTCCAGCCCCAGATCGACCAGGATGCGGAAGAATTTCCAGTTATTGTCAGCATAGTCAAAGCTGCGAGCATGCTTGAGATATGCCGCAAGATTGCCTTTGGCTTTCTCGCTCATTGGCTCCCACACCAGATGCGGCACCATCCGCATGGTGAAACCGATGGCCGCCAGCTCCACCATGCGTTGGTCGGTCGAATTGACCTGGCCCCAATATTCCGGATGGTCGGGGTCCGTGCCATTGGCCAGGCCCTGCCGGTACAGCGCCCAGTGGTCGAAATTCCCGCCACCCGCCGCCAGCGGCGTCAGCCCCCAGAGCGGTCGCGCGAACCCTTCGAGATCCGCCGCTGCGCGGTCGAAAACCGCCCCTGTACCGTCGAGCCGCACCCGGGCTCCGCCTTCGGAGAAGAACGGCAGCAGCGGGTTGAACAGGTCGAGGAGCGCCTTTTCCACGTCGGCGCGCGACTTGAGCGGATTGCCATGCAGAGGATTGGCGCTCACCGGATCATAGGTCATTCAGGCAAATTCCTTTTGAGGCGCGTCTTCGTACGCACCCTTCAAATCGAGTTCTTCGGCAAAGTGGCAGGCCGCTTCCTGGGCCGTCCCATTGATCGGGCGGAGCGCTGGCTTGTCGGTTCGGCACACGTCGGCGGCATACTTGCAGCGGGTATGGAACGGGCATCCAACAGGGCGATTGCCGAGATAGGGGATTTCGCCCCGCACTTCCTTCTTCCGCCCCTTGCGGCGCAGCGGATCGGCGATCGGCAGCGCTTCGAGCAGCAGTTCGGTATAGGGATGGCGTGGCCGCTCGAACAACATTTCGGTGGGCGCATTCTCCACCACATGGCCCAGATACATCACCACCACCCGGTCGGCGATGTAGTTGACCACCCCCAGATCGTGGCTGATGAAGATATAGGTCAGCCCAAACTCGGCCTTGAGGTCTTCCAGCAGGTTCAACACCTGGGCCTGGATGGAGACGTCCAGCGCCGACACCGCCTCGTCCGCAATCACCAGCTTGGGGTCCAGCACCAGCGCCCGCGCAATGCCGATGCGCTGCCGCTGCCCGCCCGAAAAGGCATGCGGATAGCGCCCCACCGCCTCGGCGGGAATGCCCACCTTTTCGAGCGTCGAGATCACCCGCTCTTCCAGCTCGCGGCCCTTGCAGATCTTGTGGATGCGCAGTGGCTCGGCGACAATATCGAACACCCGCATATTGGGATTGAGCGAACTCATCGGGTCCTGGAAGATCATGCGGATATCCTGCCGCCACGGCTTGATCTCGCGCTTGCTCAGGGCCGTCAGTTCGACATCGCCGCCAGCCTTGGGATGATAGACCACCCGCCCCCCGCTTGAGCTCTGCGCCTTGATGATGCAACGGCCCAGCGTGGTCTTGCCGCAGCCGCTCTCGCCGACGATCGCCAGCGTTTCGCCGGCCTCGACCGTGAGGTTGATATCGGTCAGCGCATCGAGCCGCCGCTCCGGCCCGAACCAGCCGCCACTGAGCGAATAATGCTTGGACAGATGCTCGACACTCAGCAGCTTGCTCATGCCACCGCCTCCACGGGTTGGCGCGTCAGCAAGTGACACCGCGCATGATGCCCATTGCTCACTTCGGTCCGTTCGGGCCGGATCGTAGCGCAGGGCTCGAAGGCGTAGGGGCAGCGGCTGGTAAAGGCGCAGCCCACTGGTCGGTCCTTGGGCGCCGGCACCGTTCCCTTTATCGGCGAGAGCCGCACCCGCTCGGCCTTGCGCGCCATCTTGGGAATGGAGCTCATCAGCGCCTGCGTATAGGGGTGGCTCGGCCGGGCGAACACGTCATAGACGCTCCCCTGCTCCACCACGTCGCCCAGATACATCACCGCCACCTCGTCGGCGATCTCGGCCACCACGCCCAGGTCATGGGTGATGAACAGCATGGCCATGCCGAAATCAGTCTGAAGTTGCCGTAGCAGGTCCAAAATCTGCGCCTGCGTCGTCACATCCAGCGCCGTCGTCGGCTCATCGGCGATCAGCAATTGCGGCGTACAGGCCAGCGCCATGGCGATCATCGCCCGCTGCCGCAGGCCACCCGACAGCTCGAACGGATAGGCCTCGGCGCGCTGCCGCGCTCCTGGAATGCCCACCTGGTCCAGCAGCGACACCGTGCGCTCCCGCGCCGCCTTGGGCCTCAGCCCCTCATGCAGGATCATCATCTCGTCGATCTGGTCGCCGATGGTGTGGACCGGCGACAGCGAGCTCATAGGCTCCTGGAAGATCATCGAAATCTGGTTGCCCCGTATCGCGCGCAGCGACAGGCTGTCCTGCTTGAGCTTGACGATGTCGGTCGCCGGCTCCCCCTCCGGCTGGAACAGGATCGAGCCACGCGGAATGTCGGCATTCCTGTCGAGCAGCCGCAGCACCGCGCGCGCCGTGACCGACTTGCCGCAACCGCTCTCGCCCACCAGCGCCAGCGTCTTGCCCGGCGTGAGGGTGAGATCGACCTGCCGCACCGCCTCGATATCGGCCTCGTCGGGCGAGGAAAACACGATCGACATGTCGGAAATGGTGAGAATGGGTTGGGTCACGCGCTGACCTCCGTATGCAATCGAAAGAGACCTCTCATCCGCCCTTCGGGCACCTTCTCCCTCAAGGGGAAAAGGAGGCTCCACGTGCGAACGGCCCCTTGAGGGAGAGGGTGGATCGGCCGCCAAGTCGAGACGGGTGAGGGGTGGGGCCGGAGCGACGCAGCGTCGGTCATCATCTCACCGCCCATGTGGATCAGCAGCATCGCGCAACCCATCCCCAAAAAAGTTCATCGACAAAATGATAACGACGACGCAGATGCCCGGCAGCAGCAGCCAGGGCGCGGTGGCCAGCGTGCGAATATTCTGCGCGTCCTGCAGCAGCGTGCCCCAGCTCACGATCGGTGCCTGCAGGCCAAGCCCGAGAAAGCTCAGCGCCGTTTCCGCCAGGATCATGCCCGGGATTGCCAGCGTCGCCGCCGCGATGATGTGGCTCATGAAATTGGGCACCATGTGCCTGACGATAATCCGCCAGTCGCTGGCACCGTCGAGCTGCGCCGCCGTTACAAAATCCTCGGTTCGGAGGCTCAGGAACCGGCCGCGCACCACGCGCGCCAGCTCGGTCCAGCCGATGAGGCTCAGGATCAGGGTGATGGCGAAATAGGTCTGCAGCGCGCTCCAGTCCTTGGGCATAGCGGCCGCCAGACCCAGCCATAGCGGAATGGTCGGCATGGAGCGGATGAACTCGACCACCCGCATCACCGCCGCGTCGAACCAGCCGCCGTAGTAGCCGGCAAAGCCGCCGATGATGATGCCGAAGAACAGGCTCAGGGTGACCCCGGCCAGCCCGATGCTGAGCGAAATCCGCGTGCCGTGGATCAACCGGCTCAACAGGTCGCGCCCCAGCCGGTCGGCGCCCAGGATGTAGAACGGGTCGCGCGGGTTCGCCACGCCCATCAGCTTGACCGACATCGGGATGATCCCGGCCAGCATATAGGGCTCGCTCTGGGCAAGGAACGACACCGGCAGTCGCACGCTCTCGTCGATGACGAAAGTGCGGCGCAGCGCCACCGGATCGATCTCGGTCTTGTAGCCATAGACAAACGGACCGAAATGCCAGCTGCCATCCTCCTTGTCCTGCGCGAAGAAATGCAGGCCTTGTGGCGGCGCATAGGTGTAGCGGGCGCTGTAATGGGAGGGGTCGACCGGCGCGATGAACTCGGCCAGCAGCGCCACCAGGTAAAACAGTGCCACCACCCACAAGCTCACCAGCGCCAGCCGGTGCCGCTTGAAGCGGCGCCACATCAGGCCAAATTGGCTTTCGCGAGCCCGCTTGGCGCGGGAGGGAGCCAAAGGTACGTGCATGCTTTCGACAGCCATCATTTGCTCCCGTAGCGAATGCGTGGATCGATCAGCGCCAGCAGGATGTCCGAGACCAGCGTACCGATGACGGTGAGCACGCTCAGCAGCAGGATGATCGCGCCGGCCAGGTACATGTCCTGCGTCGTAAGCGAGCGCAGCAGCATCGGTCCGGCCGTCGGCAGGTTCATCACCACCGAGACGATGACCGAGCCTGAAACCAGCGCCGGCAAGAGCCAGCCAATGGTCGAGATGAGCGGATTGAGCGCCAGCCGGACCGGATATTTCAGCACCACCTTCCACTCCGGCAGGCCCTTGGCCCGGGCGGTGGTGACGTAAGGCTTCTTGAGTTCGTCGAGCAGGTTGGCGCGCAGGATGCGGATGAGCTCGGCGGTGCCGGCCGTGGCCAGTACCAGCACCGGCGCCCAGGCATGGCTGAAGAAGTCCCAGACGCGCGGCAAGCTCCAGCGCGCATTCTCGAATTCGGGCGAGAACAGCCCGCCCATGGTCGTGCCGAACCAGATATAGGCCAGGTACATCACGATGAGCGCGAAGAAGAAATTGGGGATGGCGAGGCCGATAAAGCCCCCGATGGTCGCGAGGTAATCGCCCAGTGAATATTTGCGCACGGCGGCATAGATGCCGATGGGCAGGGCCACCAGCCACATGACGATGACCGCCATGCCTTCAAGCAGCAGGGAATTTCCCAGCCGGCCCCAGATCAACTCCCAGACCGGGCGTTTCCATTCGAAGCTATGGCCGAAATTGCCCTGCACGATGCCGGTGATCCATTTCCAGTACTGGACATAGAACGGCTCGCCCAAGCCATATTGCCGACGCAGGTTCTCGATCACCCGGGGGTCGACCTGATCGCCAGTCGAGGCGAGCTGGGCGATATAGCTGGTGAGATAGTCGCCGGGTGGCAGCTGGATGATGGCGAAGGCCACGATGGACACGGCCACCAGCGTCAGCAGCATGGCGATGAAACGTTGAATGATATAGCCGACCATGATGCCTGTCCCGCAGGGTTAGAGGTCTCCCCGCGGCACGAAGGCCGCGGGGAGAATGAGCGAGGGGAGGAGCTCGCTTATTCGAAGTACCAGGTCACCGGATTCGTCGCGGACGGGGTCGGGAGGAGCCAGGCGTTGAACATGCTCTCAGGCGCGTTCTTGAGGTTGTTCCGGATGATCGAATAGGAGTTCGGCATCAGGCTCACCCCGATGACAGGGAACTGTTCCTTGGTGATGGCCAATATCTGGTTCATCAGCTCCGTGCGCTGGTCCGGATCGGAGGAGGCGCGGACCTGGTTGTAGAGGTCCATCTGCTCCTTGGCCCAATCGGCGGGTTCCTCGGCGATTTCCGGGCGCGTGCCGTTGAACCACTGTGCCCAACGATAGGCCCATACCGATTCATCGCTGAACGGCATGTAGTACCGCGGATCCTGCATCACCTCGAGGCCACCGTCACCGGCCCAGACCTGGGCGTCGAACTCGTTGCCCGGACGCTTTTCGTAGAACAGCGTACGGTCGATATTGTTGAGCTCGATCTCGACACCGACCGCAGCCAGCTGCAGCTGCATGATTTCGAGAATGTCGATCCATTCCGGTCGCAGCGCGGAAATCACGTCCACGGTGATTTTGACCGGCTCGCCATTGCTCATCAGGCGGATGCCATCGCCATTCATCTCGGTCAGGCCAGCCGCTTCCAGATGCTGGATGGCAAGCTCCGGATCGAACTCGGTAAACTGCTTGGCCAGTTCCTCGTCATACAATGGCGATTCCGGGCGCGGTGCCACCTGGAAGGGTTCGCCCTGGCCCGTAAAGACCACGTCGACGATTTCCTGCCGGTCGATGGCATGGCTGATACCCACGCGGAAATCCTTGTTCTGGTACAGCTCGCGCTTGACCGGATCGTCGTGGTTGAAGTTGAGCTGCAGCACCAGCGTATTGGAGGCCGAGGGAATGACCTCGCCCAGGTGATAGCCGCCCGCTTCCTGCCCGTCGAAGAACAGGGGCTTGTTGGTGTTGGTGGCGATGTGACGTTCCTGGAAGTCGATCTCGCCATTGAGCGCGGCGAGCGTCAGCTCTTCGACGCCGCCCTGGCTGACTCGCATGTCCAGGTTGTCGATATAGGGCAGCTGGTTGCCCTCGGCGTCGGTCTTCCAATAGTAGGGATTGCGCTTCCAGGTTACGCGCGCGGCATTGGCGGTAAGCGGCGTCTCGATCACCCAGCCGTAAAGCACGGGCAGGTCGGGATTGGCGAAGCGGATGGTTTCCCAGCCCCAGGCGCAGCGATCCTGCAGGTGGAGCGCCCAATTGGTGAAGCCGGCCGCTTCGGCTTCCGCCGCGGCATTCTCGTTGTAGTTTGGATGGAACTGGCTGCAATAGGCCTTCTGCAGCGACGTGATCTGGGTGCCGTTGACGCTCGCCAGCTCATCCATGAACATGCCGTTGGGCGTGGCGAAGCTGAGCTTGAAGTTGTAGTCGTCGATGACCTCGATCGAGACCGGGTTGTTCTTGTTGTCGATCCAGCTCGCCGCCGCATAGTCGGGATCCTGGAACATCTCGACCGTAAAGGCGAGGTCTGCCGTGGTGAAAGGGGTGCCGTCCGACCATTTCACGCCTTCGCGCAGCTTGAAGGTGTATTCAGTGGCATCCGCATTGGCTTCCCAGCTCTCCGCCAGGTTCGGAACCACGGTCTTCCAATCGCTGGCGAAGCGCACAAGGCCTTCATAGGCCACGGTCTTGACGATCAGGCCGTTGTCGCCGCCGCCATTCAGGCCCATGCGCCAGGTGCCGCCATACTTGCCGACGCTTTCGCCTTCCACCACCAGTGGATTGGCCGGCAGGCGCTCGGCAACCGGTGGCAATGCACCGCTACTCACCAGCTCGTCGAGCATGGGGGCTTGCTGTTGGGCCAGTGCCGGGGCTGCGGCGAGCATGGCGACCAGCGCCGCACCCGCCAGCCCCAGCAACGGGCTTCGATGTATCAAGGTGTCTCTCATATCGTCGTCTCCCTTGCCCGATGCAGGCTGCACCGGGTCTCCTCCAAGTTGAGCGGCCGTTTCGCCGTCATGGCAGTCAGGTGGAACCCGGCTGCAAGCTCCCTTGTCCGCTCAGTTGAGCGGGGTTATCTCCAGCGCCACCTCGCCCTGGCGGGACCGCGCCTTGGCGGCAAACAGCACCCGGGTGAGGTCGACAGGCGGCGCATATTGTTTCTCGACGCCGCGATGTATTTCGGTCGTTACGGTGACGGCCGCCGGGTCGAATGCCACGCGGACGCCACCGGTCCCGCCAATGCGCACCGCGCCGTCATCGACAGCCACGGCCAGCGGTGTCACCAGCACGGATTGGAAGTCGCCCCCAGCATTGGCAAAGGCGAACGCGTCGCTCAGCGCTATCCGGCCGCCCGGCGCCTGCCGGTCCAGCGTCACGCTGCGGCGCAACTCGGTTAGTTCGGCCTCGACAGGATAGGCGGCGGCCATCTCGATCGTGAGGTTGTCTCGGTCGGGGCTATGGCTGTGCGTCACGACAGATGCCGCATGCTGTGCACCCGCGGCCTGCTCGTGGCCATCGACCACAGGCACCGAATGCCCGCGCGAGGAGGCCATGATGTTGCTGTAGCGCTCGGGCCCGAAATACGCCTTCGAATAGCGTCCGCGGCCCGGATCGGTCAGCACGACCCGCCCGCGGTTGACCACGATCAGCGAGCCCACATCGTTCTGGTTGTGCATCTCGTCATTGTGCCCGCCCTTGACGGCAAGGCGCAGCGAGTGCGCATCGGTTGGGTCGAGCCGCGATATCATCCAGGCCATATCAGCGTACCAGTCATGCGCGCTGCCCCCGAAGGCCGCATTCCCCTCCGGCAGCGGCCAGGCAAACTGCCGCAATGGCCAGGCGAACTGGTTGAAATGGTCGACCATGAAGTCATTGCGCATGCCCAGTTCGGTCAGCACGGGCAAGTCGAGCCGTTCGGCCAGGTGCGTCAGCAGCCCGGGATGGAAGGTGGGATTGCTGTCGGAATCCGAGAAGCTCGCCCACACGCCGGGGGCCAGCACCGTCCGCACCGGGAACTGGGCGATGTCGCGGATACCGTCACCCTCCAGCAGGTCGATGGCACCACCGGTGCGGGCATGCAGCAGTTGCGCCAGCACCACGTAATTGCCGAAACCATATGACCAGTAATCGGGGCCTTCGGACGACCCGCCCTGGCCGTCGAAGGTTTCGAGATAGTCGGCAAGGCTATGCAGCCCGCGAGTGATGATATTGGCGAGACGATCGAGGTCGGTCTCGAGGTAGCTCGCCGCCCCGACCACGCCCGCCACGCAGACCGCCGTCCAGTTGCTGACCTGCTTTTCCGGGGTCGTGTGCAACCACCAATGATCGTTGCGGTCGAGGAACGGCGTGATCGTCCGCCGGTCGATCTCGCTGCGCAGCCGCGCCCGCAACTGCGGCGACAGCGCATCGCCAACCAGATAGTCCATCTCCGCCAGATCGAGCGCCGTCATCGCCGCTGCGAGGTCGACCGTCGGTCGGTCGGGCAGGTCGAGCGAGAGCGCATGAGCAGGCCAGGCCCAGTTGGTTTCCTCCAGCCGCGCAAAGGCCAGGTTCTCGATGGCATCGACGAATTCGCCCCGCCCTTCGAGCCATTCGGCCAAGGTCAGCCGGTAGAGCATATTGCGGCGCGTGCGCTGGGCGTCTTCATAGCCCTCGCGCCGGCCGGTCCGTGAGAATTCAAGGTAGAGTGTGGCCGGCAGCGCCGGGATCGGCGCCAAGCCGTCGGCGCGGGCCCGATCCAGCAGGGCGTTGATGCTCGCCTCGCCAACCTGCGCACGAATGGCTTGCAGGCCGGCTTCCCCAGTGCGGGCGAAGGGCACGAAGCGCGGCGCTGCTTCCAGCACTTGGCGCACATGCCGAACATTCCACCGTCGCAGTTCCACGCGAACCTCCCGGGCCAGTCGATCGCGCTGTCGCAGGGACAGTCTTTTCGATCTTCGCCAGTACCGGGACGCTAGTTCACATTTTGCGCAATCGCAAGCATTTTGCGCAATTCACGCAAATAACGCAAATATGCGGACTTTGCGTTTTGGAGTCAGGCGACTAGGCAGGGGAAATGTGTGTGACGCGATAAGCTAGACGGCAAAAACCGTCTCGCCCTCGACCATGGTGACGCCGATTTCGAGCTGCTGTACCGCCATCTCGCCGTCCATATGCTCTGCCAGGAGCCGCACCGCGCCCCGCCCGATCGCCTCGCGATCCACCCGCGTCGTACTCAACCGCGGCGTCGCCATGCCCGCCAGCGGCAGGTCGTCGAAACCAATGATGGAGAAATTCTTCGGCAGCGGACTGTCGGCGCCATAAATGCCCTCCAGCATTTCCACCGCCGCGATGTCGTTCCAGATAAACGCCGCGGTGATGTCATGCTTGCCGGCGAGCATATCGGCCAGCAGCTCCTTGGTGTGGCGCTCATCGGTGTTGACGATGGTGCCCACCGCCCCCGGCGTCTTGGCAATGGCGGTCTCAAACCCCCGCTGGCGTTGACGAATTGTCGGCCGATAGGTGTGCGTATAGTGCAAAATCTTGCGATGGCCGGCATCCAGCAGGCGCTGTGTCGCCATGTAGGCGCCGTAGTAATTGGCCGGTGATACCGAACTCACGCGCATCATCGGGTCACTGCCATTGACCAGCACGACGGGCATCTCGACCTCCGCCGACCAAGCCGCCAGCTCGTCCCAGGCATCGATCCCCGCCAGCAGGAGGCCACCCGCATCGGCCTGCGCGATCTGCTTCTTGATCAGGTCCAGCGTCACCGCCGCCTCATTGACCAGGCGCACGTCGAGCATCATCCCTGCCGCCGCGGCCTGGGACCGCATGCCCTCGACAATGCCGAAATAGAAACCCGACAGCCCGCTTGTCGCACTGCCCAGCGGCACCAGCGCCACGGCACGCTTGTCCCCGCCCGCCACCACGGTATTGTGCTTGGATTTGTAACCCAGCGTCCGCGCCATGCGCTGCACGTCGCGCCGGACGGCATCGCTGATACCGATTTCGTTGGCCAGCGCCCGCGACACCGTGCTGACGGAAACACCAAGGCGCTCCGCAATATCGGCCTGGTTTGCTCGCTTCTGGATCGCCATCGGTGCCTCGCTTCCCCTCTACGCAATATTTGCGTTTTTTGAGGAGCGCAAGGGCCCGCCCGACTTATCCCTCAGCCAAAGCGGCTGGCGAGCCACACCATCTGCGCCCGATCCTGGAAGGCCTGGCCGCCTTCATGGTTGTTGAACTCGTATTCTTCGATGCTCTTGTCGGCCCCGGCATAGGAGTTGTACGCGCCGTACACCGTCGATGGCGGGCAGGTTTCATCCATCACTGCGACCGAAAAAAGAGCAGCGGCCCTCGCCTGTCGCGCGAAGTTGACGCCGTCGAAATAGTTGAGCGTTTCGAAGACCCTGGCCTTCTTGTCGCGATGCTGCGCCAGGAAGCGCACGATCTCGAGATAGGGGTCGCGACTGGCCTTTTGCACGGCGCGCGGATAGTCGCAGAGAAAGGGCACGTCGGGCATTACTGCCTTAATCCGCGGATCGATACCAGCCGCGGCAAGCGCGATCCCACCGCCCTGGCTACCGCCACAAACGGCGATCCTTTCCGCATCGACGAAATCCTGCGCCACCAGCATGTCGATGGCGCGCACCGCGTCCGTAAACACCCGGCGATAGTAGTAATCGTCCTTGTCGAGAATGCCCTTGGTCATCATGCCCGGAATGGAGGGCGTTGTTCCCACCGGGTCGGAGGTGGCGCCAATCGACCAGCCACTACCCTGCCCCCGCGTGTCCATGCGGAAATAGGCATAGCCCGATGCGGCCCAGTGCAGTTGCTCGTGCGGAAAGCCGCGTCCGCCGCCATAACCCAGATATTGCACAACCAATGGCAGTCGCCCGCTACGATCGGCCGGCAGCACCAGCCACCCCTTGATCGGATGTCCGCCGAAGCCGGGAAAGGTCACGTCGAACGCCTCGACCGCCTTTAGCGTTGTCCCCGCCGGCACGATGCTGACGTCGCCACCAATGGCACGCGCCTCGGCGATGGAGGCCTCCCAGAATGCCGAAAAATCGCCGGGCATCTGGACATTGCTGAGATAGGCACCCAGTTCGGGCTGGATCAGGTCGGGAAAGGGCACGGCGGGACTCCTGGCAATTCGCCGCCGAAACATGCACCGCCACGCGCTTCCATACCAGACGGGTTTGCAGGTTTGGCCACAGCAAACCTTCCCTCTCCCTTTGGGTGAGAGGCAAGTAGGGCGGGCTAAGGCTCCAGCCCCGCCGGAACGGGCGGCGTTTCATAGAGTAGCGTGATTTCGATCCGCTCATTGGCAGCCATATAGGGGTCGTTGGGGAAGAACGGGTCCGCCGTCGAGCGGCCAACCACCGAGTTGACCCGGTCATCTGCCAAGCCAAACTCGCCCAGAATCTGCCGCACGGTATTGGCGCGGTCGGCCGACAATTCCCACGAACCATAGCGCGGATTGACGTAGACGCCGCCCGCCGCCGTATGCCCGGCAATCCGCACCGGGCTTGCCAGCTTCTGCAGGATCGGCGCGATCGCCGCGATGGCCTGCCGCGTCAGCTCGTTGGGGTACTTCGAGCCTTCGGGAAACATCGGCCGGCCCTCCTGGTCGATGATCCGGATGTTGAGCCCCTCGTCCGTCTCTTCGACGAGCAGGTTGTCGGCTATCTCGGTAATGTCGGGCATTGCCTGCCAGGCCTGGCGGATACTGGCCGCGGCGCTGTGGAAGCCCTGATCGTCGGTGGATTTGAGATCGTATTGCGAGGCGTTCGCCGACTCGAACTCGTTGCCCTGCAGCTGGTCGCGGCCGCTCATCGCGCCTGCCACCGTACCGAAGTCCTCGCCCTTGGGCGTTATCGAGGCGTCGGCACGCTCCTGCGGGGTCGATCCCGCCATCAGCGAGCCCTCATTCTCCAGCGCCGTGCCGCCCATCAGCCCGCCCGAGCCGCTGGTCGTGGGCGCGATATTGGGTGGCGCGAAATAGGTGGCCAAGCCTTCCTTCTGCTCCGGCGTGGTCATGCTGATCAGCCAGAGCAGCAGGAAGAACGCCATCATGGCAGTCACGAAGTCGGCATAGGCGATCTTCCAGGCGCCGCCATGGTGAGCGTGCTTGTTCTTCTTGACCTTCTTGATGATGATCGGCTGGTCGAAGTTCGCCATTCTGGCTTCCTAGGTCGTAGCTATGTCGCGGCCGGCAGGTTCGCCGTTGCCTCGTCGATTTCGGCAAAGCTCGGCCGGTCTTCCGACATCAGCGCCTTGCGCGCGAATTCGATGGCCATGACAGGCACCTGGCCGGAAATGTGGGCCAAGAGGCCCACCTTGAGCGACAGGAAATACTTGTCCTCGGCTTCGTAGATGTTGCGCAGCGACTGCGCGAACGGTCCGAAGAAGCCATAGGCCACGAACACGCCGAAGAACGTACCCACCAGGGCGCCACCGATCATGTGACCGAGAATTTCGGGCGGCTCGCTGATGGCGCCCATCGTATGGATCACACCTAGAACGGCAGCCACGATGCCCAGTGCCGGCGTACCGTCGGCCAGCGCCTGCATGGCGTTGACGACGCGCTCGTTCTCCTGGTGGTGGGTTTCAAGCTCCTCATCCATCAGGGCTTCCATCTCATGCACATTGTTGGAGCCCAGCGTCACCATGCGCAGGTAATCGCAGACGAACTCCACCGCGTGATGATTCTTGGCGAAGGTCGGAAAGCGCGCAAAGAGCGTGGATTCTTCCGGATTTTCGATATGCTGCTCGAGCGCCAGGATGCCCTTAGACTGCACCAGCTTGTAGAGGCTGAACTGCATGCCGAGGAGTTCGACATAGGCCGCCTTGTTGTATTTCGGGCCCTTGAACAGTGTGCCGAAGACGCCGAGCGTCTGTTTCAGCACCGCGCCGGTATTGCCGATGACGAAGGCGCCCAGCGCCGCCCCCAAAATGATGAGGAATTCAAAGGGCTGCCAGAGCACGGCCATGTGGCCGCCCACCCCAAGATACCCCCCCATGACGCAGCCGATCACGATAACGATGCCGATAATAAGACGCATTAGACCTGAAACTCACCTAGTGGACGACATCGTTTCCAGGTCGGCATTATCGGTCGGTTTACCTTAACAGCCGGTTTATCCACGGGGTTCTGCCCGCTAGCACAATTGCCAGCAGGGTGTGCCACAAGCCTTAAGATCGCGATCGAGAGTTGAATTGAATCTCGGAGACATCGGGCGCGGCGCTCAAGGCGCCGGGAAGCTCAACTGCTCCAGCAACAGGTTGCCGAGCCGCAGGCTGGCTCCGGCAGTGACGACGATGGGCGGCAAGGTAAGCCATTCCAGCGTCCAGGCAGCGCCGGATCGCTCGTTTTCATGCACCATAGACTGCTGAAGGGACCCGAGCAGTCCGGCATTGTAACGCGCCAACGCCACCAGCACCTCGGCATTAACAGGGTTGGATTTGTGCGCCATCGACGACGAGCCACCACCGCCCGCTAATGCCACGGCGCCGATCTCATTCTGCGCGAGAAGCGCCACGTCGGCGCCGATCTTGCCCAGCGTTCCCGTCAACAGGGTGAGCAGTGAGGCAAAGCCGATCAGCGGGTCGCGCGCCGATTGCCATGGCTCGGCGAGCCCCAGATCCAGTTGCCGCGCCAGACCGCGGGCAATTGCCTCGCCATGCGGCCCAAAACTGCTGCGATCGCCAATGGGACCGCCGAGCTGGATCACCAGCAGGCTGCGACGCACGGCCTGCAGCGCCGCCAGGTGACGCCGCAGCGGCGCGGCCCAGGTCAAGAGCTTGGCGCTCACGCTATAGGGCAGCGCGCGTTGCATGCGCGTATGGGCCATCAGCGTCTGGCTGCCATGCCGGTCGGTCAGCCGTTCCAGCGCATCGAGCATCGTGGTCAGCCGCGCTACGAACACCGTGATGACGGCAGCCAGTTGCAGCACTAGCGCTGTATCGATCGCATCCTGGCTGGTCGCACCCTTATGCAATGCCTCGGCATAGGGCGCCGCGATGTTGCCGCGCATCTGCGCCAGCAAAGCCGGCACCACCACGCCGTCGCGCGCCATGCCGGCTGCCAGATCATCCCAATCCGGCTCGAAACCGATCAGGCCGGCAGCGATGGCACTGGCCGCGTCGGCACTGATCAGGCCGGCTTCCGCCTCAGCCTGAGCCAGCGCCAGCTCGAACTTCACCATGGCGGCAACCTGCGCCGCATCGGCAAGCAGCGCCTCGATCTCCTGGTCGCCCGCAAGGGCCGCGAGCAGCGAACGGTTTGCAATCATGGGCGCAATCTAGACGCGCTCGAGCGCAATGGCGATGCCCTGCCCCACGCCGATGCACATCGTCGCCAATGCCCGCCGCTTGCCTGATAGTACCAGTTCCAGCGCGGCCGTACCGGCAATGCGCGCACCGCTCATGCCCAGCGGATGGCCGAGCGCGATGGCCCCGCCGTTGGGATTTACGTGGTCCGCATCCTCGGCGATTCCCAGCCGGCGCAGCACCGCGATACCCTGGCTGGCGAACGCCTCGTTGAGTTCGACAACGTCGAAATCGACTGGCGACAGTCCGAGCCGTGCGCACAGCTTCTCCGTGGCCGGCGCCGGCCCCATGCCCATGATGCGCGGCGGGACGCCCGTTGTGGCGCCACCGAGGATGCGGGCAATCGGCGTCAGCCCATGCTTCCGCGCCGCCGCTTCGCTTGCAATGATCAGCGCGGCCGCACCATCATTGACGCCCGAGGCATTGCCGGCGGTTACCGTACCATCCGCGAACAGGGCCCGCAGCTTGCCCAGCGTTTCGGCGGTCGTGCCAGCACGTGGGTGCTCGTCCTTGTCGACCGTAACGGCATCGCCCTTCTTCTGCGGCACGGCGACCGGCACGATCTCCCGCGCCAGCCGTCCGCTGGACTGCGCCGCTACGGCCTTGTCCTGGCTGCGCACCGCAAACGCGTCCTGGTCGGCACGGCTGATACCGAACTCACGCGCCACGTTTTCCCCCGTCTCCGGCATGGCATCCACGCCATACTGCGCCTGCATCAGCGGGTTGACGAAGCGCCAGCCGATCGTGGTGTCGTATATTTCGGCCTGGCGCGAAAACGCCGTCTCTGCCTTGGGCATCACGAACGGCGCGCGAGACATCGATTCCACGCCGCCAGCAATCAGCAGTTCGGCTTCGCCCGACTTGATGGCGCGGGCCGCCGTGATGACCGCGTCCATCCCCGACCCACACAGGCGGTTGATCGTCGTGCCAGGCACCGATACCGGCAGGCCCGCCAGCAGCAGGCTCATCCGCGCCACGTTGCGATTGTCCTCACCCGCCTGGTTGGCACACCCAAAGATCACGTCATCGACTTCCGCCCAGTCGACGCCGCTATTGGCTTGCAGCAGCGTCCTGAGCGGGATGGCCCCGAGGTCGTCGGGCCGAACCGAGGACAGCGCGCCGCCGAAGCGGCCGATGGGGGTGCGCAGGTAGGCGCAGATAAATGCTTCCGCCATCTCAGACCTCCGGTACCAGGAGTTCGCCTACGGCGCCATCGACGACGAGTTCGCCACCGGTCACCGCTTGCAGGTCTTGAACGCTTAGCGAGGGCAGCTTTTCCCGCAGTACGAAGCGGCCATTCTCGATGTCGATCACGGCGAGGCTGGTATAGATGCGGGTGACGCAGCCAACGCCTGTCAGCGGCAGGCTGCACCGTTTGACCAGCTTCGGCTTGCCGTCCTTGGTCATATGATCGGTGATCACAGCGACGCGCTTGGCGCCATGCACCAGGTCCATCGCCCCGCCTACCGCCGGCACCCCCTTGGGGCCCGTGCTCCAATTGGCCAGATCGCCATTCTCCGCGACCTCGTAGGCGCCCAGGATCGCCACGTCGAGATGCCCGCCCCGCACCATGGCAAAGCTGTCCGCATGATGGAAGAACGCCGCGCCCGGCCGCAGCGTCACGGCCTTCTTGCCGGCATTGATCAGGTCCCAGTCTTCCTCGCCGGCCGCCGGGGATTCACCGAAATTGAGGATGCCGTTCTCGGTGTGAAAGATCGCCTGCCGCCCCGGCGGCTGGAACTTGGCCACCATTTCGGGGAAGCCGATGCCGAGATTGACATAGGCGCCATCGGTGATGTCCTGCGCGGCGCGCCACGCAATCTGCGCATTGCTGAGCTTGTCCATCAATAGGCCACTCCGGCGCGCATCAGCGCTTCTTCCTGACTCGCATCAGCAATCTCTACGATGCGATCAACGAATATCCCCGGCGTGATCACCTGCTCGGGATCGATCTCGCCCGGCTCGACGATGCGGGCGGCCTGCACAATGGTGACGCCAGCGGCCGACGCCATCAATGGTGAAAAGTTCCGCGCCGCCTTGCGATAGGTAAGGTTGCCCTGCCTGTCCGCCAGTTCCGCCTTGATGATGGCGACATCAGCCTTGAGCCACCGTTCCTGCACATACATCCGCCCGTCGAACTCGGCGACCGGCTTACCCGCCGCTAGGTCCGTGCCGTAGCTGCTGGGCGTGTAAAATGCCGGAATGCCTGCCCCGCCGGCGCGGATGCGCTCGGCCAGCGTACCCTGCGGCACCAGTTCGAGCCCGATCTCGCCCACGAGGTATTTTTCGGTGAAGGCGCGCGGATCGGCTGACCGGGGAAACGAGCAGATCATCTTGGCGACCATGCCGGCATCGATCATGGCGGCAATGCCGATACGGCCATTGCCGGCATTGTTGTTGATGATGGTGAGGCCCTTCGGGCTCCCCGTCGCACGGAACCGGTCGATCAGCGCGTGGATGAGCTCGATTGGGGCACCCGAGCCGCCAAATCCGCCGATCATGATAGTCATGCCATCGGCAATATCGGCGATGGCACTGGCAAGATCGGGGACGGACTTGTCCATTTCGGCTCCTCGGTTCCTGAGCTGGGCGGTCGGGAGGACTTACGCATCTGCCATGAGTTGTCGCAACTCATTTTGTGCGGCTATCGATATTTGTTCGAATATCGCCCAGACGAGTCGAAAAGCAGCGCTGCTACATGTCGAAAAACACCGTCTCCCGGTCGCCCTGCAGATAGATGTCGAGCACATATTGAGGCACTGCGCCTTCCTCCCTGCGCGCGATCAGCGTCGAACGTCGAAGCGGATCAGCGATTTTGCTCAGCACCCAGTCGGTCGCATTGGCGTCGGCTTCGTCGGCGAAATAGAGCCGCGTCTGCAGCCCGATATTGACGCCGCGCGCCACGATCCACAGCGCCACATGCGGCGCCATCGGTTTGCCGTCCGGCCCGGCCACCGCGCCCGGCTTGATGGTGTCGAAGCTGAACACCCCATCAGCGCTGGTCGGCTGGCGGCCCCAGCCACTGAAGGCCGGAGCGGCGTTGGAACTCGGCCCCCTCGGCGCGGCATAGACCCCGTCGGCGTCGGCCTGCCACAGCTCGACCACCGCATCACCCACCGGCGCGCCGGCGCCATCGATGACGCGCCCGGTGATGGCGATGCGCTCGCCCACCGTATCCGGCGTGAGCATCGTCGCACCCAGGTCAGCGGCATAGACCCCCCTGATGTCGGCGAAATTGGGCGTCAGCCCGATATGCACGTAGGGTCCTGCCGTCTGCGACGGGGTTTCCTTGAGCCTGGGAACCGGATGCAGCATCAGTTTCCCTCCAGTTTGTTCTCAAACATCGTCGAGCGGCGCCCGCGCAGCACGATGTCGAAACGATAGGCCAGTGCATCCATCGGCGTCGTGTTCTGTCGGTCGAGCCGGGCGATCAGCTGGTCGATGGCCGCCTTGTCGGGAATGGTGCCGACAATGGGACACTGCCAGATCATTGGATCACCCTCGAAATACATCTGGGTGATCAGCCGCTGCGCGAAAGCGTGGCCGAAGACCGAGAAATGGATATGGGCCGGCCGCCAGTCATTGCCCCCATTGGGCCAGGGATAGGCGCCCGGCTTGATCGTGCGGAACGAGTAGAACCCGTTCGCGTCGGTAATGGCGCGGCCGCAGCCGCCGAAATTTCGGTCGAGCGGCGCCAGATACCCTTCCTTCTTGTGCCGGTAGCGCCCCCCGGCATTGGCCTGCCAGAACTCCACCAGCGTATTGGGCACCGCCCGCGCGTTCTCATCCAGCACCTGGCCATAGACGATCAGCCGCTGACCGATGGCCTCGCTGCCATCCTGGCTGTAGTTGCGGATGAGGTCGTTATCGAGCGGGCCAAGGCTCGATTGCCCGAAGGTCGGCCCAGTCAGCTCCGACGCTGTCCCCCCCAGCGACAGCAGCGCCTGGCGCGGCGCGCGAAAGGTCGTGCTCTTGTAGCCAGGCGTATTGGCCGGCGGGTGCCAGGCCCGGTCGCGGGGATAAAGCACCCCATCCGCACCCGGCAGCATGATGCCGCTCATTGCCCGTCTCCCCGATTGCTTAGCTCTTCCTTGGCAATCTTGAAGGCCCTGTTGGCCGCAGGCACCCCCGCATAGACCGCCACGTGCATCAGGGCCTCCTTGATGTCCTCGGGTGAGCAGCCGGTATTGACGGTGGCCCGCACATGCATCGCCAGTTCCTCCTCATGCCCGAGAGCCGCAAGCAGCGCGATGGTCACCAGCGACCGTTCGCGCTTGCTCAGCCCGGGCCGCGACCATACCGAACCCCAGGCGCCCTCGGTGATGAAGCTCTGAAAATCCGCATCGAACGAGGTCTGGCGCGCTGTGGCGCCATTGACATGGGTGTCGCCGAGCACCGAGCGACGCGTTGCCATGCCCCGCTCATATAGACTTGCCTCAGTCATAGCCCACCTCATTGAGAAAACGCGTCATCAGCGCCGCCAGTGCCTGCGGCTGTTCAATCGAAGGAATATGCCCGCAATCGGGGATAACGGCGAACTGTGCGCCGGTGATGGCGTCGGCCATGCCGCGCACCAATTCGACTGGCGTGGAGAGATCCTGCTCGCCAACCACGACCAGCGTTGGGATTGCGATGGCCGGGATCGCCCCACGCAAATCGGCATCGCGTAGCGCCGCGCAGGTGCCGACATAACCATCATCCGGCGTGCGCAGCAGCATGTTTCGCCAGCCGGCAACGTCATCTGCCCGCTCCAGCCGAAAGCGCTCGGTGAACCATCGCGCCATCACCGGCTCGGCAATCGACGCCAGCCCCTGCTCGCGCACCGCGGTGATGCGCTGGTTCCACATCGTGGCGTCGCCCACCTTGGCCGCCGTGTCGCACAGCACCAGCGCCGCCAGGCGATCGGGATGTCGCAGCGCAAAACCCTGCGCAATGAGGCCACCGACCGAAACCCCGGCCAGCGCCAGCCGCTCGATCTCGAGATGGTTCAGCAGCCCCTGGAGATCATCGACATGGTCATCGAGCCGATAGTCGCCGTCAGGCGCATCGCTCAGCCCATGGCCACGCTTGTCATAGGAGACGACACGATAGCGTGCGCCGAGCCGGGCGATGACCGCGTCCCAGATGCGCGCGTCGGTGCCGAGCGAGTTGGCGAGAACCAGCGTCGGGGCGCTCGGGTTGCCCTCGACCCTGAAATGCAGCACCACACCGTTGATCCGGGCAAAAGCCATTTTTCCTCCGCACCCCAATTATGCCGGTGACGGCTCGCAAGTAAAATGACTAGTTCGGGCCGAACGATAACCTTCGGATTATGAGTAAGGCGCCAAGCGAGCAATTTTGCTGGTGCCTCACCAAGTTGCATAACCGAAGCGCCAGATTTCGGGGCGCGTGCCACGCACGCGCCTACGCTTCTTGGACAATAAAAAACCCCCGGTTTCCCGGGGGTTTGAATGGTAGCGAAGCCCAGATTTGAACTGGGGACACACGGATTATGATTCCGCTGCTCTAACCAACTGAGCTACTCCGCCCCAAGGGCAGCACGGGTTTCCCCGGGCGACGCGCACTAACTAAGTTTAGCACGTTCCTCTGTCAAGTCGCCAGCCTGCCTCTTTCAATGCGGTGCGTGCAGGCTTGCCGTCGCCCCGCGGATGCGCGCCCAGGCAGCCTCGAACCTGGCCTGCCCGCAGGCCTTCATCTTGTGGCTGCAGCGCCGTAACACGGAGACTCATCTCGCTGGCACGCTGTTAGCGTGCAGTGTCGCGTTTGCCAGCATTCGGCCACTCGGCAGCATCGTCGGGCGATTGCTGCACCACCGTTCAAAAATCGACACCAGTCTGTCGGCATTGTCAGTCTGCACAAACCGTGCCGCGTCCTCTACATCTCTAGTCAACACGGCGCGTAGCAACCCCGCCGCTTCAGGAGACATGAAATGACGCTCGAACTCGGAGGCATCCATCACCTCACGGCGGTCACATCAGAGGCGAAGAAAAACCTCGCCTTCTATACGCAGACCCTCGGCATGCGGCTGATCAAGAAGACGGTCAACCAGGACGACACCACGGCCTACCACCTGTTCTATGGTGACGGCGTGGCCTCGCCCGGGGCCGATCTCACCTTCTTCGATTTCCCGGCTGCCCGCGAACAGCGCGGCAATCACACGGTGAGCCGCACCGGCCTGCGCGTCGATAGCGAGGACAGTCTCAACTGGTGGAAGGCCCACCTGCAAAACAACAATGTCGGCACCTCAGCCATCAAGGAGCGCAACGGCCAGCTCTCGCTCGATTTCGAGGACTTCGAAGGCCAGCGCTTCCGCATGGTGATCGATGGCGCCAACAAGGTCGTGCCCTGGGCCAAGTCGCCGGTGCCAGCGGAGCGGCAGATCATCGGCCTGGGTCCGATTTCCATGGCCGTGCCGCGGCTCGACCGCACTGAGGCCGTGCTGACGCAGGTGATGAACATGCGCAAGGTGCGC
>JAKFDU010000156.1:0-1521 GCA_036675975.1 Devosia sp. | reverse complement strand
CGTGCTGTTCTCGTTGGAACAGCGCCCAAGGCGCCGCAGGCTCTACTCTGCGGCAGACGGGAGTGAGAATGGCACGCCGCCAACGGCGGCGCCAGTCTCCCCAAGACCTTTGTCGGGGCAAAATAGCGGTGATTGCGACAGAACAACCGGCATTTACGCCAGCAGCGGCGGCAGCTGTTTGTTCAGGGCCAGTTTTTCCATGACGGCCGCCCCAGTCAGGGCGTAACCGAGCAACCGACCGTCGGCACTGTGGCACAGCGCCTTGATGTCGGCACCCTGCCCTTCGACGCTCCATACACCTTCGCTGCCCCGTGGCGGCGGCGACACCACCAGCGGGCATACCGGGGTTTTCACGGTGATCGGCATCGGCCCGTAACTGACCGCGGTCGGGTTTCCGGCGAGGGTTTGCGCCAGCGCCCGAGCGCAGCTCATCAGCGGCATCACGTAGAGCAGATTGAGCCCGTCGACTTCGGCGCAGTCGCCCAAGGCGTAGATGTTGGCGTGGGAAGTCTTCAGGTAACGATCGACCATCACACCGCGATTGATCTGCACGCCGGCAGCCGCCGCCAGATCGATGCGTGGGCGCAGGCCGATCGCCGAGACGACCACATCGCACCGGATGATCTGGCCGTCTGACAGGTGTGCTTCCAGGCCATCGGCGACTTTCTCCAGCCGGGTCAGCACCGGGCCGAGATGAAACTTCGCTCCGATACTTTCCAGCCCGGCCTGTACGGCGGCCGCAGCGGCGGGATGCAAGAGCATCGGCATGACCTGCTCGCACGGCGCGACCAATTGCACCTCGTAGCCGCCAAGGATCAGGTCATTGGCAAATTCGCAGCCAATCAGCCCGGCCCCCAGCAACAACACCCGACGCTTGCCCGCCGCGGCGGCACGAAAGCGCGCGTAGTCTTCGAGATCGTTGATCGGAAACACCAGATCGCTGCCGTCGCCTTCGATCGGTACACGCACGGTTTCCGCGCCCCAGGCAAGGATCAGGTCGCGATAGGGCACGGCTTCTTCACCGATCCACAAGCGTTTATGGCCGGCGTCGATGCCGCTGATGCGCGTGTGGGTGCGCACTTCGGCCTTCAACTGCTCGGCCATGGCGCCGGGTTCCGCCATGCTCAGGCTGTCGGCGTCCTTGTTCTTGCCGAAACCGGTGGAGAGCATCGGCTTGGAGTAAGAGCGTCCGTCATCGGCGGTGATCAGCAACAGCGGGGTTTCGCTGTCGAGCTTGCGAAACTCCCGGGCCAGGTTATAGCCCGCAAGCCCGGTGCCGATGATGACGACTGGTGCGCTCATGCCTTACTCCTTGTGTGTTTTCAGTTGATTTCGATCATTTCGAAGTCCATTTTGCCGACGCCGCAGTCGGGGCACAGCCAGTCTGCCGGTACGTCTTCCCAGCGGGTGCCCGCCGCGATGCCGTCATCCGGCCAGCCATCGGCTTCGTTATAGATCAGGCCACAGACGATACATTGCCACTTCTTCATTCAGGTACTTCCTCAGGGTTCAGGCGTAGTG
>JAKFDU010000155.1:0-1875 GCA_036675975.1 Devosia sp. | reverse complement strand
CAGGCCGTACCAAGGTAGTAGCCCCGCGTGGCGCGGCGCGCCCTAGGATTGGGCCGTCCCCGTACAACAAGAACAATGGTGAGCGCCATGCAACTCCTGAAAACCCTGCTTCTGCCGCTGCTGCTGATCGTCAGCCTGATCGGTTTCGACAACCTGCACGCCGAGGGCGACCTGACCCGCCGCACCGTCTCGCTGCCCGATCTGCGCCTGGGCAATGAGGAGAGCGACTACGCCATGTCGCAACTCGAATACCAGCTGGAAACCGGCAAGGCCTACCAGTTGAAGATCGTCGCCAGCGGGCAGAAGGAATACGCCTTCCAGGCGCCGGAGTTCGCCACAGCGATCTTCCTGCGCAAGGTCGAGGCCGGCGGCGTGGAGATCAAGGCGGTGACCCTCACCGAGCTGGAGTTCGAGGATGCCGGACAGGCGGAGATCTTCTTCGTGCCGATCAAGCCCGGCAAATTCCCCTTCTTCGCCAAGGGCCTGCAGAACAAGGGCATGCTCGGCCACTTCCTGGTCAAGTAACGGCTGGCAGTGCCATGGCCATGGCTCTTGTGGGAGTGGCTTTGGCCACGATTACCTGTGGCTTTGACGACCAAGGACGCGGCGCCCCAGCGCTGCCGCGGCGGAGTGATGGTCGGTGCGAAGCTTTACTGGGCGCCGCGGCTATGCCAGGGGAGATGAACAGGCCCCTCTGCCTTGGCCCTGCTGCGAAAGCCGCGTCTGTTCACCCCCGCAAGCCCTACTACCAAGGGACTAGGCGCGAGCCACCAAAGCAGCATTCGTCGCTCGCCCCGGCCTTTCTAAGATGGCTACAACCAAGCTCCACAAAGGCTGTCTTGCGTGCATTCGATGAGGTCTGAAACATGAACATCAAACAAAACACCTGTTTCGCACTGTTGCTGATGGCCCTCTCGGCCAATCTGTGGGCGCATGGAGATGTGGTGCCGCAAGCGGTCAATACCGCGGGATTGGAGCCTCTGGGCGAGGAATGGCTGGAGGAGAACCCCTATCGCGACAACCCCAAGGCGATCGAGATCGGCGCCTCGGCCTACAACCAGAACTGCGCCGCCTGCCATGGCCTGGAAGCCAAGTCCGGCGGCATCGCCCCCGACCTGCGCCTGCTGGAAGTCGGCGCCATGGGCGACGAGTGGTTCAAGGAGCGAGTGATCAACGGCGCGGTGCGCGATGGTCGGGTATACATGCCGAAGATGGCCGACTACCTCAGCCAGGAAGCGCTGTGGGCCGTGCGCACCTACCTGGAGAGCGTCGCGATCGAGGAGTAACCGTCATGCGTTCGATCGTCCTGCTGTTGAGCGCGCTGCTCAGCGCGCTGTGGCTGGTGGTCCTGCCGGCCCAGGCTTCGGTGCGTGACTTCGACTCGATCGTCGAGTCCGGCGTGCTCAGGGTCGCGGTGTACCAGGATTTCCCGCCCTACAGCTTCCAGCAGGACGGTCGGCCGCGCGGCGTCGACGTCGAACTGGCCCAGGCATTGGCCGAGGGCCTGGGCCTCAAGCTCGAACTGATCTGGGCGCCGCCCGGCGAAAAACTCGACGACGACCTGCGCGACTACATCTGGCGCGGGCACTACCTGCGCCCCCACGAGCTGGCCGACGTGATGCTGCGGGTGCCCTACGACCGCGACTTCTCCTACATGAGCAACGAGTTCGGCGAACTGGTCAACGAGCTGGTGGTGATGTTCGGTCCTTACCAGCGCGAGCGCTGGCAGGTCGCCTACGACCGCCGCCGCCTCGAGGCGGTGCCCAGCGTGGCGGTGTTCCAGCAGCACCCGATCGGCGTCGAGGTCGACAGCGTGCCGTCCTTTTACCTGTCCTCGGTATTCGAGGGCATGCTCAGCCGCCAGACCCACCATTT
>JAKFDU010000154.1:0-29699 GCA_036675975.1 Devosia sp. | reverse complement strand
GCGGTCGAGAAGCCTGCGGCGGCAGAGACGCGCATCCGCTCGCGGTTCGGGGTCATGTCGCTGACCATGCCGGTCATGGCGGCCAGCGACAGGCTGAGGGAATCCAGCGCGTCGAAGGCGACTTCCTTGTCTTCCTGCATGTCCTTGGAATAGGCCAGCGGCAGGCCCTTCATCACCACGATGAGGCTGGTGAGGGCGCCCAGGATGCGGCCGATCTTGGCGCGCACCAGTTCGGCGGCGTCAGGGTTGCGCTTCTGCGGCATGATCGAGGAGCCGGTGGTGAACTTGTCGCTGAGCCGCACGAAGCCGAACTGGGCTGACGACCAGATCACCATTTCCTCGGCGAAGCGGGAGAGATGCATGGCGCAGATGGTGGCGGCGGCCAGGGTTTCGAGGATGAAATCGCGATCGGAAACGGCGTCGAGCGAATTGGCGGTCGGGCGGTCGAAGCCGAGCTTTTCGGCAGTCATATGCCGGTCGATGGGGTAGGGCGTGCCGGCAAGGGCGGCCGAACCCAGCGGGCTTTCGTTGAGCCGCTTGCGCGCATCGAGCAGGCGGCCGGCATCGCGGCCGAGCATTTCGACATAGGCGAGCAGGTGATGGCCGAAGGTTACCGGCTGGGCGCTTTGCAGATGGGTGAAGCCGGGCATGATGGTCTCGGCTTCGTCTTCGGCCTTGGTCACCAATGCCAGCTGCAAGGTGTTCACCTGCACCACCAGTGTATCGATGGTGTCGCGCACATAGAGCTTGAAATCGGTCGCCACCTGGTCGTTGCGCGAACGCGCGGTGTGTAGTCTGCCTGCAGCGTCCCCGATCTTTTCGCGCAGCCTCGATTCAACATTCATGTGAATGTCTTCGAGCGCCCGCGAGAACGTGAAACTGCCACCCTCGATTTCGGCCAACACCTCGTTTAGACCCGCTATGATGGCGTCGCGATCTTCCTGCGTCAGAATGCCCGTCTCTGAAAGCATTGTGGCATGGGCGATCGATCCGGCAATATCCTGGCGGAACAGGCGCTGATCGAAGCCGATCGAGGCGTTGATTTCCTCCATGATGGCGTCGGGGCCGGTGGCGAACCGTCCGCCCCACATCTTGTTGCTCATTTCCGGAGACCTCTATGACCGACACGCAATCGCCTCGCCCGGGAGCAACGAGCCGGGTCCGGCTGTGGGTCATCCTGGGCTTGGCGGGATTTTTCGTAGCTATAGCGGCGTGGGTGTGGCTCGGCAATGCCGGGCAGGCGAAGGAATGCCCTGTTCAGGCCGAGGATGCGGCGGCCATCAGCGAGGCGGCGATGGGCGAGCTGGCAGCGCTCAACGGCACCGGCGAGGGCAGGGGTTATGCGACGATGGCGTTCAAGGATGCCACTGGAGTCGACATGACCATTGCTGACTTCAAGGGCAAGGCGCTGCTGGTCAACTTCTGGGCCAGTTGGTGCGTGCCGTGCCGCGAGGAGATGCCCGCGCTTGATGCGCTGGCCACCAAATACAATTCGGACGCCTTCATGGTGCTGCCCATCAATCTCGATATCGGCGCTGGCGGGCTCGAAAAGGCCCAGGCGTTCCTGGACGAGAACAGCTTCGCCAACCTGCCGCTCTATGCGGACAACACATTCGCCGCCTTCGAACGGCTCAAGCAGCAGGCCGTGGCCGTGGGCCTGCCGGCGACGCTGGTGCTGGACGAGAATGGGTGTGAGCTGGCGGTGCTGCAGGGGCCAGCGCATTGGGATACGCCCGATGGCGAGGCGGTGATCGAACAGCTGATCGCATTGGGCACCTGAGGAGGTCGATCGGCGCCCAATGCGAGACTTCGGCTACGCCGCCTTGTGTTCGGCGGCGTACATGCCGAGGTAGTAATTGAGGTTGTCGTCGCGCAGGCCCAGCGTTTCGAGCACGCCGCCCATGAAGCTGACCGGCGCGGTACCCGGCGCGGTGACGATCTTGCCAGCGACAACAGCGTCGGGCTGATCCTTGTAGTGCGCGGCACCCTGGTAGCCGGTGGGAGTCAGGTTGTCGGTCGAATTGGACGTGTGATCGACAGTGTCGAGCAATCCCGCCCGGGCCAGGGCCAGCGTACCGTCGCAAATGCCGGCCACGGTCTTGCCCGCCCCGTGCGCCGCCAGCAGCGCCTTGCCGACATCGGGCGCGTCGGGCTGGCTCCACGCCGTGCCGCCATTGACCACCAGCGCATCGATGGCATCGACGTCGATGTCCTCCACCGCCAGATCGGGCGTCACCCTGAGACCGCCGGACGAGGTGACCGGCTTGCCGCCGGGCGTGGCGAAGCGCGTGTCGATGTGGAAATAGGAACGGGCCGCTGCGTTGAGCAGGGCGGTCTCCCAGTCGGCATAGCCTTCGGTCAGAATGGTGACGATAGAGGTCATCTGGCTTCTCCTTGTTGTTGGCCGCAGACTGGCGCCTGAACGCGACAGATCGTGTCAGCAGGTTCAAAAGCCCGTCAGCGTGGCCGTCGCTGCATTGAGGTGAAACGCCCGCGCTGCTATGAGGATGCCGATTTTTCTGCCATCCCGGAGCCGTTTACCCGTGCTGCTTGCCCGTCGTTTCGTCCTCGTCCTCATGCTGGCGCTGCTGAGCCTGATGCCAGCCCGCGCCAATCCGATGCTGCTGGTGGATATGGACACATTCGACGTGCTCTACGCCCAGGAGGCCGGCCAACCCTGGCATCCAGCCTCGCTGACCAAGCTGATGACCGCCTATGTCGCCTTCGAGCAGATCGCCCAGGGCAAGGTGACGCTGGACACCCCGGTGGTTATTTCCAAGAAGGCCTTCAACGAGGCTCCCTCCAAGTCGGGTCTCGCCGTCGGCAGCGCCATTACGCTGCAGGATGCGCTCTACATCATGCTGGTCAAATCGGCCAATGACGTGGCCATGGCCATTGCCGAGACGCTTGCCGGCGATGAGGCGAGCTATGTGGCGCTGATGAATGACGCGGCCCAGCGCATGGGGCTGACGGCGACGCGCTATACCAATCCCAACGGGCTGCATGACCCGGCACAAGTGACGTCGGCCCGGGACCTGGCCGTGCTGTCGCTCTATATCCGCCAGAGCTTCCCGCAATACATGCCCATCTTTGGCACCGGCACGGTTGTGCTGAACGGCAAGGAACTGGAGTCGGAAAACAAGCTGCTTGCCAGTTTTGCCGGTACCACCGGCATGAAGACCGGTTTCGTCTGTGCCTCGGGGCTCAACATGGTGGCGACTGTCGATCGCAACGGGCGGCGGCTGCTCGCCGTGGTGCTGGGTGGTTCGTCGGCGCGCGACCGCAACGAGCATGCGGCCGACCTGCTGTCGCGCGGCCTGTCCGGCGCTGCGCTGCCCAGCGGCCAGACGGTGCTGACGCTGAGCAACAATCCGGGTGCCGCGCCGGTCGACATGCGCCCGCTGATCTGCGGCAAGGATGCCAAGGCCTATGTGGCGACGCAGGAAGCGGCATTCCCCATGGGTCTTGAAGGCCAGCCGAGCCTGCTGACCGATACGGTGCAGCCAGCCTCCTATGTTGCCACAGATCTCGGCCGTATCGCCGTCGGCATCACCCTGCCGCGGCCGCGGCCGGTCCACCTGCCGGTCTTTACCGAGCCGACCGCCGAGGCGTCGCTTGATGTCGACCTGCGCCCGGGCCTGCCGGCCACGGCGACCGGTGCCACCCCGTTCCCGCGGCCGCGTCCTAATTTCTGAGATCTGATCGACGGTTCCATGCGCGTGGCGCACGCGCCACGCTGAGCCATGACGCTTCCGCATGGCGTTAACCTTGTTCCTTACCGGGGTCTTAATTTTTTCCGTCGCATTTTGCGGAAAGCCATTTCCCTTTTCGAGAACGAGGACATCCATGAAGCGTCTAGGCATCATGCTTTCCGCGATCCTTCTGCTGACGACCGCAGGCCAGGCCGCAGACCTGGGCTGGAACAGCGGCGCCAGCCCGATCTATTCGCCCACCCCTGCGTCGGGCTGGTCCGGCTTCTATGCCGGCGTCAGCGGCGGCTATGGCTTCGGCACGGCGACCGTCGCGCCGGCCCCGGGAGCGCTGGCGTCCAACAGCACCGGTGGCTGGAACCTGGGCGGCCAGGCTGGCTACAACATGGATATGGGCGGCTTCATCCTCGGCGCCGAAGCCGACCTGCAATGGTCCAATGTCGGCTATAGCGAGGCCATTCCGGGCATTGGCACGTTCAAGGCCGGCGTCGATTTCTATGGCACCGTGCGCGGCCGCGCGGGCATGGGCTTTGGCCAGGTAATGCCCTATGTGACGGGCGGCCTGGCGGCTGGTCGCGGCTCGGCGAGCCTGACCAATCCGGGTGGCGTCACCACCTCGCAGTCAGCCACCCATATGGGCTGGACGGCGGGCGTGGGCCTCGAAGCGCAGGCGACGCAGAACATCTCGATCAAGGCCGAATACCTCTATGTCGATCTGGGTACGCAGAGCTATACCGGCCTGCCTGCCGGTGTCGGCAATGTCGACGTGTCGCAGCGTTTCAGCGTGGTGCGTGCCGGCCTCAACTACAAGTTCTAGCAACCTCGACAGGGTCGGGCCTCAGGCCACGGCCCTGCGCCTGTCGGCCAGTTCCTCGACCGCGATCAACGCGATGCCGAGTGCAACGACTGGGAAGACGATCAGGTTGATGGCCGTCCAGCCGACGGCGGCGATGAGCCCGCCTGAGGCGAAGGTGACCAGCGCGATGACCGTGAACAACACGAATTCGCTGAATGCCTGCGCCTTTGCGGCCTCCTCGGGGCGATAAAGGTCGGTGATCATTGCGGTGCCCGCGATGAAGCCGAAATTCCAGCCCAGCCCGAGCAGCGTGAGCAGCAGCCAGAAGTGCCAGACGCCGGTGCCGGTCAGCGAGACGCCAGCGGCGGCCGCGATCAGCAGGAAACCCGTGGCGGCAATGGCCGGGCGGCCGAAGCGGCTGATCAGGTGGCCGGTAAAGAAGCTGGGCCCGAACATGGCCAGCACATGGAATATCATGCCGATCTGGGCATCGGCGACCGAGTGGCCGCAGAGTTGGACCATGGCCAGCGGCGTCGCCGTCATGACCAAGCTCATCATGGCATAGGCGAAGATCGAGATCAGCATGGCCAGGAGGAAGCGCGGCTGGCTGACAATGACCTTGAGCGGGCGTCCGCTCGGCTGGCCCGAAGGCGGCAGTTTCGGTTTTGGCACACGCAGCATGGCCAGCATCGGAATGGCGGCGAGGAACAGCATGGCCAGCACGAAGAACGGCCCGGCATAGGGCGTGTCCGGTGATAGCGCGCGGGCATGGATGGCGATCTGCGGCCCGGCCACCCCGGAAACCATGCCGGCGGCCATGACCCAGGCAATGGCCGTGTCCTTGAAGGCGGGTTCCGAAGCATCGGCTGCCGCGAAGCGATACTGCTGCAGGAAGGCCGCCGCGCCGCCAAGCACGGTCATGCTGAAGGCGAAGAACCAGAACGAGCCGAGGCTGAGCGCCAGACTCGCCAGGCCCGCGCCCGTCGCGCCGATCAGGGCGCCGACGATGAAGCCGGCGCGGCGGCCGACGCGGCGCATCAGAAGCGCGGCGGGAATTGCCGCGATGGCGGAGCCGACCACGAACGTCGTGACCGGCATGGTCGCCAGGCTCATGGTGTCCCCCGATAACAGGGACGCGCCCGCCAACCCACCCGAGCCGATAGTGATCGGGCCGACCGAGCCGGCGATGGCGCTGCTCGCCGCCAGCAGCAGGGCCGTCCTTTGTGATGGACCGAGGGGCAGGCGGACGGACTGGCTCATTTGAACGCGGCTTCCAGGCGTTGCGCGAATTGGGCTGGTTGGGTTTCAAATCCCATGTGATCGCCGGGCACGCTGACCGGTTCCACGCCCAGGGCATTGGCGAGTGCAATGCTCATCTCATGGATGGGATGCCCTGTCGATTGCTCGCCGATGGCGACGATGACCTCGGGCGCACCGGCCTTGAGCACGGCGACATCCGGCCTGTAGGTGGAGAGAGGCAGCATGCCGTGGGCCAGCCAATATTCGAAATTGCCGCTGACCCGCATGAAAGTCTCGGCGGCCTCGGGCGGCATATCGGCGGGGTCAAAATCGGGTATGTCGCTATCAGGCGCCGCGCCGCTGTCTAGTCCAGCTTCCGAGAAGAACTGCGCCATGGCGGCATCGACGCCCTGGGTCTTGTAGGTTTCGTATAGCGCGCGGTCGGCCGCCAGCATTGGCTCGGGATCATCCATCAGCATCATGGATGGCGGCTCATGCGCCACGAGGGTCGTGACCAGCTGCGGATAGCGGGCGGCCAGGTTGAGGCCGATCTGCGCCCCGCCGCTGGTGCCGAACACATAGGCGGGGCCGCCAACATGGGCGATGAGCGCTGCTGCATCGGCGGCCTGCTGGTCGACATCGAGCGGCGTCGGCTCGCCATCGAACACGGTGCGCGAATTGCCGCGCGGATCATAGGACACGACCTTGAACCGACTGGCCAGTTCGGCAGCCAGCGGCGCAAAGACGCCAGCATCCTGCGGGCCGCCGGGAATGATGAGCAGCGTCGGACCGGCGCCCAGGGTCTCGTAATAGAGGGTCGCGCCGGGCACCTTGAGCGTGGCGGACTGGGCTTGGGTGGTCATCTGGCTAACTCCTGGTTGGGTTTGGTTGGACTGGGCAATGGCCGGGATTACGGCGATCAGCGACAGCAGGGCCGTGGCGGCCAAGAGGTGGGCGGGACGCGGCAGGGTCATGGTCTCGCACTCGACAGGATCATTCGGTTGCCCTCGCTGTCGCGGAATTCGGCGACGGTCTTTGCCGGCTCCCAAGACGGTTAATGGGGCTCGGTAATGATGGTCACGCCGCGGCTCCTCAGTGCGGCGACGCTGGTGCCGATATTGTCGACCACCAGAACCAGCACCGGCTCGTCGCTCGGTCCATCCTTGCTAGGGCGGACGAAATGCAGGTTGGTCTGGCCACCCGGCAGGCCGAGTTCGATCCAGCGCCAGCCGTCCGAGCTCATCGGGCTATCGGCGGCGACCGAGCATCCGAGCGCGTCGCGATAGAACTGCGTGGCCCGATCCTGATCGAAGACGGGCAATTCGGCGAATTGGATATGCATCTTCCTCTCCTCAAAAACCAAACTAGACCGTTCAGTTCCGTTCTAGAACTAGACTGTACAGTTTGATTGTGTCAAGTAGGCAGGGCAAACGGAGATCGAAAATGCCGGCAAGCGCCCCACTCGCCGTCGCAACGCGTTCGGAGCGCAAGCATGCCGCCATCGTCGCGGCCGCGGCAGCAGTGTTTCTTGAGACGGGTTATGACCGGGCTAGCATGGACGAGATCGCTGCGCGCTCCGGCGTCTCCAAGCAGACGGTCTACAAGCACTTCAGCAGCAAGGAGCTGCTTTTCGTGGCCGTCGTCACCGAGATGATGGACCAGGCGGGCGCGGCGGTGCACCAGGCCCCGCCCCGCCTGCGCGACCGGGCGGAACTCGAGGCCTTTCTGCTCGACTACGGGGTGCGCATCCAGACCGTGGCGCTCACTCCGGGGCTGATGCAGCTGAGGCGACTGGTCATATCGGAGGTGCAGCGTTTTCCCGAGCTGGCCAGCGAACTCTATGCGCGCGGTGCCGGCCGGGCAATCGGCGCCATGGGGGCGCTGTTCGAGACGCTGCGGGAAGATGGACTGCTGGCCTTTGACGACACCGCCGAAACCGCCTCGCAGCTCAACTGGCTGCTGATGGGCGAGCCGATCAACCGCGTCATGATGCTGGGCAATGATGCCATTCCCGCTGCCGCCGAAATCAAGAGGCACACCGGGGCGGCCATTGCCACCTTCCTTGCCGCCTTCCTTCACCCCGACCGGCGGTGAAGGTCCTGACCTCGCATATTTGGGTGCGGGGCCGGGTAATTTTGCGCTAGTTTGCCCGCGGAGGACGATTTGGCATGACGACAGGCGCGATACGGACCGGAACCGCCGGCTGGGTGTTCGAACCCTGGCGCGGCACCTTCTTTCCCGATGGCCTGGTGCAGAAGAAGGAGCTGGCCTATGCCAGTTCCAGGCTCGGCACGATCGAAATCAATGCCACCTTCCGCGCAAACCAGAAGCCAGAAAGCTTCGCCAAATGGGCGGGGGAGGCGCGCGACGGCTTCGTGTTCTCGATCAAGGGCCCGCAGCTGGTGACCCACATCAAGCGGCTCAAGAATTGCGAGCAGGAGCTGGCCAATTTCTTTGCCTCCGGGCCGTTGGCGCTGGGCGCCAAGCTCGGCCCCTTCATCTGGCAGCTGCCGCCCAATGTGAGTTATAGCAGGGATGTGCTGAGCGCCTTTCTCAAGCTGCTGCCGCGCACGACCGCCGACTATGCGGCGTTGGCCGGCAAGGCCGATGAACGGCTCAAATCCGTGCCATTCCTCAGCACGGCGGGCGTCGAGGGCATCCGCCACGCCATCGAAATGCGCAATGCCAGTTTCGATGTGCCCGAGGTCAATGCGCTGCTGGGCGAGTACAATGTCGCCCGAGTGATTGCCGATACTGCCGAAAGCCCGTCGCGCGAACTGACCGCTGATTTTGCCTATTGCCGCCTGCAGGGTCCGCCGCGGGGGGATGGCTACCAGCCTGCCGATATCGCCGACTGGGCCGCCACGACCAAAGCCTGGGCGGCAGAAGGCAAGGACGTGTTCGCCTATTTCGTGCATGAAGACAAATTGCATGCTCCTGCCAATGCGATCGCCCTGCGCCAGGCAGCCGGCATCAGCCTGCCGGGTGACTGACCGGGCAGGTCCCAAAATTGCCGCGCTTGCAGGGAAAGCTGTGTGAAATTGGGGCGTTGGGTCGCGCGCGTAACCAGCAATTTTTTCTGCTGGCGACAGATTTCGGTAATTCAATAGTGATCTAGTGAACGCCACGGTACGCGTCGCCCTGCGCGTGCTTTCGACAGGCCATTTTCGATGCTGAATACCATGCAAGAAGACTACGAAGGTCCCGCGGTTGTGCACGCCGATGCCATGCTGGGCGTCCTGGCCAACCAGCTCGGCATGGGATTCTGGCGCATGCTGGTGGCCAATGGCGCCACCTATTGGTCCGACCAGGCCTTCGAGATCTATGGGCTGCCAGTCCAGAGCGAGCCGCTGACGACCGAGGAGGCCATGAGCCATGTCGTCGACTATGATCGGCCGACCGCCGTGGCGCTGCTCAAGCGCAGCGTCGCCGAGAGGCGGGGCCATAAGGTCAAATTCCGCATCGACACCGGTGCCGGGATCAAGGTGATCGAGTGCACGGCCGATGTCCGGATCGGCCCGGGCGGCGACGTCTCGGAAGTCTTCGGCACGATGCAGGACATAACCGGCCACTCCATGAAGGACGCCAACGCCGTTGGCCGCAGCCTTCTGGTGCGCACCTTGATGAAGAACGTGCCCGCGGCGATCGCCGTATTGGACCGGCAAATGAACTACCTGGCCGTCAGCGATTATTGGATTGCCGGGCACAAGACCGCCGAGGGCAGTAATCTGATCGGCAAGAACCACTACGTGGTACGCCCCGATATCAGTCCCGAGCACCGCGCCGAGCACCGGCGCGTGCTGGCCGGCGAGACCATTCACAGCCCGCGCGCCTACATGAAGGACGCCACCGGCAAGATCGTGCCGCAGATGTGCGTCATGTGCCCCTGGCACAAGGTGGACGGCACCATTGGCGGCATGATGCTGATGCTGGGTGCTGTCGATACGCCTGTGGCCTTGACGCCGGCCGGACCGACAAGCCGGCCGACGCGGCACGAACTTCTCGAAATCCTGCAGGATCTTTGAACCAGCCGCCGCTCGCGGCCAGGGCCAGCGCGCGACCTTGCCTGCGGCAACTGATCACAAGCCTGTTTCCCGCTGGAAATCGTCGCAATCGCGGTCTATCCAGCCTGCCCTATAGCGTCAGCCGAAAGATCCAGCAGCATGGCCGCATCGATCCTCCACCCGCTCGACAAGAAATCGGCGGGCCTCGCGTTTGTCCTGGGTATGGTGACCATTCTGGCCGCCTGGGGCTCGCAGGTCATCGGCGGCCTGCAGCCCTGTGAACTCTGCCTCGAGCAACGCCTGGCCTACTATTACGGCCTGCCGATCCTGCTGGCCGTGCTGATCACCTGGAACCGTCTGCCGCTGATGGTCTGGTATATCGCCATGGCCATCGTCGCTGCCATCTTCGTGTGGGGCGCCTATATGGGCGCTTACCATGCCGGCGTCGAATGGGGCTTCTGGCCCGGCCCCACCGCCTGCACCGGCATCGGCGAGACCATGGATTTCGACGCGCTCAGCAACCTGACCCCGGTCATCGGCTGCGATGTGGTGCAGTTCCGCTTTCTCGGCATTTCGCTGGCCGGCTACAATGCGCTGATCTCGGTAGCGATCGTGGCGCTGCTGGGCGTGTCGATGTGGGCGCAGGCGCGCCGGAGCAAGCGGGGCTGACCCCAGCTCTACGGCTCCAGCTCGATATCCCAGTAGAGATAGTCCAGCCAGCTCTGGTGCAGGTGGTTGGGCGGGAAGGCGCGGCCGTTATTGTGCAGGTCGTGCACCGTGGGGTGGTACGGCTTCTGATGCGGGAACATGCGGATTTCGCTCGGCATGCGGTTGGCCTTGCGCAGGTTGCACGGCGCGCAGGCAGCCACGACATTTTCCCAGGTGGTCTGGCCACCCTTGGAACGCGGGATGACGTGATCGAAGGTCAGGTCGTCCTTGCTGCCGCAATATTGGCACTGGAAGCGATCGCGCAGGAAGACGTTGAAGCGGGTAAACGCCGGGTGGCGCGCCGGCTTCACATAGTCCCGCAGCGAGACGACGCTGGGTAGCCGCATTTCAAAGCTGGGCGAGTGGATGACCGTGTCGTAGAGGGACACGATGTTGACGCGATCCAGGCACACCGCCTTGATGGCGTCCTGCCACGACCAGAGCGAGAGAGGATAATAGCTGAGCGGCCGAAAATCGGCATTCAGCACCAGCGCGGGACAGGCCTCAGGCGACACGTGGATGGTCACTTGAGTCTCCCGGAACGGGAATCGAGTAAGTCCATAGCTCCTTATACTAAGCCGTTTGTGTCAGGGCTGTGAAGCGGAACGATGGCGGTTTATTTTGTCGCGACGCGAGCGATGAATTCGCCGGCAAAGGCCAGGCCGTCAGGCGCGATGCCGTGACCGACGCCTGGGCTCACATGATAGCTCACGTCATAGCCGGCCAGCCGCAGGGCCACGTCGGCATCGGCGCTGTGCTCGGGATCGACCACCGTGTCCATGTCGCCATGCACCAGGCAGACCGGGCTCTTTGCCAGCAGGGCACTGCCAAAGCCGTCGGGTGGCAGGAAGGCGCCAGAAAAGGCGACGATGCCCATCAGCGGCCGGTCGAGCGAGAGCCCGGTATGGAGCGCCATCATCGCGCCCTGGCTGAAGCCGGCAAGGATGGTGTCCTCGGGTCCGATACCCGACTGGCGCCAGAGGTCTGCGAGAAATTCGAGCAGCACTGGCCGCGCTTCGACCACGCCCTCCTGGCGCCGCGCAAGCCGGTCGCCGTCGAGGCTGATGTCGAACCACTGGAAGCCATAGGCAAGTTGACGGCACTGCTGGGGCGCATTGGGCGAGATGAACACCGCGTCGGGCAAGATGGCCTGCCAGTGTGGCGCCAGCCCGATCAGGTCGTTGCCATCGCTGCCATAGCCATGCAGCAGCACCACGGCCTGCTTGGGAGCGCTGCCCGAGGCAGGGGGCAGCATGGGGCCGGAGAGCTTGGTCACAGAAGAATTCCTTCCCGGTCGCGCATGACGGCGAAATAGCGCCAGAACAGCAGGGCCGCGGCAGACCGATGCGGCATCCAGCCAGCGGCGATGCCGATCATGTCCTTGATGGTGGGACGAGCGTCAAGCCCGAGACCGTGGTGAACCGCCTTGAGCAATGCCAGGTCGCCGGCCGGGAAGACGTCGGGATGCTGCGCGCAAAACATCAGATAGACCTCCGCGGTCCATGGCCCGATCCCCTTATGGGCGACGAGATAGCGCACGGCATCCTCGGCCGGCAGCGTTTCGAGGTGGTCGAAGTCGAGCGTGCCAGCGACCATGGCTTCGGCGATGGCACGCACGGTGCGGAACTTGCCGCCGGAAAAGCCGGTGGCCCGTACTTCGTCCTCGGAGAGACTGAGATAGGTTACCGGATCAAGCGCGCCGGGGAGGTTTTCGAATCGGCTCCAGATCGCCGCGGCGCTAGTGACCGAGAGTTGCTGGCCGGTGATGACCTTGGCGATGCCAGGAAAGCCCGGCGGGTTTATGCGCGGCTGCACCGGCCCGGCAAAATCGCGTACCGGCGCCAGCCGCGGATCGATACCCACCAGCATGTCAATGTGACTGGCGACAGTCTCGGCGCTATCGAGCCGCGGTGACGGCGGCAATATGCTCATGTAGAAAACCCGTGTGTCGCAAAAATCATCAAGACCCGTCCTTCGCTTTGCACCCAGCCCCAATGGGAAGCTGCATCTCGGCCATGCCTATTCGGCGCTCGTCACCTGGAACGCGGCCGCCCAACTCGGCGGCACCGCCTTGTTGCGGATCGAAGACATCGATGCGGAACGCAGTAAACCCGAATTCGTCGCGGCGATCCTGGAGGATCTGGCTTGGCTGGGCCTGACCTGGCCCGAGCCGGTCATGCTGCAATCGCAGCGTATGGACGTCTATGCCGATGCGGGCAATCGCTTGCGCGACCAGAAATTGCTCTATCCCTGCTTCTGTTCGCGCAGCGAAATCGCCGCGGCGGCTGATGGCACCGATCCGGATGGGGCGCCGCTTTATCCCGGCACCTGCCGACACCTGGATCGGGGCGAGCAGATCGAGCGGCTGGAACGGGGGGATCCGGTGCAGTTTCGGCTCGATACCGAGCAAGCAATGGATCGCGTCGGCATGCTGACCTTTACTGTAGTTGGGCCCCTGGTGACCGACCGGCCGCAGATTCGCTATGCGCGGCCAGAGCGCTGGGGCGACGTGGTGCTGCAGCGCAAGGCTACGCCGACCAGCTATCACCTCAGCGTCGTGGTCGATGATGCGGCGCAGGGCGTGACGCATGTGACGCGGGGCCGCGACATGGAGGCGGCGACCGACATTCACGTCCTGCTGCAGATGCTGCTGGGCCTGCCCTCGCCAATCTATCATTTTCACCGGCTGATCCTCGATGACGACGGCAAGAAGCTGGCGAAATCGAGGGGCTCGCAGAGCCTGGCGGATCTGCGGGCCCAGGGGTGGACGCCGGGGGATGTGAGACGGGCAGCGGGGTTCGGCTAGGCCGCCTTGCGTGCCGATCCCTCGCCAATGAGTTCGTCCACGGTCGCCGCGACCGCCTGGTCGAACGGGGTCGCGAAGCCAGGACCGAGCAGCGCATCCAGGCGCGTGTCGACCAGTTCCATTTCATTGAGCCAGAGGTAGCGCATGCGATAGATGTCGCGCATTACCGGGTTCACCAGGCCGATGGCGCGCAGCATCCACCAGGTGAGCGGTGTCGGGGTCAGCGGACGCGGCGCGCCCCTGGCGATGGCAGCCATCAGTTGGCGATGGCTGACCCAGTGACCGGCAAAATGGAAATTGGCGAAGGCTTCCACGCTGGCGCGGTGCTCCGCCAGCGCCACGAAGGCGCGTCCGAGGTCCGGCAGGTAGGCCCAGCTGTGCCGCATGTCGAGATCGCCCAGATGGTAGACCCGGCCCTTGGCGTGATCCATCAGCATGGCTGCCTCGAACCATTCGGCGCGATTGCCGGGACCGTAAAAGTCCCCCGCGCGCAGAATGATGACCTGGAACCCGCCCTTGCGCGCGGCCTCCGCCAGCATCCGCTCAAGCTGGATGCGAATGGCGCCACGCGGCGCTTCGGCCTCCTGGCGCAATTGCGGGCCGATAACTCGGTCGCTGGCGCGATAGTTATAGATGGTGCCCGGGAATAGCAGCGTCTTGCCCGTTCCCTTCATGGCGTCGAGCACCACCTGCAACTGCGCCTCGGCGCGGCCATTGCCCCAGCGGTCATAGCGCAGGTGCAGACCGTGCACCACCACGTCGGCTTCGGCGATGGCCGCCCTGACGACTGCTAGATCGTCCGCGTCGCCCTGGATGAAACGTGTGCCCGCAACGGCCCGGCGGTTGCTGCGGCCCAGACCTGTCACATCCCACCCGGTCGCCTGGAAGGCGATCATGGCGGCATTGCCGAGATGGCCATTGCTGCCCAGAACCGTGACTTTTCCCTTGTTCATGCTTTGCTCCTGTCTTGCTGATATCGGGAATATGGAGCATGCATTATCGTATGTAGATTGGCTGATTTCGGAGGTTTGACATTCAAGAATGAATAGGGAGCCGGATTGGGCATTATGGCGAAGCTTTGCCGCCGTCGTAGCAGCGGGGTCGCTATCGGCGGCGGCCCGCGCCACCGGGCTGAGCCAGCCCACAATTGGCCGCCACATCGAGACGCTGGAGACCGATCTGGGCCTGAGCCTGTTCGATCGCACCATGCAGGGCCTGCGACCCAACGTGACGGCCCTTCGACTCTACGAGCCGGTGGCGCGGGCCGAGGCCGCGCTTGCCGAGGCCGGGATCGTCGCGGCCGGCGCACAGGACGATAGCGGCGGCACGGTGCGGCTCACCGCCAGCGCCATGATTTCCAACTATGTGTTGCCGGAGCTGCTGGTGCCTGTTCGCGCGCAGCATCCGCGCATCGCCATCGAGATCGTGCCCTCCGATTCGGCGGAGAACCTGCTGATGCGCGAGGCCGATATTGCCGTGCGCATGTTCCGTCCCACGCAGCTCGAACTCATTACCCGCTATCTCGGCGACGTGCCGCTGGTGGCAGCGGCGCATGAAGCCTATCTGTCACGCCGGGGCAGACCCTTGGAACTGGCCGACCTGTGGGAGCACGAACTGATCGGCTTCGACCGCTCGGATGCCATCCTGATCCATGCGCGGAGCCTGGGTTTTTCCATCACCCGCGAGCATTTCATGCTGCGCTCGGACGACCAGCCGCATCTGTGGGAGTTGATGAAGGCAGGGCTCGGCATCGGCTTTGCCCAGCTCAACCTGGTGCGACGCACGCCCGGAATGGTAGCCCTGCCGCTCGACCTGGCCATTCCGCCTTTGCCGATATGGCTCACAACACACAGGGAATTGTTCACGTCTCACCGGATTCGTGCCATCTATGACGCGCTGGCTGAAGGTCTCACCACCTATATCATTGGCCAGCAGCCCAGTCGGTAGGACCTCATGCAGACCGCTCTCAATATCGCCATCGCTCTTGCGCTGCTCTTCGTCATCATCGTGTTGGGCATGGGCCTGTGGAACATGCTCAAGGGCGGACCGGGCAATACCAGCCAGCGGCTGATGCGCCTGCGCGTCATTGGCCAGGCCATCGCCCTGATCCTGCTGATGGGCGCGCTGTTCTTCTTCGGCAGCGGGCGCGGTTAGCCCGATGGTCAAGCTCAATCGCATCTACACCAAGACCGGCGACGACGGCACGACGGGCCTCGTGCGCGGCCCGCGCCGGGCGAAATACGACCTGCGCGTCGAGGCCTATGGTACCGTGGACGAGGCCAATGCCAGTGTCGGCATGGCCCGGCTCCATACCAGTTCCATGCCCAAGGTCGACATGCTGCTGGCGCGCATCCAGAACGACCTGTTCGATGTCGGTTCCGACCTCGCCACGCCCGGCGCCGATGCTCCGGATGCCGAGTATCCGACGCTGCGCATCCGCCCGGTGCAGACCGAGTTCCTCGAAAAGCAGATCGATCACTACAATGCCGATATCGAGCCGCTGAAGAGCTTCATCCTGCCCGGCGGCTCGCCGCTCGCGGCAGCTTTGCATGTGGCGCGGACGGTGACGCGGCGCGCCGAGCGCATAGTGGTCGAACTGGCCGCGGCCGAAGCCGATACGAGCCCGGAAGCCGTGCGCTACCTCAACCGTCTCTCGGACCTGCTGTTCGTGCTGGCTCGTGTTGCCAACAACAATGGTGCCAAGGATGTGCTCTGGATCCCCGGCAGCCATGGCGATCTCAAAAAGGGCGGGTGAGGTGTTCCTGCCGCTGCACGATAGCAACGTCATCCGCCATGTCCGTTTCCCTTATGTGAATTGCGGACTGATCGCGGTCACCACGCTCTGCTTCCTGCTGCAGGCAGTGCTGCCGCAGGCGGCATTCGATCAGGCGACCATCGATTTCGGCATGATCCCCATCGTGGTGCGCGACGTCTACCCGCAGCCCGTGCCCTGGCTGCCGGATTGGGCGACGCTGGTGACCTATGCGTTCCTGCATGCCGACTGGCTGCATCTGCTCAGCAACATGCTGTTTCTGTGGGTGTTCGGTGACAATATCGAAGACGCCATGGGGCACATCAAGTTCCTGCTGTTCTACCTCGCTTGCGCGGCATGTGCGGCGCTGGCGCATCTGGCGTTCAATATGAACGACAATGGACCGCTGATTGGCGCCTCGGGCGCGGTGGCGGGGGTGATGGGCGCCTATATCCTGCTCTATCCGCATGCCCGTGTCTTCGTGCTGGCGCGGCTGGTGATCCCTATTCCCCTGCCGGTGCCGGCCTTCTGGATGCTTGGTTTCTGGGTGGCGACGCAACTGTTCTATGTGGTGGTCGGCTCGGACCAGCCGGTGGCCTGGTGGGCTCATCTGGGCGGGTTTGCTGCCGGATTGATCCTGGCAGCCGGCTTCAGGCGACGCGGCGTCGCGCTGTTCGGGGGCCGCTGAGCCCCCGGGGTCAAGTCGGCGCAAGTTTCACCAAATTGCCACGATTGCCCAAGGTTTTGTTCATACCCGTTCCCTAGAGTCGATTGTGGACTGCCAGCAACAGGAGGTCCCGCATGAATACCGACCTCTCGACGCAGATGATGCAGATGAACTCGGCCAAGCTGCAGAACAGCGTGCAGATCGCCGTGTTCAAGAAGGCCCATGAAATGCAGACCGACCTGATCAACACGTTGATCCAGGTGTCGCAGTCGGCACCGCCGCCCGGCCAGGGCAGCAAAGTCGACAAGACCGCCTAGGAGACCGCCATGAGCGCTCTGGCAGTTAACCCCGCCGTGATGATCAACCGCATCGTCCTGCGGGAAGGCGATGTCTCGACCCCACACCTTGCCAAGGTCGCCAAGCTCCGTGCGGATCTGATGGTTGCCGCTGACAAGGAGCAGGCCAAGGCGGCGATGCTCAGTCCGACCGGGGAAGCGGAACCCGTGGTGATCGATTCCGGCGCCGTGGTGGACAAGCTGATCTAGCCGATCCCATTCCAGCTATCGCATGGCAGTCCCGCGGTCGAAACCGCGGGAACGCCTCTTTGTGGCGGAACTAGACCGGCAGCATCAGCGTCGTCGTCCGCGACACGATGGCGGTAAGTGGCAGGTCGGCCGAGGACAGTCCGACACGCAGGGTGAAGCTGCCGTCTTCCACCAGCCAGTGCTTGGCCGCCACGCGATAGAAGGCAAAGGCGCGTGCGTCGAGGGCCATCGTTATCTGGCGGCTTTCCCCCGCCTTGAGCTGGACCTTGCGGAAGGCCTTGAGCTCCTTGGCCGGGCGCGGATCGGATGAGACATCATCGGACACGTAGAGCTGCACCACAGCGGCGCCGTCGCGGCCTGAGGTGTTGGTGACGGACACGCCGACCATGACGCTGCCTTCGGCTTCGAACTCGGTGTCGTCGACGGTGAGATCGCTGACGGCGAAACTCGCATAGCCCAGCCCGAAGCCGAACGGGAAGAGCGGGGTCATGCCCAGCCGGTCGTAGTGGCGATAGCCGACGAAGATGCCCTCCTCGTAGCGCACCTTGCCCTCGACGCCCGGATAGACCTCGCGATCCTGGCTGTGGGCGGGATTGTCCGCCCAGCGCACCGGAAAGGTCTGCGGCAGGCGGCCGGATGGTTCGGCGGCGCCAACAAGCACGTCGGCAATGGCATTGCCGGCTTCCTGGCCCGGATACCAGGCCTGGAGCAGCGCGGCGACCGAGCCGATCCACGGCATTTCCACCGGGCCGCCAGTCTGCATGACGACAATCGTATTGGGATTGGCATTGGCGATGGCGGCGATGAGCTCGTTCTGCCGGCCGGGCAGGTCGATCGAGGGCAGGTCGCTGCCCTCGGTGTCCCACTCGCCGTTGCGGCCGATAAAAACGATGGCGGTATCGGCGTTGCGGGCGATGCGCACCGCCTCTGCTATGGCCTCGTCGCCGAGCGGCTTGCCGATGCCGGCGGCAAAGGCGGCGAGCCCAAGAGTGGCAAAATCCTTGGTGGCGAACTCGATCACCACCTCGTGCGCGCGTCCGGCCTCCAGCGTCACCGTGCCAACCACTTCGTCGCAACCTTCCTCAAAGAAGGTGCGGCCCTTCTGCCAATTGGTCCAGGCATCGGCGATCAGCTTGCCGTCGACATAGACCTTGGCAAAGCCGGCCGAATAGATGCCGACGCGATGGGTCCCTGATGTCTCGGGGGTGAAGCTGCCGGTGAGGCGGGCGGAGAAGTGCAGCGGGTCGACCTTGCCTTCGGCTATATGGCCGATCCAGAAGGCCTGGGCCTCGTCCTGTGTGGTCACATGCGCTGGCTCGCCAATGAGCTTTTCGTTGGCGAAATACTCGACCTTGAACTGGCCGCGCAGCACCGGCTCGAAGCGGTGATTGGTGCAGCCGGGCGCGTAGCTCAACCGATCTTCGCCGACAGCCGAAGCCAGCCCCTGCCACGGCGAGATGCGATAATGCGCATTGAGCTGGGCGCTGCCGCCCCCCATGATCTGGGCGATTTTCGCATTGGGTCCGATGACGGCGATGCTGCCATCGCCCTTGAGCGGCAGGATGCCATTGTTCTTGAGCAGCACTGCTGCTTCGGCGCCGGCCCGGCGGATCAGTGCCCGATGCTCGGGCCGGTCATTGGCCTCTTCCTTCCATTCACTGTGATCATCGAGCGAGCCCACCCGCTGCATCAGCCGCAGCATGTTGATCACACGCTCGCGCAGGGTGGCCTGGCTGACGGCACCGGAATTGACGGCGTCGATCAGTTTTTGCCCGCGGTCGCGCGACGGACCGGGCATTTCTAGGTCGAGCCCGGCATTGACGGTTTCAGCTGTCGAATGGCTGCCGAACCAGTCCGACATGACGATGCCGTCATAGCCCCATTCATTGCGCAGCACCTCGGTCAGCAGCCAATTGTGCTCCGAGGTATAGGTGCCGTTGAGCCGGTTATAGGAGCTCATGACGCCCCAGGTGTCGGCCTTCTTCACCGCCCATTCGAACGGAATGAGATAGATTTCGCGCAGGCTTCGCTCGTCGATTTCGCTCGAAATGGTGGTGCGCTCGATCTCGGATTCGTTGCCGGCAAAGTGCTTGATGGTGGCGCCGATGCCCTCGCCCTGCAAGCCCACGATATAGGCGACGGCCAGTTCGCCCGACAGGATCGGGTCTTCCGAATAGCACTCGAAGTTACGGCCGTTGGTCACCGAGCGGTGGATGTTGACGGTGGGCGCCAAGAGCATATGGGCGCCCTTGGACTTGACCTCGTCGGCCAGAGCCGCGCCGATTTCCTTGACCAGCTCGACATTCCAGGTGGCGCCAAGCGCGATGCCGACCGGAAAGCTCGCGGACTTGACGCCGCCGATCAGCGATCCGCCGCCGCGCGCGCCGTTGGGGCCGTCGGTGACCCTGAGCTTGCCGATGCCCAGCCTGGGCACTGCTGGAACGGACCAGAAATCCTCGCCCGAAAGGATCGAGACCTTTTCCTCGGCTGTCATCTGGTCGGCAAGTTCGGCGATGCGGTCGGTCACGGCAGTCTCCTCGCGGGCACGTCTTCTTATGGTGCAGACAAAGACAGCCCCGGCGAGGGGGCTGTCAATTCACATGGGCAGGTCGATCGGTCGAAAACTCAGCGCGCAGCGATCGGCGCCTTGCGTTCGCGGCCCCACAATACGAAGAGCGACAGGGCCAGCAGGACCAGGTTCATCGGCAGTACAGCGAATTCGCCGCGCGAAATGTGGACGCCCATGGCCAGCACCTGGATTACCGAGAAGCCGAGCGCAGCCAGTGGGGTCAGCCGCGGCATGATCCGGGTCAGCGCCGGCAGTATGATGCCGATGGCGCCCAGGACTTCCGCCGTGCCGATGAAACGCGTCAGCAGTTCGGGAAAATCGGTGGCATAGCCCATACCCATGGCGCCCAGGCTTTCCATTGTCTGGGTGAGCTTGTTGAAGCCGGCAAAGCCATAGAATGCGGCCAGCAGTACCTGCGCGGCCCAGAGCCCGATATTCCACCCGCTCCGGCCGGTGACGCCGTTGGTCGTGTCAGTCATCCACATCCCCCAGTTCGTGCAATGCGACAATTGTACCCTAGGCACAGAAGAGAACTACATCTATATTTGTGCCTGAGTTACGCACAAGAAGGCACATCCATGTCACTGCATGACACCTCCAAGTCCGCCAATTGCACCGCGATGTCGGACGTTCTCAATCGCATCGGCGACAAGTGGAGCGTCATGGTCGTGGGCATGCTGGGCCGCAATGGCACGCTGCGCTTCAACGAGCTCAAGCGCATGATCAACGGCGTTTCGCAGCGCATGCTGACCCTGACCCTCCGCAATCTCGAGCGTGATGGCCTGGTCACCCGCACTATCTATCCGGAAGTACCGCCGCGCGTGGAATATGGCCTGACCGAAATGGGCAAGACGCTTGAGGGCCCCATCAGCAAGCTGTGGGACTGGTCGGCCGAGCACCATACCGCCATCATCGACGCCCGTGCCGTCTACGACGCCCGTGAAACCGCGGTAGCGGCCGAGCAGCCCCGCAAGGTTGCCTACGCGCGCGGCTGAAGGTGACGCGGCGGCGGCAGGACCATTTCCCGCCGCCTGCGGGCCAGCGGCTAGACCAGCGCCACGATCTGCTTTTTCTTCCAGACAAACTGGTACCAGCTCGCCTGCAGCACCAGCATCATGGTGAAGCTGGCCGCATAGGCGATCCAGATGCCTGTCAGCCCCAGGCTGGTCTGGCTCAGCAAGATGGCGCCCGGGAGTTCGATGCAGAGGATGCAGGCCAGAGACAGCAGCATGGGCGCATAAACCGTCCCGCTGGCGCGCATGACGCCCGAGAAGACCACACTCCAGCCGAAGCAGAGGATGCTCCACAGCACCACATGCAGCAGCGTCTCGGTCAGCTCGATCACTTCGGGGTCGGTGATGAACAGGGCCACCAGATGCTGGCTGAAGAGATAGGCCAGCACGATCAACCCACCGGTAATCACCAGATTGAGGACCAGAGCCGTCCGCGTGATGGTGCCCAGCTGTTGCAGCTGGCGGGCGCCGATGGCCTGGGCGGCGAAGATCGAGGCGGCGATGCCGATCGACATGGCGGGGAACTGCACATAGCTCATCACCTGGCCCAGCGCGCCATAGGCGGCCGTGGCGTCGGAGCCGAAGCGGTTGACCAGCCCGACCACGACGATGCCGGCGATTGAGGAGATGACCATCTGCAGGCCGGCCGGCACACCGAGCTTGAGGATCAGCCCGAGCAGCTTGAAATCAGGCTTCAGCATCGCCTCGAGCAGGACGCCATCGGGGGCGAGCGGCATGTTGCGGGCACGCATGTAGATGAACAGGAAGACCAGCACGGTGAGAAAGCCGGAGATCATGGCCCAGGCCGCGGCATCGACACCCAGCTGGGGCAGGCCGAACCATCCCAGGATCAAAGCCGGCGTTACCAGCAGGCTCACCATCATGGACATGATCAGCGAAAAGAGCGGCGTGATGGTGTCGCCCACGCCACGCAGCACCGAGGTGACCACCAGAAAGAGGAAGAAACCCGGCATGCCGATCAGCACGATGCGCGCATAGCCCACCGCCAGGTGACGGATGTTCTCGGGCGCGCCGAGCACGGTCATGATTTCTTCGGTCCAGATGCCGCCGACAAGCGCCACGACCAGGCCCAGCGCCAGGGCCGCGGTGAGCGTGGTGCCGGCCACCTGCTTGACCTTGTCGATATTGCGGGCGCCCCAGGCCTGGCCGATCAGGATGGTCGAGCCGGCCGAGAGACCGATGATGAAGCTGATCAGGAGGAACAGTATGGGAAAGAAGGTCGCGGTCGCGGCCAGCGCCTCTACCCCGATCAACTGGCCGACATAGATCGAGTTGACCGTGCCGGACAGGGCCTGAAGGATATTGGATGCCATGAGCGGCACCAGAAAAATGGCGAACCGCTGCCAGAGCGGGCGGGATTGGGGGCTCATTTGAACACTCCGGAGAACCTCGACAAATTGCGTCACGTCACCGTCCCCTAGGGCAGCGGGAGGTCTGAGCAATGTTCAGGCCGCTGCGGGGACCGATTCACATCCCGGAGGCGGGATGCAGGCTGGACGGGCGCTGGAGGCGTGGAAATGACACGGCGGTGTGTGTACGCCCGAGGTCAGAGGGCGTCAATGCGGGCCGTACTGCATCAGCCGCGCGAATAGCCGCCATCACCACTTGTCATCGCAAGGGGGCGATTTCACGATGCGCGCCGCCCCGCCGCCCGCTACAAAACCGATATGTCCACGCTCGCCAGCCCATATCGCTTCTCCGATCAGTTCTATGCCGGCGCCCGCGCCTGCATTCCGGTGTGCATTTCGGTGGCCGCCTATGGGCTGGTCTGGGGGGTGCTGGCGCGCGGCGCGGGCCTCAGCCTCTTCGAAGTTGCCATGATGAGCGGCCTCGTCTTTGCCGGCTCGGCGCAGTTCGTGGCGCTTGACCTGTGGACTGCCACGCCGGCGACGCTGCCGGTTGGCCCGCTGGTCATCGCCGCGCTGATCGTCAATCTTCGCTACCTGCTGCTCACGGCTACCCTCCGTCCGCTCTATCCGGACAAGGGCCTCTGGCGCGGGGCGCTCAGCATGTATCTGGTGACGGACGAGAACTGGGCGATGACGGTCGGCGCCATGGCGCGCGGCGGCGGCAGCGTTGCCTTCCTGCTGGGCGGGGGTGCGCTCGCCTGGATATCCTGGATGAGTACCAATCTCATCGGCTATGGCCTTGGCTCGGCGATCGACGATCCGGCACGCTGGGGGCTCGATTTTGCCTTCACCGCCACGTTCCTAGCCCTGCTGCTCGGCATGTGGAAGGGCCGGAGCGATCTGATTCCGTGGCTGGTGGCGGCGCTTGCCGCCATTGTGACCTCGCATTTCGTCGATGGCAGCTGGCATATCCTGGTGGGTGGGTTGGCGGGCAGCCTGGTCGGGGCGTGGATCGAGGTGCGTAAGCATGTTCACCAGTCCTGAGGCCTTGACCGCCATCGTCGGGATGGCGCTGGTCACCATCGCCATCAAGGCCAGTGGCCTGCTGCTGGCCGACCGATTGCCGCGACAAGGATTCGGCGCCGCCTGGCTCCGGCACATACCCGGCGCCGTGCTCGCCGCGCTCGTGGCCCCGGCGCTGGTGACGGGCAGCCCGGCCGAGATTGTCGCTGCAGTCGCGACCGGCGGTGTCTTCATTCTGTCGCGCAGCCTCTTCGCGGCCATGGCGGCAGGCGTTGCCACCGTTTACCTCGTGCGCCTGCTGCTGGTGGGCTAATCACCCCGTTGCGGGCCGCTGGCAACTGAGCTAGACACCATGCCCGTGCCCCTCTGGCGGAATGGTAGACGCAGAGGACTCAAAATCCTCCGTCGCAAGACGTGCCGGTTCGAGTCCGGCGGGGGGCACCAACACAACACCCGATGTTTGTCAGAATCGATCCAGGCCGCCGATTCGCTGGCCGGCCGGCACCAGGCCGTAGTGCCGCCTGCCGGAGCAGCCAATCCTTAAGGATTGGCTGACACCTTGGCCGGGTCACGGGAACAGACATGTACAACGGCTTCAAGAACCATCTCTCGGATTTTCTGGGCATCACCAAGGACGCCCTCCATATTCATATCGGGCTGGCGATCTTTCTCGGCGTGGCCCTGGTGTTCCGGCGGTCGCTGGCCAGCTGGATCCCCTGGCTGGCGCTATTGGCCTTCGAGCTCGTCAACGAGCTGATGGATGTGTTCTATATCGGCGAGCATGGCATTGGCTTCGATCTCGGGGACAGCCCCAAGGACATCGTCAACACGATGTTCTGGCCAACAGTCGTCTTTCTTGTGGCCCGATGGCTGAAGCGCCGGGCGGCAAGTCGCACGGTCCTGGGGGCGTCGCCGCCCGCCGATGCCGATGCCGATGCCGCAGCGGACCACGCCTGAGGGTCGCTCCAGGAGTCGAACCTGGCCCGTAGCCGGCTATCCCCTGACGATCGCAAATTGCAGCACGCCATCCTCGGTGCTGATGACGCAATCGTGCCCATGCTGCCGGCAGTAGAGCGGGATATCGACCTTGGCCATCGGGTCGGTGGCCAGCACCACAAGGCGGGCACCCGGCGGCAGGACCGCCAGGCGCTTTTCCATTTTCAGCACTGGCAGCGGACATTTGAGGCCGCGGGCGTCGATGGTTTCCGGCTCAGTCGTCAAGGACGAGGACCCAGTGCACGCCATAGGTGGAGGTCGGGTTGAAGGCCACGGCGACGCCCGCCTTGGTGGCCGTCGCCTTGAGTGCCACGGCGTCGGCCGGGCTGTTGCGCCAACCCGAGAAGGTCTCGGCAAAGGTGGCATAGCCGGCGCTGAGCTTCATCACCGTCAGGTCCTGCGGCGCACGGGGCGGCGTGCCGGTCTGGGCATATTGGGTGGCCAGGGCCTGCGCCGTGCCGTCGAGCGCCGGGTCGGGCGTCAGCGGCGGCAGGCCACTGGTGGCGCGATAGGCGTTGACCATTGAGATGGCCTGGGCGCGGTCGAGGCTGGCGCCGGGCTGGTCCATGCGGGCAGCAAGGCCAGGGGCCAGCGCGATCGCAGTGCCGCTACCGCCGCCGCCCATGCTGCAGGCGGCCAGGGCCAGTCCCGCCATAACAACGCCGAGGGGAAGAATGGCCGGCTTGAAGGCACGCAAAACGGTCATGGGGAAATCCTGCAAAAAGAATGGTCGCGGCCCGGTTAGGGCGTCAGCAAGGCCAAAAGATGGTGGGTCTTTGATAGCGGCGGAGCCCTGCCATCGGCTTAACGGCAATGCAAATTGCCCTTGCGCACTTGTATAGTACCCGACTACAAGACGGGCAGTTAATTTGCATCCCGATTTAAATCGGGATGCCCGCCAGCGAGCCGCGCCTCTCCATGAAGACCGCCGATCCCGAATTGATGCGGGCCATCAACCGCTTCCACGTGCTCGACACCATCCGTCGGCACGGCGCGATCGCGCGCGTCGAGATCGGCGAGCGCACGGACCTGTCGGCGACCACGGTTTCGGCCATCACCGCCTCGCTGCTCGATGACGGGCTGATCACGGTGCGGCATGAGGGCGATATCCGCAGCCAGACCCTGCGCGGCCGGCCACGCGTCATGCTGGCGCTCAATCCCGAGGCGGCCTGGGTGGTGGGGGCAAAGCTTGCCGCCAACCGCATCGTCTTCGTCGCCACCAACTTCCAGGGCGACGTGCTGTCGAGCCTGGTGCTGCCGGTGCGCGTCGATCGCATCCCGACTCCGGTCATTGCGGATCTGGTCGAAGACGGGGTGCGGCGCTGCGTTCGCGATGCGGGCCTGGGGCTCGATCAGATCAAGACCATCGCGCTCAGCCTGCCCGGCATTATCGAGCACGGCACGGGCAAGGTTTTGGCATCCAGCGTGCTCAGCGATCTCGATGTATCGCTGCACCAGGCCATCGCCACGCGGCTGGGTATCGATACCATCATCGAGAGCGACGCAAATGCCATCACCATGGCGCAGCACTGGTTCGGCCAAGCGCGCAGCCACGATGATTTCGTGCTGGTCGCCATTGAGGAATCGCTGGGCCTCGGCGTCATGCATGGCGGGCAATTGTTCCGTGGCGCGCATGGGCTGAGCCTGACGCTGGGCGACATGATCATGGGTGCGGGCGGCGACAATGCGGTGCGGCTGGCCGACCTCGCCAGTGAAGGCGCCATCCTGGCATCCCGCCAGCCCGACCAGCGCATGAGCGAGGCGGTGCGGCTGGGGCAGGGCATGGCGCAGGTCGAAACCCTGCTCGCGGCCGGCGATCCGGGTTTGCGCGATGCGGCGGCGCGGGCTGGCGCCGCGCTCGGCATCGCCATTGCCAACCTGGTGGCCCTGTTCGCGCCGCCGCGGGTCATTCTCGTGGGAACGACGCTGGCGCTGGGCGAGCATCTGCTGGGGCCGCTGCGGCTGGCCTTCGCCAATGCCATTCCGGCGCCGCTGACTGATCTGGCCGACATCGTCATCGACGATGTTGGCGACGAATTCTGGGCCCGTGGCGCTGCCGCGGTGGCCCTGGGCGAACTTTATGGCTCGCCATGGGGCACCACCGGCCCGGCGCGGCATGCCGTGCAATAGTTTCATTCGCCGGACGCCAAATGGCGACGGCCCCATATATCGCGTGAGGAGAATATTATGCGGGAAGCACTGATCGTCTGGGGTGGCTGGAGCGGCCATGAGCCCGAGCAATGCGCCAAAATCTACAAGGACTGGCTCGAGCAGGACGGCTTCAAGGTCTATGTCGAGGACACGACCGAAGCTTTCGCCGATCCCTCCATCCATGACCTCAGCCTCATCATCCCGATCTTCACCATGAGCAAGATCGAGAAGGAAGAGCTGTCTAACCTCGTCGCGGCGGTCGAATCGGGCGTTGGTCTTGCAGGGCACCATGGCGGCATGGGCGATGCGTTCCGCGAGGCGGTGGACTACCAGTTCATGGTGGGCGGCCAGTGGGTCGCTCATCCCGGCAACATCATCGACTACCGCGTCGACGTCACCCGGCCGGACGATCCTGTCATGGCGGGCGTCGAGAGCTTTCCCTACCATTCCGAGCAATATTACATGCATGTGGACCCATCCAACGAGGTCCTTGCCACCACCACCTTCAACGGCGACCACGCCAGCTGGATCGACGGCGTCACCATGCCGGTGGTGTGGAAGCGCAAGCACGGCAAGGGTCGCGTGTTCTATTCGGCGCTCGGCCACGTCTCGTCGGAATTCCAGGTGCCGCAGATGGCGACGATCCTGCGGCGCGGGATCAACTGGGCAGCACGATAATCTGTGCTCGGCGGCGCTCCATGGAGCGCCGTCAGCCGATCTGGCTAGGTATCACGGTCGGCAAATACCGCAGCGATCAATAAAAACTGGGCACCGAGGGTTACGGCCAGGCGAGCCTGATGCCAGGTCCACCAGCGATCTCGCAGGCCCGACCAGTCGGCGGGGATGTTCGCGACGGTCCAGGCCATGACCTCATCGTTGATGGGCTGGTTGAGCAAGCGGGTTATAACGCCGCCGGCAATGATGGCCAGTGCCGTAGCCACATACAGCCCCAGCACCGCTGGGCGATTGCGAGCCATTGCCGCCAGGATCAGCACCAGCACCAATGCCGCCGCCGCCAGGGCGGGCAGCAGGGTATTGAGCCCGCGCACCGCGCCCTGATGCACGTCGATGAAGGTGGCCGGCGAATAGGTGGTGATGTCGTAGCCGCGCCAGATGCCGAACATGCTTCCGACGACGAGGCCTAGCAGCATTAGAGCGCCAACCTGCGCCAGAGTCGGCAGGATATTGGACATGAGATGCCTCCTTTGAAAGGCGCGCGCTTTGCGACCTGGGTCGAGACCGGTATTATCAACGCCGTATTCAATACAGTACTGATGTATCCAAATGGTCGATGCTGTCAAGCCAAAGCGCAAGTATGCCTCAACCCGTCGCGCCGGGCAGGCCGCGGACACGCGCGAGGCGGTGATTGCCGCAGCGCGGGCGCAGTTTATCGCGGCGGGCTGGGCGGGCACCACCATTGCGGCAGTGGCTCGGGCCGCCGGCGTTTCCAGCGAAACGATCTATGCCGTGTTCGGCAGCAAGCAGGCCTTGCTGCTGGCCGTGGTGGAGCGAGCAGTGCGCCGGGCCGAGCCTGACGTGGCGTTGCTCGACCAGGCCGGACCGAAATCGGTGCTGGCCGCAACGGACCAGCGCACTCAGCTGGCTATGTTCGCCAGCGATATCACCGAGGTGCTGGGCAATGTCGCAGACCTGATGGCCGTGGTGCGCAGCGCCGCGGCGGCCGATACAGCGCTCGAAGGTCTCTACCGGAACCTGCATGAAGGACGGCGGCGCAATCTTGCCTCCGTTGCCCGGGCCTTGCTGGCGGTGGGACCGCTTCGCGGGAATCTTGATGCCGACGCGGCCACCGCGACGCTGTGGCGGCTGGCCAGTCCCGAGCTGTTTCTATTGATGACCAAACTCGAGGGCCTGTCGGGCGAGCGCTATGCCGCCTGGCTCACTTCGACGCTCGAGGCGGTGCTGCTGCCGGACTAGCAGGCTCGGCAGGATCAGCCAATTGCCAGCTGTTCCAGACGCTCAGACAGCGCCTTGAGCTCCCAGTCGCGGGCCAAGGCTGCGGCCGTGTCCCAGGTCGGCACCATGTCGGGGATTGGCGGCAAGGGCGCTGATGTCACCATGGTGGCGAGCCGGCGGTAGAGGCGCAGGTCATCGGCCTGCGTCTCGAACTTCCCGTCGGCGAGCATGGCGTCGAGGTCAGGATAGCGCTTGAGCATGCTGGCCGCCGTCTTCTCGCCGATGCCGAGGGCCCCCGGTATCTTGTCGGACGGATCGCCGCGCAGGGCGATGAAATCGGGCACCTGGCTGGGCTCGACGTCGTAGCGCTCGCGCACCTCGGCAGGGCCGATGCGGGCGATCTCGCCCATCTTGACCGGGTGGAGGATGGTGACCCTGTCCGAGGCCAGCTGGAAGGCGTCGCGGTCGCCGCTGGCAACCAGCGCCCTTCCGCCTGCCTTGACCTCGACTGCCGCAGCGGTGGCAAGGAAATCATCGGCCTCGAACGCGCCCGCCTTGCCGTTCACGAAGCCGCAGGCGGCGACGAATTCAGGCAAGATATCGAGCTGTTCGACAATATCGTCATCGAATTCGCGGCCGCCCTGATAGGACGGAAATTCCAGCGCCCGCCAATTGGGTTCGGCCAGCGTGTCCCAGCCGACGACTACGGCCCGCGGCCGCTCTTCCTGCCACAGTCGCAGCAGATAATTGGCGAAGCCGACAATGGCGCCACCCGCGCGGTCCCCCTTGCGGCGGATGGTCTTGGGCAGGCCGTGATAGGCGCGATGGGCGAAAGAGTCGCCGTCGATCACGAGCAGGGGGCGCTTTGGCATTGGGTTCTCCCAGGTGGGGATGCGCCGCAGTGGTGATCTCGGCGGGATTCGAACCCACGACCCCCGGATTAGGAATCCGGTGCTCTATCCTGCTGAGCTACGAGACCACGAAAGCGTGGATAGCAAATGCGCCGTCGCGGCGAAACCCTCTATGCAAGTGGCGAGGGAGGTTGGGTGCGCCCCCACCCCCTCCCAGCCTCCTCTCCTCAAATCGCTGAACTGGAGCGATTTGCCCTGCGGGACGGGTCGGAGCCCATCAAGGGAGGAGTTGCCGCTCTGTACCAGACCGCCATCGTGCCACGTGAGTGGAGAGAAGCCTCCCCCTTGATGGGGGGGAGGAAGGAGGGGGTGTTGAGAGCCCCGATATCCGGGCCAACCACCCCCACCCTGGATCCCTCCCCACAAGGGGAGGGTGTCGACTGATGGACCTCAGTTAACAATACTTATCCCCGCCCCCACTCCCCTCCCGCATACTCCGTCCCATCCCCGCCAACACGCGGCCCCGACGCAGGGTCGGGTGGGGAGGTTGGAGACGGGGGCGCCCGTTTGGCCTGGGCAGAAAGT
>JAKFDU010000153.1:0-1625 GCA_036675975.1 Devosia sp. | reverse complement strand
GGCGACCATGGCACCCTCCGCAGTTGGCGTTCGGCATTTATTGCGAACGATTCTCAATAACTAGGAGCATACAATAGTTGAGAATCTTTGTCAATTGCGGAAAACCCTGATCTGGCCGCGTTCGTGCGCCGTTGTCATCCCGTCGGCCGTACCCGTCGAGCGGCACCGGAACGCGGGCGCCCCGCAGGAACCCCTTGATGGGCGCCGTGGACGCCGGATCTGGCGGGTAAGGCTATCGTGAACCGCTGCTTCCGGTTCTCGCGCGGGTCCTCACAGCTCCAGCGGCCTTCAGTCCGGCGTGAAACTGCTAAACCACCGGGTTTTAATGCTCATGGGCGCCGGGAGATCGTGAAGGGACGCCATCTGGTCGGGGCGGACAAGGCTCACTCGCTAATCGCCATGAAAGCTAATGAGCAAGCGTTTTTGCGCGTTTATGGGGGACGCCCCTTTCACGTCCGACCGGGCCGAAATCATCACGGAACCATCATTGCCGTATTGAATGCGATCGATCCTTAATGCTTTAGGGGCAGATAATTTTCGCCGATTGCTCCATCCCGGACGTAGGCGGAGCGATTTTTCCCGCCGCTCCCGGATTGTTTGGACGTATTTCTGAAAAAAGCCGTGGAGTTGACGCATAGGCTGCTTGCTGTCCCTGGTTGCTGTCCATTAGCAGCATGCGCCGACCCGTGCGCAGAAAGGACCCCCTCCGAATGAGATTGAGCGTTAGGGTTAAATTATTGGCAGGGTTTGCCGCGATCATTTTGCTGGGATCCGCGGTCGGCATCTTCTCCCTGGTGCGGCTGAGCCAGTTCAACCACATGATGGAGGACATGTACCTCAACCAGACCATCGGCATCTCCGTCATCAAGGAAGCCAACATCAACCTCGTCTACCGGGGGCGCGCCGAGAAGAATGCCATCCTGGCGGATGATCGCGGCGACATCGAGAAGCACGTCGCCAGTGCCGAGCGCGCGGTGGTCGAGCTGCAGGCGAACCTCAAGAAGTTCGAGCCCCTGATCCGGACGGATGCAGGGCGCGAGAAGTTGCGCCAGTTCCATGCCCTCTGGCAGGAGTTCGAGCCCCTCCAGAGCCAGGTCTTCGCGGCGGCGCGGGCGAACAACGATGCGCAGGCCAACGAGTTGGCCGCCAAGGCGCGCCAGGTCGTCAACCAGCTGGACGAGATCCTCGCCGCCTTCGTCACCCAGAAGGACGCCCAGGCCAAGGAGAAGAGCCTCGAGAGCGCGGCGGTCTTCGAGCAGACGCGCGCCCTGGTCCTGGTCCTGCTCTTGCTGTCGATCGCGATCGGCGTCGGAGTGGCGCTCTTCTTGTCGCGTCAGATCTCCCGCAACCTGGCGGCGATCGCCCAGGCGGCGGAAGGCATCGCGCAGGGCGACCTGGACCAGCGGGTTGCCGTCACGACCAACGACGAGCTGGGCGACATGGCGGTCAGCTTCCGCACCATGATCGAGAACCTGCGCCGTATCATCGGCCAGGTGCGCGATGCGGCCTCCAGCGTCGCCGCGGGCGCCGACCAGATCAGCGCGGGCACCGAGCAGCTCTCCCAGTCGGCCCAGGCCCAGGCGGCGGCTTCCGAGGAGACCTCGAGCTCCATGGAGGAGATGGCG
>JAKFDU010000152.1:0-15211 GCA_036675975.1 Devosia sp. | reverse complement strand
GGACGCTCGCCCTATTGCGGCCGAAACGCGAACCTGTGGGAGAGGCAAAACCCCCACCCGGCTCACCCCACCACTGTTCGCCTGCAGGCCGCCCATGCGGGGTGATGGGGAGAGTGTGCCACGGGTTTTGGGGAGGGGGATAAGTTTGTACAGACGAGCCATCTGCAACCACCCTCGGGCTTGACCCGAGGGGTCTTCACTTGCTGCGCCCCTCGGTAAGTACAGAGCCCTCGGGTCAAGCCCGAGGGTGACGGGTGGGTGACCGGTGCTTGTGATCCAACTGCCCAACAGCCCTTCTTTTGCCGCGAAGCACAGCCTGAAATGTGCGCGTTGATTCCTTGGAGGACATGAGAATGAAGAAATCTGCTTCTGTGGCGCTGGTCGTGGTCGCCGCGCTTTCCCTTGCCGCCTGCACCACGACCCAGAAGACCGTGAGCGGCGCGGCCATTGGCGGCGCAGCCGGCGCCGTTGTCGGCGGAGCGGTCGGCGGCTATGGCGGGGCCATCGTTGGCGCAGCGGCGGGTGGCGCGGGTGGTGCGCTCATCGCCAACCAATAAGACATTGGACGCAGCCGCGCGACCTCATGCATGGGGCCGCCTTGGCCACAAAAAGGGGCGCCTCGCAAGGCGCCCCTTGGTCGTCTCGGGAGGAGACTGTTATTCGGCCGCCTGGGCCATTCTCGGGCCGGGTGCGGCATTCGCCGCGTCGCCGAACTTTTCGAAATTGCGGCGGAACAGGCCCGCCAGGTGCAAGGCCTGCCGGTCATAGCCCTCGGCATCGGCCCAGGTGAGGCGCGGGGTCAGCAGGCGCGTTTCGACGCCGGGCACCGCCAGCGGCACGGCAAAGCCGAACAACTCGTCCTGGCGCGTCTCGATGTCGTCAAGCGTCCCGTCGAGCGCTGCCGTCAGCAGGCGCCGTGTGGAGGCGATGTCGATGCGCTTGCCCACGCCATGGCCGCCGCCGGTCCAGCCGGTATTGAGCAGCCACGTTGCGGCACCGGTGGCGCGGAGTTTTTCGGCCAGCATGTCGCCATAGACCGTGGGATGGAGCGGCATGAAGGGCGCGCCGAAGCAGGCCGAGAAAGTGGCCTGCGGCTCGGTAACGCCGCGCTCGGTGCCCGCCACCTTGGCGGTGTAGCCCGAGAGGAAGTGGTAGACCGCCTGTTCCGGTGTGAGCCGGGCAATCGGCGGCAGCACGCCGAACGCATCGGCGGTGAGGAACACTACAGTCTTGGGCGTGCCACCCACGCTGCCCTTGGCAATCGCCGGCAGGACGTGGATGGGGTAGGCGGCGCGGGTATTCTCGGTCAGCGATACATCGTCGAAATCGGGCGTCTTGCCGCCGTCGAGCACGACATTTTCCAGCACCGTGCCGAAGCGTTTGGTCGCCGCGAAGATTTCCGGCTCCGCTGCGGGGCTCAGCTTGATGGTCTTGGCGTAGCAACCGCCTTCGAGGTTGAAGACGCCATCATCACTCCAGCCATGCTCGTCATCGCCGATCAGCGGGCGGGCCGGGTCGTTGGAGAGCGTGGTCTTGCCCGTGCCCGAGAGACCGAAGAACAGGGCGGCCTCGCCGTCCCTGCCCAGATTGGCCGAGCAGTGCATGGGCAAAACACCCTGCCGCGGGGCATGGAAGTTGAACAGCGAGAATACGCTCTTCTTGATCTCGCCAGCATAGGACGTGCCGGCGATGACCACGATGTTGCGGCTCATGTCGAGCGCGATCACCGTGTCGGTGCGGCTGCCGTGTCGGTCAGGATCGGCCTTGAAGTGCGGCGCATGGACGATGGTGACCGCCGTAGCATTGCTGCCGGTCTCGACCATCTCGCCGGGCCGAATGAGCAGATTGCGGATGAACAGTGCATGCCAGGCGCTCGGCGTCATGACGGTGACGGCATATTGGTGGCGCGGATCGGCCCCGGCCAGCAGGTCCTGGCGGAACACGGCATGCCCGCCCAGCGCGCCGACCGCGTCGGCCAGCAGCAGGTCGAACTGATCGGGGCTGAGGGCGCCCGAATTGTCCCACCAGACGCTATTCTCGGTGAGACCGTCCCGCACGATGAACTTGTCCTTGGGCGAACGGCCGGTGAAGGCGCCCGTCCGCACTGATACGGCGCCATCGGCGGTGAGCTCGGATTCTCCACCCTGCAGCGAGCGCTCAACCAGTACGGGCGTAATGTCGTTTGCTGATACCGAGCCGGCCCGGGCGGCAATCTGGCTTCTGAGGGCCTCGTGGTCGAACAGGGTCATCTGGCAAGTGCTCCGTCGCTCGGAGGCAAGGGCGCCACCGCTATGGAGCTGAAAATACGGGAGGAACTTGTCGTACAACCATCCCGAAATCGGTCGTAAGACAGAAGTTGCATCGTGCCAGAAGGTCGCACCACCGGTTGTACTGCCCTTGGCCGCGCCTTATTTACCGCGTAATTGTGGCTTGCAAGCATGCGCAACGGCGCGTTGCCGCGTGTTTGAAAGCGTCCGAACCAGAAAGGCAGCTCATGCCCAAGATCGCCCTCGTCGATGACGACCGCAATATCCTGACGTCCGTGTCGCTGACGCTGGAGGCCGAGGGATACCAGGTCGCCACCTATACCGATGGTGCCTCGGGGCTCGAAGGCCTCACCACCGACAAGCCCGATCTCGCCATTCTCGACATCAAGATGCCGCGCATGGATGGCATGGAACTGCTGCGCCGCCTGCGCCAGAAGTCCGATGTGCCGGTGATCTTCCTGACGTCCAAGGACGAGGAGATCGACGAGCTGTTCGGCCTCAAGATGGGCGCCGACGACTTCATCACCAAGCCATTCAGCCAGCGCCTGCTGGTCGAGCGCGTCAAGGCCATCCTGCGCCGATCGGCGCCGCGCGATCCGTCCACGCCCCCCGGCACTCAGGAAGTCGGCGGCAAGGCGTTGATCGAGCGCGGCAGCCTGGTCATGGACGAGGAGCGCCATACCTGCACCTGGAAGGGTCAGCGGGTGACCCTGACGGTGACCGAATTCCTGATCCTGCAGGCGCTGGCGCTGCGGCCAGGCGTGGTCAAATCGCGCAACGCGCTGATGGACGCCGCCTATGACGACCAGGTCTATGTCGACGATCGCACCATCGACAGCCACATCAAGCGGCTGCGCAAGAAGTTCAAGGCGACCGACGACGACTTCGAGATGATCGAGACGCTTTATGGCGTCGGCTATCGCTTCAAGGAGCAATAAGCACAACAAGTGGCCATTCTCGATCCGGAGCTGGAGCCCAAGCCCGACGCGACCCAGCAATGGCGCGCCGCGGGGCCGGACGAGCGCGCCGGGTCGCCGGGACCGGACGAGCGTGCCACGCGACCCGCCGCACGCACCGCCGCCAATCGCTGGCGGTTGGTGGTGATGCCCTTTGCCAAGGTGGTGGGGGCGATCGGCCGCTTTCTCGATTTCACCATCTTTTCCAGCCTCACCCGCCGCATCATCGTGCTCAACATGGCGGGCCTGCTGGTGCTGGTGGTTGGCATCCTCTACCTCAACCAGTGGCGGGCGGGCCTGATCGACGCGCGCGTGCAGTCCCTGCGGGTACAGGGCGAAATCATCGCCGCAGCCATTGCCGCCTCGGCCACCGTGGACAGCGACGTGATCTCGATCAACCCCGATCGGCTGCTGCAATTGCAGGGCGACGGCACGGTGTCGTCGCTGTCCTATTTCGACCCGTCGCTGGAATTTCCCATCAATCCCGAACGGGTGGCGCCGCTGCTGCGCAACCTCATCACCCCGACGCGGACCCGCGCCCGCATCTACGACCAGGGCGGGCTGATGATCCTGGACAGCGACAACATTTATGCCCGCGGCGAGGTGATGCGGCAGATCATCGAGACCAAGCAGGGAGACGACTTTTTCCTGTGGAACTGGTGGAATTCGGTGCTGAGCTGGGTGCCGGGCGACAATTTCCCCAAGTACCAGGAATATGGCGTCGACGAGGGTAGCCGCTATCCCGAAGTGGCCTCGGCCCTGGCAGGCGCACCGGCCGATTTCGTGCGCGTCGATGCGCAGAACCAGCTCGTGGTCTCGGTCGCCGTGCCAGTGCAGCGGCTGCGCGCGGTGGTGGGCGCCATCCTGCTGTCGACGGCGCCGGGCGACATTGATTCGATCGTGGCGCAGGAGCGCTGGGGCATCCTGCGCATCGCGCTGATCGCCGCGGCGGTGCAGATCGCGCTATCGCTGGCACTGGCCGGCACCATTGCCGGACCGATGCGGCGCCTCTCGGCGGCGGCAGAGCGGGTGCAGACCGCCGGCAATGCGCGTGCTGAAATTCCCGATTTTTCGGATCGCCGCGACGAGATCGGCCATCTCAGCGGAGCGCTGCGCCGCATGACCGACGCGCTCTATAACCGCATCGAGGCCATCGAACGCTTCGCTGCCGATGTGTCGCACGAGCTCAAGAACCCACTGACCTCGCTGCGCTCAGCCGTCGAAACACTGCCACTGGCCAAGCGGCCCGAAGACAAGGATCGGCTCAACGCCATCATCCAGCACGACGTCAAACGCCTCGACCGGTTGATCACCGACATCTCCAGCGCCAGCCGCCTCGATGCCGAGCTGGCGCGCGAAAGTTCGGAGCGCGTCGACGTCGAAAAACTCGCCGAGGCTATGGTTTCGATCCAGAAGGACATGGCCCTGGGCCGCGGCGTCACCGTCGAAATGGTCAAGCGATCAGGCAGCGGCAGGGGCGCCGCCATCGTCAACGGCCACGAGAGCCGGCTGGCCCAGGTCTTCGCCAACCTCATCGACAATGCGGTTTCGTTTTCGCCCGAGGGTGGCGTGGTGCGCGTGGCGCTCAGCACCGATGCCGAGGCTATCACCATCACCGTCACCGACGAAGGCCGCGGCATAACCGGCGATGTCGGCAAGATTTTCCAGCGCTTCTATACCGACCGTCCCGATACCGAGAGCTTTGGCGACCATTCGGGGCTGGGCCTGTCAATTTCCAAGCAGATCGTGGACGCCCACAAGGGCACTATTCGGGCCGGCAACCGCGATGATCGCTCGGGGGCCGTGTTCACGGTTGTCTTGCCTCGCGCCCGCAAATAGATTGGCACCATGAGTAAGCCTAAAAACGTGCACGGCACGGGTCTGTTATTGGGTTCGACCGGTGTGCTGCTGCGCGGCCCGTCCGGTGCGGGCAAATCGGTTCTGGCACTGTCATTGCTGGATCGCTGGGAGGGGCGGGGCCTTCCGGCCTTTCTCGTTTCTGATGATCGCGTCGACCTGGTGCAGACCGGGCGCGAGCTCAGTATGCGGGCGGCCGAAAACCTGGCGGGGCTGATCGAGCTGCGCGGGCGCGGCATCGTCAAGCGGCCGCACAAGAGCCTGGTGACGCTGCACCTGGTCATCGACCTGGTGCCGGACCTGGTGCGCATGCTCGAAGAGGATGCAATGGTCACCGAGATATCAGGCGCCAAGGTGGCGCGCGCGCCGGTGCCAACAGCCGATGTGGTGAGTCTCGGTCACCAGATGCTGCTCGTCATCGAAGCCATAGCCGCGCTTGGCGGCGAGCCGACCTCGTGACAAAAAACCACTTGAATCACCGCCCATCCGGGCCGAAACTGCCGCACGCTCGTCCTTCCGGGTCGGGTTCGGGTCTGCGTCACCACTCTCTCGGTGGCGCGGGCAGGGGGCAGGAATTACTGGAATGCCAAGCGCGCCGCTCCGGCGACGCGGCACGGCAGGCTGGGGACGTTGCATGATTGGTCTGGTTCTGGTGACGCATGGCGCGCTTGCCAATGAGTTCAAGTCTGCTCTTGAACATGTGGTGGGGCCGCAGGACTTCTGCGAGACGATCGCGATCGGCCCCGATGACAACATGGAAAATCGCCGCAACGACATCCTGGCCGCGGTCGACAAGGCCGATGACGGCTCGGGGGTCATCATCCTCACCGACATGTTCGGCGGCACGCCATCCAACCTCGCCATTTCGGTCATGCAGAACCGCCAGGTCGAGGTGATCGCCGGGGTCAATCTGCCCATGCTGGTCAAGCTCGGCCGCGTGCGCGGCGACATGGCCATCCGCGATGCGGTCAACCTGGCCCAGGAAGCGGGCCGGAAATACATCACCGTCGCCAATTCCATCCTGGGCGCGCAATAAGTGGACGGCGCGGCGGGGGGCGGCCGGGCCGTCGCGCAGCAGCTGACCATCGTCAACCGCAAGGGGCTGCATGCCCGCGCCTCGGCCCGCTTCGTGCGCACCGCCGAGTGTTTCGACGCGTCGGTCAACGTCATCAAGGACGGCACTTCGGTCAACGGCAACTCCATCATGGGCCTGATGATGCTGGGCGCCGGACCGGGTTCGACCATTCTGGTGCAGGCATCAGGCAAGCAGGCACGCGAGGCGCTCGAAGCCATTGTCGAGCTGGTCAATAATGGCTTTGATGAGGATGTCGAGGGGACGGCGGGGTGAGCGACGCCATTGCGTTGGTGGCTTCCGATCCCGGTTGGGCGGCGGCTTATGCCTCGGCGCGCGACGAAATCCTGGACCTGCTGCCCGCGCCGCCGCTGCTTATCGACCATATCGGCTCGACCGCCGTGCCCGGGCTGATGGCCAAGCCAGTTATCGACATCATTGTCCTCGTCGCCGATATGGCGCCGGCGCAGGAGGCCATTCCGCAATTGGAGCGGATCGGCTACGAATTCCGTCCCGAAGTATCGAACCCGACGCGGCTGTTCCTGCGCCGCTATGGCGCCGAGGGCGTGCGGACGCACCATCTCCATATCCATACCGACCAAGGCGACGTGCAGCGGCACCTGCTGTTCCGCGACCGGCTGCGGGCCGACGCGGCGACGCGGCAGGATTATGAAGCGCTCAAGCGCGACCTCGCCCGCCGCCATGCCGGCGATCGCGAGGCCTATGCCAAGGGCAAGGATGCCTTCATCGACGCGGTAGTGCGGGCGGCCGGTGGGCCGGAGCGTCGGCCGTTCTGGAAGGCGTGATATCTGAGGCGTCCGATATCGGTGCGCCCGAAGTGCCCACCCTCATTCCCTCCCCCAGGGGAAGCTTGTCCGGTGGACCTCTGGGACGGTTGCGGAACGCTCCGCCCTCTCCCACATTGTCTGGGCGAGCGGAGGACGCGTATGCGACGGATGATTGCCGGTATCGGTGGGCTGGCCTTGGCCATCGCGCTCAGCCAGTTTCCCGAATATGCCCAGCAATATACCCAGCGCCTCGGTGGGGCGGTGGATGAGCTGCGCGTCATCACTGAGGATTTCGATCGCGCGGCGGTCGCCGGCGGGCTCGATCGGGCCGCAGCGCTGGAGCGCTACAATGCCTCCAATGACGAATTCCTCGCCGGGCGCGGCGGGTCGATGACGGCGACGTTCCAGCGCTATGATCAGCTCAGCACTACGCTCGCGCGCATCGAGGACGCCGGGCCGGTCGAGCGGTTCCAGTTGCTGCCGGCCTATCTCGACACTGATATCGGGCGGCGGACCCTCGAGAGCTACCAGCCGGCCATTCCCGTCACCATGGAAGGCATCCTCTATGCCGGCGGCGGGTTTATCCTGGGCTACCTAGTGCTGTCGGGCCTGTGGCGGTTTGCCAGTCTTCCCTTCCGGCGCAGGCGTTACGCCGCCTATCGGTAAGTAGATATAAACATTTCTTTATGTCCCTGGTTGATCCGGGTCGCGGCCTTGCGTATAGCAGGAGCAACGATCCCCATTCACGTTGCCGGAGCCTCTCATGAGCACCCAATCGACCGATTACGCGGTCAAGGACATCTCCCTCGCCGCCTATGGCCGCAAGGAAATCCAGATTGCCGAGATCGAAATGCCCGGCCTGATGGCGATCCGCGAGGAATATGCCGCGGCCCAGCCGCTCAAGGGCGCCCGCATTGCCGGCTCGCTGCACATGACCATCCAGACCGCCGTGCTCATCGAGACGCTGGTCGCACTCGGCGCCCAGGTGCGCTGGGTTTCGTGCAACATCTTCTCGACCCAGGACCATGCCGCAGCGGCCATCGCCGCTGCCGGCATCCCGGTCTTTGCCCATAAGGGCGAGACGCTGGAAGAGTACTGGGACTTCACCGACCGCATGATGGACTGGGGCAATGGCCTCACCCCCAACATGATCCTCGACGACGGTGGCGACGCCACCATGTATGTCCTCAACGGCGCCAAGGCCGAAAAGGACATCGCTGCGCTGGGTAAGCCAGGCAACGAGGAAGAAGAAATCTTCCACGCTACCATCAAGCGCCGCCTGGCCCAGACCCCGGGCTTCTTCGCGCGCATCAAGGAAGCCATCCGCGGCGTGTCCGAAGAGACCACCACGGGCGTGATGCGCCTCTACCAGCTGCATGCCAAGGGCGAGCTGCCCTTCCCGGCCATCAACGTCAATGACTCGGTGACCAAGTCCAAGTTCGACAACAAGTACGGCACCCGTGAATCGCTGGTCGACGCCATCCGTCGCGGCACCGACGTGATGCTGGCCGGCAAGGTTGCCGTGGTCTGCGGCTTCGGCGACGTAGGCAAGGGCTCGGCTGAATCGCTGCGCGGCGCCGGCGCCCGCGTGCTGGTGACCGAAGTCGACCCGATCTGCGCCCTGCAGGCTGCCATGGAAGGCTTCGAGGTCGTGACGCTGGAAGAGGCCGCCCCGCGCGCCGACATCGTCGTCACCGCCACCGGCAACCGCGACGTGCTGATGGTCGATGACATGCGCAAGCTCAAGGACATGGCCATCGTCTGCAATATCGGCCACTTCGACAACGAAATCGACGTGCTCGGCCTGCGCAACTTCAAGTGGACCAATGTGAAGCCGCAGGTCGACCTGGTCGAAAAGCCCGATGGCAAGCGCCTGATCCTGCTGTCCGAAGGGCGCCTGGTGAACCTGGGCAATGCCACCGGCCACCCCAGCTTCGTCATGAGCGCCAGCTTCTCCAACCAGACGCTGGCCCAGATCGAACTGTGGACCAATGGCGAAAAGCTCGAGAAGAAGGTGCATGTGCTGCCCAAGCATCTCGACGAAAAGGTCGCCGAACTGCACCTGGCCAAGCTGGGCGCCAAGCTGACCAAGCTCACCAAGGAGCAGGCCGACTATATCGGCGTGAGCCAGACGGGGCCGTTCAAGTCGAGCGAATACCGCTATTGATCTGATCCGCTAAAGTTTCTAGACGCCCGTGGCCTTGGCTGCGGGCGTTTTCACGTCCGGTGCTTGTGCCCACCCCCTCCTACCCCCCCGTCGCGGGGGAGGTTTCTCTCCACGCGATGGGTGAAATCCAGTTCAACCTACCGAGGGGCGCCTCCCTTGATGGGGGACGCTGTGAGGGGCTGGGGCCGCAGTACACGATGAACGGGTTGCTAGCGGCCGTTGCTGCTTCGTTCTCGGTCAATCCCCGATATCAATGCTTTGCCCATAATGCACAGCCATTAAGACTCTTTTAGGCGATTCACCGGGCCGGTATGGTCATGGTGATTCGGTTGCTGGGGGACATGCAACCGGTTCGAAGATGGCCGGTTTCCCTTGGGACTCCGCGTTTGGCCACTTCGCTTGAGTTGGGCGTACCGGCTGCCTTGTGGCCGGGCTGGCAACGAACATTTTGACCAAGAGGGCAGCGCATGGCGCCGGATCATTTCCGGAAGCATCGGGGATTCGCAGTACTTGCTGCGGCCCCTCTTACCCTGATGACGGCGGTCCCCGCCCTCGCTCAGGGCATCAATGCGGCCAGCTTTGTCGGCGCCGCGCCCCTCGCCATCACCGTCGGTGCCGGGGGCTTTGCCCTGCTGGCCATGGCCGTGGTGCGCACCATGCTCAAGGACGGCAAGGCTGCGCGCCATCGCGCCGCCAGCCAGATCGCCGGCCTGCGGGCCCTGGTCGATGAATATGAAGCCCTGCTGTCGGGCACGCGCGAAGTCACGGTGCTCTGGACCGAGAACAGCAATGGCGCGCCGCGGCTACTCGGCCAGGCCGCCTCGGTCCTGCCGCCGGGACGGCAGCCCGAAAGCGTGCTCAATTTCCCCAGCTGGCTGTCGCATGGCGATGCCGACAAGCTGGCGCGGTTGCTCGAAGACCTGCGCGTCAACGGCCATGCCTTTGCCGTCAGCCTCAATGCGCTCGATGGCCGGCTGATCCGGGCCAATGGCTGGGTGCTTGGCGGTGGCGCGGCCATGCGCCTGCGGCCGGCATTCCTCCAGGCCCAGTCCGAGCCGACCCTGGTGGCTGCGGCGGCCACCGGCGATCTCGCCAGCGTGCGCGCCATTCTCTCGGCGCTGCCCAATCCGTCCTTTGCGCGCAACCGCGATCATCGCCTCATCTTTGCCAACGACGCCTACCTGCAACTGGCCAAGACCCTCGGCAAATCCGGCACCGAGGCTGCGCCGCCCGAACTGCTCGATACCGCCCAGCTCAAGCAGCACCTGCTCGATTGCGCCAAGAGCGATGGCCCCGGCACCATGACTGTGGCCTGGCCTGGCCAGGGCTCGTTCGAGCTGGTGGAATTTCCCATCGTCGGCGGCCGCGCCGGCTATCTGCGCCCGGTGCAGGACGAATCCAACCAGCCCGTGGTGACGGGCCTTGCCCATATCGGCGGCATTATCGGCGCGCTCACCACGCCCATCGCCATTTTCAACGCCCGCCGCGAACTGGTCCAGTTCAACGCTGCCTTTGCCACGCTGTGGAACCTGAGCCGCACCTTCCTCGTGCCTGGCCTCGACGAGCGCGCCATCCTCGATAAGCTGCGGACCGACGGCATGCTGCCCAACCAGGTCGATTACCAGACCTGGCGCAGCCAGCACCTGCAATCCTATACCCGCAAGACGCCGCACGAGAATGAGCCCTGGCACCTGCCCGATGGCCGCACCATCAAGGTGATCTCGGCGCCGGCGGGCCCCGCGGGTGGCGTCATCTATGTCTACGAGGACATTACCGAACGGCTGAAACTGGAATCGACCAACAAGGCCTTTTCCAATGTGCAGCGCGAAACCATCAACGCGCTGAGCGAGGCGGTGGCGGTGTTCGGCACCAATGGGCGGCTGACCCTCAGCAATCCGCGGCTGTCGGCGCTGTGGAAGCTGCCGATGAACGCGTTGGGGCAGAACCCCCATATCGACCAGATCGCCGAGGCCAGCGGCCGCGCCATCCCTGAAGACGGCGCCAGCATCTGGCGCGACCTCAAGCGCGGCATCATCGACCTCAACCCCACCCGTTCCGACCAGACCGGGCGGCTCAACCGCTCCGATGGGCGGCTGCTCGATTATGCCATCACCCGCCTGCCCGACGGGCAGACCATGATGACCTTTCTCGATGTCACCGAAAGCGCCAGCTATTCCAAGGTGCTCAAGGAGCGCAACGATGCGCTGGTGGCGGCCGACCTGCTCAAGGACGCGTTCGTCGAGAACGTCTCCTATGAACTGCGCTCGCCGCTGACCAATATCATCGGCTTCGCCGATCTGCTGGCCGGCAGCGAGGGCGGCAGCCTCAACGAGCGACAGCGCGCCTATATCGACTATATCCGCGCCAGCTCGGTGACGCTGGGCGTGCTGATCGACAACATCCTCGACCTCGCCTCGGTCGATGCCGGCATTGCCGAACTCAGGCCAGAGCTGCTCGACGTGCAGACGCTGGTCGACAAGGCCCGTGCCGGCCTGTCGGCAACCTTCCCCGAAGTTTCGGGCGAAAAGCCCATCAACCTGGTGGTCGAGGTCGAAGACGGCCTGCCGCCCTTCATCGCCGATGGGACGCGCATCGTGCAGGTTCTCTATAACCTGCTCTCCAACGCCGCCCGCTTCTCGCCGCCCGGTGGCGAGATCCGGCTTTCGGTGAGCCATCGCGCCAACCGCATGCTGTTCATCATCGAGGATGAGGGCCCCGGGGTGACCGACGAAATGCGCGCCGCCATCCAGACCCGCATCGACACCCCAAGTGGCCGCCAGCGCGGGGCGGGCCTCGGCCTTGCCATCGTCAAGACCTTCGTCAACCTCCATGGCGGCACCATCTCGGCTGAGAAACGCGAACCGCGCGGCTCGCGCATCATCGTCAACCTGCCGCGCGACAGCGCCATGGCCGGCGTCGCGGAATAATGGAACGGCTGCTGGCCGACGACGCCGCAACCGAGGCCCTGGGGGCCGAGCTGGCAGCCACGCTTCGCCCGGGCGACCTCGTCATTCTCGAGGGCGATCTCGGCGCCGGCAAGACCGCGCTCGCCCGCGCCATCATCCGCACCCTGGCCGCTGATCCCGCGCTCGATGTGCCCTCGCCAACCTTTGCGCTGGTGCAGCCCTATGACACGCCCCAGGGCCCCGTGCTGCATGCCGATCTCTACCGGCTGGGCGATCCGCGCGAGGTGGACGAACTCGGCTTGCTCGACAATCCTGATGCCATCGTGCTGGTCGAATGGGCGGCGCGTTCGCCCGAAATCGTCGCGGCGGCCACCGTGACGGTCGCGCTGGCCATTCCGCCGGGCGGCGAGGGCCGGCTGGTGTCGATCACCCGGCGATCCTAGAGCAGGTCGATGGTTGCCGGGTCCTCGCGGTTGCGGAAGAAGGCGCGCAGGGCCCGGTCGAACAGCGGCTCGTCCGGATTGGCCCGGTGGAACAGCGTCATCGACGAGTGAAACTTGAGATCGTCAGGCGTGCCGAAAATCTGCGTCAGGTCGCGCGGCGCGGTTCCCCCCGGGGCATGCAGCAGCACGGCCTGCGTGCATTCGCGCAGCCGGCCGCCAAGGATCGGGTGGGCGAGATAGGCTTCGGCCTCGTCGAGGCCCTCGATGGCGAAATGGCGCGACACCGCGGTGCGGCCCAGGCCCGCGATCTGCGGGAAGATGAACCACATCCAGTGTGTGCGCTTCTGTCCGGCGCGCAGCTCGTGCAGCACCTGCGGATAGACCAGGTTCTGCGCCTCGAGAAACTTGGCGACGAAACTGCCGCCGCCAAAGCCGCGCCGCGGCGCCGGCCCGCCGGGCTGGAGGAGGGATTGCTGGACCATCAGAGAGTCTCCTTCTGGCCTAGTGCTGCCTGTTCTTGTGGTGTTCGCTTTCCTGATTGGCGCCGCGCTTTATGGAGCGGTCGCCATGGGAAATCTCGAACTCCCCGGCCGGCTGCTCGGCATCCTGGCGGGCTTCGGCCAGCGATTTCTGGTGCGGATCGACCTCGGCGCCACGGGTCTTCTCGCGCCCCTCGATGACCGCCTTCTGCTGCTCGCGGGTGCGGGCGCCGGTGGTTTTCTCGGTGCCGCGCGGCTCGGTATTGCTCTGCTGGGCCATAGTGGTCTCCTCTGGCTGATCTGGCTTAACGATTGGGGCGGGCGCGGAGTTTCCGATTGTGATCGGACGTGCCGAAATGCCGCCCGGCCCGAAGGCGTCGCGGTTATGGCGCAGGCACGGAGCGCAAGTGCGCCCTAAACGGTAACGGGCGGCCATTGTACCATACGAAACAAACAAACGGTCCAATGACCGCCCGTCACGAGCCGGTTTTCGCAAGGTCCAGGCCAGGTACGCTGTATCGCAAGCGCAGCTGCTGAGTTCCCCCCTGCTGGATGAGCGCCCCCATCCCCCGTCCTCCCCGCCCGACCCTGCGTGCGGGCCGCGTGTATGGCGGGAATGGAGGGAGTATGCTGGAGGGATTGGGCGCGGGGATAAGTTTTTCGTGGGAACCTCGCCCCCTCGCGGCGATTGCTTCTCGCAAAGGAGACGCGCCATGCAGATTCCCCCGGCCGAGCCTATCCCCACGCTGCCCGACGAGACCAATCCCGGCCCGGTGCCGCCCATTGGCCCCGGTGAAATCGACCCCGATTGGGAGGATAATCCGCTGCCCGACGACGATCCCGGCGATGCGCCGGCCTTCCCGCCCGAGCGGGTGCCCTTCCCCGATACGGTGCAACCGCCGCTTTAGGGTGCCTATTGTGATCGCCGCTGGCAGCGCCGTGCCGACGGGGCGCAGCTTGCCGCCGGTCACCGGGAGCCTCCGCCGACCCGGTTCAGCTGGCTGCGCTGATGCAGACCGAGCGCACCACGCCCTCGGCGTCGGCGCGGCGGCAGACCTTGCCCGAGGCGCATTCCTTGACCATGGTCGAGCGGACGGTGCCGCCCAGATTGGTGCATTCGCTGTCGGTCAGCGGCAGCGGGCCGACATCGGTCGCCAGCGGCATGGGCTTCGATTGCGGCAATGGCCTTGTGAGCGGCGCAGCCGTGGCCGGCGCCAGCAGGGCCAGCAGGATCAGCGCGATAGCTGTGGTTTTCATGTCGTCTCCTCCCTATGGCACAAAGACAGAAAGACAGACCCGGCGGCGATTGCCGGCCTGGTCCTCGGTCATGCAATAGGCGCCGCTGGAACAGATATCCTTGTCGGGCACCACGCTGCCGCCCAAGCCCTCGCATTCGGACTCGGTGAGTGGCACAGCGTCGGGCGGCGCCACCGTGGGTGGCGCGACGCCACCGGGATTGACTTGGATGGTCATCCCCACGCTCGGCTTGGAAATGGGCACTTTCGGCGCCGCAGACACGCCAGCCACCAGCGCCACCGACACGGCTATGACGAGACACAGTTCGAACCCGATGCGCATACCGTCCTCCCGGCCGGCTGACCCGGCCTGACAATGTGCCAGGCGATCGTCCCCGCTTCTTTCTGCGGGTGGCGGTCCATAAGGGACATTCTGCGCCCGGCGGGACGCGGAGGCAAGCGGGGAGGAGAGGGCCGCCACGCCACGATGTCATTCCGGCGCAGGCCGGAATCCATGCGGTGGGTCATCCATACGTTGGATGTGACGGCAAACCACGGACATGGATTCCGGTCTTCGCCGAATGACCCGGTGGTAAACTAGAAAAGCATCGCCAATTACCCAGCGTAACCCGCATAGCAATCGGCTTAACTCGCACTATTGCGAATGAGACGGCGGTGTCGTCGGAGCCAAGATAAGGTCCCGACGCGGTGCCAGCCCCTTACACAAGCACCGCCTCTAGCGCCCCCCTGTTCCGCCCCATCCACGCCGCGCTCCGTAGCCGCCATGCAACCGCCGCCAGTGCGTCGGCCGGGTTGGTGTCCGGGGTGAGCGCGGCCTCTATGGCTTCGTTGGCGGCGTCGTGGGTGGCCAGTTCGATCATAACAGGGACGAGACGCGCGCGGTCTGATGCGGCTAGGCCGTAGCCGTCGACGATGTAGCGGAGTTTGCGGGCGCGGATGTGGAGCGGTGGCAGGCCGATGCTGGCTTGCTTCGATTGTTCCGGCTTCAGGCCCGCTTCACCCTTGAACGGATTGCCGCCG
>JAKFDU010000151.1:0-17296 GCA_036675975.1 Devosia sp. | reverse complement strand
GTGACGCCATATTTTTTGAATCTTGCTCGCTGTCTGGTGCATCAAACACCGGGCGTGACGTCGTTTCGTTTGACGAAATGAGCAGCGGTCAAGGCTGGTGAACGTCGGCCAAGAACTGTCACTGTGCTGGACAACAGGGAGAGGAACACTATGAAACAACAAAAAGCTGCAATTCTGGCCGCCATGCTGACGCTTTCTGTCGGGGCGCCGGCCCTGGCGCAGAGCGCCTATCCTGTCGACACCGTGACCATGGTCGTGCCCTATGCGGCAGGCGGCGCCGGCGACACAGTCGGGCGTATCGTGGCCGATGAACTCGGCCGCCGGCTCGGCGTCAACTTTGTCGTGGAAAATGTCGGCGGTGCCAGCGGTGCCATTGGCGCCGAGCAGGTCGCTCGTTCCCCCGCCGATGGCTCGACGCTGCTGCTGGCCGGTAATGCCATCTTCACCACCGCGCCGCATCTGGCCGACGTCGGCTTCGAGCCCTTCGAGGACTTCACCGCCATCGCCAACGTCAGCGAGGCCAAGCGCGTGCTGGTTTCATCCAAGTCGCTGCCGGTGACGACGATCCAGGAGTTCGTCGCCTATGGCAAGGAACATCCCGGCGAGATGAACTACGGCTCGGTCGGCGTCGGCTCCACCGGGCACGTCTCGACGGTGGACATGCTCAACGTTATGGGCATCGAGGCGACGCACATTCCCTACAAGGGCGCCGCGGAAGTCGTGCAGGCCGTGCTGTCGGGGGACATCCAGTTCATGATGGATGCCGCCGCTGTGCCGCAGGCACGCCAGGACGCGGTGACGGCGCTCGCCGTTCCCGGCGCCGAGCCGATGGAGGAATTCCCTGACGTGCCGGCCCTGGCCTCGATCGGCTATGACAGCATCAGCGGCACCGGCTGGCAGATGGTGATGGGCCCCAGCGGCATGCCCGAAGAGGTCGTCGCCATGGTGGAAACGGCGCTTGAGGAAGCCATCGCTGATCCGGCCTTCGCCGACAAGCTGAGCAAGGCCAACGTCACGCCGCGCTTCATGAGCGGCGCCGATCTCGATGCCGCGCTGCGCGCCGACTACGACCGCTTCGAGGAATTGCTGACCGGCCTCGGCCTCTCGCAGTAATCTGACTGACACCAGCCGTCGCCGGCGCATAGCATTGCGCCGGCGGCCGTTTTAATCGCGATCCGAGCAGGCCGCTGGCGACGCCGCCATCGGCCCCTATCAACGGCCCCCGGGGCCAATCCCGACCGGGGGGCTGCCGATGCCATATTTGAGTTCCAAACTTGCCGGCTGGGCCGTCGGCTTCTCGCTCGGCGATGCCCCGGACGAGGTCATCCACAACGCCAAGCTGCGCATTCTCGACCATGTCGGCGTCATGCTTGCATCGAGCAGCCTGCGCGGCGTCCAGGCCGCAGCGCGCGCCCAACGCGAGACCGACGGCGGCAATGGTGCCCATGCCCTCTGGGATCGCGGCGAGACCTCCATTGCCGGCGCCGCCTTCCTCAACGGCGTGGCCGCCTCGCTCCTCGAATTCGACGATACCCATATCGCCTCCAATATCCACACCACCGGCGTCGTGCTGGCGGCCGCCCTGGCGCAGGCGCAGCAAGCCCCGACCAGCGGGCGTCAATTTCTAGAAGCCGTCCTGATCGGCTCGGAAATCTTCTGCCGTCTGGGTCAGGTGTCGCCGGTGCGCATGCACGAATTGGGCTTTCATCCCACCGCGGTCTATGGCGTCTTCGCCGCCGCCTATACGGCGGCACGGTTGCGCGGACTGTCGCCCAAGGTCATGGCCGATGCGGTCGGTACCGCCGCCAGTCTATCGGCCGGCTCCATCAGTGCCTTCCAGGATGGCACCGACACCAAGATTCTCCATGTCGGCTTCGCGGCCGCAGCCGGCATTCGCGCCGCGGCGCTGGCCGCGCAGGGAATTTCCGGGCCCGCAGAAGTGTTTGAGGGCAAATTCGGCTGGTACCGCAGCTACATCCAGTCCGATGTGGATTTCCGCTTCGGCGCCCTCACCGATCAGTTGGGCACGCGCTGGGAGGTACTCAACATCGCGCCCAAGCTTTATCCCTGCGCCTATACGCTGATGCCCTTCATCGCGGCCGCGCTCGAGCTGCGTGCCAACCACGCATTCCGGCTTGAGGACATCGTCGAAATCCGCTGCGAAATCATGCAGCGTTCCTTCCGCACCGTGTGCGAACCGGTGGAAGAAAAGCGTCGGCCGCGCACCTCCTGGCATGGCCGCATCAGCCTGCAGCATACCGTCGCCGAAGCCCTGGCGCTGGGGCGCTTCGGCAAATCCTCCTACAGCCAATCCAGCATCACCGATCCCCTGATCAACGCGCTGGCCGACAGGGTCGTCCACATCGCCGACCCCCTTGCCGATGCCGACACCAGCCGATCGCGTGGTGTCGTGACCATCGATCTGGCCGACGGACGGGTGATCAGTCACACAGTCGAAGATATGCTGGGTACGAGCCGCAACCCGGCCAGCGAAGCGGTTTATCTCGACAAGTTCCGCAGCAATGTCGACGGCGTCCTCCCTGCCGATACCGCCGATCGGTTGATCGAGGGTCTGCTGGGCCTTGATGATGCAGACGACATCGCGTCCATCCTGGCGCCGCTGCGCAATTAGCTAGCGCTGCCCGATAATGAAAACCTATGCGGGGACGCCCGGCGTAGGTTTTTGTCGGTCCGGCGGTTGCTGCCACGGTTGCTTCAGTCCGTCGCCTCGGCGCGGCCGCGCCGCACAAAGGAGGTCGTCGTGGCCAGCAGCACGGCGACGCCGATCAGCACCAGCGTCAGGCTGATCGGACGCTCGAGGAAGATCATTGGATCGCCGCGCGACAGCGTCATGGCGCGGCGGAAGTTCTCCTCGAACATCGGCCCGAGGATGAAGCCGAGGATGAACAGAGCCGGATTGCAGCCCGCTGCCTTGAGCAGATAGCCAAGAGCGCCGAAGAACACGAGCGAATAGATGTCGAATTGCGACGAGCTGAGCGTGAACACGCCGACACAGGCAAAGGCCAGCACGAACACATAGAGCCAGTGGTAGGGCACACGCAGCAGCCTCACCCACAGACCGATCAGCGGCAGGTTGAGTACCACAAGCAACAGGTTGCCGACCCACATCGAGACGATCAGGCCCCAAAACAGCTGCGGGTGATCCCCCATCATGCGCGGCCCGGGCTGGACACCATGGATCATGAAGGCACCCAGCATCAGCGCCATCGTGGGGCTGCCCGGAACGCCCAGCAGCAGCGTCGGGATGAACGCGGTTTGCGATGCCGCATTGTTCGCCGATTCTGGTGCTGCCACACCTTCAACCGCCCCCTGTCCAAACCGCGACGGGTCCTTGGATACCGTCTTTTCCATCATGTAGGCGGTGAAGGAACTCATCGCGAGACCGGCGCCCGGCAGCACACCGAGCAGAGCGCCCAGCCCCGTACCCCGCAATACTGCGGGCCAGGATCGCTGGAAGTCTTCACGCGATGGCCATAGCCGGCCGATATTGCGCGACGATACGGCATCGCCCTGCGGCTCGCCGATATTGCCGATGATTTCGGCCACGGCAAACAGCCCCACGGCCAGCACCGCGAATTCCACGCCATCGCGCAGTTCGGGAATGCCGAAGGTGAAGCGGAACATGCCGGTCGAGACATCGGACCCGGCCGTGCCGAACACCATGCCGAGCAAAGCCACGCCAATGCCCTTGACGACGCCACCCCGCGTCATCGCCGCCGTGCTGAGCAAGGCGACGAAGACCAGGGCCGCATATTCGGTAGCGCCGAACCGCATGGCGATGCTTGCCAGCGGCGGACCGGCCAGGGCGATGATCAGCGTGCCCACCGTGCCGGCAAAGAAGGAGCCCAGCGCTGCAACCGCCAGTGCCGAGCCGGCGCGCCCCTGCCGCGCCATCTGGTGGCCGTCGATGCAAGTCACGGCCGATGCCGCTTCGCCGGGCAGGTTGACCAGGATGGAGGTGGTCGAGCCACCATAGGCCGCGCCATAGAAAATGCCGGCCAGCATGATGATGGAGGCCTCGGGTGTCAGCCCGAAGGTCAGTGGCAATAGCAGCGAAATGGTGATGATGGGACCGACGCCCGGCAGCACGCCGATGGCGGTGCCGAGCGTCACGCCCAGCAGGCAATAGAGCAGGTTGATCGGCGTAACCGCCACCTGCAGGCCCATGACGAGCGAGGAAACCAGATCCATGGCTCAGAATCTCCAGCTGACGAGGCGGAACGGAATGCCCAGTCCGAAATAGAAGATGGCCACGAGGAGAACCCCGACGCACACCATGACAGCTAGCATCTCGCGTTTTCGCCCCCCGCTGTCGGCAAACCAGCTGATGCCAACCAGTGCAGCGAGGGCAGGCAAGAGGCCCAGCCGGTCGATCAGGAGGCCAAAGGCGAGAACGGCGACCAGGATCAGCAGCAGCGGGCGCAGTTCGCGCCGCGGGAAGGCCGAGACGAATTGCTGCCCGGCCCGCCGCGCCGCCGCATTCTGCACCAATTGCACCACCCCCATAGCGCAGAGACCGGCTCCGACCAGCATCGGCATTGCTCCAGAACCTAGCGCCGCCGGCGACCCAAAGCCGTAGCTCGCCCCGATGACGACGGCGACAATGCCGAAACTAAGAAAGATCAGTGCGGCAAGCAGGTCGGAATGTATCGTCATGAAGCGGTCGTCCGGTTTGGAAGCAAGGCAACTTCTGGCAAAATGGCAGTCGACGCCACGTTTTGACCCTTGCGGCCATCGGCCGGCGGAACAATGTCGCTTGGCCACAAGTTCCGCCTGACGGAACGCGCTGCTGGAGCAGGAAGCGCGTTCCACGCACCGAAATCAAGTGAGAGCCGATTTGTAGCGACGCCACAAGCTGCTAACGGACAGGCCTCATTGAAAGAGGATGAGCGTATGCGCGTCGTTGAAATTACCGAGCCCGGCGGGCCCGAGGTGCTGGACATCGTCCACCGGGAGACGCCCGCGCCGGGTCCCGGCGAGGTGCTGCTCGAAGTGCTCGCCGCCAGCGTCAACCGCCCCGACATCCAGCAGCGGCGCGGGCTTTATCCGCCACCGCCTGGCGTCACCGACATTCCTGGGCTTGATGCGGCCGGGCGGGTTGCGGCGGTGGGCGAGGGCGTCGATACGCTCAAGGTCGGCGACGCAGTCTGTGCTCTGGCCAATGGCGGCGCCTATGCCGATTACCTGGTAGTGCCGGCTGTGCAATGTATGCCCGTTCCCGCTGGCTTCAGCTTCATCGAGGCCGCGTCGCTCCCCGAGGCCCTGTTCACCGCCTGGAACAACATCATCTGGCTGGGTCGGCTGGGCGAGGGTGAAACACTGCTGATCCAGGGCGGCTCCAGCGGTGTCGGTATGGCCGGTATCCAGATGGCCAAGCTGCTGCGCAATGCCCGAGTGTTCGCCACGGGGAGCGACGCCCAAAAACGCGCCGCCTGCACCGAACTGGGGGCCGACGCGGTCTTCGATTATCGCCAGGATTGGGCCGGCGCCATCCGCGAGTACGCCGGCGAGCACTGCCTCGATGTCGTCCTTGATGCGCAGGCCGGGCCCTATGTGCAGCAGCAGCTTGATCTCATGGCCTATGATGGACGCCTGGTCTTCATCGCCAGCCATCAGGGCAAGACGGCCGAAGTCAATATCCGCGACCTCGTCCGCCGCCGCCTGACGCTGACCGGATCGACCTTGCGGCCACGCGGCCCGGATTACAAAGGCAGCTTGGCAACGGCGTTGGTAGAGGCCGTGTGGCCGCTGCTTGAATCGGGCAGGATGATCACGCGCATCCACGCCGTGTTCCCACTGACCGAGGTCAGGGAAGCCCACGCTCTGCTGGACGCCAACGAGCAGCTCGGCAAGGTCGTGCTGGCGATGGATGAAGCCCGGGCCGGCGAGCGACCCTAGATCGCTCCGAACTCCGACACGTCCACCGACATGTTCTTGGACAGGCGGCCAAGATCGTCCGAAATCGCAACGGCCGCCGATTGCAAAATCGGCACGAAGCGCTCGCACGCCTCCTGTTCCGTAGCAAAGGCCGACTTGAAATAGGTAAGGCCCAGGCTCGCTAGTACGCGGCCCTCCTGGCTGATGATCGGCACCGCGATGGTATTGGAGTTGCGCGGCTCGACAAACGATGCCCGCGTCGCGTAACCTGCCTTGCGCACCCGTGTCAGCAGGTGGTTCAGCTCATCGGGATGGTGGCTCAGCCCATCCTCGGGGTCGTCCGACTTGGTCAGGGCATCGAGGATCAGCGCGAATTCCTCGCTTTCGACAAAGGCGACATAAGCCAGCCCCATCCCGCGCGTCAGCATCTGCAGGCGCCGGTTGACCGTGCTGTGAAACGGCGACACCGGACTGTCGGGCACGGTACTGAAGCGCACGATCATGCTGGTATAGTCGGGCAGAGCGATGGCCACTGGCCATTTGTACTTGCGCGTTATGGCCAATGCCCAGGCCCGGCCGGCCTCCACCACCAGCGGACCTTTGTGATAGCCGGAGCTCAGCGAGGTCACCATCGCGCTGACCTGGTAGCCACCTTGGCGCGTGTCGTTCTCGACATAGCCTGCTTCCTCAAGTGTCTTGAGGATGCGCACGAGCGTCGGCTTAGGCAGGCGGGTGCGGGCATGCAGCTGCGCAATGGTGTTGATGGGTTGCTGGTTGAGCTCCAGCAACACGTTGAGACAGCGTTCGATCGATCTGATGCCCACTGGTCGCCGTCCTTCTGCGATGCGCGTTCCGCGCTACGAAACAGGGGGGACTATAGGTTGAGCGACGCCGGCGTCAACCTCTATGCCGGCTGGGATCAGCGGGAGAGTTTTCATGGGCACCAGTCAGCAAAATCGGGAAGAGGCGCGGCAGCTTATGGCCGGCGTGGATGAGGGCGTTGCAGCTGCTCTGCTGCGTGGCGCACTCGATCTGCACGTGCATTCGGGACCCTCCACTATGCCCCGGCAACTTGACCATATGCAGGCCGCCGAAGAGGCCATCAAGGCCGGCATGCGCGCCGTGCTGTTCAAGGACCATCACTATTCCGCCGCACCGTTCATCCCGCTGATGGAGCGGCTGATCGAAAAGCCCGATTTCTCCATGTTCAGTGGCCTTGTGCTGAACAATTCCACCGGCGGGCTGAATCCCTATGTGGTCGATGCTCAGCTCAAGATGGGCGCCAAGCTGATCTGGATGCCTACCGCGCAGTCTGCCAACCACATCCGCAGCGCGCACCGCAAGTCGCGACTGGTCTCCAACGTGCAACTGATGAATTCGCCGGCTTTGACCGTGCTCGACGAACTCGGCAACGTCCTCGACATCGTCAAGCAGATCCTCGACCAGATCGCCGAGTTCGATGTCATCCTCTCGTCCGGGCATCTGCATGTCTGGGAAATCTGGAAGCTGTTCGACGAGGCGCGCAGCCGCGGCGTGAAGCGGCTGCTGATCAATCATCCGATGTACGGCCTCCATTTCACCCCGGAAGACGTGCGCGACTTCGCCAAACTCGGCGTCATCGTTGAACAATCCGCCGCCATGTATGTCGACTCGCGCTTCAACGTCTATTCGCCCCAGGAGCTCAAGGATCATATCGATGCGGCGGGCGTGGCCAATTCCTCGATCGGCTCCGACCTGGGCCAGGTGGACAATCCCACCCCTGTCGAAGGCATGCGCCAGGCGATCAAGCTCTGCCTGGCGTTGGGTTACAGCGAGGCCGATGTCCGCACCATGGTGACCACCAACCCAAGTCGCCTGGTCGGCCTGACGCCCTGATCGATCGCGCACGCGAGCAACAGAAAGGCCGGGGTGCCCACCACCCCGGCCGTTCTATTTTCAACGCACAGTGTCGGCTACGCGTTGGGCATCGGATAGTCGTCGGCATTCAGCACCCAGCCCGGCTTGGCCGAAAAATCCATGCGCGGCGGGGCAAAGATGTCGACCAGCTGGTTCACTCCGGGGCCCTCGGCGGTTGTGGTGTGGATGGAGGGGGGTGGGATCACGCAGACCGACGGCGACTCGCAATAAAGGTGCTCATCGTCCCGCCAGACATTCATGTTGGTGGTCCACGGCCAGCGCAAATGGTGGGTGAAGGCGCCGGTCAAGGCCAGGGAGCACTGCTCGAAATCGTCGTGATGGTGCGGGGAAACATTGTCGCGTGCCCGCGGACCGATGCGGGGCGTGAGGAAATTCACCATGAAGGTCGTGCAGCGATAGATGCGGCCGAAGCGCAACGGGTCCTCCGGCACGTCCAGTGTGTACCACCGCAGCTTCAGCCCGCCTGGCGGTTCCGGCCAGGCCTGGAAGGGGGGCACATTCGGGTGCGCCTCCCGGAAGGCGTCCGCGTTTGATGAGGCATTGGCCAGGTCTTCGGATTTCGGGGTCAGTAGCCGTACGATAGTGCCCGATGTCAGCATGCGGATCGTGCTGTTGCCAGGCGGCACGAACACCACGGAATATCCGGGCACCACCTCCGTGCCGGCTTTGGTCGTGATCTCGACCCGGGTCTCGGCGTCCGGGATGATCACCGCATATTCGTCCGGCTGGTTGTTGCGCACAAAGGTGCCGCCCTCGACGCCCTTGCTGTAGGCAACCACGAAATTCTGTCCGCGGCTGATCCAGGTTTGCCCGCAGGCGTCGCTGACCTGGGGCTGGGTGCCGTAGAACAGCGCCAGCTGCGAGCCGAAGAAGCTCTTGTGCACCCAACTCAGCTCGGGGTTGGCCCCATTTCCGGCCAGCGTGGATCGGGGGTCGCTCGCAGTATACATTTCCGGTCTTCCTTCGATTGTCTCGTTCACTGGCGCCGTAGGGGTCACTCCGGCTGCGGCGCCTGTTTTTTCAGTCCCAGGATTTCGCGGGCCTGTCCGGGGGTGGCGATGGTGCCCCCCAGGTCGCGCACGATGCGCACGGCCTTCTCGACGAGCTGCGCATTGCTTTGCGCAAGCACGCCCTTTTCAAGGAACACATTGTCTTCCAGGCCGACGCGTACGTGGCCGCCGAGCAGCCAGCTCTGTGCCAGCATCGGGAATTCCCAGCGGCTGACGCCGAAGGCACTCCAGTGCGAGCCGGGCGGCAGGATGTTCTTGAGATAGGCCAGCGTCTCCGTCGTGGCTATTGCGCCGTACCGGATCCCCAGCACGATCTGATAGAAGGCCGGCGCGTCCAGCAGGCCCTTGCGAACCATCTCGTTGGCGAGCTGGATATCACCGGTGTCGAATACCTCGATCTCGGGCCGGACACCGGCGGCGTGAATGCGCTCGGCCATGATGGCGATATTGGCAGGCGTGTTGATCACGACCGACGAGCCCGAATACATCGTGTTGAAATCGAGGCTGCATAGTTCGGGGCGCAGCACCTCGACATGGACCACGCGTGGTTCGGGGCGGATCAGCGTCGTGCCCGGCGCCGCGACACTGGGATTGTCCTCGCTCGGGATGAAGCGCTGGCCTGGCCCGGTCGTGAGGTTGATGACGACATCCTCGTCGGCAGCGCGCAGGCGCTCCACCACTTCGCGATAATGCTTGAGCTCCATGCTCGGCTCGCCATCGTCATGGCGCACATGCACATGGATGATGGCTGCGCCTGCCCGGATGGCTTCGAGCCCGGCATTGGCGATCTGCTCGGGGGTGACTGGCAAATAGGGGGTCTGTGCCAGCGTCGTGATATTGCCCGTCACCGCGCAGGTGAGGATAGTCGGATCGGCCACGTTTTCGGTCCTCGAAAGCTGAAGGCATTGCTGGCCTAGCTCCCATTTTGATCGGTGCGCCCGCAACGCGTTTCCCCGGCCGTTTCGCTAATAGAAACGGTCCGGCAGCGTTTCGCAGAGAGAAACGGTGATCGTTCAACATGGGTGCCGCTTCCAGCGCCCTATAGAAGAAGCACGCCAAGGAGATCACATGTCCGACCAGCGCCCGCATTTTTCGACGTTCCGCGATCGCCTGATTGGCCGCCAGCGCATGTTCGGCACCTTCGTCAAGCTGCCGACCACGCAGGTCATCGAGATGCTGGGCCAGATCGGCTACGACTTCATCATCATCGACCAGGAGCATGCCCCGCTCGACCGGAGTATCACCGACCTGATGATCCTTGCCGCCCGCGCCTCCAATATGGCGCCCATCGTCCGTATCGCGGAATTCACCGAAGCCAACGTGCTCTCAGTCCTCGATTCGGGTGCCATGGGCATCATGGTGCCCCATGTCGCCTCAGTCGAAAAAGCCAACGCGATCGCTCGCGCCGCCCGCTATGCCGATGGTACGCGCGGCTTTGTCGGGCTGTCGCGCGCCAGCAACTGGGGCAGCGCCGTTCCGCTTGAGCATATGCGGTTGCAGGATAGCCAGGTTGCCGTGATCCCGATGATCGAAGATCAGCATGCCATCGACCTAGCCGGCGACATTGCCCGGGTCGAGGGCGTCGACGCGCTGTTCGTCGGACGGGGCGACTTGACGGCATCGTTCCGCGATGATCCGGAGGCTGCTGGCAAGGTCGCCGACCTCGCCCGGCGCGTCGCCGCAGCGGCCAAGGACGCCGACACGCCGCTGATGATGCTGCCTACCAGCAAGCCTGATATGGAGTTCGTCACCGGGCTAGGCGCCACGGCCATCGTCATATCGAGCGACCACGGCTTCATCCGCAACGCCGCCGCCACGGCGCTCAGGGACTTCAGGGCCTAATTCGGCTGGGAGATTTGTTATGGCAATGATTGATATCCCCCCGCTTGCCGTGCCGCGCACCGTCCTGGTGACCGGGGGCAGCAGTGGCATCGGCCGGGCCACGGCGGCTCGCCTCGCGGCCCTCGGGTCTACCGTCATCGTGGGTTACAACAGCCGCCCGGAAATCGCCGATGAAGTCGTCGCTGGCCTTCAAGGTAGTGGACACCTTGCCATGCGCATCTCCATGGAGGATTCCCAGAGCATCACGGTGGCGGCCGCTGCGGTCGAGCAACGCTTCGGCAGTCTCGACGCCCTGGTCAATTCCGGCGGTACGACTACGCCTGTCCCGGCTGCCGATCTCGCGGCCCTGAGCGACGAGATTTTTGACCGCACTGTTATGATCAACCTGCGCGGGCCGTTTGCGGTCATGCGCACCTTTCGTCCGCTGCTCGAACGCGGCGCCGGTGCGGCCATCGTCAATGTCTCCTCCATTGCAGCGCGCACGGGAATCGGCAGCAGCCTCGCCTATGTGGCGGCCAAGGCCGGGGTGGATGCCCTGACCGTCGCCCTCGCCAAGGTGCTGGCGCCCAAGGTGCGTGTTTTTTCGGTCTCGCCGGCCGGCGTCGATACCGGCTTCGTGCCGGGCCGCACCCGCGAGCAACTGGAAAAGACCGCCGAACGCCTGCCGCTCGGGCATGTCACCACGGCCGACGATGTCGCTCGGGCCGTGGTGGCCTGCATTGTCAATCTGACCAGTTCCACCGGCATTGTCGTGCCGGTGGATGAGGGACGCCACCTTTGAAACCAGGGCGTACATTCGCCTGACGGAACGCCCCGGGTCGTGCGTTGCGGCCATGGGGTTATGAAGTAGTGTTGCAGCAGCGATTGCCCTTGTTGGGCACATGGACGGACAGGCATGGACAGGTTGAAGTTCTACATCGGTGGGGCGTGGGTGGACCCGGCGCACGCCTCGACGATTGGCGTGATCAATCCGGCGACCGAAGAGATCATCGATCGGATCAGCCTGGGCTCGTCCGCCGACGTCGACCGCGCCGCGGCCGCGGCCCGCCGCGCCTTCGCTACCTATTCGGAGACCAGTGTCGACCAGCGCCTGTTCTGGCTGCGCGGCATCATCGACGGCTTCCGCACCCGGCTGCCTGAACTGGCGCGGACCATGACGCTCGAAATGGGCTCGCCCATCACCTTCGCCACCGAACGGCAGGCCACCGTGGCGCTCTTTCACTTCGAGGAAGCCGCCCGTGTGCTGGCCGATTTCGCCTTCGAGGAGCGCGTGGGCGCCGGGATCGTGCGCCACGAGCCCATCGGTGTTTGCGGGCTGATCACGCCTTGGAACTGGCCGCTCAACCAGGTCGCTTCCAAGGTTGCGCCAGCCATTGCAACCGGTTGCACAGTGGTGTTGAAGCCCAGCGAAATTGCGCCGCTCAGCGCCATGATCTTGGCCGAGATCATTCATGATTCGGGCCTCCCGGCCGGCGTCTTCAATCTGGTCAATGGCGATGGCCCGACCGTGGGCGAGGCCATCGCCTCCCATCCCGAGATCGACCTCGTCTCATTCACGGGCTCAACAAATGCGGGCATTCGCGTTGCCATGCTCGCAGCCCCGACCGTCAAGCGCGTGGCGCAGGAACTGGGCGGCAAGTCCGCCAATATTATCCTCCCGGACGCCGATATCCGCGCCGCCGTGATCGCCGGGGTCCACGCCTGCTACACCAATGCCGGGCAGAACTGCCAGTCCCCCACGCGCATGCTGGTGCATGTATCCCAGCGCGATGCCGCCTTCGACGCGGCTCGCACCGCCGTTGCCAGCATTAGGCTCGGCGACCCGCTGCTGCCGCAAACCACCCTGGGGCCACTGGTCAGCCAAGGCCAGTTCGACAAGGTGCAAAAGCTCATCCGGACCGGTATCGACGAGGGCGCGACCTTGCTCGCCGGCGGGCTGGGCCGCCCCGCCGAAATGAACCGCGGCTACTACGTCCACCCCACGGTCTTTGGCGACGTCACGCCGCAGATGACCATCGCCCGCGAGGAAATTTTTGGACCGGTCCTTTCCATCCTCAACTACGAAACCGAGGACGAGGCTGTCGAGATCGCCAATGACACGCCCTTCGGCCTTGCCGGCTTCGTGCAGTCCAGCGACCCCCAGCGCGCGCTGAGACTCGCCAAGCGCATCAGGGCCGGGCGCGTCTATCTCAATGGCGCAGCCTTCGACCGCAGCCTGCCCTTCGGCGGCTACAAGCAGTCCGGCAATGGCCGTGAATTCGGCATCTACGGTTTCCGCGAATATCTCGAGGTCAAGGCCGTGCTGGGCTATCCGGGCTAGCAGATGACCAGCGGAAGCGCAGAGGGAGAGTACAGATGAAAGTAACGCAGGATGTGGTGCAGGGGGGACTCTTCGCCGCCATCGGCCTCGCTGCCTTGCTGATGGCGCTGCAATACCCACTGGGTACACCCGGCCGCATGGGGCCCGGCTTCTTCCCGGTCGCCATATCCGCGCTGCTGGCGCTGACCGGACTTGCCATCCTCGCACGCTCACGCCTGAACCGGTCCGAGGTGATCCGCATGGCGCGCTGGTTGCCCATTGTCACGGTGACCATTGCCATTGTCGTCTTCGGCTTCCTGCTCGACAAGCTTGGCTTGCCCCTCGCGGTAATGCTGCTGTGCGTCTGGGCCGGCACCGCCAGCATCAGCTTCGAGCTAAACTGGAAAGCCATAGCTGGCGCGGTGGCCTTCTCACTCGTCTGCGGCGTGCTTTTCGTGACGCTGCTCGGCCTGCCCATCCCCCTTGTCGGGAGCTGGCTGCAGGCTCTCGGCGCACCCTAGTTTCCAAGAGGTCGAAATGGACATCTTCAGCGGGCTCCTGCTCGGCCTACAGACTGCCAGCACATTGACCAACTTCGCCTACTGCTTTGCCGGCGTGCTGCTCGGCACCGCCGTCGGCGTCCTGCCGGGCCTTGGTCCCATCGCCACCATCTCGATGCTGCTGCCCTTCACCTTCGGGCTGCCAGTCGACACCGCCCTTATCATGCTGGCGGGCATCTTCTACGGCTCCCAATATGGCGGCTCGACCACCGCGATCCTGATGAACCTGCCCGGCGAAGCCTCCTCGGTGGTGACTACACTCGACGGCCACGAAATGGCCAAGCAGGGCAAGGCAGGCCGGGCCCTCGCCGCCGCGGCCATCGGTAGCTTCTTTGCCGGCACGGTGGGCACGATGTTCATCGTCATCGCTGCGCCGATCCTGGCCGGCATGGCGCTCAGCTTCGGCCCGACCGAATATTTCTCGCTGATCGTGCTGGGTCTGGTCACCTCCATGGTGCTGACCTCAGGCTCGCTGCTCACCGGCTTCGGCATGGTGCTGCTGGGCATGCTGCTCGGCATGATCGGCACTGACGTCAATTCTGGTGCCGCGCGCTACACCTTCGGTTCGGTGGATCTCCTGGACGGGCTGAACTTCGTCGTCATTGCCACCGGCATCTTCGGGCTGGGCGATGTGCTCGCCAATCTCGAGAACGAGCATTCCCGCGCCGCCACCATCGCCAAGGTGAGCTCGCTGTTCCCCACGCGCGAGGACTGGAGGCGCATGACCGGGCCCATCATCCGCGGCACCGGTATCGGCGTGCTGCTCGGTGTGCTGCCCGGCGCCGGCCTGCTGCTGTCCTCGTTTTCCGCCTACGCGCTGGAAAAAAAGCTCTCCATGCACCCCGAGCAATTCGGCAAGGGCGCCATCGAGGGCGTGGCCGCGCCCGAGGCGGCCAACAATGCAGCCGCCCAGACCGCCTTCATTCCCATGTTAACCCTAGGCCTGCCTGGCACCGCCACCATGGCGTTGATGATCGGTGCGCTCGTCGTTCAGGGCGTGCAGCCCGGCCCTAATATCCTCACCGAACAGCCGGCACTGTTCTGGGGCCTCGTCGTCTCGATGTGGATCGGCAACCTCTTGCTGCTGATCCTCAACCTGCCGCTGGTCGGCATGTGGGCCAAGCTGATTTCGGTGCCCTACAAGTTTCTGTTCCCACTAATCTGCGTCTTTACCGCCATCGGCGTCTACAGCATCCGAAACAATGCCTTCGACGTCTATCTGATGGCCCTGTTCGGCGTGCTCGGTTACGTCTTCCGCAAGGCCGGGGCTGAGCCGGCGCCGTTGATCCTGGCCTTGATCCTAGGCCCGATGGCCGAAGAATACCTGCGCCGCGCCCTGCTGATCTCGCATGGCAATGCAAGCGTGTTCTTCACCAGTCCGGTCAGTATCGGCACCCTGCTGATTGCCCTGGTGCTGCTCGTCTCCATCCTCCTCCCCGCCTTCAGCAAGGTGCGGCAGGCGGGTCTTCAGGAAATCGACTGAGCCGACCTATCAAGACGAGGAAACACACATGCAAACCAGTCGCGAGGCGCGTCTGCAGAGCCAATTCGATCGCACCGAGCTGTTCGACCTCGTGCGCCGCGAGCGCTTCGCCCGCGACCAGCAAAGATTCGACGTCATGGCTGCGTGCTTTCATCGCGATGCCTATGTCCGCACCAGCTGGTATGACGGCACCGGCGGCGATGCCTATGTCGCGGCCACACGCAAGTGGATGAGCAACACCGGCAATTCCAAGCATTGGGTGTTCCCCGCCTTCGCCCAGGTCCATGGCCACCGCGCCACCATCGAGAGCCCGGCCATGATCTTCAACCGCGCGCGGCTCGAAGACATCGAGGTCGATTTCCAGGTATTCTGCCGGTTCTTCTCCCGGGCCGTGCGGGAGGACGGCGACTGGAAACTGGCAAGCTTCCACGTGGTCTTCGAGCGCGACGTGATGGCGCCAACCCTGGCCTCCGACCCGCTGCCGATTGATCGTCAGATGCTCGATACCATGCGCTCGTCCTACAAGTTCCTCACCTATATCCAGCGCAGTCGCGGCATCAGCGTGAACCAGGACCTGTTAGGCGACGACCGCCCCGACCAGCTCGCCGAATTCCACGCGGGTGAAGACCGCTGGCTGGCGGGCGAGGGACCCGTTTCGTGAGATGAAACGCGCCGCCTGACAAATTCCAGATGCTGCACCGATGCGCTAGATATCGCCGCAGCCAAGCCCAAGTCGTTCAAAAAGGGCGAGCAGGAGGAATATATGAAAAGACGAGAATTCATCGCCCTCGGTGGGACCGCAGGACTTCTGGCCTCGACCGGCATTTCGTTTGCCCAGGATAGCTGGCCCTCCAAGCCGGTCACGGTTATCTCGGCCTATCCACCCGGCGGCACCAGCGACATCCTGGCGCGCCTCGTCGCCGATATCCTGACCAAGGAATATGGCCAGCAGTTCGTGCTGGAAAACGTTGCCGGTGCAGCCGGCGCTCTGGCCGGTGGCCAACTGGCCCGTTCCGCTCCCGATGGTTACACGATCTTGGTCTCGGGCAGCGCCCCCCTCGCAGCCAACAAGGTGGTGCAGACCAACCTGGCCTATGATCCTGAAGCCGACTTCGAGATGATCACCGTTTTCGCTGATAGCCCGGCGCTGATCACTGCCAGCATGAATGCGCCGGCCAAGACGCTGCAGGAACTGGTTGCTTATGCCAAGGCCAATCCGGGCCAGGTCAATATCGGCAATCCTGGCGCCGGCACCAAGGGTCACATCTGCGCCGCCATCATCGGCCAGGAAGCCGGCATCGAGATCAACCATGTGCCATATAAGGGCTCGCCCCCGCTCGCGGCCGACCTGCTCGGTGGCCATATCGACTTCTCGGCCGATGCGCCCGCCAACTACCTGCCGCATATCAAGGCAGGCAAGCTGCAAGCCATCGCCGTCACTTCCTCCGAGCGCATGAGCGAATTGCCGGACGTGCCGACAGTGGCCGAACAGGGCTTTGCCGGCTATGAGCAGACCCTGTGGTTCGGCATCGTCGGCCCCAAGGGCATGCCCGCAGAAGTCGTCAGTAAGATCAACGACACGCTCAGGGCATGGGCCGCGTTGCCCGAGTCGCAGGAGCAACTGATGGCGCTCGGCGTTGCGCCAGTCCTCAATACACCCGAGGAAATGCGCGAAACCGTGGCACGTGAAATCGAAGCCATCCGGCCGTTGGTCGAAGCCGGGCTCGTGCAGCCCTCTTGATCTCCCGAGGTCTCTGTTGCCTCCCCATTACCGCCCCGCCTTGTGCGGGGCGGTATTGCTTTGGTGCCTCGCTGTGCGAACAGACAGATTGCCATGCCGACCCTATCCCCTGGAGCCCCCTCCAGTAATGCTATCTGGTCAGTGCGCGCCCACGTTTGCCAATGAGGTCCCCAGCACCGCGCCGGCAGGGAGCTTCGCTCATACTCCGAGCAAGCCCGACTACGACTGCTTTTGGGCGGTGGCCAAGCTGGTCTCAACCACTGATATGGGGCACAGAGCTGCCGGGCAGGGTAGGGGCCGGGAAGCGGAATGACGGCTTTCGGGCCCATTTTCGGGAAACCGACATTTGATCGTCGGAATAGACGCGACGGCGCATACCCAAGAACAGGTTACGCGTGGTCATAGCGCGGAATACATAGCGGAGTTAATGGCTAGGCGCTCAGTGGCACTCGACCATACCGCAAAGAGGTGACGATTGATTTGGCGCGAGGCCGTCCGACCCGCGACGCGAGATTGCAATCACGACTGCTGACGGCGGACTGGCTT
>JAKFDU010000150.1:0-1927 GCA_036675975.1 Devosia sp. | reverse complement strand
AATACGCACCTACCACTGGCAGGAACCAGGGCTTGCCGAAATGCCCGGGAATGGCCGGCCAGTTCAACTCGCGCCAGGGATTGGCTTCGACTTTGCCGTCCATGACCTCGGCCATGACCTGGCCCATGTGCACCGACATCTGCACGCCATGGCCGCTGTAACCCATGGAGTGGTACACCCCGCCATGCTGGCCGGCGCGCGGCAGCCGGTCGGAGGTCATGTCCACCAAGCCGCCCCAGCAGTAATCGATCTTCACATGAGCCAACTGCGGGAACATCTGCACCATCGCCGCCTGCAGGATCTTGCCGCTCTTCGCATCGGAGCTTCCTCCGGACATAGCGAAGCGCGCGCGACCACCGAACAGCAGACGGTTGTCCGGGGTAACCCGGAAATAGTTGCCGATCATGCGGCTGGTGACGTACGAACGCTGTTGCGGCAACAGCCGCTCGAGCAGCGCCTCGGGCAGCACCTCGGTGGCCACGATGAAACTGCCCACCGGCACGATCCGCCGCCGGTACCAGCTCAGGCCGCCATGCTGACAGGCACCGGTTGCCATCAGCACCTGGCCGGCCTGCAGGCTGCCGCGATTGGTATCGACCCGATAGCCACCGGCCTCGGCCTTCCAGCCCTCGACGGTGGTCTGCTGATAGATAAGCGCTCCATGCCGCGCCGCGGCCTCGGCCAGGCCGACGCCAAAACGGCCGACATGCATCTGCACGCCGTTGCGTTGCAACAGGCCGCCGTGGAATTGCGCCGAGTCGACTTCGGCCCGGGCCTCCTCTGCGGACAGCAGCTCGACGTCGGCATCGACTTCCCGGCGGATCAGCTCGCAGGTCCGCGCCAGCCCTTCATAGTGCAGGGGCTTGGCCGCCAGCTTGAGCTTGCCGCTGCGCCTGAGGTCGCAGGCGATTTGCTCCTCCTCCACCAGCGTGACCACGCTCTTCACCGCGCTTTCATAGGCACGGTAATAGGCGCGGGCCCGTTCGGCGCCGAGGCTGGCGACGAGGCTGCTGTAGTCCTGGGCGACCCCGGTATTGCAATGCCCACCGTTGCGCCCGGAGGCCTCGCCGACCACCCGGCCGGCCTCCAGTACCGCCACGCTCGCCCCCTTCAGGGCCAGCGCCCGGGCCGCCGACAGACCGGTGAAACCGCCGCCGACGACGACAACATCGACTCGCGCCGGCAGCGCGCCGGTCTGAGCGCCGGTGAACGCCGGTGCGGTATCGAGCCAGTAGGACTCACTGCGCATGGCTAACCCCTTATCTAGTTGAGTAGTGACGGTTGCGGCTCAGAGGCCGACCAGACCAGCCAGCCCGCCGATATCGGCGATCTGCCGGTAGCTGTAGCAAGCGTTACCCGGCTGCTCGTGACCACGGGCGACGAAGGCCTTGTTCTTGATCTTCATGTCTTCGGCCGGCATCAGGTCGTAGCGGAAGCTCGAGGACACGTGCAGCACGTCTTCCGGACCGCAACCGAGATTGTCGAGCATGTACTCGAAGGCTTGCAGGCGCGGCTTGTAGGCCTGGGCCTGTTGGGCGGTGAAGACCTTGTGGAAAGGCACACCCAGCTTGTCGACGTTGGACATGATCTGTTCGTCCATCGCGTTGGAGAAGATCACCAGCGGGATCTTGTCGGCGATCTTCGCCAGACCGGCCGTCACGTCGGGATGCGGCCCCCAGGTCGGCACGGCGTTGTAGTAAAGCTGTCCTTCGCCGCGATATTCGATGCCCCAGCGCTTGCACAGGCGCGACATGGCGGTATCGAGAATTTCATCATATGGCCGCCAGTCACCCATCACCTGATCCAGACGATAAGCGGTGAAATCCTTGACGAACTGGTCCATCTGCTCAGGGGCAACGCGATCGGCGAACAGCTCGCGGGTCAGCGGGCCCATCTGGAAGTTGGTCAGCGTGCCGTAGCAGTCGAA
>JAKFDU010000149.1:0-2685 GCA_036675975.1 Devosia sp. | reverse complement strand
ACCACGGTGAACATGCCGCCCATCTCCAGGGACCCGAACGGGCCTTCACCACTCATCATGGGTGCCGTGTTGTCAGGCAGCGGCATCGGCATCTCGGCCATGTCTGCCATCCCCCGCTCGCCCATCACCATGTACTCGGGGACCAGGTTGGTGATCTGCTTGACCACGTTGCGGTGATCCACGCCGATCATGGTCGGAACGTCGTGGCCCATGGCGTTCATCGTGTGGTGGCTCTTGTGGCAATGGAAGGCCCAGTCGCCTTCCTCGTCCGCGAGGAACTCCACCTGCCGCATCTGCCCGACCGCGACGTCGGTGGTGACTTCATGCCAGCGGGTGCTCTTGGGAGTCGGGCCACCATCGGTTCCAGTGACGAGAAACTCGTGGCCATGCAGGTGGATGGGATGGTTCGTCATCGTCAGGTTGCCCATGCGGATGCGCACCTTGTCGCCCTTCCGCACGTTCATCGAGTCGATGCCGGGAAAGATCCGGCTGTTGAAGCTGAAGATGTTGAAGTCCAGCATCGTCATGATCTTCGGCGTGTAGGCGCCGGGATCGATGTCGTAGTTGTTCAGCAGGAAGACGAAGTCGCGGTCCACTTCATCGATCAGCGGATGCTTGCCCTTCGGATGGGTCACCCAGAAACCCATCATCCCCATCGCCATCTGAGTCATCTCGTCCGCATGCGGGTGGTACATGAAGGTCCCGGGACGGCGTGCCACGAACTCGTAGACAAAAGTCTTGCCAGGCTCGATGGCCTTCTGATTCAGGCCCGCCACGCCATCCATGCCGTTCGGAAGCCGCTGGCCATGCCAGTGGATGCTGGTGTGCTCGGGCAGCTTGTTGGTGACGAAGATGCGCACCCGGTCGCCCTCCACCACCTCGATGGTCGGCCCCGGCGACTGGCCGTTGTAGCCCCACAGGTGGGCCTTGTAGCCCGGCGCCAGCTCGCGCACCACCGGCTCGGCGACCAGGTGGAACTCCTTGACGCCGTCGTTCATGCGCCACGGCAGGCTCCAGCCGTTGAGCGTCACCACCGGGTTGTAGGGCCGGCCGCTCTGCGGCTGCAGCGGCGGCATGGTATCGGCTTTGGTCTGGATCACCGCTTCCGGCAGGCCGGCCAGCGATACCCGGCTGACCGCCGAACTGGCCACCGCCGCGGTGATCGCGCCGGCGCCGAGGAAGAAATCACGTCGAGAAACCATCTTCAATAATCCTTGCTCAGTGCCCGGCGGGCTCATCGGCGACTGCGGCAGTGGCAGCCTGGGCGGTGGACGGCTCGGGCGCGCCGAGCAGGGCCATGTCCAGGTCGGCGCTGGCCAGCCAGAAATCCCGTTGCGCCTGCAGGTAGCCGTCGACCGCGAGGATCTGCCGGCGGGCATCGGCCAAAAGCTCGAAGGTGCCGATGAACATGCCGTTGTAACGCAGGACGTTTTCCTCGGCGATGCGCTGGCGCAGCGGCAACACCTCATCGCGATAGTGGCGGGCGATGTCGTAGTTCGAGCGATAGCCCAGGTAGGCCTCGCGCACCTGCGAGCGGGCGTTGATCGCGGTCTCGGCGGCGCGGTTGAGTACCTGCCGGTACTGCGCCTCGGCTTTCGCCACCTTGGCGCCGCTCCAGTCGAACAGCGGCAGCTCGACGCTGATCTCGTAGCCGCGCTGGGTCGGTTCCTCGTTGGAGCGGTTGTTGACCACGCCGAGCTCCAGCACATTGATGAAACGCGTGGTCCTGCTCAAGCCGAGATTGCGCGCCAGTCGCTCGGCGTCCAGGCGCACGGCCTGGATGTCCAGGCGCTGGGCCATGGCCTGGCGCTCGACATCCGGCAGCGCCTCGGCCTGCTGCGGCAACTCCGGCAGGCGCTCCGGCAAACGGTAGCCGAGCTGCTCGCCCCATAGCCCGAGCAGGCGGGTCAACTGCTCGCGACTCTGCAGCCGCGCCTGCTCGGCGCGGATCAGGTTGAGGCTGGCCTCGGCGTAGAAGCTCTGTTCCTGGGCCTGTTGCAGCTTGCTGTAGTTGCCCACCGCCGCCAGCCGTCGAGCCAGCTCGGCACCGGTCTCGGCCGCTTCCATCACCTGGCGCTGATAGCCCAGGCTCTCCTGCGCGGCCACGGCCCGGTACCAGGCCTTGCGGGTCCGGGTGGCCAGGTCGAACACCGCCAGGCTGGTCTGCCGCTGCACCTGCTCGAAACGCTTGGCCTCGATCCCGGAGGTCATCGGCATGGCGATCAGCCGCGCCAGATTGAAGTGCAGGCTGCGCTCGTATTCCACCTCGCTGCCCTTCTCCAGGCGGCCGAAGGAGAAACCGGGATTGGCCAGGCGCCCGGCCTGCACCCGCTCGGCCTCGGAGATGCCCAACTGGTCGAAGGCCGCCTGCAGTCCCCGGTTGTTGAGCAGGGCGAGCTGCACCGCGTCGTCGGCCGACAGGGGCTCGGCCAGCAGCTCATTCACCCGCTCGGCCACCAGCGCGCGCTCGCCGTCGCTCCTGGCCCAGCTCAGTCGCTTGTCCAGTTGCCGCTCGGCGGCCTGTTCGACCACGCCGAAGCCGCCATCCTCGGAGAAACCGGCGCACCCGGCCAGCAGCAGCACCCCACCGAGCAGCCAGGCGTGACAGGCACGCATGAGCATCCTCATCATCGACTCCTTAGCGGCCATGGCCGGCATGTGGATTTGCTTGTTGGTCGTTGGCAG
>JAKFDU010000148.1:0-60473 GCA_036675975.1 Devosia sp. | reverse complement strand
CCTGTGGGAGAGGCAAAACCCCCACCCGGCTCACCCCGCCACTGTTCGCCTGCAGGCCGCCCATGCGGAGTGATGGGGAGAGTGTGCCACGGGTTTTGGGGAGGGGGGATAAGTTTGGCAGTTTCTCGTTCCGAGCGTGTGGCCCCACCCCCTCCTACCTCCCCATCAAGGGGGAGGTTCGGCTCCACTCGTGGAGCGAGATCGCGCCCAGCCCACAGGGCGGCACCTCCCCCTTGATGGCGGAGGATAGAAGGGGTGACTTGGTGGCACCATGCTACCCGGCGATCGGAGCCCCAGGCTTGGATCAGCCGCCGACCTTCTGACCGTCCCGATAGGTGTAGGTGGGGGCCTTGAAGGTTACCAGTTCTTCAGCGGCAGAGGGATGCAGGGCGATGGCGCGGTCGAAGTCGGCCTTGCTGGCGCCCATGCCCATGGGGATGGCGACGAGCTGGATCATTTCGGCGGCGCCAGGGCCCAGGATGTGGCAGCCCAGCACCTTGCCGCCGTCCTTTTCGGTGATGAGCTTGAGGATCATGCGCTCGGTGCGGGTGGAGAGCGTGTTCATCATGGGACGGAAGCGGGCGACGTAAACGTCGATGTCGCCATGGGTGGCGGCTTCGGTTTCGGTGAGGCCGATAACGCCGATTTCGGGATCGGAGAAGACGGCGGTCGGGATCTGGCTGTGATCAACGGCCAGGGGATTGTTGTTGAACACGGTTTCGGCGAAGTACCAGCCCTCACGGACGGCGATCGGCGTCAGGGCGGCGCGGCCGGTGACATCACCCACGGCGTAGATCGAGGGCACCGAGGACTGCGAATAGGCGTCGACCGCAACTGCACCCATTGCGGTCAGCTTGACGCCGGCCGTGTCGAGACCCAGGCCCTTGACGTTCGGCGTGCGCCCCGTGGCGAACATTACGGCACCATAGGGCGCGGTGACGCCATCACTGAAGGTGGCGGCAATGTCGTTGCCGGATTTGGCCAGCGACTTGATGGTGGTCTGATAGATGATCTTGATGCCACGATCGATGAGCCCGGCCTCAAGGCCACGGCGCATATCGTCGTCGAAGGTGCGCAGGATGCAATCGCCGCGATAGATGATCGTGGTGTTGACGCCCAGGCCCGCGAAGATGGTGGCGAATTCCACGGCTATATAGCCGCCGCCCTCGATGAGGATGGAATGCGGAAGGGCCGGGAGATCAAAGGCCTCGTTGGACGTGATGGCCAGTTCCGCGCCGGGGATGGGCGGGATGTAGGGGTGCGCCCCGGTGGCCACCAGGATGTATTTCGCGGTCAGATCACGGTCCTGGCCCACAAGGTGAACGCCATTGGGACCGGTGATGACGGCGCGATCCTTGATGATCTCCACGCCGGGCTTTTCGAGATTGGCCGTATAGCCGAGCTCGAGCCGGGTGATTTCCTTTTCCTTGTTGGCGACCAGAGTGGGCCAATCGAAGGACGCATCCACCTGCCAGCCGAAGCTCGACGCCACATCGAACATGTCGTGGAAGCGGGCCGCGTAGACATAGAGCTTCTTGGGGACGCAGCCGCGGATAACGCAGGTGCCGCCGACGCGGAACTCCTCTGTTATGGCGACCTTGGCGCCATAGGTGGCCGCCATGCGCGCCGCGCGGACGCCACCGGAGCCGGCACCGATAACAACAAGATCATAGCTATCGGTCATCTGGTGGGTCCTCGATCATCGCATCCATCGGTATATGCCGATGGATATTGGGTGGCACTTCGCACAAAAAAAGGCCCCGCACAAGGCGGGGCCGGATTGCTGCCCTACGGCAAATGCAGGTGTCCGAGGTGATCAGACCTCAAAACCCTTGGCGCGCAGTTCGGCGCGAACCTTGGCAAAGAATTCGGAGCGGGTGTTGTTGGTGAAGACCTGCAGCACCGCCTGGAGATCCGCATTCACCTCCAGATTGGCGGAGGCCAGCTTCTGGCCGGTGGGCGATTCATAGAAAGTGACGATCGTTTGCAGCTCTTCGACGGTGAAGCGCGCGGCATAGATGCGCGCAAACTGGTCGATCAGTTCGCCCTTGCGGGCCTGATAGGTCTCCAGAACCGCACCAATCGCGAGGTCGATCTCCTTGGCCAATTCAGGATTCTGCGTCGTCAGCTGGCTCAGCGTGCCCATGCCGATGTCGACCAGCGTGATCTCGTAGACGCCCGCGCTATCGGTGAGTTCCACATATTTGCGCGCCAGAGCCAGTTGCTCGGGCGGCACTTCCTGGGCCATTGCCGGGGCGGCCACGGCGATAATGGCGGCGCTCAGCGCCACGGCTACCAGCGCCTTGGCGCGCGTCATCATACCGGTCATCGTTGAAAAACCCATTGTGTCCCGATCCATCAGTTCGTGCCGCTCGTCAGGGCTTTTACGCCATCCGGGGTCGCCACATAAGCCGTCTTGCACATTTTGAGGAACAGCCCGTGCTGTACAACCCCGGCGATGTCGAGCAAGTCGCGCGACAGCGCTTCTGGCCGTGAAATACGGCCAAAAAAAGCATCGAGGATAAGATGTCCGCCGTCGGTGACATAGGGCGTACCATCGGCGGTTTCGCGTAAACGCAGTTCACCCTCGGCGCCATGGCTGGCCATCACTCCGGCGATGGACCGGCGCGTAGCCCCCAGGCCGAACCGGTTGACCTCGACCGGCAGCGGAAAGCGGCCGAGGAATGGCACCAGCTTTGAAACGTCGGCGATAACGATCATGGCATCGGACGAGGCCGCGACGATCTTCTCGCGCAGCAGGGCGCCACCGGCGCCCTTGATCAGGTTGAGCTGCGGATCGATCTCGTCGGCACCATCGATGGTCAGGTCGAGCCGGTCGAGCGTTTCAAGATCGGAGAGCGGGATGTTGAGCGCCAACGCCTGGCGGGCCGTCGCTTCGGAGGTGGGGACGCAGATGCAATCGAAACCGGCGGCGACCTTTTCACCGAGCAGGTCGACGAAATGGCGGGCGGTGGACCCGGTGCCGAGGCCCAGCCGCATGCCGGGGCGCACATCGGCAAGGGCCATGGCGGCCGCCTGACGCTTCAGATCTTCGCTCATGGTGCCCCGCGTGCTGGTTTACCACGGCCATTGCAGGCCTCGACGGCGTCTGTCAATGCCGAATGCAGGGCGGAGGCACACCGAGATCACGGATTGGTGAACGGTGACTGTAACCTGGCAGCAACACAATTTTGCGAAGGTGGCGCGAGTGTGGCGTTTCCGGGGCACGCGCCTCTTTTCGCTATTACACAAACCGCGTAAGCAACCGCAATTGTCATGTGGGCGAGTCGAAAGCCCATCTATTCCAGAGGCCAAGTCGTCAGATGTTCAATATCAAGTCAACGATAGCAATCGGGCTGTCGATTATCTTGTCGGCTAGCAGCGTCGTGCCCGCCACGGCTGCGCTGGTTTACGACCGCAATACCGGCGGTTGGGTGGACGAGGCGTCGATTGCGCCGCCGAGCCCGCGCGGCGGTAGCCCCATCCGCAAGGAAATCGTTGAATATCAGACTTCCCACAAGCCGGGCACCATTGTCATCGAGACCGACGAACGCCGGCTCTACCTGGTGCTCGAGGACGGCAAGGCCATGAAATATGGCGTCGGCGTCGGCCGCGACGGCTTTACCTGGTCGGGCACCCACCGGATCACCCGCAAGGCGGAGTGGCCGGGCTGGACGCCGCCGGCGCAGATGCGCAAGCGCGTTCCGGACCTGCCAGCCTATATGGAAGGCGGCCCGAACAACCCGCTGGGGGCCCGCGCGCTCTATATCGGCTCGACGCTCTATCGCGTGCACGGCACCTCGGAGCCGTGGTCGATTGGCCAGGCCGTCTCGTCGGGCTGCATCCGCCTGACCAATGACGACGTCACCGATCTCTACGAGCGCGTGAAGGTTGGCGCCCTCATTGTCGTCAACCACTAGAGGCGGCGCGATCCGGGTGATGCCGGGCTGCAAACGGCGGCGATCTGCGCTTCCGGTCCTCACGTACTGAGTACGCTCCGGTCCGGTTCTCGATCGCCACCATTTTCGCCACGGCCTGACCCGGCTCGCTTGCCTCCAGCGCTGAATTGATAGGGCCGCCTTTCTGGGGCGGCCTTTTTGTTTCTCGGCGGCTTTGAAAAAGCGTGGACGGGGATTAGGTTACGGCCATGACCATGCCCGTGCCCCCTGCCCGCCCCCTCGTTGACCGCTATGGGCGGCATGTTTCCTACCTGCGCATCTCGGTGACCGACCGATGCGACTTCCGCTGCGTCTATTGCATGGCGGAGGACATGACCTTCCTGCCCAAGAAGGACGTACTGAGCTTCGAGGAAATCGAGGCGATCGCCGGGGCCTTCATCGGCCGGGGGGTGACCAAGATCAGGCTGACAGGCGGCGAGCCGCTGGTGCGGCGCGACATCATGGACCTGGTGGCGACCCTGGGCCGTCGGATCGGGCATGGGCTGGAGGAGCTGACGCTCACCACCAATGGCAGCCAGCTACGCAAGCACGCGCAGGGGCTGGCCGATGCAGGGGTGCGGCGGCTCAACGTGTCGCTCGATACGCTGGACGCCGAGCGCTTCCGCGCCATCACGAGACGTGGCCGCATCGAGGATGTGCTTGACGGCATCGCCGCGGCGCAGGCGGCGGGTCTCGCCATCAAGATCAACATGGTGGCGATGCGCGGCGTCAACGACGACGAGATCGAGCCCATGATGGCCTGGGCGCATGGGCGCGGCATGGGCCTGACACTGATCGAGGGCATGCCGCTGGGCGAAGTGGGCATCGACCGGGTGGACAGCTACCTGCCGCTGCGCGAACTGCATGACCTGCTGGCGCGGCGTTACACGCTGAGCAAACTCGACAAGCGAACCGGCGGGCCGGCGCGCTATGTGCATGTGGCGGAAACCGGCGGTGTGCTCGGTTTCATCACGCCGATGAGCCACAATTTCTGCGAGAGCTGCAACCGCGTGCGGCTGACCGCGACCGGGCAACTGTTCCTGTGCCTGGGGCAGGATGACCAGGTGAACCTCCGTGATGCATTGCGCGACGGCGGCATGCCGGCGCTGGATGCCGCGCTGGACCACGCCATGCTGATCAAGCCCAAGGGGCATGATTTTGTCATCGACAGGACCCGCCCGGAACCGGCGCTGGGTCGGCACATGAGCGTTACCGGAGGCTAGAATGGGCGAACGGATCACCTTGACGGCCGGTGACGGCTTTACGCTCAATGCCTATCGCGCGGTGCCCGAGGGCAAGCCGCGCGGCGGCGTAGTGCTGATCCAGGAGGTGTGGGGGCTCAACAACTGGATCCGCAGCGTGGTGGATCGATGGGCGCGGCATGGCTTCCTGGCGGTGGCTCCGGCGATGTTCGACCGGGTCGAGTTCGGCTACGAGAGCAATGATTACACGCCCGAGCAGTTTGCTGTTATCGGCGCGCTGATGAAGAGGTTCGACCACAAGACGGCCCTGTTCGACGTGAGTGCAGCCGTTGCCGCGGCCTCTGATGCCGGCAAGGTGGGGATTACCGGCTATTGCTTCGGCGGCGCCGTAAGCTGGCGGGCCGCGGCGCATGAAGGGATGGGCCTCAGCGCCGCATCGGGCTATTATGGCGGCGGGGTACCCAACTATATCGAGCTGGCGCCGCGCATTCCCATCGAGATGCATTTTGGCGACCGGGACACCGGCATTCCGCTGGAACAGATCGAGGCGCTCAAGGCCCGGCACCCGGAGGCGGACATCTATACCTATCCGGCCGGGCACGGCTTCTGTAACAGCGACCGCCCGAGCAATTTCAACGAAGCGGCCTGCACCAAGGCGTCGGCGCGCACGCTCGATTTCTTCCGCAAGCACCTTGGATAGCCTGCAGCAGCATCGGGACTATCTGGAAGCGGAGTGGCAGAGCCTGTGTGCGACGCCCCTTTCGGCGCGAAAGGCCAGATTGGTCGCAGCGCTGGTTGATGCCTATGTCGACCGTCTGTTTGCGGCTTCGCGCGATGAAGACATTCTCGAGTTCCGCGCCGCGATGGCGACGTCTCCGGCGCTGGGGCAGATCATGGCGCTCTGCTCTGACCGGGCGACCCTCGTGACGGAGGCCGTGGCAGTGCCAATCGCCGAGTATGGGACACTTAGTGTCGAGGACTTCATGGTGAGCCTCTACAGCGATCACAGTGTGCAGAGGCTGCAGCTTGCTCTGCCCAACGGCGAGCGCTTCGACATGCTTGATGTGCTGGCCGAAGCGATCAGCGCGCTGGGCTAAGACCGCATGGCGTCGCGGAAACCGCGCATGCCAACGAGCTCGATACCTGCCGCGTCGAGCAGTTCCCGGGCGCGACCCGAGCGAAAGATGGCGTACTCGGCGGAGCGAGTTGATGCATCGTCGGCGTAGAATGCGATATCGCCGGGCGCGGTGAAGTGAAAACCGCCCCAGTTCAGGCCAGACTCGGCTTCCCGGAAGATGTCAGCATAGGTGGTCGCGTCGGGCCCCAGATTGCCGAAGGGTGTCGAGAGGAAGCGCTGGAAATCGGGATTGCCACGGGCCTGGAGCCGCTCGAAATATGGTGCGTAATTGAAATCCGGTGGTGCCATGTCGTGGACGTCGCGCGCGAGCATGACTGGCAGGCGGAACTGCTCACCCAGGCCCAGGTAGATATCGACGAATTCAGGCTGCCAGGCGGTGCCCATATGGGCATCGAGATGAGTGACGTCGATGCCGGCTGCCAGGGCCGTTTCGATCTGCATACGCAATTCTGCTTCAACGGCGCCTGCCTCAGCATGGCGGGCCTCGGCAACGCTGCGCCACATGAAGCCATCGCGATCGGTCAGGCCGTTCTTGGAGACACCGGTCAGCGGGCGCCAGCGGAAAGGCGCGAACTCAGACGTCAGGGTGAGGTGGACTCCCATGTCCAGGTCCGGCCGGGCCCGGCAAATGGCAGCCAATTCGGGAAACCACGGGCACGGCACCATGACCGAGCCGGAGGTGACGATGCCAAGGTCGACGAGCTCCACAAAGGCCATGTTGGCGCTGTGGCTTGCGCCGAGATCATCGTGGTGGACAACAAGCTGGATCTGAGAAATGTCGGCCTCCGCCTAGCGCCAGTCGGCCCGCTCAATCAGTTCAACGAGGACCCCGTCCGGATCGCGGAAGAAGACGACGCGTTTCAGCATCTCGTGAAAAAAGGCCGGACGCGGTCCCTCGATCGGCTCGACTCCGGCGGCATTCAGTCTGGCGACCATGGCGTCAACGTCGTCGAAGGCGAAGGTGACGTGGCGGATACCGGCTTCGTGCGGCGGCACGTCGCGCGAGCGGGCAATATCGGCCACAGGACAGCCAATCTCGAGCATTCCGGCGCCCGTATCGAGGAAGATCACTTCGCCATTGGGGCTGGTCTTGCGCAAGGCCAACTTGAGCCCGAGCAGGCCACAGTAGAAGTCCATGGTGCGCTCGAGATCGCTGCAGGTCATGCCGACATGCTCGAGGCCGAGCAGCTTGGCCTCACTCTGAGTTTCGGCCGTGTCGGACATGCCGCCGCCCTCCCCTAGCTACTTGTCGTCGTCTACGACGATGGCGAAATCGAGCGGCAGGGCCGTAGTATATTTGATCTGCCCCATGGCGAAGGCGGAGCTGACATCGGTCAGGTTGATCTTGCTGATGAGCTTTTTGTAGAAGCTGTCATACGCGCCGATATCGGGAACGACGACGCGCATCAGATAGTCGACCTCGCCGCTCATCCGGTAAAATTCGACCACCTCGGGAAACTCATCGATGACGCCGGAAAACTTGCGCATCCAGCCGTCGTTATGCTCGTTGGTCTTGACCGACACGAAGACGGTGACGCCAACGTTGACCTTGGCGGGATCGAGCACGGCGACGCGGCGCTGGATGACGCCATCCTCTTCCATCTTCTGAATGCGACGCCAGCAAGGGGTGGTGGACAGGCCCACCTTACGGCCAATCTCGGCCACCGGCATGGTGGCATCCTTCTGCAGGAGCGTGAGGATTTTTCGATCGATCTTGTCCAATGCCATATCGCCCCCGCGAAATCAGATTTCCAATTCCGGACCATTTCAATCCCGAAATTAGTGGATTACCTGCCACGTTCGGGCCTGATTAGCAATAATCTTGCGCAGGCGAACTGATTGACCGGTATCGACATATTGTTAACCTATAGTCCGATTGCCGCCAACCAGCCGCGGACACCCTGAGGCCGCGGGTGATCGTCGCGCCAGTCACGCGGTGCCTCAAAGTCGCCCGCCCAGATACCCACGCGATCGCGACGGGCGGCGGCCTCCTCGCTCCAATATCGCCCCGAAGCCACCGCGAGGCCTTCAGCCACCATGGTAGCACCAAGATCGTGGCCGGCAACCAGACAGGTGGCCAGCAGGCGATCGTACTGGTCAACATCTTCGGGACGGCAATCGGCGGGCCCAGCGGCGAGCAATTGCACCATGCGGTCGCGTGCCGCCCGACCGCATGGCCAGGCCTCACCGTCGGCATAGGCGCAGTCCTGCGTGAGCTCAGGTGCGTCAATGCCCAGGAGCCTGATGCGGTCCTGGCCGAGGCGGAGGCTGTCGCCGTCGCTGGCACGGCCGAGCCCGGAAACCGGCGGTGGCGGCTGATCGAGGACAGCCGCGACCAGTGCAGCAGCGGCAAGCAGCCCGATGGCCAGGAGCGCCCCGCCAGGGCCGCGAAAGAGCGATTTGCGATGGCTGAGTCGACGCAGGATTTCACCACCCGTTAACTACGCGTTGGCTAGTGTTGGCACCAGCGTAGCGAATGCGTGTTCTGTTCGCATCCTTTAGTAAACGAGTAACGAGTTCCCATGGCTTCGCAGCCGGCTGTCATCGACGATGTGCGCTCGCAAATGGGACGGGACAGCAAGCGTACCGCACAGAAAACCGTGCTCGACGCGCGCCAGCGCCTGACGTCAAGTTCGGGTACACGCGCCGATTTCGATTTCGAACTGATGCATGACTATGCGCAGTCCCGCCTGAATGCGGCGCTGCCGATGGCCGCGATCGTGGCCATTCTCGGGATCGTGGCGAGCCTGTGGGTGCCTGTTGTCTTCACCACGCTCTGGGCCGGCCTGGTGATCCTGAGCCTGTTGATCGTCGTATTGATGGCGCAGCGTTTCAAGGGCAGCGACCCGGCAAAATTCAACGCCAGCCAGTGGACGGCGACCTTCGTAGCCGGTGAAATGGTCTATGGCCTCGCCTGGTCCCTGCTGGCGCTGTTCACGCTGGTGGCGCTGCACGACACGCTGACGCCAGTGATGTTCGCCATGGTGCTGGTGAGCGTGGCCGCCAATTCGGTCGCGACACACACCCTGCCCCCGGCGACGCTGATGAGCACGCTGCCGGTGACCCTCACCGTTTCGGGCAACCTCATCGTGCTGGGCGGCACGCTCAACTACACGCTGGCGGCCGTGGCGATCTGCGGCGAAATCTTCTTCGTCTACCTCGCCCGCCAAATGCACGGCACCGAGCTTGAAACCATCTCGCACCAGGCCGAGAAGGACGCTTTGATTGGCGAGCTCGAGGAAGCCCGGCACATGTCCGATGAGGCGCGGCGCCACGCCGAGCAGGCCAATATCGCCAAATCGCAATTCCTCGCCACCATGAGCCACGAGCTGCGCACGCCGCTCAACGCCATCATCGGCTTCTCGGAAGTGCTGAAATCGGAGCTGTTGGGGCCGCACCAAGTACCGCAATACAAGGAATATGCCGGGGACATTCACAGCAGTGGCCAGCATCTGCTGAACCTGATCAACGAGCTGCTCGACCTCAGCCGCATCGAGGCGGGCAAGTATGAGCTCAACGAGGAAGTGGTGTCGCTGGTCGACATCGCCGAGGACTGCCGCCGCATGATGGAGTTGCGCGCCAAGGCCAAGGGCATAGAGCTGATCTACAATGTCGGCAACAACCTGCCCAGGCTGTGGGGCGACGAGCGCGCCATCCGCCAGGTGATCCTCAACCTGTTGAGCAATGCCATCAAGTTCACGCCGCAGCATGGCAAGGTGACGCTGGTGGTGACGCGCAGCGGCGATGGCGGACAGTTCATTTCAGTCAAGGATAACGGCCCGGGCATTCCCGAAGACGAGATCGAAACCGTGCTGTCCTCGTTCGGCCAGGGCTCGCTGGCGCAGAAGACCGCCGAACAGGGCGCCGGGCTGGGGCTGCCGATCGTCCAGAAGATCATGGAGCTGCATCAGGGCCGGTTCGACCTGTTCAGCAAGCTGCGCTTCGGCACCGAGGTGATCGCGACATTCCCGCGCGCACGGGTAATGGATGCGCTGGCGCCCGTAGTCGAGCGGAAGAACAAGCTCGAGATTTACTCGCAGGCCGGTTAGAACACATAGCAATTCAACCAATGCTGGCCTGCAAATGCCAGCTTCCTGCGCTTCCACGCGCGCGAAGGCTGCTAGCCCTCCTTACCGCTGACGGCCGCGCTTTCGAAGGTCGCCATGTTGTTGTGGAGATGCAGGGCCGTCTTGGCCAGCACCGCCGCGAGCGCGGCGCCACTGCCTTCGCCCAGGCGCATGCCCAGATCGAGCAGGCCTTTCTGGCCCATTGCCTCCAGCGCGCGCGCATGGCCGCCCTCGGCCGAGACGTGGGCGAACAGGCAATGGTCGATGGCAGCCGGATTGACAGCGTGGGCGATGGCCGCAGCGGAGGTGGCGACGAAGCCGTCTACGATGACAGGCACCTTCTGATGGCGAGCGGCGAGCAAGGCGCCGAGCATGGCTGCTATCTCGCGGCCACCAACGCGGGCGAGGATGGCCAGGGGGTGGTCGAGCTCGCCGGCGTGGCGGGCCAGGGCGCGGTCGACGGCATCGGCCTTGCGGGAAAGGCCGGCATCATCGACGCCGGTGCCGCGGCCAACCCAATCGGCGCCGGTGCCTCCGTAAAGGGCGGCATAGAGGGCTGATGCGACCGTAGTGTTGCCGATGCCCATTTCGCCGATGCAGATCAGGTCCGGTTTACCGGCGATGGCTTCCATGCCGTAGGCGATAGTGGCGGCACACATCTTGTCGTCGAGCGCGGCGGTCTGCGTGATGTCGCCGGTGGGGAGCTCCAGCGCCAGTTCGAACACGCGCAGGTTGATCTCATGCAGGGCGCAGATTTGCGAGATGGCAGCGCCGCCATTGGTGAAATTGGCGACCATCTGGGCGGTCACCTCGCGCGGGAAGGCCGAAACACCCTGATCGGTCACGCCGTGATTGCCCGCGAAGATGGTGACCATGGGATTGTCGAGGCGCGGCTGGGCGCGACCCTGCCAGCGGGCGAGGAACTCCACCATGCCCTCCAGCGCGCCGAGCGATCCGGCAGGCTTGGTCAGCTGCGCATCGCGGGCGCGGACGGCGGCGACGGCCGCCTCGTCGCCATCGGGAACGATGGTCAGGAGCTCGATGACGTCGGCAAAGGCGGGGCTGAGCGGGGGCATGGCGAGTCGGTCTTGTTTCGGGTTAGGAAGGACGGGACTTGTTGCCGATTGCAGGACGAAAAGCAATTGAACGCCGATGAGCCTTCTGTCGAACCCGATGAGCCCAGCAGCCCGCTTGCGCCGGCTGATGGCATCGGCCTGCGCGATGATTTCATCATGGCGCTGCGATTTTTCTCGCGGCTGCCGACGGGCTCAACGCCGCACCAAAGACCCGATCTGGGGCGCATTGCCATGGCCCTGCCCCTGGCCAGCGTGGCCATCGGCATTGGCCCGGCGCTGCTGCTGATCGGCGGGACGCTGATTGGCCTGCCGAGCTACTTCGCAGCGGCACTGGCGGTGGCGGCGGCGGTGATCGCGAGCGGCGCCATGGCGGACGATGCGCTGGCCGACGCGGCAGACGGGCTGTTTGGCGGGCACAGCGTGGAGCGCCGGCTCGAAATCATGAAGGACAGCCGGCATGGCACCTATGGAGTGGCGGCGCTGGCGCTGTTCATCCTGCTGCGGGTGACGGCGCTGGGCGCAGTGGCGGCGATCAACCCGCTGACGGCTGCGGCAATATGGCTGGCGGCCAGCATTGTCGGCCGCTCGGGTGCCTTGTGGCTGGCGGTGGCGCTGCCGCCGGCGCGGACCGATGGCGCATCGGCCACGGCGGGGCGGCTGCCTGGGCGCAGCTTTGCCGTCGGTGCTGTATTCGCCGTCATCCTGCTGTTTGTGCTGGGCGGCCCGGCGACGAGCCTGGTGGGACTCGGCGCGGCATTACTGCTGGCGGTGGCGGTTATCGCCGGATGGACGGCGCTGTGCCGCCGGCTGGTGGGCGGACAGACGGGCGATCTGATCGGGGCACTGGGGGCATTGGTGGAGGTCGCCGTGCTCACGGCACTGCTGCCCTTTGCCTGAGGTCTACCCATTCGAGCACAGCTCTCATGGCCTTCTCCCCTCAAATCGCTCCACTGGAGCGATTTGCCCTGCGGGATGAGTCGAAGCCTTGAAATTGCCGCTGGCTATGCCTTTATCGGCTTGATGGAAAACCCTGATCGGATCGAGGCGCAGGCATGATCTTCATCGGCATTGCGCTGGTCGTCGCTGTTGGCATTGCCCTGCTTATCAGCGCTGACGCCGGCAGCATGGTGGGGCTGACGCAAGGGCAGACAGCGCAGCTGATCCCGCTGCTGGTCATCCTCATCGTCTTTGCCGGCGGCCTGTTCACGCGGCGGCGCAAGGCTTCCGAGCTGGTGGGCAGCGTGTTGCTCTGGGTGGGCATCTTCGGCGTCGCGGCGCTGACTTATGCCTATCGCGACGAGTTGACTGGTGTGGCGGCGCGGGTAGCGGGCGAATTGCAGCCGGGAGTGGCCATGGTCGACAGCGCGGCCGGCGTCGCCACCTTCCGTCGCGGCATTGGCGGGCATTTCGAGATCAATGCCACGGTGAACGGGCACACAACGCCGATGATCTTCGACACCGGCGCCAGCGCGGTGGTGTTGACCATCGCCGACGCCAAAGCAGCGGGCATCGACACGGAGGGGCTCAGCTTCACCATGCCGGTGTCGACAGCGAACGGCACCGGCCGGGCGGCAAGGGTACGGCTCGACCGGATTGAGGTCGGCGGCATCGTGCGCGAGCGCGTTGTGGCCTTCGTCACGGAAGACGGTGCGCTCGACATGAGCCTGCTCGGGATGACGTTCCTCGAAACGCTGAGCCGCTACAGCGTGACACAGAATTCGCTGGAGCTGGCGGACTAGCTCGCTTCGGCGAGGCGCGGGCGGCTCACCGCGTCGAGGGCGCGTGATATCACCGATGAGTCCGCACCGGGCTTGCAGGCATCGACGCTCAGGATCTGGCGGAACTGCCGGGCGCCCGGCAGGCCATTGGCCAGGCCCAGCATATGGCGGGCGATGTTGTTGATGCGCGTGCCGTCAGCGGCCGCCTCGCGGTCCGCATAATCGGCCATGGCCTGCATGACGGCTTCGAGCGTGGGGGCCGCGGTGGTGGCGCCGAAGAAGCGGCGGTCGACCTCGGTCAGCAGCATCGGGCTGTGATAGGCGGCGCGGCCGAGCATCACGCCATCCACATGCGCCATTTCGGCTTCGGCGGCATCAAGCGTGTCGAGCCCGCCATTGATCATCACCGGCAGCGGCGTGAGGCGCGCGCGCAGGCGATGCACCCGGTCATAATCGAGCGGCGGAATGGTGCGGTTTTCCTTGGGGCTGAGACCCTTGAGCCAGGCCTTGCGAGCATGGACATAGAGCGCGTCGACGCCTGCCCCGACCATGGTGTCGGCGAAGCGGTCAAGGCTTTCTTCGGTGTCCTGGTCATCGATGCCGATGCGGCATTTGACCGTGACCGGCCGGTCGGTAACGTCGCGCATGGCGCGGACACAATCGGCGACGAGGTCGGGTTCGGCCATCAGGCAGGCGCCAAAGCGGCCGGACTGCACCCGATCAGACGGGCAGCCGACGTTGAGGTTGATCTCGGCATAGCCGTAGTCGTGGGCGAGGCGGGTGGCCTTGGCCAATTCTGCCGGATCGGAGCCGCCGAGCTGCAGGGCAACGGGCTGCTCAACGGCATCAAAGCGCAGATGTCGCGCGGCATCGCCATGCACAATGGCCGCGCTGGTGACCATTTCGGTGAACAGCAGCGCCTCACGCGTGAGCAAGCGATGGAGGAAACGGCAATGCCGGTCCGTCCAATCCATCATCGGCGCAACACTAAAACGTCTAGCTACATCATTCATTTCGTTATATTTTTTGTGATCCAAATCTGTCCAATGCCCTACTGGACCGATTGATAATGTGGTTCCCATATCATATCCGCAAGCACGCCGCACAGCGACAGATGTGTTTCCGAGGGTAGCGAGGGGCCACGCTAGAAGTGGGCGGGAGACGCCATAGAAGGGGCGAAATACGCGGACCAGTTCATCCTCAGGAATCCCTGGCTCGTCGTCGTCAATCTCGATCAAGATCGAATATCGGAGGCCGTTGATCTACGTCAAAACGACGGAGTTCGATCAGTGCTTGTCTCGCTCTGCAAGAGGAAGGAGCGCACCATGAAGAACGGTGCATTACTCTCTCCGGCGCGGGGGCCGGACCGGGTACTGCGACGCCTCGCCGGATAAGGTGGTTTCCAGGGAACGGTTTACGTTGTGAGCGACTTCAACCTCGGTGACACCATCATCTTCCATCCCGGCGACAATGTCGTGGACGGCCGTTCGGTGACATCATGGGGCTGAAGACGGAAACACAACCCAAGCAAGACCATCGCCTCGCGCTTATCCTGAACGCCGGGTCCTCGAGTCTCAAGTTCGCGCTCTTTGGCCTGGACGGCAAGACGCGGCGCTTCGCGGGGAAGTTTGACAGGCTCGGGCGGACAGGCACCACGTTCGAGGTGGAAGGCACACACCTGCCGCGTCGAACTGAAGAGATGTCCGCGGCTAGTCACACCCGAGCGCTCGATGCCCTGTTCGACTGGATCCACAGAGAACTCGGCCCCCGGGCGATTGCGGCGATCGGCCATCGCATCGTCCACGGCGGACCACGCTACCGCGCCCACAGCAAGGTGGACGATGCGCTGCTCGATGAACTCGAGAGCATCGAGGCCTATGCGCCCGAGCATCTGCCGGCCGAGATCGCGATGATAAAATCGTGTCGCAAACGCCATGCGGCGCTGCCGCAGATTGCCTGCTTCGACACTGCGTTTCACCGCGATATGCCACTGGTCGCCAGCATGTTGCCGATCCCTCGCCGCTTTCACGACAAGGGCGTCCAGCGCTATGGCTTTCACGGATTGTCGTACAGCTATCTGCTGCAGGAGCTGCGCCACTGCGCCGGCGAACAGGCAGCCGGCGGGCGGTTGGTCCTCGCCCATCTGGGCAACGGCGTCAGCCTGGCCGCCGTCCACCAAGGCCGGAGCGTGGATACCTCGATGGGTTTCACCCCGGCCGCCGGCGTTCCGATGGGCACCCGCAGCGGCGACCTCGATCCCGGGCTGGTTCGCTATCTGGCGCAGGCCGAAGGCATGGATGCACTGGCTTTCGACAAGATGGTCAATCACCAATCGGGGCTGCTTGGCCTGTCCGGCACCAGCTCGGATGTCCGCGAGCTCCTTGCAGCCGAGGCGAATGACCCACGCGCAGCGGAGGCTTTGGCGCTGTTCTGCTATCGCATCAAGCAGACCATCGGCGCCCTTGCCGCCACTTTGGGTGGTCTCGACGGCCTCGTCTTCAGCGGCGGCATTGGCGAAAAGTCTCCCGCCATTCGGGAGCGGATCTGCGCGGGCCTCGATTTCCTCGGCATTACCCTGGACACCGCGCTCAACAAGGTCGGCGCCCCCGTCGTATCGAGCGCCACCTCGCCAGTCATCGTCCGCGTCATTCCCACTAACGAGGAAGCGGTGATCGCCGCTGCCATCGCCACCCTGTTGCAGCACAAGGATGCCGAGTCATGAAGACACCGCTCTCCCCGGACCAGTTGGCAGGCATGGATGCCTATTGGCGGGCCGCCAACTTTCTCTCAGTCGGCCAGATCTATCTCCGGGACAATCCCCTGGTGACCAAGAAATTGACCTTGGCCCATGTGAAGCCGCGTCTGCTGGGACATTGGGGGACGACCCCAGGCTTGAACTTTGTCTATGTGCACCTCAACCGGGTGATCAAGGCGTTGGATCTCAACATGATCTACGTCACCGGGCCGGGACATGGTGGGCCGGGCCTCGTTGCCAACACCTATCTCGAAGGGACCTACAGTGAGCTCTACCCCGAGGTCAGTCAGGATGCAGCCGGCCTCAAGCGGCTCGTGACGCAATTCTCCTGGCCTGGCGGCATTCCCAGCCACGTCGCCGCCGAGGTACCGGGCTCGATCAACGAGGGCGGCGAGCTGGGCTATTCCCTCATGCATGCCTATGGGGCGGCTTTCGACAACCCCGACCTAGTCGTGGCCTGCGTAGTTGGCGACGGCGAGGCCGAAACGGGAGCGCTGGCGACGAGCTGGCACTCCAACAAATTTCTCAATCCCGCTCGCGATGGCGCCGTGCTGCCGATCCTACATCTGAACGGCTACAAGATTGCCAGTCCCACAGTGCTGGCGCGGATCAGTCACGAGGAGATCGAGGCGCTCTTTCGGGGCTATGGCTACACGCCACATTTCGTCGAAGGCGACGATCCCCACACCATGCATCAGTTGATGGCGGCTACGCTCGACACGGTGCTCGCCGAGATCAAGGCGATTCAGGACCGCGCACGAACTGGTGGCGCAACTGACCGCCCTGCGTGGCCGATGATCGTCCTGCGGTCCCCCAAGGGCTGGACGGGTCCAAAGGAGGTCGATGGCAATCCCACCGAGGGCACGTGGCGCTCCCATCAGGTTCCATTGGCCAAGCTGGCGGAGGACCCGGGGCACCTGGAAATCCTCGAGACCTGGCTTCACAGCTACCGGCCGGAAGAACTGTTCGACACGGCCGGGCGGCTTCGACCCGATCTGGCCGATCTGGCCCCGACCGGTACTCGCCGCATGGGCGCCAATCCTCATGCCAATGGCGGCCTGCTCCTGGCGGACCTGAAGCTCCCCGACTTCAAGGACTACGCTCTCGATGTGCCGCTGCCAGGAGCCGTGACCGGCGAGGCGACACGGGCGGCAGGCGAATTTCTACGCGACGTTCTCAGGCTCAATGCCGAGGCAGCCAACTTCCGTGTCTTCGGCCCTGATGAAACCGAATCCAACCGGCTGGGGGCCGTTTTTGAGGCCACCAACCGTGTATTCATCGGCGATCAGCTCGAAACGGACCGCCAGCTTGCGGCCGACGGACGGGTCATGGAAGTGCTCAGCGAGCATCTCTGCCAGGGCTGGCTCGAGGGCTATCTCCTGACGGGCCGGCACGGCTTTTTCTCATGCTACGAGGCATTCATCCACATCGTGGACTCCATGTTCAACCAGCATGCGAAATGGCTGAACGTCGCCAGAGACGTGCCATGGCGCAAGCCCATTGCCTCGCTGACCTATCTGCTGACCTCCCATGTCTGGCGGCAGGACCACAATGGTTTCAGCCATCAGGATCCGGGCTTCATCGACCATGTGATGAACAAGAAGGCGAGCGTGGTGCGGGTCTATCTGCCGCCCGATGCCAACACCCTGTTGTCAGTCGTGGACCATTGCTTGCGCAGCCGCGACTACATCAACGTCATCGTCGCCGGCAAGCAGCCCGCCCCGCAATGGCTCGGCCGAGACGCAGCGGTGGCCCATTGCGCCGCCGGCCTGGGGACGTGGGAGTGGGCCTCCAATTGCGGTGCCGACGAACCCGATGTGGTGATCGCCAGCGCCGGCGACGTCCCCACAATGGAAGCGCTTGCCGCCGTGATGATCCTGCGCGAGCACTTCCCTGCCATGAGAATGCGCTTCGTCAACGTCGTCGACCTCATGGCGCTGCAGGCGCCGAGCCAGCATCCTCACGGCATGGACGACGCAGCATTCGACGCCATTTTCACCACCGACAAGCCGGTGATCTTTGCCTTTCATGGCTATCCGGCGCTGATCCACCGCCTGACCTATCGCCGCAGAAACCACGACAACTTCCATGTCCATGGATTTCAGGAGGAAGGCACCACAACAACACCCTTCGATATGGCCGTGCTCAATGAGCTTGACCGCTTCCACTTGGCTAAGGCGGCCGTTGACCGGGTCGACTCGCTGGCGGACAGGCGAGGAGCATTCGCCGATTTCGTAAGTGCCAAGCTTGCCAGCCACAACGCCTATACCCGCCAACATGGCGAAGACATGCCGGAGATCCGCAACTGGAGCTGGACCTCGAGCACGCCGGCGGGCTAACGCCGCTACAGGTGAAGCCTTGAGCCGAGCCAGGATATCGCCTCGTCCGGGCGCGCCAAGCGGCGATCCGGTGCCTGGGACCAGGAGGCGTCGATTGGCACTGGCCATTTGACGCGGATCAAAGCCGCGCTCCGCAGAAGTGTCATGATTTACCCCACAGTCAGGGGACCAGATCAATGAAGACACTCCTATGGTTCGCAATTGGCGTGCTGCTTGGCATCTCGTCCGCGCAGGCAGATGAAGCTAGTCTCACTTTCGGAGGCGATCGGTTCGCTGCCGGACAGGTCACCTTGATCGGTGCCCCAGTTCAACACGACGCCTTCGCCATGGGGAGCGATGTGACGCTCTCGGCGCCCGTATCGGGGGACGCCCACCTGGCCGGCTATGACGTTGATGTCGACGCGGATGTCTCTGGCGATATTTATGCCGCCGGCTTCACCGTAAATGTCACCGCCGCCGTGGGGGGCGATCTCACTGCTGCGGGGAATACGGTCACCGTGCGATCGGGAACCGCTGTGACCGGTAATGTCAGGTTGGCAGGCGCGACCGTAGTTCTGGGCACACCCGTTGGCGGATCAGCCTTGGTCACTGCGCAGTCCCTGACCTTGGACGTGCCGGTGTCTGGAGACTTCAGCTTCTATGGCGAAAACCTCATCTTCGGACCTGGCGCGCGCGTCGATGGAGTCATCGAAATTCGTGCGCCCAAGGAAATAGCGGTTCCGACCTCGGTTGCCTCCGCAGATCGAGTCCGGTTTGAACTGCTGGACTCGCCGGACTATGTCTCGGAGGCGGGCAAGACTGCCGGAAATGTGGTCGGTCGCTTCTGGCCGATATTCTGGACCATCGCAGCGTGGTGGCTGCTGCTGTTTCTTGTGGGTGCGGCCCTGATCGCGCTGGCGCCTCGCGCTGTCTCGGCGCTGCAGGTCGCGTCTGAAAAGCGACCGTTTCGTAACCTTGGGCTAGGGATGCTGGCCTTCGCCGCCGTTCTCGGTCTTGTCCCCGTCGTGGCGCTGACCATTATTGGCATCCTCCTGCTCCCGTTCGTCCTTATCTTCGCTTTAATCGCCTGCAGCCTGGCCTATCTGGCCGGTGCTTTCCTCATTGGCCTGCGGATTGCCAGCGCCTTTGTCACCGTCGACACCAACCTCAAGCGGCTGGGCGTACTCGCCGTCTCCCTGATCGCCGCTGCCCTTGTCGGGATGATACCGGTCGTCGGCTGGCTGGTCACATTGGGCGTGCTCATCTTCGGCTTCGGCTCGGCCGCCGTCGTGACAATGGTCCGCTGGTCAGCGCGAGACGCGGATCGGCTGAGCCACGCCCAATCTTCTGTCGCAGTTTCATAAGGAGATTGGTGATGAGCATGGACGTTCTATTGCCTATTGCCACCTATCCTGACGCCATCTCCAAAGTCGGCTTGGGACATGTTCTTGGCCTGTCCGCAAGGCTCGGGGCCAGGATAACGGCCGTGATTCAGGAGGTCGACATTGCCCCCGTCAACAATGTTCTTGGCGAAGCACTGCTGGGTGTGTCGAAGATGGCTGCCGATGCCGAGACCCTTAGCCGCGACCGCGCCGTGAATGTTCGCGGTTGGGCCCAGGAGCGTGCCTCGAACCTGGGTCTCACCATCGACACGACCATCGTGCGTTGCCGACCAGAAGGGTTCGCAGACAACCTCGTGCCCCTCGCCCGCTATCATGACTTGACTGCCATGGTGCTCGACGGCGCCGATCCGCAGCGGCGATCGGAGGCTGAGGCCCTCATCTTCGGCTCGGGTGGCCCGGTCCTGGTCGTCCCCGCGCTGGACGCGGCCGTGCCGGTGGCCGAAGAGCGGGCGACACCTTTGACGGTCGTGGTGGCGTGGGATGGCGGCCAGTCCGCATCCCGGGCGATCCGCGACGCGATGCCGATTCTTGCGCACGCGGACCTCGTTTCGATCGTGACCGTTGGCGACGACAAAGATTTCGAGTCCGCGGGGGTTGCCGGCATTCAGGGATTCCTGGGACACCACGGTATGCGCACGAAGCACGTTTCCCGGACACGCGGCACGTCCAAAATTGGCGACACGCTGCAGGCCATAGCCCGCAGCCTGGATGCGGACCTACTCGTTATGGGGGCTTACGGACGCAATCGCGTGCAGGAGTTCATACTGGGAGGTGCGACGCGCACGATCCTGCATGCGCCACGCTTGCCGATCCTGCTGTCCCATTAGTCCAACGGATTCATGTCGTTCTTGCGCTGGATCAATCCGGGCCTGTGCCGCTCGTCTATCTTACAGTGAGTTGGCAACCGCGTTCAAGGAGCTACCATGAAGCACAACTTCTGTGTCTGGATCGATCACAATGAAGCCAGGATCTTCGGCGTCACCGCAAGTGATGTCGACAAAAGCGTCGTCCAGGACGAGCGACCCACGCGCCACATCCATCGCAAGGCCGATCATGTCGGGCTTGGGAACGAACCGATGAGCCCTCAATTCCTCGGCGAGGTGGCCGAGGCGCTGCAGCCGGCAAAGGCCATACTCATCGGCGGTCCCGGCAAAGCCAGAACAGAACTGGCTGGATATCTGAACGACAAGCACCCTGCCCTCGCAAAGCGCATTTGGGCGATCGAGGCGATGGACCATCCAAGCGATGCCGAGCTGGTCGCCGCGGCGCGGAAGTACTTCCACGCCGCAACGCGCATGCACCAATAGGGGGAGGCAATGGCGATCAACCGCGAATGGCACGCGATCCACAAGCTGGGTCGCAAGGCCACGCTAGAAGAACGCCTGAACTGGCACGTCAAGCACGCCGCCAATTGCGATTGCCGGGAGATGCCTCCGACCATCAAGCGCGAGCTGGAGGCCCGTGGGTTGTTGGAGCCCAACCAACGTAGCCTCAAATAGCGCCGCGACTCGCCGGCACGAATAGGGCAATCTCGATAGCACCAAAGGAGTGAGATGCGCCCTGTGCTGCCCTACATGCTGGTCGCGGTGGCCCTGCTTGGCCTGGCCTCAGGAGCCGCGCTCTCCTGGGCGGCAGCCGGTACATTCGCCCAAACGGCATGGACGATCGCAACGCTGCCCGTTCTGATCACCCTGCTGGTCCAGATCGTCGTCTCGCTGCGTCGGGGCGATGTCGGCCTCGATGTAGTCGCGGCGTTGTCAATGTCCGCGGCCCTGGCCTTCGGGGAGCCGCTCGCGGGCAACGTCGTCGCCCTGATGTATGCCGGCGGGCAGCTGCTCGAAAGCTTCGCCCAGGGCCGGGCACGTCGCGAGATGACCGCACTGCTTGGACGGGTTGCCCGCACGGCGATGCGCTTCCAGGGATCCGCGCTTGAGGAGGTCCCCATATCCGCGATCATGCCGGGCGACCGGCTACTGATCCGCGAAGGCGAGGTCCTGCCTGTCGATGGTCGGGTTGCCGGTGCATTTGCCCTGCTCGATCTCTCGGCACTCACCGGGGAATCCGTGCCGCAGCGCATTCCGCCCGGCGGCGCGGCATTGAGTGGGGCGACCTCTGCGGGCCCGGCCTTCGAACTCATCGCCACTCGCGTCGCGGCGGAAAGCACCTATGCCGGTATCGTCCGGCTGGTCGAGGCGGCCCAGCATGACAAGGCGCCGATGGTGCGGATCGCCGACAGCTACGCGATGGGATTCCTGGCATTGACGCTGGCCATTGCGGGCGCGGCCTGGATAGGCACGCAGGATCCCATCCGCGCCCTCGCGGTTCTGGTGGTGGCAACGCCCTGCCCACTGATCCTGGCCGTGCCGGTCGCCATCATCTCCGGCATGTCCCGTGCCGCCCGCCTCGGTGTGCTCGTTAAAAGCGGCGGCGTGCTGGAAACCCTCGCGCGGATACGCACAGCCGTTGTGGACAAGACCGGAACGCTGACTCATGGCCGGGCAGCCATCATCGCAATCAGGACGAGCAATGGCTTCGCTGAAGCCGACGTGCTGCGCCTTGCCGCCAGCCTCGATCAGGCCTCCAATCATGTCGTGGCCGCTGCCTTGATCGAGGCTGCCAATGGTCGGGGCCTGCCCCTGACCGCACCAACCGATATCAACGAGACGCCTGGATTGGGGATCGAGGGTCAGGTGGAGACACAGCGGGTCGTCGTCGGGGGCGAGGCCATGGTGCGGCATCTGATCGGTGGGACAGATCTGCAAGACCTGCTTGCCGGAATTGGCTCGGAAGCCATGAGGGTTGCCGTTGCTGTCGATGACAAGCTCGCTGGCGTAATCATGCTGGAGGACCGTGTCCGTGACGATGCGGGGGCGATGCTGACCGCCCTGCGGCAGGCTGGCATTCGACGCATCGTCCTTGCGTCGGGCGACAAGCTCGACGTCGCCCAGGCCGTCGGCGAGCGGCTTGGGGTCGAATTGACGCTGGGAAATCTGAGCCCTCAAGACAAGGTCGCCGTGGTGAAGGCCGAGGCGGTCGCAGGTCCGGTAATGATGGTTGGCGACGGCGTGAATGACGCTCCCGCGCTCGCCGCGGCCGATGTCGGGGTGGCCATGGGAGCGCGGGGCACAGCTGCATCGTCTGAGACCGCTGGAGTGGTCGTGCTGGTGGACCAGCTGAAACCTTTGGCCGAGGCGATCCTCATCGCCCGGCGAACCCGCGCCATCGCGCTGCAAAGTGTTTTTGTCGGGCTTGGGTTATCCATGGCTGCCATGTTCGCCGCAGCCCTTGGCTACCTGCCACCGTTACAAGGTGCCCTGCTGCAGGAAGCGATTGACGTTGCCGTTATTCTCAACGCCCTGCGGGCTTTGCGGTAGAGGGGCTCATGGAGCAAACTGAGATCTTAAGCCGCTTGGGTGTCTCGCTGGCGATCGGCCTGCTTGTCGGTCTTGAAAGGGGCTGGAGTCAGCGCGACGAGGAAGATCACCAACGCGCTGCGGGTTTTCGCACCTTCGCTTTGTCTGGCCTGTTGGGCGGGGTGACGGGGCTGGTGTCGCTGAGCGCCGGCGGCGTTGTCCTCGGCCTGGTGTTTGTTGCCTATGCGGCAGCGTTTGCCGCCTTCCAATGGCTCGAAGCCACGACCGACAATAACCTCAGCGCCACATCCGTGATCGCAGGCCTGCTGACCTTCCTGCTTGGCTCGCTGGCCGTTCTCGGTGACATCGGTGTTTCGGTCGCTGGAGCCGTAGCAGCAACAGCCCTGCTCGCCTTCCGGGAACAGCTGCATCGCTGGGTTGCCAACCTGACATGGGCGGAAATCAGCTCCGTCCTGATCCTCCTGGCGATGACATTCCTGTTGTTGCCGCTCTTGCCGGACCGGACAATCGATCCATGGGACGCCATCAATCCCCACGAGGTCTGGCTCCTCACCATCCTTATCGCAGCGGTCTCCTTCGTCGGTTACGTGGCGATGAAGATCTTCGGCGACCGCATGGGCATATTGCTGGCGGCCGCAGTTGGGGGGCTGGCGTCGTCAACCGCAACAACGCTCGCGCTGGCCCGAATGAGCAAGGAGCGCCCGGAATCCGTCAAATTGCTCAGCGCCGGAATCCTGTTGGCAGGCGTTGTCATGATGGCTCGGGTCGCTGGTGTCACATTGCTGCTCAATGCGCCGCTGGCGGGCCAGATCATTGTGCCGATAGCCGCCGCGGGCGCCATCCTGGGATCGAGCGCGTTCGTGCTAGCGTTGGGTCCTCGTGGTCCGACCAGTCCTCTGGCGGCCGCACAAAATCCCTTGGCCGTCGGCACCGCACTCAGACTGGGCGCCGTCATTGTTGCGGTCATGTTGGCCGTTGGATACCTGCGATCGATCCTGGGCTCGGCCGGAGCGCTTCTGGTGGCGGCAGTGTCAGGTATCGTTGATGCCGATGCCGTCACCCTCTCGATGGCGCGTCTGGGCGGGCATGGGCTTGAGATCCAGACCGCGGCTCAGGCGATCATGGTCGGAGTAGCCGTCAACACTTTCACCAAGGCGATCATGGCGGGCTCGGTCGGTGGGTGGAGGCTTGGTCTGGTAGTAAGCGCAGCGAGCTTGGCAGCACTTACCGCAGGACTTGCCGTCGCATCGGTTATGTCGTGATCATCCAGACCGCGGGCATGTAGCCCGCCCCTCCGGCATTCGGCAGTACGCGCCCCAGTGACCCGACCGCTCAATTTGGTGAAGCCAGCGTCTTTTCCAGCAGGACGAGCGTTGAGTCGCCGGGATAGGCGCTGGACTTAAAGCCCATTTCCTTTTCCAGCTGAATCGCGGACACGTTGGACCGGGCTTCAAGCGACTGCAGGCGCGTTACGCCTTTGGCCTCGGCATAGCGTGTAACATGCCTTAGCAGTTCCCAGCCTATGCCGCGGTTCTTGTAGCCAGCTCTGATGGACACTGCCACTTCGCCAGTCTCAAGGCCCGCGTCGCACGCGAGCATGGCCGCCGCTATGATGGGCCCTCCCTCATGCTCCAGGGCCACGAAGCTCTCCGTCTGTCGGTGGTCGACCCTGGTCATCTGGGTCAGCCGGTCATGTCCAACCTCCTTGACGCTGGTGAGGAAACGAAACCTCAGATCCTCGGGCGTTACATGCTTGAAGAACTCATGCAGGGCGGACTCGTCATCCGGGCGGGCGGTGCGCACGAAAAACTTGAAGCCGCTATGGGTGGTGAGCCCACTGCTCCAATCGGTCATGATCTTCGACCTCCACTTTGTGATCGGATCCTGGCAGCCGCCGGGATTACCAGCATCCTAGCCTACAGATCGGGATGACCTTTGACCGAGGTCAAGTCGACAGCCGTTTTGTCGGCGTAAGATCAAGATTGAATCGATCGGAGAACGCCATGCTGAACGACCGGATCCGCCTGTTCCCATTGATGGACCGCATCGTCACCGCCGACCAGGCGGCGGCCTTGATCAAGGATGGCATGGTCGTAGGCATGAGCGGTTTCACCCGCGCCGGCGACGCCAAGGCGGTGCCACTGGCGATGGCGCGGCGGGCGCGGAACGAACCGTTCCAAATTACGCTCGTAACCGGAGCGTCGCTTGGCAAGGACGTGGACCGGGTACTAACCGAAGCGCACATCCTGAAAAAGCGGATGCCCTTTCAATCCGATCCGACGCTGCGTGCGGCCATTAATCGCGGCGAGGTAATGTTCGTCGATCAACATCTGTCCGAGACCGTGGAGCACCTGCGCTCCGGGGAACTGGGGCCGATGAACTATGCAATCATCGAGGCAACGGCGATAACCGAAGAAGGCGGCATCGTGCCGACCACGTCGGTCGGCAATTCAACAAGCTTCGCCGCTCTTGCCGAAAAGCTGATCATCGAGATCAACCTGAGCCAGCCGCTTGCACTGGAAGGTCTGCACGATATATACACCCCCACCAAGCGCCCTGCCCGCGAACCAATCCCGATCGTCGCCTGCGACAGTCGGATCGGGCTTCCCGACATGCGGATCGATCCCTCACGGGTCGCGGCGATTGTGATTACGGAGCAGTCCGACAGTGCCGCAGTGCTCGAGGCGCCGGGCCCCGAGACGCGTACTATCGCCGAACTCCTCATCGCCTTTTTCGTCCGCGAGACCGCCAAGGGGCGTCTGGATCTGCGTGTCAGCCCCCTGCAAGTGGGCATCGGCAACATCTCGAACGCGGTGCTCTCCGGACTGGCAGCCGGCCCATTCGACCGACTGCAGATGTATAGTGAGGTGCTGCAGGACAGTACGTTCGCTCTCCTCGATTCCGGCAAACTCGCCTTTGCCTCGGCTTCCTCAATTACGCTCAGCGAGGAATATGCAGCCCGGGTGCTGCAGAACCTGGGGCACTACAAGGACCGATTGATCTTGCGTCCGCAGGAGATCAGCAACCACCCCGAGGTCATACGCCGCCTGGGGATCGTGGCCATCAATACCGCACTCGAGTTCGACATCTATGGAAACGTCAATTCAACCCACGTCAACGGAACCGACATGGTGAATGGTATCGGTGGTTCCGGCGACTTTGCCCGCAATGCATACCTCTCGATCTTCGTGGCCAAATCATTGGCCAAGGACGGCGCAATTTCGTCGGTGGTGCCCATGGTATCGCATGTGGATCACAGCGAGCACGATGTCGATATTCTCGTCACCGAGAACGGCTTGGCCGACCTGCGGGAGCTCGCACCACGGGAACGCGCGGTCGCGATCATCGCCAACTGCGTGCATCCGCGCTACCGCGACCAGCTGGCCGACTATTTCGATCGCGCTCTCGGGCGGGGCGGACACACGCCCCACATTCTGGAGGAGGCCCTATCCTGGCACCTGAGACGAAGAGACACCGGCACCATGCTGGCCGACAAGGCCTCTCCAAGAATAACGGCCTAGAAAGACCTTCCGAAGGCGTCCTCGATCCGCTTGCGGTGACCAAGGCCATCACGACTTCCGGATGACGCGGCCGTCCAGCGCTAGAGCCAGAGCAAGCGTGTTCGAGATTGTGCCGTACCTTCGGATATTTTTGTGCAGCAGCTCGAGACGATGATCGGTTTCGTCAGTATCGATGGTCACCAGATAGTCGATGGCCGTGATCCGCGGCGGAGCGTCCTGGCGCACGGCATGCAATTGCACACTCATGCCGCGCAGATCGAAACCGAGCAGAGGCATGGCCCGCTCCGTGCTCTTTATGATGCACGCTGCCAGAGCACCCAGCAGGAGCTCGGCGGGATTAAAGGCATCAGCTCGTCCGTCCAGCGATGTATCGAGCGGAATCTCCGCCTGCCTGACCGCGGCCAGACTTCCGCTGCTTCCCAACCGCTCCGCCGTAATCGAGTATTCCAGCATTGCATTCTCCGAACCGAACACCTGAAGGCCGGCTTGGTCGAGTTAGTCGGGCTGTACCGAGACAACCCGAAAGGCATGCGTCTTGCCGTCATCTTCGCGGATCGAGACATACTCACCGGGCACGAACTGCTCCTCCGAAAGCCTGAAACCCACTTCATCATCGCGGCTGCTGGCGTCGGAGTAGTCGAACACCCAGCGCCCACCAGGTCCCCGTAGAATGCGGCCGCGGGCCTGCTCTTCCCCCGGCCTGTTCCTGACCACCCGGCACCAGTCCAGCATGTCGCGATAGCCGGAGGCATCGATCCGCCCTTCGCCAGTCAATGGCAGGTAGAGGCGGTAGGTGTGATTTCGATCGCCCTCTGGGTGCCCGGGCTCACGGGCCAGTTCGAGTTCGATGCGATAGAGGGTTGCTTTAGTCATTTTGAGCGGCCCCTGCCACTATTGTGCTGTATAGCCGCCATCGACGAGGTGATAGCTGCCGGTGATGAATGAGGCTTCATCCGACAGCAGAAAGGCGGTCAGAGCCGCGACCTCGGCGGCCGTTCCCAGCCGCCCCACCGGATGCATGCCCGCAACCGCGGTCAGCGTCGCGGCATCGAGGTTCTTGGACAATAACGGCGTGTCGATGAACGCCGGACCGATCGAGTTGATGCGGATGCCGTGGCGCGCATATTCGATAGCGGCCGTCTTGGTGAGTCCCACGATCCCATGCTTGGCCGCGACATAGGCCGGCGCATTGGCAAAAGCGACCGAGCCGAGGATCGACGCCATGTTGACGATGGCGCCCCCGCCCGAGGCGAGAATGGCGGGGATCTGGTAGCGCATGCCGTAGAATACGCTGTCGAGGTTGGTGGCAATCACCTTGTGCCAGCTTTCGAGCGGGTATTCGCCCGTCGGCGCACTGGCGCCGCCGATGCCAGCATTGTTGACGGCCAGGTGCAGCCCGCCATACTGGCGCCGCGCCGCATCGACCATGGCCTCGACTTCCAACGCATCACTGACATCGACGGCAAAGGCAGCCGCGGTGCCACCCTTGGTTTCAATGGCGTCCGCCACGCTTTTCGCACCATCCTCGTCAAGGTCGGCCACCAGGACCTTGGCGCCCGACGCTGCAAGCAGTTGGGCAATCGCAGCGCCGATCCCTGAGGCGGCGCCGGTGACAACTGCGACCTTGTCCTTGAAGTCATGAGCCATGGAAAGTCTCCTGAGGAATATCGACGATCACGTGAGAGCCGGGGCCAGGTGTGTTCCGATGAAATAGGGCCACACAAAAAGGCCGAGCAGCCCCATCCAGAAATTGAGATGCAGGTAGCCAATGGTGAACAGCCACCCGGCAAACCAGAAAGCGCCGAGCGATGTGTGCTGGGTAACCTTGATGCGTTCCATTATGCTTCTCCAATCCGCGCGAACCAAGCTTCCGCCAACCGCCGGTATTCTTTCAAAGCACGCGGTGCTCTCTCCATTCTTGATCTAGCGCAAATGGGCGGGCGAAAGCTGATCCGCCAATCAGATTGACGCACAGCAAATGCCCCTCATCCCTCTCCGGGCGGGCATGGCTTTCGACTCTTTACTGACCTGCCAGAGGCCGCGACGCGCGCCTAAGTGGCGGTTCGATCACGAGCCCATGCCAGGATATCGCTGCTCGTCATGGCCCCGGAGATCCGCCCGATCTCTTTGCCGCCCTTGAACATGATCATGGTGGGAATGCCCCGGATGCCGAGGCGGGCAGATAGGTCCTGGTTGTTGTCAGAGTTAAGCTTGACGAAACGCAGCCCCGGCTCGGCCTGTCTAGCCGCCGCCTCGAATTGCGGCCCCATCACCTTGCAGGGCCCGCACCATGGCGCCCAGACATCGACCAGCACCGGAATGTCGGACTTGGCGATGTGCTTTTCCAGGATCGCCGCGGGCACATCCGCCGGGAGCCCTTCGAAAAGCAGCCTGCTGCACTTCCCGCATTTGCCCGCCGCAAGATCGCGGCCTTCCGGTATGCGGTTGATGGCACCGCAATACGAACAGACGATTTGGCTCATATCCCTTCCTTTGCAGTCTTGTCTTGAGTGACGGCCTCCAGCTTGTCGACGCCAAGCATCTGCAAAGCGAGCTTCTCACAAAACGGCTCGGCCGTCCCTGGTGGCACGACGGTTGCGCTGATTGCCCTTGTCGGCGATAGCGCAGCAGTCGCAGCCATTGCCTGGTGCTGGCTCAGGTGAACGCCACCGGTGAGATGGCGCAGGAACTCGGTGTCTGCCAGCCGGTCCATAACCGGCCCCTTGACCTCGGACAGGTGCAGCCGCACGCCCATGTCCGTCAGATGCTGCTGGATGGCCTCAAGGCTTTCGAGCGCCGACATGTCAATGGCATTGACCGCCGAACACATCAGCACCACGTCCTTGACCGCGGGGTCTGCCGCCACCTGTGCCTGGACCAGATCCTCCAGATAACGCGCATTGGCAAAATAGAGGCTCTCATCGACCCGGATCGACAGCACGCCGGGCACGGTTTCCACCTTGTGCCGCTTGACGTTGCGATAATGCTCGGTGCCCGGCACCTGCCCCACCACCGCCGCATGCGGTTGCGACGAGCGATAAAGAAAGATCAGGATCGAGGCGCCTACGCCCAGCGAAATGCCGACTTCGACCCCCAGCAGCAGCGTGCCTAGCAGGGTGATGGCCACCGCCGCAAAATCGGCTTTCGAATAGGTCCAGGCCCGCTTGAGAATGGAAAAATCCACCAGCGTCAGCACCGCCAGCACGATGGTCGCGGCGAGCGTTGCCTTGGGCAGGATGGCGAGGAATGGCGTCAGCAGCAGGGTTGCCCCGGCAATGCCGATGGCGGTGAAGGCGCCGGCGGCAGGCGTAGCAGCGCCGGCATCGAAATTGACCACCGAGCGGGCAAAGCCGCCGGTCACCGGATAGCCGCCGCCAATGGCCGCGGCCAGGTTCGATGCCCCCAGCCCGATCAGTTCCTGGTTCGGATCAATCCTTTCGCGCCGCTTGGCGGCCAGGGTCTGCGCCACCGAAATGGATTCCACGAACCCCACGATCGAAATGATCAGCGCCGGCAGCAGCAGTGCCTGGATGGTATCGAGACTGAAGCTGGGCAGCGCCAGCATCGGCAGCCCCTGCGGAACGGCACCCACCAACGCCACGCCCTTGCTTCCGAGGTCGAACACAGCCGACCAGGCCATGGTGAGAAACACCACGAAAACCGGACCAGCCCGCACGATGATGGTTGCGACGGCCTTTGGCAGGCCGAAGCGATTGAGCCAGTTCTTGAGATCGAGCCGGATCCACAGTAGCAGCGTTAGCGCCACCGCACCTACCGCCACCGTGTTCCAGTTGATGGCACCGATATTGTCGGCAATCGACATCACCAGCTGCGGCAGGGCATGCCCCTCGGTCTTGATGCCGAGCAGCCCGCCGACCTGGCTAGTGGCGATGATGATGCCTGAGGCCGTGATGAATCCCGAGATCACTGGATGCGACAGGAAGTTAGCGATGAAGCCCAGCCGGAACAGGCCCATCACCGTCAGCATGACGCCCGAAAGCAGGGCCAGCAGGATGGCGGCGCTGGCATAGTCCGCGGTGCCTTCCGCCGCCAGCTTGCCGACGGCCGCCGCGGTCATCAGCGAGACCACCGCGACGGGGCCGACGGCCAGCGCCGAGGACGTGCCGAAGATGGCATAGGCCACCAGCGGCAGGACCGAGGCGTAAAGACCCACTTCCGGCGGCAGGCCGGCCAGCAAGGCATAGGCCAGCGACTGCGGGATCAGCATGATGGTGACGATGACCGCCGCGACGAGGTCGCTGGTCAGCGTCTGCCGGTTATAGCGCCGGCCCCAGCCGAGAATGGGGAAGTAGGTCTTGAGCTGCATGGGACTACTTGGACAGCGTTGCGTAGAGGCTTCCGGCGCGGGCGCCGGAGCGGCAATAGCCGAGCATGGGCTTGGGGAGCTTCTTCCAGGCGTCGTGGAATCGGATGATCTGTCCCTCGCCTAGGGGCCCGGAGACCGGGATATGGACGATGCCGATACCTGCGGCGGCCGCGGCCTTTGCCACGGCGTCAAAAGCCGGCTGCCCGCCCTCCTCGTTGTCGGGACGGGCGCAGACGATGGACTTGAAGCCGGCATCGGCAACGGCCTGCATCTGCTCGGGCAAAATCTGGCCGGTGGCGGAGAAGTCGGGGGCAATCTGGCGGATATTCATTGGTCTGTCTTTCCTGGGTTTGCTGCTGAAGGGCCACATGGTCAGAGGCCGTTCACGGGGACTTTGAGATAGGTTTTGCCGTCGCTGTCCTTGGGCGGCAGCTTGCCGGCACGCATGTTGACCTGCAGTGCCGGAATGATGAGCTTGGGCATGGTGAGCGTGGCGTCACGCGCCTCGCGCATCGAGACGAAGGTGTCTTCGTCGGTGCCGTGACCGACATGGATATTGTGGTCGATCTCGTCGCCGACTGTGGTTTCCCACTGGATGTCGCGGCCATTGGGACCATAGTCGTGGCACATGAACAGGCGCGTCTCACGCGGCAAAGCCAGCACGCGCTGGATCGAGCGATAGAGCGTGCGCGCGTCCCCACCCGGGAAGTCGGCGCGGGCCGAGCCGCCGTCGGGCATGAACAGCGTGTCGCCGACAAAGGCGGCGTCGCCCGCCACGTGGGTCATGCAGGCCGGGGTGTGGCCAGGGGTGTGCATGACATGAACCGTCAGCCCGCCGATCTGGTAGCTGTCGCCATCCCTAAACAGGCGGTCGAACTGGCTGCCGTCACGCTGGAATTCGGTACCCTCGTTGAACACCTTGCCGAAGGTGTCCTGTACGATGGTGATGTTCTCGCCGATGCCCAGCTTGCCGCCGAGCTTGCCCTGGATATAGGGCGCGCCCGAGAGATGATCGGCGTGCACATGCGTCTCGATCAGCCATTCGAGCTTGAGCTGGTGCTCCTCGATATAGGCGATGATCTTGTCGGCACCGTCATAGGTGATGCGGCCGGCGGCATAGTCGATGTCCATGACGCTGTCGATGACCGCGCAGGCATTGGAATCGGGGTCCTTGATCACGTAGCTGATCGTATTGGTGGGGGCGTCGAAGAAGGCGGTGACCTCGGGATGCACCGAGAGGTCAGGGGTGAAGGGAAGTGAGCTCATTTGCGTGTTCCTTTCGAGGGTCAGGCGGTTTGGGTCGCGCGGCTTTGCAGCGCGATGCGGACGGTGCGGGCGGCGACGATGCCGGCAAGCATGGTGCCGACGAAGATCCAGGCCGAAGGCTCGCCCAGCCCCAGCGCCGGAATGGCGCCGCCCGGACAGAAGCCGGATATGCCCCAGCCGACACCGAAAATGGCCGAACCGGCCACCAGCGGCATGTCGAGCTTGCGCCCGGTCGGCAGATGGAAGCGGGCTTCGACAATCGGCTTGTCGCGCCGCAGCACGAAGCGATAACCGATGGCAGTGACTACGAGGGCACTGACCATCACGAGGGCCAGGGACGGATCCCAATTGCCCGCGATATCGAAGAAATTGAGCACCTTGGCCGGGTTAGCCATGCCCGAAAGGGCAATGCCGGTGCCAAAAACAAGGCCAATGAGGCCGGCAGTGATCGTGCGCTGCATCAGAGGCCTCCCAGCACGTGACGAGTGATGAAGACGGTGGCGGTCGTGGTCGCCATGAAGATTGCTGTGGCGGCGATTGAGCGCGGCGACAGCCGGGCCATGCCACAGACGCCGTGGCCCGAGGTGCAGCCCGAGCCGAAATAGACGCCGACGCCCACGATCAGGCCGCTGATCGCCAGCCAGGGGGTGGCCACTGGACTATCGAAGCCGATTGCCTCGCTGGAAAGCGACAGGATCAGCGTCGGCGCCGCGATGGCGCCCGCCACGAAGGCGGCGCGCCACGCCCAGTCCGGGGCGACAGGCGGCAATAGGCCGGTAAGGATGCCGGTCATCCCGGCGATGCGGCCATTGAAGGCCATGAGCAATACGGCAGAGAGCCCGATCAGCGTGCCGCCAAGCAGCGACATGAGAGGGGTGAATTCAGTCATGGACTAGGAAACCTTGCAGGTGGAGAGGCCAAGGATGGCGTAGAGGGGACAGAAGCGGACGAGCGCGGTAACGATCAGCACGGCGCCGACAGCGACCGAAACCCCGAACCAGAGCGGATTGGCAAAGATGGCCAGCCCTGAGAGGAAGGGCAGCGCGACCAGCACGGCGCCGAGGACTGTTCGGGCAATCCGGTCAGGCGTTCCAACATTGAATCTCATGACGGCATCCTTGAAACTGGAGGGAAGTTGGAGGACATTGACGTTGCGTTCAGTCGTATATAAGAACATTCTAATATGATCAAGATGGAAATCGAAAAAATGGAGGCCAATGCCGATCAGGCAACACGCCTCCTCACGGCCATGGCCAATTCCAAGCGGTTGCTGATCCTGTGCAACCTGCTGGAACGGGAGATGAATGTGACCGAACTGGGCGACAAGGTCGGACTGGGCCAGTCACCCCTGTCGCAGCACCTTTCCAAGCTCCGTGCCTGGGACTTCGTCAAAACCCGACGCGATGGCCAACAGGTTCACTACAGCCTTGCCTCCGATGCGGTTAGGCAGGTGCTTGCCACTCTGTATGGGATCTATTGCGCTGATTAGTGACAGTGTGGGCGGCGATTAAGACTGTCGGTCGATCGCATTCCCGGGCTCGCCCTTGTTCCAGTCGGCCAATCAAGCTCGGGACACGTTCCAGGACTCCGAGCGCTCGTCGGCGTCACGCAGCTTGCCTTCCATCCAATCGCGCTGGCGGGAGCTTGGGTCGCCTCGCCGCTCTAGATGCTGGCACGCCAACAGATCAGCGGTCCGTCTTCGTCGTCAATGCGTGTGCCGGCTCGCTCGAACCCGTTTCGCTCCAGCACGCGCTGGGACGCCATGTTGTCGACGCCGGTTTCGGCGCCTACCCAATCCAGCCGCGAGTCGCTTCGTGCCCAGCCGATCAAATCGGCGACCGCCCGCGTAGCTATCCCCCTTCCCCACCGGGACGGTGCCACGCCATAGCCAATATCAATCCCGCGAGGCTCGGGCATGCGAACGATCGAGCAGAGCCCGACGATTTCATCGTCTTCGACCATAATCCACGCGTTGGGCTCGAAGCGTGGCCGGATGGATTCGGCCAGCCTGCCCAGCATGTCGATCACGTCGAGCGGCGCCACGTTGTCGGAAACAAGGCGTAGATCAGCTGGTGCGCTGCCAGCGCGCAGCAGCGCAAAGTGGGAGGCTGTGGCTTCAACAATCATGATGCAATCTCGATAGGTGCAAAGGCATCTCTACGACGCGCCGCCGTCGGTATGGGCGCGGATGGAGCCACGCCAGATGGTCGGCATGGGGAGCGTGGTGCCAGTGGTGGCTGGTGGATCGAGCAATAACTCCACGGCGGCGCGCCCCATTTGTTCGTGCGGAAGCGCTATCGTGGTCAGGCCCGGCCGCAAATAGGATGCCAGTTCGTCGTTGTCGAACGACACCAAAGCAACGTCATCGGGAATGACGAGGCCGGCCTCGGCCAGCGCCTGGTAGGCGCCGAAGGCCAGGCGGTCGTTGAGGCACAGCATGGCGCGCGGTCGTCGCTGCTGCAGCAGCGTGCGGGTCAGCTCGTAACCGTGATCGGGTTCCCAGTTCCAGCAGCTGAGTTCGGCCATGAAGGTCAGGCCGCGGGCGGTCATCTCGTCGCGAATGCCGGCAAAGCGGCGGGAGATACTTTCCGAGCGGAACAGGCCGGCTTCCTCTTCGGCATTGTGCCCAAGAAGGACAATGTCAGCCGCGTTGCCGGCTTCGGCGAGTAGCCGGACGGCGTCACGACCACCCTGGTATTCGTCGGGCAGAACCGACACCGGAAACCGCCCGCTCGTGCCATTGAGCATCACGACCGGGATCGAGATGGCGATATCGGGGACAAAGACCTCGCGCGCCCGCATGGCCGCGAAGATCAGGCCATCCACCTGGCGGTCGAGGGCCGCCTCCACGGCCTCGATTTCCCGTGCCGGTTCTCCGCCGGTTTCCAGCACCAGCATGACATGCTTGGCCTCTTCGGCGGCAGCCAGCGCGCCGCGGATCAGCCCGCTGGCGAAGCGGGTCGTGGCGACATAGTCGGAGATGAAGGCAATGGTGCGCGACTTGTCGGTTCGCAACGCGCGGGCTGCTGCATTGGGCCGATACCCGAGGCTTGCCGCGGCGGCGTGGACCTTGGCATGGGCATCGGCGGAAAGGCGCGTGTCCGGGCGGCCGGTCAGGATCATTGACGCAGCCGTGGTCGACAGGCCCGCCATGCGAGCGACATCGGCCAGTGTTACGCGCTTCTTTTGCAAGCGTTGGTGCCCCTCATCCCGCCCTGTCGTTGTGGCCGGGATTTCATTTCTGGATAGCCACGCCGCCCCCGCTTGACAACCTCTCATCGGCACGGCAATTGCTAAATGGTTTTAGCAGGAGAGGCAGATGGGTTTCAACCTACCTGATCACTGGGTTTGGGATTTCTGGTTGGCCGATGACGGCAACCGCCACCACCTGTTCTATCTCCATGCGCCGAAATCCTTGGGTAATCCCGATCTGCGGCACCGGAACGCCCGCATCGGCCACGCGACGTCGAGCGACCTGCGCGAATGGACCGATCACGCCCTCGCCTTTGACGCAGGCGCGCCGGGAAGCTTCGATGGTAGTGCCACCTGGACCGGAAGCGTCGTGCGCGGTCCTGACGGACTGTGGCGCATGTTCTACACGGGCTCGCGCTTTCTCTCGCCCGACACCAACGCCAATATCGAAACCATCGGCGTGGCCACGTCTCCCGACCTGTTCGCCTGGACCAAGCAGCCCGGCCCGATCTGTGGTGCGGACCCACGATGGTACGAGACCCTGGGCACCTCGAACTGGCCTGAGGAGGCCTGGCGCGACCCGTGGGTGTTCTGGCGACAGGCCGATCAACTCTGGCACATGCTGATCACCGCCCGCGGCAAGGACGGCACCGAACCCGATCGCGGAGTGATGGCCCATGCGACCTCGCCAAATCTGCTGGCATGGACCGTGCAGCCGCCGCTCAGCCAAACCGGCAGCGGATTTGCGCATCTTGAGGTGTTTCAGGTGGTCAAGGTCGATGGCCGGAATCACCTGGTCTTCTGCTGCGACAGCGCCAAGCTGGCGGGTTCTCTCGCCGGGCAAGTTGGCGGAATCTGGAGCCTGCCGGTCGGCGACATGCCCGGGCCCGTTGATGTTCCCCAGGCGCGTCTGCTGGTGGACGAGCGCCGCTATGCCGGCCGCGTTGCCATCGATCGGCAGGGTAATCCCTGGTTACTGGCGTTCAACAATGTCGGGCCGGACGGCACGTTTGCCGGAGGCATCTGCGATCCCATTCGCGTAATTACAGGGAACGACGGTTACCTGACCTTGGAGGGGGAGTCATGAGTATCCTGGTCAGCGGGATGGTGGCGCCGGGATTCGAGCCGGTCGCCGATGCCTTTGCGCGCGGTTTCGAGGGCCGACCCGCCATGGGCGCTGCCCTGCATGTGACCAAGGATGGCGAGAGCATCGTCAATCTTTGGGCCGGCGTGGCGGATGCGCGCACCGGCCGGGCCTGGACCGAGCGGACGCCATCGGTGGTGTTCTCGTGCACCAAGGGCCTGGTTTCCATCCTGGCCGCACGGCTGGTGCAGGAAGGTCGCCTCGACTATGCCGCGCCGGTTGCGCGCTACTGGCCCGAGTTTGCAGCGGCGGGGAAGGACAAGGTCACTGTCGGCCAAGCACTGGCACATCAGGCGGGCCTGTCGGCGCCGCGGGCGGATTTGACCGAGGATGACATCGTCGACTGGGATCGGGTCGTGGCGGCACTGGCCGCGCAGGAACCCTTGTGGCGGCTCGGCACTGGCTACGCTTACCATGCGCTGACCCATGGCTGGGTGGCGGGTGAAATTGTCCGCCGGGTCAGCGGTCAAACAGTGGGTAGTTATTTCCGCGACCTGGTGACCGGACCGCTCGGCGTGGATGCCTGGATCGGGCTGCCGGAGGACAAGGCAGACGAGGCCGCCCATCTGGGGGTCAGCGCGCCCCTGGTGGCACTTTGGGCTGAGGAAGCAGGCAAGCCGGCTCCGAACTGGCCCTACAAGGCGATGACGCTGGGCAGCGCCCTACCCGCCGATCTTGTATCCGAGGACGGAGGATTCAACAAACGACGCATTCGTGCCGCCGAGATACCGGGGGCCGGCGGCGTTGCCAGCGCGGAAGCATTGGCGACAATCTGGTCGGCGACCGTTGTTCCCACCGGCGGCGTTCGGCTTATCGACGATGCCGTCATCGCGGAGGCGACCCGTACGCAGAGCCAGGGTCAGTCGGTGTTCGGCGGCGATCCTCCTTATTCCCGCTGGGGCTATGGCTTCCAGCTCGACTCGGAGGCCCGGCGTTATCTTGCCGATGGCAATTTCGGACATGACGGTGCGGGGGGACAGGTCGGCTTTGCCGATCCCGAGCGCCGGATCGGTTTCGGCTTCGTCACCAACTGGATGATGGGACCGGAGGACCAGCGCGCAACGCAGATTCTGGACGCGTTGCGGCCGCTGGTGTAGAGCCGCACGTATCGATGCGGGGCATATTGACAGCCTCCTGCGTCCATGCGCTAAATCCATTTAGCAGGCGGAAACATCCGCTGCAGATTTGACCTGGAGGAGGTTGTCGTGAGAGCCTATTCTCGCCATGCACTTCGTATTGCACTGACCCTGTCCGTTGCCGCCACGGCTGGCACGGCGCTGGCCGCGCCGAGCTGCGGAACGGACCCGGTGGTGCTAAATTCCTATTTCGAAACTGGCTTCCCTCTACCCGGCAAGCTGGCCGAAGAGTTCACCAAGCAGTTTCCCAATGTCACGTTCGACATCAAGGAAGACCAGTTCGCCAATATGATGGAGAACTCGCCGCGCATCCTGTCCGAAGACAATCCGCCCGACCTCATCCGCCTGCCGTCACTGACCGATCTGGTGGCGAACAACCTGTTGCTGAACCTCGACAACTATTTCACCGAATTTGGCTGGGACAAGTTCCCCGCAGGCCAACTGGTCCAACTGCGCGTCGAAGAGGGCGGCCGTCCGCGCGGCACCGGCTCGCTGTTTGCGATGGGCCTCAACTATTCGATGACCGGCGTGTTTTACAACAAGGAGTTGGCGGCCCAGCTTGGCATGACCGAGGCGCCCAAGACCCTGGCCGACCTCGACGCCCTGCTCGCCAAGGCCAAGGAAGCCGGCATCCAGCCGATCATGCAGTGGAACAAGGGCACGGCCGGTCTCGCCTTCCCGCTGCAGAACCTGATGGGTGCCTATGGCGCGCCCGAGCCGATCAACGACTGGATCTTCCAGAAGGACGGCGCGACCATCAACACGCCAGAAAACCTGGAAGCCGCCGAGCATCTGGATTCCTGGATCAAGGCCGGCTATTTCCCGTCTGATGCCAACGCCATTGAATACTTCCAGATGATGAGCCGCTTCATTGGCGGCGAGGGGCTGTTCATGTTCAACGGCGACTGGGAATCGGGCAATCTCGACACCAATGCCGCGGGCAAGTTCGGCTTCTTCATCATGCCAAGCGAGGAAGATGGTGGTCGCCATGCCACGATGTCCGCTCCCCTCACCTTCGGCATCGCCGCAAAGGCGGCCCATGCTGATTGCGCAGCATTCTTCCTCGACTGGGTTGCCACCAATGAGGAGGCTCGCAAGATCAACGTGGCCGTGGGCGGTTCAAACCCTGGCGGTCCGGTTGATCTCGCCATGCCGGCGGTGACACCGGGCTCGGTGACCGAAGCATCACTGGCTGCCGGCCAGACCCTGGCCGAGGACAATGGCGCGATGGACTTCATCGCCAATGCCACCGGCGCCATCTTTGCCGCCGGCTGGACGCCGGAATTGCAGAAGATGGTCGGCGGTCAGCAGACCGCCACTGGTCTTCTCGAAGCCGTGCAGGAAGAATACGAGACGCAGCTGTCTCGCTAGTCTTGCTGAAGCCTGAGGCCGGATTGAACCATGACCGAGAACGTATCGTCCGGCCCGGGCGCTCCGAAACAGGCTAAGCGGCTCCCTGCATCGCGGGAGAGCCGCAAGGCCAGGATGACGGCATGGCTGTTCATCGCGCCGGCGGCGCTGGCCTATGCGGCCTTCGTGCTCGTGCCGCTGGGCATGAGCTTCTACTATTCGCTGCTGCGTTGGGATGGCATCGGGCAAGCGCGCTTCCATGGGCTGACCAACTACATCACCGTCCTCACCGACAGCGACCTGCTGCAGATTATCGGTAATGCTTTTCAGTTGGTGCTCTATTTCACCATCATCCCAGTCGGGCTCGGGCTGGCCGTGGCCTCGGCCATTCGCGGGCAGATGGCGGGCCGCTTCGGCACGGCCACCCGCACCATCCTGTTTTTGCCGCAGGTCATTCCGTTGGTGGCCGCGGGCATAGCCTGGAGCTGGATGTTCGCCTCGACCGGGCTGGTCAACCAGACGCTCAAGGCCATCGGCCTATCAAGCTGGACGCGGGGATGGCTGGGCGACTTCATCTGGGCGCTGCCGGCCGTGGGCATTATCGGGGCCTGGGTGCTGCTGGGCCTCTGCACCATGCTGCTGGTCACAGGCATCACCAAGATCGATCCGAGCCTCTACGAGGCAGCACGCCTCGACGGGGCGCAGCCCTGGCACGAATTCCGCTACATCACCCTGCCCGGCTTGCGCCAGGAGATCGGCGTCTGCATCACGGTGACGGTCATCGCGGCGTTGGCGAGCTTTGACATCGTCTATATCTCGACCCAGGGCGGACCGGGCATTACGACCACCGTTCCAGGTCTCGAGATCTATCGCCTGGCTTTCGCCCATCGTCAGGTCGGGCTCGCCTCGGCGCTGGCGATCGTCCTGATGGTGTTGGTGCTGATCTCGATCGCGCCGGTCCAGTGGTTCACGCGGGACAAGAAATGAAGACCGCGACACCCCATACTCTGGTCGCGCGCGGCTTGATCGTCCTGCTGATGCTGGTGACGCTGCTGCCGTTTCTCAGCATGCTTTCGGCTGCGCTGGCGCCACAGGGCACCTATCCCAATGGCCTGCAATGGCCCTCCGATCCGCAATGGGGCAATTTCGTCCGCGCCTTCGAAGTCGCCAAGATGGATCAGTTGCTGCTTTCCAGCGGGCTGATCGTGCTGGGCGTAGTGCCGGTTTCGGTATTGATCGCCACCATGGCCGGCTACGGCTTGGCCAAGCTCACTGATGATAAATACAAGTGGCTCTACCTGGTCTTCGTGTTCGGCCTCACCCTGCCCTTTGAAGCCGTCATCACGCCGCTTTACTACGAAGTGCGGGCACTGGGGCTACTCAATACGCGCTTTGCAATCATCCTGCCGCTGATAGGGCTCTACATGCCGTTCGGCGTCTACTGGATGCGAGCGCATTTTCTCAACGTGCCGCATGACCTGAGCGAGGCGGCGCAACTCGACGGCGCCACGCGCTGGGACGAGTTCGTGCTGGTGCAGGTGCCGCTGGCGCGACCGGCCATCATGTCGCTGACCATCCTGCTGTTCCTGTGGACCTGGAACCAGTTCCTGCTGCCAGTCGTGCTGGTGCAGGACCCGATGCAGCGCACGATGGCGGGCGCCCTGGGGGCTTTCCAGGGCCAGTGGGGCACCGACATTCCGCTGCTCTGCGCCGGCTCACTCCTCATTCTCACCCCCACGGTGGCACTGTTCCTCATCTTCCAACGCCAGTTCGTCGCCGCCCTGATGCAGGGCGCCGTCAAGGGCTAAGTCTGGAACAGCCAAGGAGCACCCTGCCCCAGCGGCCTACCTGCCATTGAGCTTGCGCCAAGCCTGGTATTCCTCCTCCGCGTCGGGATGCAGCGGATAGTAGCGCTGCAGGGGTGCACCCTGCATCAGCTTCATGCGCGAGAACTCTTCCCACTCCGCATGCTTCTGGCCATCCTCGATTACCCGCTCCGCCATCGACACCGGCACCACCACTGCGCCGTCGTCATCGGCCACGATAATATCGCCGGGCACCACGGTTACACCGCCGCAGGCGATCGTCACGTTGACTGCGTTGGGATAGATGTCGGTCTGCACGTGGTAGTTGGGCGACCAGCCCTTGAGCCAGAGCGCCAGATCGAGCTTTTCCACGTTCGGGCGATCGCGCATCACGCCATCGATGATGATACCAGCGCCGCCGCGACCCTTGAAATAGGTCGACATCATGTCGCCGAAGATACCCGAGCGCATGTCGCCGCGCGCATCCACCACCACCACATCGCCTTCCTGCACGTGATAGAGCACGTGACGATGCAGCTGGGTCTCGGGATCCGAATATTCGCCCTCGCTGAACAGGTCCGGCCGCTGCGGCAGGCACTGGAGCGTCAGCGCAGGGCCGCAGATCGACTTGCCCTTGGTCTGGGGCAGGATGCCGGTCATGTGGGGATTGCGAAAGCCCATATGACCGAGCGTGCCGGCGATCGTCGCGGCGCCCAGGCTCCTGAGCCCTTCGATCAGGTGCTTGGGTGGGCGCGTGATATCGGCGGTCTTGATCATTTCGTTTCCTCCACTACGAATTCTAAATCTACCAGTTGGTCACTGAACCATCGATGCGCCGAAGGTGCGGCGCTTCCCAGAACTTGAAGCTCTGCTTGGCCAGAAGGTCCTCATTGACTTCGACCCCCAGCCCCGGGGCATCGCTGACCGGATAGACGGCGCCTTGCAGTTGCGGCTGCATCGGGAAAAACTCGCTGTTGTCGAAGCCCAGCGCCCGCTCGGGCGCCCGGGTTTCGAGCCAGGCGAAGTTGGGGACGGCGGCGGCGAAATGCACGGTGGCCGCGGTGCAGACCGGCCCAAGGGGATTGTGCGGCATCAGGTCGACATAGTGGGCCTCGCTCCAGCCGGCCACCTTCATGGCCTCGGTCAACCCGCCCACGTTGCAGACGTCGAGTCGGTTGAACTGGTGGATGCCGCGTTCGATGTAGGGGAGGAACTGCCACTTGCTGGCGAACTCCTCGCCGATGGCAAAGGGGATATCGGTCATCGTGCGGAGCGACTCGTAGGCCTCCGGCGTCTCGTCGCGGATGGGCTCCTCGAGGAAATCGAGCACGCCCCTGTCGAGCTTGTTGCAGAAGCTGGCCGCCTCGGCGACCGAAAGCCGGTGGTGGTAATCGATGCCGAGGACGACCTCGCTGCCCAGTTCCTCGCGCGCCTTGTTGAGGATGCGGGCCGTGGCCGCGATGGATTGGCGCGGCTCGAAAATGTCGCGGCTGTCCTGACCGATGGGAAAGAAGCGGATGGCGTCAAAGCCCATGGCCTTGAGCTCCTTGGCGCGTTCGATTGCACCCTCCCCGGCGCCATCCCCGGTGGAAGCGAAGGTCGGGATGGCGTTGCGCTGCTTGCCGCCCAGCAGTTCATAGACCGGCACGCCCAGTGCCTTGCCCTTGATGTCATGCAGGGCGATGTCGATGGCCGAGATCGCGGCCTGCAGCACGCGGCCGCCCTCGAAATACTGGCTGCGATACATTTCCTGCCAGATGCGGCCAATCTGCATGGCGTCCTGGCCGATGAGGAATTCGCGATAATGCTCGATCGCGCCGGCCACTGCTTTCTCGCGGCCGGACAGCCCGCTTTCGCCCCAGCCGCTGATGCCCTGATCAGTCTCGATCTTGAGAAGGAACTGGTTCCGGATGCCAACCCAGACCGGATAAGGCTTGATGGCGGTGATCTTGAGTTTCGCGGACATTATTGGTCCCTGGTGAGGCAGGTCAGGCGGCGCGCAGTGCCATTTCAGTTTCGCCATCGAACAGGTGAATGCGCTCCTGGTCAAATTCGAGCCACACCATTTCGTCCGGTGCGACCGACGCGGTGGGCGGCAGGCTGATATTGACGATCGCTCCGGACAGGAATGCCTGCACGAAGGTGATGTCGCCGGTGGGCTCGACCGTATAGACCTTGGCTGGCACCGAACCCTCGACCTGCGACTTGTGCAGCCTGATGGTGGAGTGACGGGCGCCCAGAACCACCTTGCGGGAGCTTGCGCCCGCCACCTTGCGGGCATTGGCGTCGGAAAGCGGCAGATGCCAGCCTTCGGCGCTGGTCAGCACCGTTTTGCTGTCCACGATGGCGACTTCCAGCGGCACCAGGCTCATGGCCGGGCTGCCGATGAAGCTGGCGACGAACATGTTGACCGGGTTGGCGAAGACCTGTGCCGGCGTATCGTATTGCTGGAGCAGGCCGCCATTCATAACCGCCATCTTGTCGGCCATGGTCACGGCTTCGAGCTGGTCATGCGTCACGTAGACGATGGTGGCATTGAGATCCTGATGGAAGCGCTTGATCTCGCTGCGCATCTGCACGCGCAGCTTGGCATCGAGGTTCGACAAGGGCTCGTCCATCAGGAAGACCGCCGGGTCGCGCACCAGTGCCCGACCCAACGCCACACGCTGCTGCTGTCCGCCCGATAGCTCGCGCGGCTTGCGTTCGAGCAGGTGCGTGATGTCGAGGACCTTCGCCGCCTCCTGCACCTTTCGATTGATCTCGTCCTTGGGCAGCTTGCGCATCTGCAAGGGGAAGGCGAGGTTCTGGAACACGGTCTTGTTGGGATAGAGCGCGTAGTTCTGGAACACCATGGCGATGTCCCGATCCTTGGGGTCGAGGTCGTTGACGATACGGTCCCCGATCTTGATGTCGCCACCACTCATCGGCAGCAGTCCGGCAATCAGGTTCAGCGTCGTCGTCTTGCCGCAACCGGACGGCCCGACCAGCGCGACGAATTCGCCATGATTGACGGTGAAATTCACATCGTTCACGGCAGCCATGCTGCCGTAATACTTCATGACGTGTTGCAGGACGACCTCGGCCATCGGCGGAAACTCCTAGTGTTTGACGGCGCCTTCGGTGAGGGCACGCACGAAGTACTTTTGCAGGACGAGGAACAGCACCACGACCGGCACGCTCATGATGAAGCTGGCGGCCATGAGGCCAGGGAAGTCCGTCGTGTTCTCCGAGAAGAACCGCTGTATGCCCACAGGCAGGGTGAGCTGCTCGTTCTTGGTGAGGAAGGTGGCGGCATAGATGTATTCGTTCCAGGCGCCGATAAAGGAGTAGATCGCCGTGGCGATGATGCCGGGCACGGAGAGCGGCGTGACGATCAGCAGGAACGCCTGGAAGCGCGTTGCGCCATCGATGCGCGCTGCCTGCTCGAGCTGGATGGGAATGTTGTCGTAGAAGCCCTTGAGCAGCCAGATGGCGAGCGGCAGGCCGAAGGTCAGATAAGTCAGGATCAGCGATCCATGCGTGTTCACCAGGCCCAGCACGCGCATCAGGATGAAGAGCGGCACAAGGAAGATCACGGCCGGGAACATGTTTCGCAGCAGCACCGCGAAGAACAGGAATTTGCGCCCCGGAAAGCGGAAGCGGGAAAAGGCGTAGGCTGCGGGAACCGCAACCGCCACGGCAAGGATGGTGGTGACGGTCGACACGAAGAGGCTGTTCCAGAAGAAGCGCAGGAAATCCTGCCCCACGCTGTTCTGGGGATCGAGCAGCTTTCGATAGCTGGCGAGCGTCGGTTCCGTCGGCCACCATTGTGGCGGGAACTGCATCGCCGCAAAGCCCGATTTGATCGAGGTCAGCAGCATCCAGACCATCGGCAGCGCGGTGTAGAGGATCATGATGGCCAGGAAGATGCGCCCGGTCCAGCGCCAGCCGTCTATGCCCTTGCGACTGCGCGGTGTTGTCGTATCGGAGATCGAGGTCACGCGCCCTGCTCCTTTTCATTGCCGCTGAGGGCCCGCACATAGAAGTAGCCCAGCGCCATCAGGATGACGAAGAGCAGCACCGAATAGGCGGCCGCCACGCCCCAGCGCTGCCGCCCGAAGGCGAGCTCGTAGATGTGGGTGATCCAGATATGGGAGGCGTTGGAGGGCCCGCCGCCGGTCATGATCCAGGGGATGATAAACGAGTTGAAGTTGGCCACGGCCAGCAGAAGGATGGTGACGGTAGACACGCCCCGCAGATGGGGGAACGTCACGTGCCAGAAACGCTGCCAGGTCGAGGCGCCGTCCACCCTGGCGGCGCGCAGCAGCTGCTCGGGCACCGTTTGCAGGCCCGCCATGATCATGATCATCGCGAAGGGAAATTCGCGCCAGATGTTGACCACGATCAGCGAGGGCAGAACTGTGTGCACGTTGTCGATGAAATTGGGCTGGCGATCCGTAAACCCGAACTGGACGAGCACCTGGCCGATGATGCCGAAATCGGAATGGTACATCCACTTCCAGATGTAGGACGCGGCGACGGCGCTGATGACCCATGGGATGATCAAGATGGCGCGCAATACGGCTCGGCCGGCAAAGTCGCGATGCAGCGCGAGCGCGGCGCCATAGCCCAGGACGAAGGCGATAGCCGTTGAGGCGATGGTCCAGATGACGGTGTTGAGCGTGACGCGCCAGAACACCTCGCTGGAGAGAATGGCGGTGTAATTGTCGGCACCGACGAAAATCTTGTCGCGAAGCTGCAGCCCGGGGGGCGTTTTGAAGAACGACAGGTCGATCGTGTAGTAGATCGGATAGGCAATGACGATGAGCATCACCACGATGGCCGGCAGCACATAGAGGTAGTCGGCGCGACTATTCCACATTTGCCGGAGAACGCTGGGACGCGGGGGAATGTCCCTGCGGGGAGCGCTGGCAGGGCCTGCGAGGGTGGTCATCGAGGTGCTCCGTATCCGGAAGGGAAGACCGGCGGCGCTGGCGCCACCGGCCGGTTCGCGTGGGAGGGTATTAGAGCCCGCCGCCCTCTGTCAGATCCCTGACCTTCTGCGCGGCATCGTCGGCAGCTTCCTCGACTGTCATCGCGCCGGTCAGGGCGTTCTGCAGCATGTCGGGGATGATGATGTTCATGATCTCTGGCGTTTCCGGCAGCGTCGGGAAGGGTACGCCGTAGGGGAGCATCGAGGTCGTGACATCGAGGAACTTGATGGAGTCGAGGCGTTCCTTCATCCACTTGGTTTTGAAGCCGTTAAGATTGCCGGGGTTGGAGCCGGCATAAGCCATCTTCAGCGACCATTCCGGGCTGGTCCAGAAGCAGACCATCGCCTTTGCAGCCGCCTCATCCACTTCGCCGCCCTCGACATATTCGGGGTTGAGGATGTGGATGTTGGAGCCGCCGAAGACCACTGCACGCTTGCCGTCGGGCCCGGTCGGGATCAGGCCATAGCGCATGTTGTCGATAACGGTCTGAGCCTTGGCCTGGTCCTCGCCGGTGGCCTTGGCCTGGAGATCGAGCATCACGTTGTAGTCGGACGGGTGCGAGATCATCATGCCAAGCTGGCCGGCAAGGAACAGCGGCTGGTTGTCGGCCTGCTGGTTGGTCAGGGCCGAAACCGGCACCGACTCGTCGCGGACATACATGTCGTAAGAGGCCTGGAGGGCCTGCTTGCTGGCATCGCTGTCGAGGCGAATCTCCTCGTAGGTCGGGTTGGGATCAGCCTCGTCGAACACGCCGCCGCCGTAGCCCCAGAGCTGCGGCATGAAGCGGTACGGTGTATTGCCGGCATTCTTGCGGGCAACCAGGCCATAGCCGGCGACGCCGAGCTTGTCATGGATCTGCTTGGAATAGGCGACGACATCGTCCCAGGTCGCAGGCGGGGTTTCGGGATCAAGTCCGGCCCGCTCGAAGATATCGGCGTTCCAGATCAGGGCCATAGTCTCGTTGTTGGTGGGGATGCCGTAGGTCTTGCCTTCCCACATCACTGACTTCATGGCGCCCGGCCAGAAATCCTCGGTCTTCCAGCCGACGTCTTCGGGGCTCAACTCCTGCAGATAGCCCTTGGAGGCGAATTCGACGCCGCCCAGGATCTGCAGGCGCACCACCATCGGGCCGGCATTGCCCAGCAGCGCCGTGCGGAACTTGTCCAGCAAGTCATTATAGGTAAGCGCCTGCTCCTGAAGGTCGATATTCGGATAGGTGGCGCGGAAGGCTTCGAAAAATTCCTTGTAGTACTGGCGCAGCAGGTCGGGGTCGCCCTCGAACACACCTTGGTACCAGAAGGTCAGCTTGCCTTCATAATCGAGCGGTGTAACCGCCCCGCACGCTTCGGCGGTATCAAATTCCTCAGTCCCGGCGATCGAACGCACATATTCCGGCGACCATTGGCTTAGATCGACCGGTGGTGCCGCCAGCGCCGAGGTGTTGAGCATCGACACCGCAAGCGTAGAGACCACCGCGCCATGCGCAAGCACACGGCCAAAACCGTAGTTCCTCATAGAGTCCTCCTGTCTTCTGCCACCCCTGTCAGCGGCAGGCCTTGCGACATCGCTCAGCGGGCCTTGGGCCTCTTTGTGTGCGTTCGCAGTGATTTACACCGTTGCAGAAGCCATATTGCGTGTCAACACGGAACGATCGTACATTGTTTGGAGCGGGATATGTATGATATGAGCTGGCGACCAGGAGCGTAATTTGGCGAGCACCAGTGAATTCAAGATTTCACCCCCGGTGGGGCTGGAGGAGATCGATGTCTCGAGCCAGCGCGCGGTTTCGCTCTACGAAGCCATTCGCGAGGACATTCTTTCTGGCCGGCTTAAACCCAACGAGCGGCTGGTCGTCGCCGACCTCGCGGAGCGGCTCGGGACATCCACCAATCCGGTTCGCGAAGCGCTGCAGATGCTGCGCGGCGAGGGGTTCGTGGTGTTTTCTCCGAACCGCGGCGCCCGCGTCCGACCGATCGACCATGACTTTGTGCGCAATATCTACGAGATCAGCGCACTCATCGAGCCAGCACTGACACGCTGGTTCGTCGGCATGGCCACCGACGAAGACATTGCCGAGCTCGAGCGCATCCAGCGCCTCATCGAAGAGAACAATTTCGTCGATGCCGTGCTCCATAGCGGCCTCGACGTGCAGTTCCACACCGTCGTCTACCAACGCCACTACAACCGCCACGCTGCAGAGATCTGGTGGAAGCACCGCCAGGTGCTGCGGTCGGTCACCCAACGCTTCCACTACACGCTGGCCCGCCGCACGCAGGTGATCCGCGAGCATCGCGAACTCATCGAGCTGGTCAAGGCGGGCGAAGCGGACAAAGCGGCCGAGTGTGTTGCCCGCCATGTCGAAGGCTCAGGCCGACACATCCTCGAGCAGATGCGCGCCTACACCGCTGCAAGAGCCGAATAGACGATTCAAGACGCCCGTCCAAACCTCACTGAAAGGTAACAGCGAATGAAAATCACGGGTGTCAGGCCGTGGCTGATCAAATCCTCCGCCTCCTATTGGGGCGAGTTCTTGTTCATCGAGGTTACGACGGATGAAGGTGTCAGCGGTTGGGGCGAAATTACCACCACGACATTCGTCGCGAACCGCGCGCTTTGCGTCATGCTCAGGCAGATCAGCAAGATCATCGAGGGCGACAATCCCGCCCATATCGAGCGCATCTGGCACAAGATCTTCCGCAACTTCACCTACATGGGCAGCCGCGGCGCCGCGGTGGAATGCGTGAGCGCCATCGACATTGCCCTGTGGGACATCCGCGGCAAGGTGCTGGGCCAGCCGATCTATGAACTGCTTGGCGGTCCAGTGCGCGACGAGATCCTGCTCTATACCCATCCCGACCAGCGTAAATTCACCAGCAAGGAAGGGGTGGTGCAGGAGATCCGCGACATCATCGCCTCCGGCCATACGGCGCTGAAATTCGATCCGTTTCCGCAGCAGGGCCCCAAGGGCAAGGACGGCATAGCCCGCGAACAGTCCGAGGGCTATCTCGATGGCTCGATGAACCGCAAGGACGAGCGCGAGGCGGCCGAACTCACCGAGTTGATCCGTCAAACTGCGGGGCCCGATATCGAAATTCTCATCGACGCTCATGGACGCTTCGATGTGCCGACCGCCATCCGAACCTGCCGCACGCTGGAAGAAGCCGGCGATATCGACTGGTTCGAGGAGCCCGTGCCGCCGGAGAGCATAAACGCGCTCAAGCAGGTTCGCGACAAGGTCAATGCAGCCATCTCGTGGGGCGAACGCGGCCATACCAAGTGGGACTTCGTGCCGATCCTCGAAAACAAGCTCGCCGACTACATCATGCCCGACGTCACCTGGACCGGCGGCATCACCGAACTGAAGAAAATTTCGGCCCTTTGCGAGGCGTACTATATTCCGATCTCCCCACATGACGCGGCGGGACCGATCAATGTTGTCGCGGGCGCCCAGGTGATGATGACCGTGCCGAACTTCTATCGGCTCGAAACGTCGGAGTGGAACCTGAGCAAATATGATCACCTGATCGACAAGCCGCTCGATAACTCCAACGGCAGCCTCAAGCTCAACAAGGCGCCGGGCCTCGGCATCGAGATGAACCGAGACTATCTGGCGGCAAATGTGGTGGAGTTCGACTGAGCGGGCGGGGAGAGCACTCGCTGCATCTGGCATTTTGAGGAGAGCTGTTTTTCATGACGACAGGATTGAGCGCCGGAGAGCGCATCGAGAGCAATATCCGCACCAGCTCGAATCCGAGCGAGTTGCGCATCACCGACCTGCGCGTCGCCGAAATTGTCGGCGCGCCGTTCACGTCGGCCCTCGTCAAGATCTATACCAACCAGGGCATAGTGGGCTTGGGCGAAGTGCGTGACGGCGCCAGCGCCACATACGCGCTGACGCTCAAGAGCCGACTACTGGGGGAGAATCCCTGCGATATCGATCGGCTGTTCCGCCGCATCAAGCAGTTTGGCGGCCATGGACGCCAGGGCGGTGGTGTATCGGCCATCGAGATCGCACTCTGGGACCTTGCGGGCAAGGCCTATGGCGTGCCGATTTACCAGATGCTGGGCGGCAAGTTCCGCGACAAGGTCCGTGTCTATTGCGATACCGACGCCGACAAGCCGAGCGGCACCGAAACCGGCAAGCGCCTAAAGGCGCGCATGGACATGGGCTTCACCTTTCTCAAAATGGATCTGGGCCTGATGCAGATCGCCGACGTCCCCGGCGCCGTGGTCGCGCCGGCGGGGTCACTCGAAGGCTACCGCGTCCATCCCGGACGCGGGCCGGTCAAGAGCATGGAAGACCGCCGCGCCCGCAACGCGGTCTATGACACCCACAATGTCCGCCATCCGTTCAGCGGCCTGCATTTCACTGACAAGGGGCTCGACCTGCTTGAGCAGTATATTGCCGAAGTCCGCGAGGTGATCGGCTACGATATTCCGCTGGCCATCGACCATGTCGGCCACATTTCGCTGCAGAACGGCATTCGGCTGGCGCGCCGTATCGAGAAATACGTGCCGGCCTGGCTCGAGGACGTGATCCCCTGGCAGTATACCGAGCAGTATCGGCAATTGCAGGACGCGACCACGGTGCCGATTTGCACCGGCGAGGACATCTATCTCAAGGAGGGCTTCGAGCCCTTGCTCCGGAGCGGCGGCCTCTCAGTCATCCACCCGGACCTGCTGACCTCGGGCGGGATACTCGAAACCAAGAAGATCGGCGACATGGCGCAGGACCACGGCGTAGCCATGGCCATCCACATGGCAGAAAGTCCGATTGCGGCAATGGCAGCGGCGCACGTCGCCATTGCCACCGAGAACTTCATGGCGCTCGAATATCACAGCGTCGAGGTGGACTGGTGGGACGATATCGTCACCGGCCTGCCCAAGCCGCTTGTCAAGGATGGGTTCATCACCGTGCCGGACAAGCCAGGGCTTGGCATCGACGACGTCGTCGACGAGGTCATCAGCCAACACCTGCAGGAAGGCGTCACCGGCGTCTGGCAGCCCACCGATCATTGGGATGACGAGTATTCCTGGGACCGGACCTGGAGCTAAAAGGCCCCTCACCCGACCCTTCGGGTCGACCTCTCCCCTGGGGGCGAGGTGAAGAACGAACGGAAGTACCATGATCTACGAACTGCGCATCTACGATTGCCTGCCCGGCCGGCTACCCGCCCTGCTCAAGCGGTTCAATGAGCACACGCTGGCGATCTGGGACCGGCACGGCATCCGCCAAGCGGGATTCTTCACGACGGTCATTGGCGAGAACAGCAACCGTCTCACCTATTTCATTGCGTGGGAATCGCTCGCCCAGCGCGAGGCCAAATGGGCCGCCTTCATCAGCGATCCGGCCTGGCACAAGGCCCGCGACGACTCCGAGCGCGACGGCCCGATCATCGCCAATGTCAGCAGCCAGCTGCTGGCGCCGACGGCTTTCTCGTCGGTCAAATAGAGGTCCACCATGAAGATTACCGATCTGCGCTGCGCGGTCATCGGGCGCCACCCCATTGTCCGCATCGTCACCGACGAGGGCCTCTATGGGCTGGGCGAAGTGGAGTTCACCAAGAGCTACCTCAAGCCCTGGGTGCTGCACTTTCGCGACGCGCTGATCGGTGAGGACCCGACCGATGTCGAGCGCTGCATGCTCAAGATCCGCCAGCGCGGCTCGTTCAAGCCCTATGGCGCGGCGGTCAGCGCCATCGAGCATGCGCTGTGGGACATTGCCGGCAAGGCGGCCAACGTGCCCGCCTACAAGCTGCTCGGTGGCAAGGTGCGCGACAAGGTGCGGGTCTATAACGGCTCCATCCGCCAGAAGCGGACCGGCGACCGGCCGGAGGATTATGCCGCCGACGTCAAATGGATGATGGAGCGGCCCGAGAACTTCTTCATGGTCAAGCAAGGCATCAGCTTCCATTCCAACATGAAGGACAGCATTGACGACTTCCACTATGGCGTGCGCCAGAACATTTCCGGCTATCACGGCGCCATGGACCAAGGGCAGATTTCCGAGCGCGGCTTCAACCACATGCTCGATTGCGTCATCGCCATGAAGGAAGTGCTAGGCGACAAGGTCTCGCTGGCGCTCGATTGCGGTCCCGGCTGGTTCCTCAACGACGCCATCCGCTTTGCCCGTGCCGTCGAAAAATACGACCTGATGTGGCTCGAGGACATGCTGACGGGCGACTATGTCCCGTGGGTCAACCCGCAGGCGTATCGCGAGCTCACCACCTCGACGTCGACGCCGATCCATACCGGCGAGCAGATCTACCTGCGCCACAACTTCAAGGAACTGATCGAGACGCAGGCGGTGCGCGTCATCGGTCCCGATCCCGCCGATATCGGTGGCATCGCTGAGCTCAAATGGGTGGCCGAGCACGCCTACATGCACTCGATCATGATGGCCCCGCACGGCACCGCCAATGGTCTGCTGGGCCTGGGTGCGCTGATCAACGTCTGCGCCACGCTGCCGGCCAACTACATTGCCTTCGAATATCCGAGTGCGTCCGACCCCTGGTGGGAAGACATCGTCATCGGCCTGCCCGACCGGATCGTCACGGACAGCCATGTCGACCTGTTGCCGGCGCCTGGCCTGGGGTTGGACATCGACCCCGAGGGAGCAAGGAAGTACCTGCTGGAAGAGGATGCGGGCTTCTTCGGGCCCTAGCGCCCGGTTTCACCTATGCGCATGCCGCGTGGCGTCGTCGCGTCGTCGATGACCCATAAATGCCTATTGCGCCGATATGAGACGCGTGTATCATATTGGTATGGCCGTCTCACGTCAGCGAAACACTGTCACAGCAATCGGGAACTCGGGCGCAGAGCGGGGGGCCAAGGCCCGAACTCGCCGGCTCATGCTCGACGCCGCAATTGCGCTGATGCAGTCGGGGATGACGCCCTCCGTGACGGGGGTCGCGGAAACAGCGGGCGTTTCGCGAGCCACTGCCTATCGCTATTTCCCGAGCCAGGCCGCCCTGGTTCATGCCGTGGTCGACGAGGCTCTCGGGCCGATTTTGGAATGGACACCCGGCAAAGGCGGTGCCGGGGAGCGGGTCGCCGATTTGCTAGCTACTGCGATGCCGCGCATCGAAGAATTCGAGGCGACTTTCAAGGCCTCGCTTCGGCTGTCGCTGGAGCAATGGGCGCAGCGGCGGGCCGGTACACTCGGCAGCGAGCCGCTGTTCACGCGAGGCCACCGCATCGATCTGCTGATGAATGCCACGGCACCGCTCGCCGGCAAGCTGGCGCCCGATCAGCATCTGCGCGTGGCACAGGCCCTGTCGCTGGTCTACGGCGTCGAGGTGCTGAACGTCCTCAAGGATATTTGGGGCCTCAGCTCGCGCGAGGCACAAAACGTCGCGCAATGGGCCGCCAGAGCGCTGATAGACGCCGCTGAGGCGGAAGCCGCCAACAGCCAGTCGGCCAAGAACAACATTGCTGCTGAACGCACGAAAGATGCGTCTGCGGCGGCAGCCCACGAGGAGGGCGAGTAGATTTGCGCTCACACCGGCATCTGCACCGCAACGGTGCGGGCATCTGCCGATAACGAAAGCGCAGATGATGGGGAGCGACGTGTCCGAAGCAAATCGGCACGGGTCTGCGAGCCACAGAGGAGGGGATGTCGATCGGAGGAGCGCCCCAGGAGGGATCGCTCGATCAGCATCCGGTGAAACGCGGCGTTACGCCATGGCTCACCAGGCGAGAATGTGCATGTGAGGGAGATGATACAATGCGCAAAACTATGGTTGGACTACTGGCCGGCGTGAGTTTCGCGGCCATAAGCAGCCTTGCTGCCCAAGCCCAGGAGCTCACGATTCTCTGGGCCGAATGGGACCCTGCAAACTATCTGCAGGAACTGGTCAACGAGTATCAGGCGGAAACCGGCGTTGCCGTGACCGTCGAAACCGTGCCGTGGCCGGACTTCCAGACCAAGCTGTTCACAGAGCTCAATGCTCAGGGTTCGGCATACGATCTGGTGGTTGGCGACAGCCAGTTCCTCGGGGCCGCCTCCACGGGTGGTCACTATGTCGACCTGACCGAGTTTGCCACCAAGCACGAGCTGACCAAGACGATGGCTCCGGCCACCATGGCCTACTACTCCGAATATCCTGGTGGCTCGGGCACGTACTGGTCGGTGCCGCTGGAAGGCGATGCTCTCGGTTGGGCCTATCGCAAGGACTGGTTCGAAGATCCGGCCGAGATGGCAGCCTTCAAGGAGAAGTTCGGCTATGACCTTGCCGTGCCGGCGACATTCGAGCAGTTGATCGACATCGCCGAGTTCTTCCATCGTCCGGATGAAGGCCGCTACGGCGCCGCCATCTATTCGATGAATGCGGGCGACGCCATCGTGATGGGGGTTGAAAACTCGATCTTCGCCTATGGCGGATCTCTGGGTGACTACAACACCTACCAAGTCACCGGCCTGCTGAATTCGCAGGCGTCGATCGACGCGCTGGAAGACTATCGCGAGCTGTTCACCTATGGCCCTCCGGGCTGGGGTAATGCGTTCTTCGCCGAAGTGAACACGGCGATCGCGCAGGGCCAGGTGGCGATGGGCATGAACTTCTTCGCGTTCTTCCCGGCACTGGTCAACGAAGCGACTAACCCACACGCTGCCAATATGGGCTTCTTCGCGAACCCGCCTGGCCCGCGCGGCGATGACTTTGCCGCCCTGGGCGGCCAGGGCATCTCGCTGATCTCGTACAGCCAGAATCAGGAAGAGGCGATGAAGTTCCTCGAGTGGTTCGTCAAGGAAGACACCCAGAAGCGCTGGGCCGAACTCGGTGGCTACACCGCTAACGCGGCGATCCTCGAATCCGAGGAATTCCGGAAGGCGACGCCGTTCAACGAGGCGTTCTTCCAGACCATGTTCAAGGTCCGCGATTTCTGGGCGCTGCCTGAATATGCCGAGCTCCTGACCGAAGCTGCTGACGCCTTCTACCCATACGTGGTGAACGGCGAAGGCGATGCCAAGACCACGCTCGACACGCTGGCAGCAACCTGGGTGGATACGCTCAAGTCGGCCGGCTACGACGCAAAGTAAGGCATGCAAACCTGCCCGGAGGGGAAGTTCGCTTCCTCTCCGGCACTTGTCCAATCGGGGGACTACGCCTTGACCAACCTAATAACGACGCTCGATCCCAGGTCGCGCGCCGCGTCTCGCGGGTGGAGCGACACCACGATCCGGAATGTTTTTGTCATTCCGACTGTGGTCTTTCTCATTGTCTTCAATGTCTTCCCGCTGCTGTACTCGCTCGGGTTTTCGTTCACCGACTTTCGCGCCTCCAGCAAGGCGTCAGTGAACTTCGTCGGCTTCAAGAATTACATCGATGTGCTGGCGGACCCGGTGATCTGGCGGACGTTTTCGACGACGCTGTGGTACGTCATCGTTTCGGTGACCGGCCAGTTCGTGGTTGGCTTCGGCCTGGCCCTGCTGCTCAACCGCCCCCTGCCCTTCAAGGGCCTGCTCACCACGCTGCTTATGCTGCCCATGATGCTGTCGCCAGTGGTGGTCGGGCTGTTCTGGAAGCTGATCTACGATCCGTCCTGGGGCATCCTCAACCATGCTCTCGGGCTTGGGCGGCTTGCCTGGCTCTCCGACGCCAACCTGGCGCTCTATGCGGTGGCCATTACCGATATCTGGATGTGGTCGCCCTTTGTGATGCTGCTGTCGCTGGCGGGCCTGTCGGCCGTGCCCAAGCACCTGTACGAGGCCGCCTCGATCGATCGTGCCGGCAAGCTCTACACCTTCTTCCGCATCACGCTGCCGCTGGTCGCGCCCATCCTGCTGATCGCGGTCATCTTCCGTACCATGGAGGCCTTCAAGACCTTCGATATCGCCTTCGTGATGACAGGCCAGCCGGCCGCCGAGCTGATCTCGTCGCGGCTCTACAAGATGGCCTTCCAGCAGTGGCAGACGGGTCCGTCCTCGGCTCTCGCCTACATCATCCTGATCATGGTGCTGTGCATCACCAACATCTACGTCAAATACCTGAACAAGGCGAAGGAGCGCTGAGATGGCCATCGTATCAACACGCGCAGGCCGGCTCGGCAATCGCCTGGCGATCGCAGCGGTCATCTTGGTGACCCTGATTTTCCTGTCGCCGATCTACTGGATCACCTCCACGGCCTTCAAGCCGCTGGTGCTGGCGACATCGGTGCCGCCCACGGTGGTGTTCGAGCCAACGATCACGCCGTTCGTGAAGCTCTTCACCAAGCGGGCCCAGCTCACGGCACCCGTCGATCCGGCTGTGTATGAAGCGGCGCCGTGGTGGGAAAAGCTGATCTTCGATGGTGGCGAGCGGCTATCGCGTGACGGCAATGGCGATGTGGTTTTTTCGGCTTATCCGGATCGCTTCGTCAACTCGCTGATCATTGCGGTAACGTCGACTTTGCTCGCGGTCTCACTGGGGACGATCACCGCCTACGGCTTCTCGCGCTTCAGGGTGAAGGGGGAGGCGGACCTGCTGTTCTTCATTCTATCCACCCGAATGCTGCCGCCTATCGTGGTCGCCATTCCGATGTTCCTGATGTACCGGGCGGTTGGCCTCAACGACACGCATATCGGCCTTATAATCCTCTACACGGCCTTCAACGTCTCGTTCGCCGTCTGGCTGATGAAAGGCTTCATCGACGAAATTCCGAAGGAATACGAGGAAGCAGCGCTCGTCGACGGCTACACCCGCATGCAGGCCTTCTTCAAGATCGTGCTGCCCGAAGCCGCCACCGGCATCGCTGCGACGGCAGTGTTCTGTTTCATCACCGCCTGGAACGAGTATGCCTTCGCGCTGATCCTCACCAACCGCCGGGCGCAGACCGCTCCGCCGTTCATTCCGAGCCAGGTCGGCACGGGTCTCCAGGACTGGACCGTCATCGCCGCGGGAACCGTGCTGTTCCTGCTGCCGGTCGCCATCTTCACCTTCCTGCTCCGCAACCACCTGCTGCGCGGCATGAGCTTCGGTGCCATTCGCAAATGATCAGTCGAGAATTCAACAAGAAGTATTTCGGCCCCGGCTCCATCACGCTGATGATCGCCGGCATCCTGTTCCTCTGCCAGCCCTGGGTCAGCTTCCTGCATGCCTGGAGCGTGCTGGTTATGCTGGTCGGCCTGATCGGCTTCAACATCTCCGTCCATATTCCAGCGCCCGAACAGCTCATAGACGAAGATGACACCGGTCCGGTGTCCATCTCGAAGACAGTGGCAGCGGGTGGTGGACATGACTGAGATTCAGCTGCGCAATATCGACAAGCATTTCGGCCCGGTCCATGTGATCCGCGAGATCAACCTGACGGTGAAGGACCAGGAGTTCGTCGTTTTGCTGGGGCCGTCGGGCTGTGGCAAGACCACTACCCTGCGGGCCATTGCCGGCCTGGAGGACATCGACTCCGGCGACATCCTCATCGACGGCAAGCCGGTGCAAAACCTGCATGCCTCCGAGCGCGACGTGGCCTTTGTGTTCCAGAACTACGCGCTCTATCCGCATCTGACGGTCTACGAGAACATGGCGTTTCCGCTGCGCGCCGTGCGCCAGAGCCGGGAAGAGATCGACAAAACAGTCCAGTCCGTTGCGACGTCGCTGGGCATTACCGGCCTGCTCAATCGTCGGCCTTCGGCGCTGTCGGGCGGCGATATGCAGCGTGTTGCTATCGGCCGTTCGCTGGTGCGCCGTCCAAAGGCGATCCTGCTGGACGAGCCTATCGGATCGCTTGACGCCAAGCTGCGCGAAGCCATGCGGGTCGAGCTCAAGCGCCTCCACATCGAGAACGGGTCCACGTCAATTTATGTGACGCATGATCAGGTCGAAGCCATGTCGCTGGCCGACCGTATCGTGGTGATGCATGAGGGCCTGCTGCAGCAGGTGGGTACGCCCGATGACGTCTATCGCTATCCCGCGAACATATTCGTCGCCCAGTTTGTCGGCAGCCCGATCATGAACCTCGCGGATGCCGACATCAGCGAAGGCGCTTCCGGCGTCAGCGTCGGTCTGGGCGGCGTCGGCTTTGCCTTTCCCGCAGCCCTTTCGGGCAAGCTCAGGGAAGCCGGTGCGCAGCAGGGCAAGCTCAAACTCGGCGTCCGACCCGAGGGCGTGCTGCTCTCGCACGACGCAAGGGCTGACCATGTCGAGGTGACATCGGGCATTATCGAGCCGCTCGGCTCCCATGACATCGTCGATCTCAAGGTCGGCGATGCCGTACTGCGCGCCCGCACCAAGAGCGGCTTCGTGGCGGGTCCCGGCACCAGGGTTTGGGCGCGGATCGACCCGGCGCAGGCGCATTTCTTCGACACCACGTCCGGCAGTTCTTTGGGGATCAGGCTCTGATGGCGCATATTCAACTCAAGGGAATCTCCAAGTCCTTCGGCAATCACGCGGCCCTGAAAGACCTCGACCTCGAGATCGCCGACGGCGAGTTCTTCGTGCTGTTGGGGCAGACTGGAGCCGGCAAGACGACGACACTGCGGCTGGTCGCAGGCCTTGAAAAGCCCACATCCGGCCAGATTTTCATCGATGGCCAGGATGTTGGCGACTGGGGTGCGGCGGAGCGTGATGTGGCACTGGTGCTGCAGCAGTATTCGCTCTACCCGCGCTACACCGTGCGCGAGAATCTTGAATTCCCGCTCAAGTCCCCCATCCGCAAAACCAGCCCGGACGAGATCAAGGCACAGGTCGATCGGGTTGCCAAGACATTGCGTATAGAGCACCTGCTGGACCGCAAGGTCGACCGGCTTTCGGGCGGCGAAATGCAGCGCGTGTCCATTGGCCGGGCCATCGTGCGGCGGCCAAGGGTTTTCCTGATGGACGAGCCGCTCTCGGCGCTCGACGCCAAGCTGCGCGAGGCGCTGCGAACCGAGCTCAAGAACCTGCAGGTCAATCTGGGGGCAACCTTCCTGTTCGTGACGCACGATCAGGTCGAGGCCATGGCGATGGGCGACAAGATCGGAGTGCTCAACAACGGCCAGTTGGTGCAGACCGGTACGCCGCACGAGATCTACAGTAACCCGATCAACACCTTCGTCGCCCGGGCGGTCGGTTCGCCACCTATGAACCTGATGGACGGGCAGCTCGAACAGGGTGCGGCCGTTACAGCAGCCGGCCAGCGGCTACCCTTTGAAGGGCGTGATCCGCTTGCCGGCCGCGCGCTGACCTTCGGCATTCGCCCGGAAGACCTCTATCTCGAAGGCGGTGCGCCCGGATCGGCGCGGGTTCATGACATCGAGAACCACGGCGTGGAAAAGATCATCACCCTGCGCATGGGCGACAACTTGCTGCAGGCGACCGTACCGAGCCAGACCAATGTCAAGGTTGACGAGGAGGTCCGGTTCTCGTGGAATCGCGACAAAGTCGTGCTCTTTGACGGCAAGAGCGGCATCAACCTGCGCCACGCAGGCTAGGCACGACCGCCGCTCCGCCCGCGGAGCCGGCCGAAGGGAACCCGGTCCCGTCTTCCCGACGCTGGTTCCCTTTCAGTTCCAGACATAAAGGGGCCCCGATGTCACCATCGGGGCCCCTTGCCATTCGGATGACCGGATCAGGCGTGCTTGATTTCGGTGCCGAGCACCTTGAGGCAGTCGCGCATGAAGGCGGCGAGCGCTGTCCAGCCCTTGGCGGACACCATCTTGCCATCGATCAGGGAGTCGGTGGGCGACAGGTCCACATAGGTGCCGCCGGCCAGGGTCACTTCCGGCTCGCAAGCGGCCAATGCCCCGACGCGCTTGCCGCGCACCACGCCGTCCACCGCGATCAAGATCTGCACGCCGTGGCAGATAGTGAAGATGGGCTTATCGGCATCATGGAAGTGCCTGACCATCTGCTGGATGCGCTTGTCGGTACGGATATATTCGGGGCCGCGGCCGCCGGCGCAGTAGACGGCGTCATACTGATCGAGCTGTGCCAGGGCCTCCGAGAAGGTCTTGTTGATATCGGCGTAGTGGCCCATCTTTTCAGTGTAGGTCTGGTCGCCCTCGAAGTCGTGCAGCGAGGTCTTGATGCGGTCACCGGCCTTCTTGTCCGGACAGACGACATGGACCGTGTGACCGACCGCCATCATGCCCTGCTGATAAACGAAGATCTCGTATTCCTCGGTGAATTCACCGGTCAGCATCAGTATTTTCTTACCAGGCATATCTGTTCCTCCTTGTTTTCAGATCATTTGGGCGGTTTGGCGCCTTCACTGAGCCTAGTCAGACAAAGGCTGGCAAAAGCCGAGTGCGAGAGTTCTGGATGTGGACGCGCATGGCTTCCCGGGCCAGTTGCGGGTCGCCGCGACGAAAGGCGCCCAGCAGCGCTTCGTGTTCGTCCAGCGCCTCCGCCGTCACCAGCCGGTGGTACATCAGGCGGAAAATGTGGAAATGGGTGTGCTGCGCCCGTAGAACGTCGCGCATCAGTCCATTACCGGCGATGTCGAGTATCTTGTCGTGGAACTCGGCGTCCTGCCGGGCGAAATCGGAATAGCGCAGCCGCTCGTCGGCCCCCTCATCGGTGGTGGCCATGACGCCGGCCAACTGGTCCAGCGCCTGCAATCCCGCCTCGTCCATCCGAGCGGCGGCCTTGGCCGCGGCCTCCGGCTCCAGCATCAACCGCAGCTCGTAAAGTTCATCGAACCTGTCACGGCTGACCTGCGGCGCAGCGCGGTAGCCCACCAGATGCGCGCGCAGTACTAAACCCTCCCCTTCCAGCCGGCCGAGGGCCTCACGGATGGGGGTGTGCGAAACGTTGAGTTCGCGAACCAAGGTATCAACGGTGATCCGCGCGCCCGGGGGAATTTGCAGCGACAT
>JAKFDU010000147.1:0-2489 GCA_036675975.1 Devosia sp. | reverse complement strand
CCGGATGCCGATATCGCGCATCCACCGCCCGATCCGGCAGGCTTTTTCCACCTGGCTGAGGAAACGCCCGACCTCGGCGTCATCACCCATGGCCGAGCCGCCGCCGGCTCCGCCCCAGATCGGGGCGACGAAGGAGCCGACCGTGAGCCCGTAGCTCGCGATATGATCGGACACGCGCTTTATATCGTCCTGCGTGGAATCGATCGAAATATGCGGATCCGCCAGCCAGAGATCGATGCCATCGAACTTCTGCCCCTCATGCTCGGCCCCAGCCGTGAGCTTGAGCAGTGTATCGAGCGCGATGATCGGCTCGCTGTCCGGCGCGCCCTTGCCCACCACCCCTGGCCAGGCCGCATTGTGCAGCCTCGGATAATTGTGCCGTTCCACCTGGATCCTCCCTGCACCGCGCGGCGGGCTTTGCTGTCCAGCTCATTGCGGTACCTTCAATATGATACGCGCGTCTCAAATTGGTCAATGACCCCTGCACCCATGTCGGACCATTGCCGCGTACCGGGCGACGGGTTAGTGCTGGCCGATGACCACCCCTGCCCCATTCGAAATCTACCTCGTCGCCACGCCAGGGCTCGAAGCGCCGCTCTGCGAGGAGGCGCGCGCGGCCGGATTCGGTGCCAAGGTGGTCGAAGGCGGCGTGGCCTTCACGGGCCTCTGGCCCGATGTGTGGCGGGCCAACCTGGAGTTGCGCGGCGCCACGCGCGTCCTGGCCCGCATCGGCAGCTTCCGCGCCATGCATCTGGCCCAGCTCGACAAGCGGGCCCGCAAGGTGGATTGGGCCGCGGTGCTGCGACCCAATGTTCCCGTCAAGGTGGAGGCGAGCTGCAAGCGCTCGCGCATCTATCACGCCGGTGCCGCCAGCCAGCGCGTCGCCAAGGCTATCGCGGAGGAGCTGGGCGCTCCCATCGCCGAAGACGCGGAAGTCCGCGTGATGGTGCGGATCGAGGATGATCTGGTCACGATCAGTTTGGATACGACCGGGGAGTCCCTGCACAAGCGCGGCTTCAAGGAGGGCGTGGCCAAGGCGCCGATGCGCGAGACCATGGCCGCGATGTTCTTGGCGCAATGCGGCTTCGACGGCAGCCAGGCTGTGCTCGACCCGATGTGCGGCTCGGGCACCTTCGTGATCGAGGCCGCCGAAATCGCCCTGGGCCTCAAGCCCGGCCGCGAGCGCAGCTTCGCTTTTGAGCAACTGGCCGGATTTGACCCGAAGGCCTGGGCGGCGCTGCGCGTACCTGGCCCCGCGAACACCCCGACAACCCGCTTCTTCGGTTCTGACCGCGACGCGGGCGCCATCCGCATGGCCAACGAGAATGCCGAGCGTGCGGGCGTCACCGACATCGTGCGCTTCGAGCAAAACAGCATCGAAACACTGGAGCCGCCCGAAGGTCCGCCCGGTCTCATCATCATCAACCCGCCCTACGGCACCCGCATCGGCAACAAGGCGCCATTGCTGGGGCTCTACCGGACCATGGGCAACGTCATCCGGGCCAAGTTTCCCGGCTGGAGCGTTGGCATCATCACCACGGACAAGGAACTGGCCAAGGCAACCGGGTTGGGCCTCGAACTGGTGGAGCCGACAGTGCTGCATGGCGGGCTACGCGTCGGCCTGTGGCGGAAGCCGTAATATTCATTCTGCGCACGAAAAGACCGGGGCACTCGCCCCGGTCGTGACAGGTTTCCAGTTCGCCTAAAGACCGGCGAAGAACGCGCGGACTTCCTTGACCCAAAGGTCAGGCACCTCGATGACCGCATAGTGGCCGCCCTGGTCCAGTTCTGTCCAGCGCACGATGGTGTTGGCCTCTTCGCCATAGCGGCGGAGCGGCACTTCGTCGAAGCCGAACACGGCGACGCCCGTCGGTACACCCGAATTGGCCTTGGGCGACCACGCCTCCGGATCATGGGCATTCTCGTAGTAGAGCCGGATGGACGAAGCGGCCGTGCCGGTGAACCAGTAGATCATGAAATTGGTCAGGAACACGTCCGGATCGATCGCCTCGGCCCGATCGCCGAAGCTGGTAAAAAGTTCGCTGATCCAGGCCAGCAGCCCGATCGGGGAGTCCGAGATCGCATAGGCCAGGGCCTGCGGCCGGCTTGACTGGATGGCGTTGAAGCCGAAATGCTCGGCCATGAAGCGCTGCAGCCGCTGCACCCGCACCAGTTCGCGCTCGTTGAACGAGGCGAAGACTTCGGGCTCGATCGGGCCCAGCGGAATGAAGCCCAGCGTCGCGGCATTGACCTGTATGCCGATGATCCGCTCGGGCGCCAGGCGGCCGATCTCGGGGGCAATGATGGCGCCGGCATCGCCGCCCTGCGCCGCGAAGCGCTCGTAGCCCAGGCGGGTCATCAGCTCAAGGAAGGCCTTGGCGATGCGGCCATTGTTCCAGCCAGCTTCCTTGGTCGGGCCCGAAAAGCCGAAGCCGGGCAGCGAGGGGATGATCACGTCGAAGGCGTCGCTGGCGCTGCCGCCATGCGCC
>JAKFDU010000146.1:0-110428 GCA_036675975.1 Devosia sp. | reverse complement strand
TATTGCAAAGAGAAGTGGCCGACATCTTGGCTGCTGACCAGAGTGCGGCGTAGAAACTAATCCCCGCCCCTCCACCCCGCTTTATCCTCTCCCTCCGGCATCCGGCCGCGAGAGGAGTTTTTCTTGGCTACACCAACCGACCAGCCGCCTTTCGGGGAAAAATCCCCTCAAGGCCACCCTGCTGCGCAGGGTGCATCCGGCCCAGCCGAACCGGGCCGCACCACCACCGTCCTCGCCGAGCGCCACGAGGCGCTGTGGCTTGGCCTGACCGCCCTCCACAAGGATATCGTCGCCCTCGGCGCCAGGAAGCCCGACGCATCGGTCTCCAATCCGGTGCGCATTGCGGCCGAGGCCCTGCTCAGCGATTGCGCGCCCTTCACCCGCAAGCGCAACGAGCGCCTGCCGGTCGCCGCCCCTGATCTGGCTGGGCTCGCCGTGCAGCTCGGGCAAGCGCTGGCCGGGCTCGAAGCCTGGGAGAGCCGCCACACCACCTGGGACGAGCGCTTCAAATGCCGCATCTGGCAGGTCGGTGGCGGCTACCTGCCCATCATGCGCCTCAAGCCGCCTGCCGCGGCGCTCACCTTCCAGCGCACCGACTATGCCGACCTGCGCAACAAGCTGGCTGTGCGCGTCGAACAGCGGTGGCGCGGCGCCTACCGGGAGGGCTTCGAAGCCGGCCGCGCCGCGCGCAATGGCGGTTCCGAGGTGAAGCCCGAGCAGTCACCACCGGCCGTCACGTCAGGGCTTGACCCGAGGGGTCTGTACTGACCGAGCGCTCGCCAAAGTGCAACGCCCTCGGGTCAAGCCCGAGGGTGACGATCGAGCGTGTGGGACATTCCGCCGGCCAACCTATCCATACTTATCCCCCTTCCCAAAACCGCGCGCATACTCCCTTCCATCACCCCGCGCGGCGGCCTGCAGGCGAACAGTGGCGGGGTGAGCCGGGTGGGGGCTTTGCCTCTCCCACAGGTTCGCGTTTCGGCCGTTCGGGGCGAATGACCCAGGGACCGCCGGAACAGTTCCAAAAACCGGCGCCCCGAGGCGACGATCGCCTCATTAAACTAAACTCAGGGGCGAAAGCCGCCTCGGGGCCTGCCTATTGTTGCCCATCTCCGGAGGTGTCCGCGCCGTCCGGCGCCTGGTCGCGCCGATTAAATCCCCGCTGGAGGGCAAAATGGTATAGGGTCACCTCAATAAGGGCCGGGTTGTCTCGTCCTTCGCGTGGAACGGAGCCTACCCAGATGCACAAATACAAAATCGGCCAGACGCTCGATCTTCTGCCCAATCGCGGCAGCTCCAGCCGCAAGGCCGGCCAGTGCGAAATCATGGCTCTGCTGCCCTATGAAGGCCATGCCGTGCAGTATCGCGTCCAGGCCAAGGCCGAGACGCATCTGCGCATCGTCGCCGAATCCGACCTGCGCATCATGGTCGCCACGGCCTGATCCCATGACCAGTCTTTCCGATTTCTCCCTGCCATTGCTCAATGGCACCGAGCAGCCGCTCTCTGCCTATGCGGGCAAGGTGGTGCTGGTGGTCAATACCGCCAGCAAATGCGGCCTCACCCCGCAATATCAGGGGATCGAGGCACTGTGGCGCACCCATGGCGACGCGGGTCTCGTCGTGCTCGGCATGCCCTGCAACCAGTTCGGCGGCCAGGAGCCGGGCGCCGCCGCGGACATCGCCGAATTCTGCGAAATCAACTTCGGCGTCAGCTTCCCGCTCTTCGCCAAGCTCGAGGTCAACGGCCCGGGCCAGCACCCGCTCTATACCTGGCTCAAATCCGCCTTCCCCGGCGATATCGAGTGGAATTTCGCCAAGTTCCTCATTGGCCGCGACGGCCAGGTGGCGGCGCGTTTCGAGCCCGATACGCCGCCCGAGGCCCTGATTCCGGCCATCAGCAAGCACCTGTAGCCCATCGGTCACACCTTCCGGCCGACTTATCCTCGGCCGGAACGAAGGACCTATACTCCCGTTGTCTGCTCACGGGGCGGTTAACGATGTGACTTCCAAGGGTCGCTTTTGCGATCCCCAGGGTCGCGTCTCCGCAATGAGTGGCCCGGGTCATTCTGAAAGAATGATCCGCTCGGCCACTTCGTGAAAAGGACAATAAAAATGAAGAAAATCCTCATGGCCTCCGTGGCCGCGCTTTCGCTCGCCGCCGCCATCCCGGCCTTCGCCCAGGACAAGGTCGTCGGCGTTGAATCCAGTTCCAACGCCGAAGCCGGCGCTGTCATCGGCGCCACCGGTGGCGCCACCACCGGCGCTGTCATCGGCGGCCTCCTCGGTGGCCCCATCGGCGCCCTTATCGGCGGCTTCGCCGGCGCCGCGATCGGCGCTGAAGCCGGCATCGAAACGGCATCGGTCGACTACGTCGTCGCCAATCCGGTCGAGCCGATCTATATCGACGGCAGCGTCGATATCGGCATGGTCGTCCCGGCTGAAGTGACCATTCACCCGATCCAGAACGACCCGGCCCATGGCTATCTCTACGCCAATGACCGCGTCTGGATCGTCGATCTGGAAAGCCGCGCTCTGGTCTATTCGCCGGGCTACCTGGTGCCCCAGACCGCCGCTGACTACGCCCTGTCCAACCCCACCGCCTCCTTCGAGGCCCAGGGCGACGTCGTGGTCGGCTACGTCCTTCCCGACGGCACCGAGATTTCGACCATCCCGGATTCGCGCTACGGCTACGTCTACCTCAACGATCGCCCGGCGCTGGTCGACGCGTCCAACCGCACGGTCGTCTGGATCAACTGATCCGGCCTGACACCAGCCGCCCGGTTCACCCCGGGCGGCTTTGTTTTGACCAGCCAGCGGCGCGTTGGCGACGTTTTCACTGGGTCGCTTTGTTTTGACCAGCCATGAGGTTACGCGATATAGAGTGTCCGGCATGCGGAGGTGCACATGGCCGACATTCTCGAATATTGCCAGGGTCTCAAGCAGGCCAGCTTCAAGCCCGGCGCGATCATGTTGCCCGAAGGCGAGCGTCTGGGACGGCTCTATGTGCTGGTCGAAGGCCAGGTGGAAGTCATCCGCGAACGCACCCAGGTCACCCATGTCGATGAACCGGGCTCGATCTTCGGCGAAATGGCCGTCCTGCTCGACATGCCCCATTCGGCCACGGTCAAGGCGCTGTCGGCGGTCACGGCCTATGAAATCCCCGATGCGCTGACCTTCCTCGACAGCCGCCCGGAATTCTCGCTGCATATCGCCACCATGCTGGCACGGCGGCTCTATTACACCACTTCCTACCTGGTCGACCTGCAGCAGCAGGCCGCTGGCAAGCGACAGGATCTCGATCTGGTCGACCAGATCCTCGCGAGCCTGGTCGATCCGGCCGACCTCAACAAGAAGCGCAAGAAGGCCTGAGCCATGGCCGATACCAAGCCGAGCCTCACCATCACCTACTGCACCCAGTGCAACTGGCTGCTGCGCTCGGCCTGGATGGCCCAGGAGGTGCTCTCCACCTTCAGCTTCGAAATGGGCGCGGTGACACTCGTCCCCGGCACCGGCGGTATTTTCGAGATCAGCCTCGATGGCGAACTGATCTGGGAACGCAAGCGCGACGGCGGCTTCCCGGATGTGAAGCAACTCAAGCAAATGGTCCGCGACCGCATCGATCCGGACCGCGACCTGGGCCACATCGATGGCCATCAGGCCGCCACCTAGCGGGGCTTTCCTTCCGCCGTCATCCCGCTAAGCTGACGCTCCGAGTGTGGCCGGTGGCGGCCACCGAAAATGGGAGGGCCAGCGTCATGGCGCATAAGTTCAAGATCTCGGCTGCGGCAAGCGAGCAGTTCAAGTTCGCGTTCGAATACAATGGCGAGAAGATCTTTTGGTCGGAGAATTACAAGCAGAAGGCCAGTGCCAAATCTGCCATCGAATCGCTCAAGACCAATGCTCCTGCCGCCACCACCGTCGATCTCTCCAAGGATGAGACCGGTAGTGGCTACCGCTTCGAAATCGTCAAGTCCAAGGACGACCAGCATTTCGTGCGCTTCGTCGCCTCCAACGGCGAGACCATGGTTCGTACCGAGACCTATGCCTCCAAGTCCAGCGCAACCAATGCCATCGAGTCGCTGAAGAAAAACGGTCCCGGCGCCCCCGTCGAAGACGCGTAAAGCCCATTCCCAAGTCTTGACCGCTTGGTCTAATCTCCCGGCAAACCACCGACCGGGAGACTGCCGCCTCATGCCTTCGCTCACCAAGCTGCTCGCCGCCGCCGCGGCCACGTTTGTCCTCGGCTTCGGCGCCGTCGAGGCGCAGGATGCGCTGCCCGATCTGGCCGGCCGCACCATCGTCGCCGTTACCGAAAACGCCTATGTGCCGCTGAACTTCGCTGATCCGGCCACTGGCGAGGGCATCGGCCTCGAATATGATCTCTTCAACGAGATCGCCAAGCGCCTCAATGCCAAGGTCGATTGGCAGCTCTCCAGCTGGGACGTGATGATCCAGGCCGTGCGCGATGGCCAGTTCGATGTCGGCATGGATGGCATCACCATCAATGACGAGCGCAAGAGCCAGATCGATTTCTCCGACAGCTACCTGACCAGCCAGCAGCTGATGCTGGTGCGTGCCGACGAGACCCGCTTCACCGATGCGGCGAGCTTTGCCGCCGATCCGGCCAATCTGGTCGGCGCCCAGGCCGGCACCACCAACTTCTACGTCGCCGTCTACAATGTGCTCGACGGCGACGAAGCCAATCCGCGCATCAAGCTGTTCGATACGTTTGGTGCGTCGGTTTCGGCGCTGCAATCGGGCGATGTCGATACCGTCCTGATGGACCAGACCTCGGCCAATGGCTATATCGGCGCCAATCCGGGTGCCTTCAAAGTCGTCGGGGAGCCTCTCGGCACCGAGGATTTCGGCTTCATCTTCACCCCGGGCTCCGATCTCGTCGCCCCGGTCAATGCCGCCCTCGCCCAGATCAAGGCCGATGGCACCATGGAAGCCCTGCAGCAGAAGTGGTTCTACGAGTATAACGCGGCTCAGTAGCTTCGGGCGCAGGCTCATCGGTCGTCACCCTCCCCGCCACCGGATCCACCCTCCCCCTTGTGGGGAGGGAAGCGAGATGGGACCTGGCGTGAGCTAAGTCCGTTGCATCGAGCAGGGTGGGGGTATGCTTCCGCAGGTTCGGCGCGTGTGACTCACCCTCACCCTTAACCCTCCCCACAAGGGGGAGGGTGTCGACGGCAACTTTGCGGGTAACAAGAACAACAATGACCTACACCCCCCGCAAACCCTCCATCCTGTCCCGCATTCCCTGGTGGCTGCTCGCCATCGGCCTGCTGTTCGTCGTCGGCCTGTGGGCCATCACCAGTGATGCCGGCTATAGCCAGATCTTCCGCGCCCTCTCGGGCGGCGTCCTCACCACGGTCTGGGTCACCCTCGTCGCCTTCTTCGCCGCTACGGTCATTGGCCTGCTCGTGGCCCTGGCGCGCACCTCGGGCAACCGCGTCTTGCGCGAGGTGGCGACCTTTTATGTCGAGATCATTCGCGGCATTCCGGTGCTGGTGTTTCTGTTCTACGTCGCCTTTGTCGGCGCGCCCTTCATGGTCGGGGCCGTCAACTGGGTGCTGCAGCCCTTCGACACGACAATAACCATCAGGCAGTTCGATTTCGTCTGGCGCGCGATTCTGGCGCTCACCGTCTGCTACTCTGCCTTTATCGCCGAGATATTCCGCGCGGGGATAGAATCGGTCGATCGCGGCCAGCTCGAAGCGGCGCGCTCGCTTGGCCTCTCGCGCTGGAAGTGCTTCCGCCTCGTCACCTTCCCGCAGGCTTTGCGCACCATACTGCCGCCGCTGGCCAATGACTTCGTCTCGATGATCAAGGACTCGGCGCTCGTCTCCGCCCTTGGCGTCCAGGACATCACCCAACTCGGCAAGGTCTATTCCTCCGGCACGTTCCTGTTCTTCGAGACCTACAATGTGGTGGCTTTCCTCTACCTCACCATGACCATCTCGCTGTCCCTGCTGGTCCGGCTGCTCGAGCGCTACCTGCGGGAAAATACGCGCTGAACTATACCCGCGCCCGAGTTTGGGTCGCTTTTTGCGGACGGCCATTGCGCCCACCCTCAAACATCCCATCTATGGTCCGAACTCAGGGAGATCGCCGATGAACCGCTTCGCCGCCTTCGTCATGACCGCCGCCGTCGCCGTCACGCTTGCCGCCTGCGGCGATAGCCGCGAGGTGGGCAGTGTCGGGGTCGATTGGACCGGCAACGATATCTCGATCGATGCGGTGGCTGATCCCGAAGTCGACGGCGTTACCTGCCACCTGGCCTACTTCAACCGCTCCTTCATCGATCGCCTGCAGCAGGGCAATTGGTTCGAGGATCCGTCCTATTCGGCGCTCGATTGCTCGGTCACCGGGCCCATCACCATCGGCGACATTTCCACGCGGGCCGGGGGCGAAGAAATCTTCCGCGAAGGGCGCTCGCTGATCTGGAAGTCGCTGCGCGTCACCCGCGTCTATGATGCCGCCAATAATTCCCTGATTTACCTGGCCCATGCCCGCGAGATCCAGCAGGGATCGGGCAAGATGAGCTTGTCGGTTATTCCCCTGGCCGGCGAACAGGTGACCTGGAGCAACGGCGCGCCGCCCGCCCCCTGACGCGGTTTGCCGTCGCAGCCAGTTCCTGTGGAACGCCATGGCGTTACCTGGTGCCAAAACATAAAAGGATTTCGCCGGACCGCGCTTCATTGCGTGGCCCGGACTACGATATCCTGAGCTCAAGCGCATGGCCCGTAAGGACAAGAAAAATGGCAATTCTGATTGGCGATACCGCCCCCGATTTTACCGTCGACAGCACCGAAGGCCCGATTCACTTCCATGACTACATTGACGGGTCGTGGGCAGTGCTGTTCAGCCACCCCAAGAACTTCACCCCGGTTTGCACCACCGAGCTGGGCTACACCGCCAAGCTGAAGCCGGAATTCGACAAGCGCGGCGTCAAGGTGCTGGGTCTTTCGGTGGACAAGCTCGAGGATCACGGTGGCTGGGCCAAGGATATCGAGGAAACCCAGGGTACTGCCCTCAATTTCCCGCTGCTGGCCGATACCAAGGGCGAGGTCGCCCGGCTCTATGACATGATCCATCCCAATGCCGACAATACGCTGACCGTGCGTTCGGTCTTCGTCATCGGCCCGGACAAGAAGGTAAAGCTCAAGATCGAATATCCGGCCTCCACCGGCCGCAATTTCGATGAGGTGATCCGCGTCATCGACAGCCTTCAGCTCACCGCGAAATACTCGGTGGCCACCCCGGTCAACTGGAAGAACGGCGAGGATGTCATCATCGCCAGCTCCGTCTCGGCCGAGGCCGCCAAGGAGAAGTTCCCCAATGGCTGGAAGGAACCCAAGCCCTACCTTCGCATTGTTCCTCAACCCCGCGGCTGAAGCCGCACTCGTTTTCTCCCTGACAAAACTGGGCGGTGGTTCATCCCACCGCCCTTTTTCTTTGGCGTACTACCCCGCCGCAAAGCTGGAATTGGCATCCTGCGGCCGGATCATGCCGACCATCCGCCACGCCGCCGCAAGCGCCAGGGCGGCCGTCAGCACCCCGAGTGCATAGACAGGGATGATGGCCAGCTTGACGTCGGCGGCCGAGGCGGCAATGGCCATGCCGCCCGAATTTGCCGCTACCCCGGCCAGTGCCGCCCCGATGGCATTGCCGGCGGATTGCGTCGTCGGCATCAGCGCCGAGGTGCGGTCACGCTCGGCGTCGCTCGCAGCCTCCATCATCGTGAGGTTGAGATAGCCGTAGGAGATGCCATAGCCGCCCCCGATGATGAGCTGTCCGGCGACCACCACGCCGGCCTGGTCCAGCTGCAGCCCGAGCAGTACCAGAAGCAGCCCGGTGCCGATCATCGCCGGCCCCAGCCGGATCAGCAGCTTGCGCGTCTCCTTGCTGCGCACATTGGCCACCGCGATTGCCGAGCCGCTCCAGGCCACCGCCAATACGGCCGCGATGGCGCCCGCCGCGGTCGGCCCATAGCCCCACATCTCCTGCACCACCAGCACCAGGTAAACTGCGGACCCAGCCCCGGCCACATTGATCAGCAGCACCATCCAGAGCCCCGTGCCCACCACCGATATGGGCCGGAACGCGTCGGGTGGCATCAGCCGGTCCCGGCTGCGTCCATCGAGCCACACGGCCGTCACCAGCAGCACGGCGGCAGCCATCAGCAAGCCCGCTGCGGGCAAGGGGGCGGCAAGCCCGGCCAGGGCCACCAGCATGATCGCGGCTCCAATCACCGCCAGCCGCAGTCCGGGAAAGGTTACCACTGCCCGATCGGCGGCCGAATGCGCCGGCACCTTGACCATGACCATCGCGGCAAAGATCAGGACCAGCGGCACGTTGACGAGGAACGCTGCCCGCCACGATACCAGTTCGGTCAACAGCCCTGCCGCCGCCGGACCACCAAAGGCCGCTATCGCCCAGATCAGCGCCTGCAATCCGAATACCTTGGGCACCAGCCGCGACGGAAACAGCTCCGGAATCAGCGCAAAGCAGATGGCCGACACCACGCCTTCGCCCAGCCCCTGCAGCGCCCGGCCCACCAGCACCTGTTCCATTGAGGTGGCGGTGCCCGCAACAAGCGTGCCGGCCAGGAACACGCCCGCCGATGCCAGTAGCGCCGTGCGGGCTCCCAACCGCTGCTTGAGCAGCGCAGCGCCCGAACCGCCCACGATCGCGAACACCAGAAACAGCGTCAGCGCCCAGGAAATCAGCGCCACGCCGCCCATTTCCTGCACTGCCGTCGGCAGTGAAATCGACGCCAGAAACGCATTGAACGCCAGCAGTGCGACGCCCAGGCACAGAATTAGCGTGACCGTCGCGTAGCGCGGCGTGAAAATCTCGGCCCACTGGCCTTCGACACTATCGGACATCATCAACTCGCAAATAAACAAGAACATACTTGTTATATTGCCAGGACAAGGTTGGCAATTGCATATTTTATGGGCAGGTCGAGACGGCCCCGCGTTTTCGGTCGACTCCCTCGCGGCAAGGGATTAAGGCGGAGCAGCTTCGCCCATAGCCCAGGCTCTTGGCCAGCGGCGGACTGACACCGGACGTCTCCTCTCCACCCCATCTTAACCGCGATCGGTCCATTCTGCCGCCATCCCAGCGCGCAGGATCACCCGTTGACCGACCAGGCTCCCTCCCATCGCGGCCCAGATCTCCGCTTGGTCGCGCTCGTCTTCGCGGCCGCCGCTGCTATTCTCGCCACCCGCACCCTGTTCGGCCGGGCCGGCATGCCCTTCTTCGCCGATACCGATGACGCCATGCGCATGGTCATGGTGCGCGACTTCCTCGCCGGCCAGTCCTGGTACGACCTTACCGCTCACCGCCTCAACACGCCCTTTGGCGCCGAGCTGCACTGGTCGCGACTGGTGGACCTGCCGCTCGCCTTGCTGCTGGGGGCGTTCACGCCGCTGCTGGGTGCGGATCAGGCATTGGTCGCCGCCGGCGTTATCTGGCCACTGCTGCTGCTCGCCTTGCTGCTGCGGCTGAGCGCCCTGTTGGCGAACCGGCTCGTCGGGCCCGATGGTGTCCTGCCGGCTCTGGTGCTGCCTATCCTGAGCCCCGCCATCATTGCCGAATTCAGCCCTGGCCGCATCGATCACCACAATGTCGTCATCCTGCTGACACTGGCCATGGTCTGGGCTGGCATCGAGGCCATCGGCCGTCCGCGCTTTGCTGTGGCCTGCGGGCTCTTTGCCGCCACGGCGCTGGCTGTCGCAACCGAATCGCTGCCCACCATTGCCGCGGCCATTCTGGTGATGGGGCTGGCCTTCGCAGCCGATCCGGTCCATGGCCGCACCATGCGCAATTTTGGCCTGGCCTTTGCGGCCGGCGCCATTGTTCACCTGGCCATCTTCCGGCCGCCACCGCGCTGGCTCGAACCGGCTTGCGATGTGCTGTCGCCGGCCTATGTCGCCGTGGCGCTGGTGGTGGCGACGGTGTTCACGCTCGCCAGCATCCTCCCGCTGCGTGCCGTGTGGCAGCGCCTGGCCCTGCTCGGCGTCCTCGGTGCCGCGGGCCTGGGCGCAGTGGCCTGGGCCTATCCGCAGTGCCTGGGTGGCCCCTATGGTGCTCTTGATCCCTGGCTCCAGGCCAACTGGATATCAAGCATCGTAGAGGCGCGGCCCTGGTTCACCACCATCACCGAACTGCCCGCCTATGCCATCGCCGTGGGCGTACCGGCATTGCTGGCCACCGCGGTCGTCGTCACGAGGCTCTGGACCGTGCCGCAACAGCGCGCCGAGTGGGCGGCTCTGCTGGTGTTTCTGCTGTGCACCAGCCTTGTCATGCTGGCCCAGGTGCGTGGCGCCCGTCTCGCCGTGATGCCCGCCATGCCTGCCGCCGCGTGGCTGGTCGTCACCGCCCGCCGGCGCTATCTCGATACGCCGCGTCTGGGCGCCATTGCCGGCCTGGTGCTGAGCTGGCTCGCCTTTGCCGGCGTCGTCCTGTCCCTGCTGGTGTCAGCGGTGGTCAATGTCGTCCCCGGCCGCCCGCGACAGATGGCCGAAGCTCGTGCCAGCAAGGAGCCGTGTCTGCTGCCGTCCGCCTTTGCCGATCTGGCCGCCCTGCCGCCCGAGCGCATCATGACCCCCATCGATCTGGGCGCTCATCTCCTGCTCTACACGCCTCACGAGGTGGTCGCAGCGCCCTATCACCGCAACCAGCAGGGTGTCCGCGATGCCTATCGCTTCTTCAACGATCCCATCGCCACGGCTCGCGCCATCCTCGAGGCGCGCGGCATCGGCCTCGTGGTGCTCTGCCCCGCCATGGCCGAACTCAAGGGCCTGCCCAGCCGCGCCGAAGACAGCTTTGCCAATCTCTATGCGGAAGGAAAGCTGCCGTCGTGGCTGCAGGATGTAAGCTTGCCCGGCGCAACCTTGCAGGTCTTCGCGGTGCTGCCGGAGTAGCGGCCTACGCCAGGCCCAGTTCCGCCCGTGCCTTCTTCGTCAGCTTCCCGGCCACGATCCGATGCGCCTCGCGGATATAGGCCCGCAACTCGGCGTCCTCGAGCGGGGCGCCCGGCGTCACCTGCACCCATTTCGCGCGCCCCAGATAGGGCGTCGGCCGGACATGCTCCAGCTCGGGCAGCATGGCAAAGGACAGGTCCGAACACTTGAAGCTCAGCCCCGGCTCGCCCTCCGTTGCCCATCCCGACAACAGGGCAAAGATCTTGCCGCCCAGCTTGGCGACGCTGGCATCGCCCCATTGATGCACGATCGTTACCCCCGTCAGCGACAGCGCATAGGCCTCGAAGCCGGGCCGGGTCAGCAAGTCGGATGTGCCAGCGGTCAAGTCGGGCTCCTCGGAACGCTTTTCGCGATACAGCACTGGCTTATGCGATGTTTCGCCAACAAAAAAGTCGATCCGGTGGCTCCGGATCGACTCCTGTGTGTGCAACAAGCAGCTGGTCTATTCGGCCGCGACGCCCAGCCCGATCGGGCAACTCACGCCCGTGCCCTGCAGCCCGCAATAGCCGCGCGGGTTCTTGGCGAGGTATTGCTGGTGATAGGTCTCGGCGTAGAAGAAGTCCTTGGCCGGCGCGATCTCGGTGGTGATCCGCCCCAGTCCCTGCTTGCTCAGCGCGTCCTGATAGGCCGCGCGGCTCTTGTCCACTACATCTGCCTGTTCGGGCGAGGTGGTGTAGATGGCCGAGCGATACTGGGTGCCCACATCGTTGCCCTGGCGCATGCCCTGGGTCGGATCGTGCTCTTCCCAGAACGTCTTGAGCAGCGTGTCGAGGCTGATCTTGCTGGGGTCATAGACCACCTTGACCGCCTCGGTATGGCCGGTGCGGCCCGAGCAGACTTCCTCATAGCTCGGATTGGGCGTCGAGCCGCCCTGATAGCCAACAGCGGTGACGATCACGCCAGGCAATTGCCAGAATAGCCGCTCCGCACCCCAGAAACAGCCGAGGCCGAAATAGATGGTCTCGGCGCCAGCGGGATAGGGCCCCTTGAGGTTCTGGCCGTTGACGAAATGCTCATTGGCAACCGGCAGGGCCATGTCCCGGCCGGGCAGGGCCTCATTGGCATCAGGGATGGTCGTGGGCTTGGATTTGAAGAACATTGTCGCATCTTCCTTTCACCGCTCTATTCGCAGCACCGCTCGCCCAGGTTACAGGCGGGCGCTAGATCTGGTCGGCGCGCAGGTAGCGCTCGCGGCGCGGTTTGCGCCCGGCGAGCGCCAGCAGGATTCCCGGAAGGCCGAATACGGCAAAGGCCGGGTAGTCCAGCACGGCCTTCAGCGCCGCATCGAGCAGGTCGGCAAAGAACCGGCTCTCGAAGAATGCCTCGACCGCCACCAGGCTGGCCGGGTGGAGCTGCGTCCACAGATCCGCCAGGCTGGTATAGATCAACGCATTGGCGCCAAGCGATTTGGTGCCATCGATCACAAGCAGAACCAGCGCCAGGCCGATCAGCCAGGTGCCGGCAATTCGCAGAACAAGCCGCATCCACATTCCCTGTGCTCACGGGGATAACTGACGCTGGCCTGACCCGTTCCGCCCCGTGCACGGCCTCTTTGTGCCATGCGGGGCTGCCTGCTCACAAGATGGCAAGCGCCACCAGCGAAAACAATCGTCATCCCGGTGTCGTGATCCCTTGCGCCCAAGGCATTGATAAGTATATTGCGCCTCGCTCGCGCCGGCCAACCAGCCGGCCCCCTGGCGTTTTCCAGCCAGGGACAAGGCGATGCGGAGAGATGGCCGAGTGGTCGAAGGCGCACGCCTGGAAAGTGTGTAGGCGGGGAACCGTCTCAAGGGTTCGAATCCCTTTCTCTCCGCCATGCCTAAGTCATTGAAGTTGCTAGAGTAGAATCCGAATCAAAAAGCGGTTTCTGGCCGCTATTGGCCGGGCCACGCTCCGGGACAACGGACGATACGTTGATACCTCTGGCAATGACACGCTTTGGTAGCGACGAGGCAGATCAAGGTGTGGAATGTGACGTGACTTCCGACACCTCCGTTCGGTGTCGACTCGGGTCGGCATCAAAGTCCGCTTCCAAGAAGCCGAAAGGCGCGGCAAGAACACTGCACGTAAACTAACTCGATGGAGGCCCCAGGATGATGCAATCGCCGTGGTCGTTTTCCTTGCATCCCGCGTGGTCGGACCTCCGCCATTAGAGCTAGTGCCGCGACCTGAGAGTTCTGCGACCCTAGTCACTTGAGACTCTTCGCGCAGGGCCCGGGAAATGGCTGCTCAGGAAACACTATCCTTTGGCCGATCTAACTGGATTGGTCACAGCTACTCTGCCAACACGCTGACCCCGGTTGTCGGCGGGCGCGCGCCTCGGCCCACAATCGTCGAAAGCCGCCGATACCGCCGGAGTCTGCCGCTACGGGATTGGCTCGCGGCAACGACCTACGCGGCAGACCAGCGTAGCGCTGGGACCGCCAACCTGCAGGCTCGCCTTGACGTTATGCGCGCGCACCTTGCCACCGCGTTCGCGACAGGGTTCGACCTGTCCCCTTTCGGCCCCGGCACCACGCGCTCCTGGGCGAGTGCCTTCGTGCGGTCGCCCCCCGCGCCGGATCTGTCGTCCCCCGCGATGGCCGCTGTCACAGTTCTTGATGCAGCGCCGATAGACGCTTCGGCGCCGCCTGACACGGCCCCGCCGCCCGACGCAACCTCAAGGCCGGCCCCAGTCACGCTCACGCCCGACGCCCCTCTTTCGTTGTTGAAGCTGCCCCAGCCCGACACTGTGCCGCCCCGAGAGCAGCAGGCGCCCGTCGATCTTTCAGAGCAGCAGCAGAAGCTGGCTCAGTGGGGGACAGCCTGGCGGAATGCCTCGACAGCCACACCCTGCGGCTCCTGCACGGGCGGGGCCTGCGGGATCTGCTCGGTCCGCACGGGCGGGCCGGCAAGCGCCGGCGGCGTGCCCACGGGATATGCACCGCGCATTCTGCTCCACTACGATCCGGCCGCCGCCGGCGGCGAACGGAGCCCTGGTGGACCAGGCAGCGGTCCTTCTGGAGGCGCGCTACGCGCGGGCGAGACAGGCAGCTCGGTCGCGCCCACGATGGCGCTCACCGCGCCCAATACGATCGTGCTGGAAAACCAGAAGCAGGGTACGCCCGAGAGCCAATGGCTGATCGGTCTGGGCGATCCGTCCATCGAGGGCTATGCGGCGCAGTTCTCGGTCGACCGGGGCGAAAACGTCGACTTCAAGATAAGCACCGATTCTCGTAACTATCGGATCGACATCTATCGCCTGGGCTATTATGGCGGCAACGGCGCGCGCCTGGTGCACAGCATCGATCGAAACCTGGCCGTGGCGCAGTCGCAGCCTTTGCCGCTTTTCGATCCGGAGACGCGCCTCGTCGATGCCGGCAACTGGGCCGTTTCAGCCTCGTGGGACATGCCGGACGATGCCGTCTCAGGCATCTACTACGCCAAACTGACCCGCTTCGACGGCGGGGGCGGCGAGAACATGATGACGTTCATCGTCCGCGACGATGCCAATCCGAGCGACATCACCTTCCAGACGTCCGACACTACTTGGCAGGCCTACAACTGGTGGGGTGGTTACAATTTCTACGGCGGTATCGGCGAGGGGGGACGTGCCGGTCGCGCCTACAAGGTGAGCTACAACCGGCCCATCATCACGCGCGACGGCGGGTTCGCCGCCGGTCCGCAGGATTTCATTTTTGGCGCGGAATACTCGGCCGTCCGCTGGCTGGAGCAGAACGGCTACGACGTCAACTACATCACCGGCATCGACACGGCCCGTGACGGCGCCCAACTCCTCAACAGCAAGATCATGCTGTCGGTCGGGCACGACGAATACTGGTCGGCTGACCAGCGCGACAATGTCGAGGCGGCGCGGGACGCCGGCGTCAACCTGGCCTTCCTCAGCGGCAACGAGATGTATTGGGAGACCCGCTGGGAGACGAGCATCGACGGCACCGGCACGCCCTACAAGACGCTGGTTTCCTACAAGGAGCGCTGGGCCAACGACAATATCGACACGGTGGGGACGACATCGACCTGGCGAGACCCGCATCTGGGTTCGGGCGAGCCCGAAAACGCCCTGACCGGGACCATGTTCACCGTCGATTCGTACCGGCTCGACACCATGACGATCCCCTACGATCTGTCCAACTTCCGCTTTTGGACAAACACGGCGGTCGACGACATCCAGCCGGGGGAAGTCTACTCGCTCACCAAGAATCTCCTCGGCTACGAGTGGGACTCGGATGTCGATAACGGTTTCCGACCGGACGGGCTGATCAACCTGTCCTCGACAACGATCGACGTAGATTCGCTCCTGCTCGACTATGGCAACACCGTTGGGCCAGGCACCGCCACCCATGCCCTGACGCTCTACCGCGCGCCCAGCGGCGCGCTCGTATTCGGCGCGGGCACGGTCTACTGGGTGTGGGGGCTCGATGACAACCACGACCTGGAGTACACGGCCACCGATCCCAACGTCCAGCAGGCGATGGTCAACCTGTTCGCCGATATGGGCGTGCAGCCGGCCACGCTCATGGCCAGCCTGCAGGTCGCCCAGCAGACCACCGACAACGAGGCGCCGGTTTCCACGATCACCGATCCGGTGAGCAGCGGCAGCTACACCGCCGCAACGCCGATCACCATCACCGGCACCGCCACCGATCTCGGCGGCGGGGAAGTTGCCGTTGTCGAGATATCGACCGATGGCGGGCAGCGGTGGCACCGCGCCAGCGGCTTGGGGAACTGGACCTATTCATGGGTGCCGCTCGCCGGCGGCACCTATACCCTCAAGACGCGCGCCGTGGACGACAGCGTCAATCTCGAACAGCCCGGCGCGGGCGTGACCATCACCGTCGATCCGGCGCCGACCGTCAGCTTCTTTTCGACCAGTGAAACGCCGGCAGTGCCCACCGACAGCGACGTCGATTGGGTCAACCTGGGCTTGCGGTTCAGCTCGTCGCAGAACGGGACGATCGTCGGCCTCAGATACTACAAGGGACTGGCCGATGGCGGCACGCATATCGGCTCGATCTGGAGCGGAACCGGCGCCCTGCTGGGCAGTGCCACTTTCACGGGCGAAAGCGCCAGCGGCTGGCAGACCGTGACCTTTGCCAATCCGGTCTCCATTGCAGCTGGCCAGACCTATGTCGCCAGCTACAACAGCCAGGGCCGCTACGCCAGCACGCCGAACTACTTCTCATCGGCCTACTCGGTCGGACCGCTCACCGTGCATGCCGGCAACGGCTACTACACCTATGGGGGAGGCACCTTGTTTCCGAGCACGGCGGCCAACGGCACCAACTACTGGGTGGACGTTATCTTCAGCGCGACGGTAACCGAAAACCTGCCCCCGTCCGGGACCAATGACGACGGGTTCGTTCTAAGCCGCGAGACCCCGCATATTTTCACCGCCGCGGCGCTTCTGGCCAACGACAGCGATCCCAACGGAGACGTTCTGAGCATCACCGGCGTCGGCGCGGCGTCGGGGGGCACCGTGAGCCTCAACACTACCAACAACACCGTAACCTTCACGCCGAACCCCGGCTTTGTGGGCCCGGCCAGCTTTGGCTACGCGATCTCGGACGGGCGCGGCGCGACCGGTTCGGCCTTCGTCAACATGACCATTGTCGCGCCACCGAGCGGCAGCGGCCTGTTCACCGCTTCCGATAGTGAGACCGCCGTCTCGAGCAACGACAACACGCCCGTCAGCCTCGGCGTGCGGTTCGTCGCCTCCGTCGAGGGCACGATCAACGGCATCCGTTTCTACAAGGGCGCCAACGATGTCGGCCTTCACACGGGGAGCCTGTGGACAAGCACCGGCACATTGCTCGGCACCGTCACTTTTTCCAACGAGACTGCCGACGGCTGGCAATTGGCGACGTTCACCAACCCTATCGCCTTAGCGGCCGGAACCAGCTACGTCGCAAGCTACCAGAGCAACGGCAACTACATGGTGACGCCCGGCTACTTCTCGACGCCGCATGAGCGAGGTTACCTCACGGCTGGCACGGGCAACGGCCTTTTCACCTACGGATCCGGCAACCCGTTCCCGACCAGCACCTATGGCGGCGGCAACTATTGGGTGGACGTCCTCTACGAGCCCTCTAGTACGGCGAACCTGCCGCCCACCGCGGTCAATGACAGTAACCTGACGACCATGCAGAGCACGCCGCTGGCCATCGCTGCGGCATCGCTCCTCGCCAACGACACCGACCCGGAAAACGATGCCCTCTCGATCACGGGCGTCGGCGCGGCGATCAACGGGACCGTGACGTTCGATGCGCCGACCAATACCGTCACCTTCTCGCCGGCCGCCGGATATACCGGCGCTGCCTCGTTCAGCTATACGGTCAGCGACAGTAATGGCAGCACCGATTCCGCCACCGTTAGCCTGACCGTAACCGAGGCACCGAACCAGGCTCCCGTTGGCGTCACCGATGACGATATTGCGTCCTGGACCGATACGACGTTGCAACTCGGGGCAGCGACCCTCCTCGCCAACGATACGGATGCCAACGGGGATACGCTGGTCATCACCGGAGTACGTGCGCCCTCAAACGGCACGGTGGCCTTCGACGCCCAGAGCAACGTGGTAACCTTTACGCCCGTGGCGGGCCATGTGGGTCCGGCTGGCTTCATCTATGACATCTCGGATGGGCGCGGCGGCACGTCTTCGGCCACGGTGGCGCTGTCCATCGTCGCGCCACCGCAGGGCTATGGCATCTTTTCCGCCGACGCCACGCCGACATCGGTCAACTCGAACGACAACGCGCCGGTCGAGCTCGGCATGCGGTTCACCACCTCGCAGAATGGCACGATAAACGGGATTCGGTTCTACAAGGGACCGCAGAACACCGGCAGCCATACCGGGCGTCTCTGGACCAGCACGGGAACGCTGCTGGGCACGCTCACCTTCACCAGCGAGACAGCGTCCGGATGGCAGACCGCTGCATTCACCGATCCGATCAGCGTGACGGCGGGGTCCTCATACGTCGTCTCGTACCACACCAACGGCTTCTACTCGGCGGACGGCGGCTACTTTGCCAATCCGGTGAGCAGCAGTGCCCTCAGGGCACATGGCAATGCCGAGGGCGGCAACGGGCTCTTCAGTTACGGTTCGGCCGGGGTCATGCCGACAAGTTCCTACAATGCCACCAACTACTGGGTAGACGTGATCTTCGATCCCGGCCCAAATCTCGCGCCGAGCGCCGTCGCAGATTCAGGCATCAGTGGCCAACAGGACATGGTCCTGCACCTTGCGGCAGCCTCGCTACTGGAGAACGATACCGATCCGAACGGCGATGCACTCGACGTCACCGGGGTCAGCGCTGCGCAGAACGGCACGGTTAGCTTCGACCCGCTCGCCAATAGCGTGACCTTCACGCCGACTTCGGGATACGTCGGTCCGGCCGGGTTTACCTACGCTATCTCGGATGGGCGTGGCGGTACGTCTACGGCCGCCGTGGCACTGTCGATCGTGAGTCCGCCCCAGGGGCAGAGGCTGTTCTCGGCAAGTGAGGCGCCAACGAATATCACGGTCAACGATCCGAACTCGGTCGAACTCGGCATGAAGTTCTCGGCCGCGACCGACGGCGCCGTCACTGGCATGCGGTTCTACAAGGGCCCGCAGAATGTCGGGACGCATACCGGCAGCCTCTGGACCAGCACCGGCCAGCTTCTCGCCACCGCGACCTTTACCAACGAAACGGCCAGCGGCTGGCAGAGCGTCGGCTTCGCCACACCGGTCGAGATCACGGCGGGTACCACCTACGTCGTTTCCTATCACAGCAACGGCCACTACTCGGCCGACGGCAACTACTTCACATCGACCGTAACGAACGGCCCGCTCAGCGCTCCCTCAAGCGCGGCGAGCGGCGGCAACGGCGTCTATGCCTACGGCTCGGCGAGCGCCTTCCCGACCAGCAGTTACAACGCGTCCAATTATTGGGTGGACGTCATATTCAGCGGCCAGCTCGCCGCCTGATTCTCGTGTTCTCGAAGGGAGAGTCGCATGCAAAACGAGATCTATGCAGATGCCATTGGCGAAATCACCGTCACCGGCCCGATCGTGCGCATCGACCTGGTCAGCCTGTCGGCGACCCAGCGCGATGACATCAACCAGCCCCTTCCGGAGTTCCGCCAGCGCATCGTCATGTCGATCGAGGGGTTCGCCAACAGCTACGAGGTTCTGCAAAAGGCCATGAACGGCCTCCTCGAGGCCGGCGCCATCCGCCGCAACGTACCCGAGGAGCCCGCCGATGCGCGCAAGCGTGCCAAAGTGAACGGCGACGCATCCCGCTCGCCAAACTTCGCCTGACGATCGACCCAACATGCGTTCGCCCGAGCAAACCGGACCGGCCTGCCTCGCTGCCGCGCTACGCCACCATGGCATCGACATCGGGGCAGACCGGCTGGTGGCGGACTACGCCATCGGCGAGGAGGCCCTTGGCGGACCGATGATCGTGCGCATGGCGCGGGAGGCGGGCCTTCGCGCGAGAGCCGACCGGCTCAAACCCAATCACATTACGCGGCTGGGGCAGGCCTATCCGGTGCTGGCGCGGCTGAACAACGGCAACTGGGTGCTGGTGCTCGCCGCGGGACAGGACGACCAGGGTGCGGACGTGCTGAGCCTGTTCGATCCGCTCGCCACCGCACCGGGCATCATCGGAGTGACGCTCGAGCAGTTCCGCCCGCGCTGGGACGGCGAGGTCGTCTTCGTCAAGCGCAGCTTTGCCATCACCGATCCCGAACAGCCATTCGGCTTTCGTTGGTTCCTGCCTGAAATCCTGCATCAGCGCCGGTTGTTCCTCGATGTGGCGGTAGCCGCACTCGCACTGTACGCGCTGGGTCTGGCCACGCCGCTCTTCTTTCAGTTGGTGATCGACAAGGTCCTGGTGCACCAGAGCTACTCGACCCTGGCCGTGCTCGCCGTTGGTATCTGTGTGGCGCTGGTGTTCGAGGCGCTGTTCGTCTTCCTACGCCGGTACCTGCTCATCTATGCCACAAACCGCATCGACGTCCGCGTGGCGACGCGGACCTTCGGGCATCTGCTCGGCCTGCCCATCACCTTCTTCGAACAGGGTTCGGCCGGGGTGCTGGTCAAGCATATGCAACAAACCTCCCGCATCCGCGAATTCCTGACCGGCCGCCTGTTCCTGACGCTGCTCGATTGCCTGTCGCTCCTCGTCTTCGTGCCGGTGCTACTCTACTACAGTCAGATGCTCACTCTGCTGGTGCTCGGCTTCACTGCGGTCGTTGCGTCGATCGTGGCGTTGCTCGTGGTCCCGTTCCGCAAGCGGCTCGCCGCCCTTTATGAGGCCGAGGGTGCGCGGCAGGGCCTGCTGGTCGAGACCGTGCACGGCATGCGCACGATCAAGTCGCTGGCGATGGAGCCCTTGCAGGGCCGGGTATGGGACGACCGCACGGCCCAGACCGTCAATACAAGGTTCAAGGTCGAGACGATCTCCACGGTTGCGCAGTCGGTCACTGGCCTGGTCGAGAAGCTCATGGGAGTCGCCATCATCGGAGTCGGTGCGCTCAGCGTCTTCGAGGGTTCAATGACGGTGGGCGCGCTAATTGCCTTCAACATGCTGGCGGGCCGTGTGTCGGGACCTCTGGTGCAGGTGGTCACCATGGTGCACGAATATCAGGAGGTGGCTCTTTCCGTGCGCATGCTCGGGCAGGTGATGAACCAGAAGACGGAGCATGCCGGCCATACCCAGGGCTTGCGCCCGAAAATTTCCGGTGGCATCGACTTCGAGAACGTCTCCTTCCGCTATCGCGAGGACGGCCCGCTGGCGCTCGATGACGTGTCCTTCTCCGTGAAAGCCGGCAGCATATTCGGCGTCGTCGGCCGCAGTGGCTCAGGCAAGACTACGGTGACACGCCTCGTCCAGGGACTCTACCCGGTCCAGCAGGGACTGATCCGCATCGCCGGCCAGGACATCCGCGAACTCGATCTCGGCCATCTTCGACAGAGCATCGGCGTCGTGCTGCAGGATAGCTTCCTGTTCCGCAGCACCGTCCGCGACAACATCGCCGCGGCCAAGCCGGATGTGGGGTTCGAGCAGGTGGTCGCCGCGGCGCGGCTGGCTGGCGCCGATGAGTTCATCGAACAACTGCCGCGCGGCTACGATACGTTGATCGAGGAGAACGCCGAGAATCTGTCGGGCGGTCAACGTCAGCGGCTCTCCATCGCCCGCGCCCTGGTTCGCGATCCGCGCATCCTCATTTTCGATGAAGCCACGAGCGCGTTGGATCCCGAGAGCGAGTCCATCGTCAAACGCAGCATCCGCGACATCGCGCAGCACCGCACGGTCATCATCGTATCGCATCGCCTGTCGACCCTCGCCGATGCCGAAGCGATTCTGGTGATCGACCGCGGCAAGGTGGTCGATGTCGGGCCGCATAGCCACCTGCTCAGCGGCTGCACCGCCTACCGGCATTTGTGGAACCAGCAGCAGACGAGGCTGGCGGGATGATGTCACGGCGCAAGAAGAGGTCCGGGCCTGGTTACGCTCCCACTGGGGTGGCAGCGAGACCGCTTCTCACCGTGGTGCCCATATCGGCGCCACCCGCCGTACACGAGTTCCAGAGCGATGCGCTCGAAATCGAACAACGCAAACCCCCGGCATTGGCAAGAATAACGCTCTACGGCGTCGTCCTGGTGGTCGGCGCCGCCGTCTGGTGGGCCTCCGTTTCCCGCATCGACGAGATCGTCGCTGCGCCGGGGCGGCTGGTCACCTCGGAACCGATCATGGTGGTGCAACCACTCGAAACCTCGATCATCCGCGCCATCCATGTCGGGCAGGGTGACGTGGTGCGCAGTGGACAGGTGCTTGCCGAGCTCGACCCCACGATCACGGCGGCGGATGCCCAGCAGTTGCGAACTCGCGTTGCCGCCTACGACGCCCAGATCGCTCGCCTGGAGGCGCAACTCGCCGGCTCCATCTATGTGCCCCCCACCGGCGCATCCGAAGACGAACTCACCCAGGGCCGCCTCGCTGTGCAGCGGGCCGCCTCCTATGCGGCGAAGCTCCGGGACTATGACGCGCAGTTCGCCCATGCCGAGGCGACTCTCGCGGCGGCTGCGGACGAAAGCGAGGTACTGATCCGTCGCCTCGACGGGCTCAAGGAGATTGAGGACATGCGGTCCTCGCTCTCCGATACAGGCAACGGAACGCACCTGGCCTATCTCCAAGCGCGCGACGTGACCTTCGACACCGAGGCGGTCCTCACGCGCATCCGGGGGCAGCAGGCCGAAGCGGACCAACTGCTGCTGCAGCTCCAGGCTCAACGCCAGAACTATATCGAGGAGCACCGCCGCGGGGCCCTCGAAGAACTCGTCAAGGCGCGTGACGACCGGGCGGCGGCAGCCGAAGAGCTCAAGAAGGCAGAACTGCGCGAGGCAATGGTCAACATGATTGCCCCGGCCGATGGTGCCGTGCTCGAGGTGGCGCGCCGCTCCATCGGTTCGGTCGTCCAGGCAGCGGAACCGCTATTCACGCTGGTGCCGCTCAATGTCCAACTCGAGGCGGAGGTGACCGTTGCCGCCGACGACATCGGCCACATTGGAACCGGGGATCCAGCGCGGATCAAGTTCGACGCCTTCCCGTTCCAGAAGCATGGCACGGTCGAGGGAGAGGTCGTCTCGATCAGCCAGGATACCTTCGCGCGGGAAAACGCCGCCACGCCGGGCGAAGCGGTATTCTACAAGGTCCGGCTCGCGGTCGGCGACATTGCCTTGCGCAATCTGCCCGAAGACTTCCAACTACTCCCGGGCATGACAGTCTCAGCCGAAATCAACGCCGGTGAGCGCAGCGTGATCTCCTACTTCCTCTATCCTCTCATCCGTGGGCTCGATGAAAGCTTGCGCGAACCCTGAGGAGGCGATCAGGGCGGGACAAACGTGCTCGCCTCGGCATCCTTCGACGACAATGTCGGTGTGATGCCGGCCAAAGGCCATTCGATCGCAAGGTGAGGATCGTCCCAGCGCACCGTGCGCTCGCTCGCAGGATCCCAAAAATCGGTGGTCTTATAGACAACTTCGGTGCCGTTCTCGAGCGCGAGGAAGCCGTGGGCGAAGCCGGGTGGAATCCAGAGCTGAAGCCGGTTGTCGGCGCTGAGTTCAACGGACGCATTCTCGCCGAGGGTGGCCGACCCCGGGCGCAGATCCACCGCTACATCGAATATCCGGCCCACCACGACCCGCACGAGCTTGCCCTGAGCATGCGGCGCCACCTGATAATGGAGGCCGCGCAGCACGCCACGGCGGCTTATTGAGTGATTGTCTTGCACGAAGGCGCCGGTGGTACCGGTCGCCGAGCGGAAGACGTGCTCACTGAAACTCTCGAAGAAGGCGCCTCGGTCATCGGCGTGGACCGTAGGTTCAAACAGCACGAGACCTTCCAGCTGATAGGGTTCGGCCCGCATCAGAGCCCCCCGGGCGGTGGAACAGTCATGCGGATAAGCATGCCGCCTCCGAACTGAGGCTCGCGCGCACCGTTTCCATCACCGCCATCCGCCAATCGGGAAAGGTAATCTCGAGGGCGGCCCCGAGCTTGGCGGTCGAGAGTTGCGAATTCCTCGGACGGCGCGCCAATTGGCGGTACTGATCGGAGCTCGTGCGCATCACGCTGTCCTCCCCGCACCGGAGCTGTGCCCCATTCTCGTAGGCGCAGCGCAGAACCAGCCGGGCGTAGTCGAACCAGTTGGTGCGGCCGGCCGCGGCCAGGTGATAGAGGCCCGACTCCATTGGCCGCCCGGCCGCGATGCGGTTCAGCGCTCGGCCGGTGACTTGGGCAACGAGGGCGGCACTTGTGGGTGCACCGATCTGGTCATCGACCACGCTCAGGCGGTCGCGCTCAATGGCCAACCTCAGTATGGTCGTGACAAAATTCGCGTGATTGGGGGCATGCACCCAGCTGGTGCGGAAGACGAGATGACGTCGGCCGACAGCTGCTATCGCAGCCTCGCCCCACAACTTGGTGTGGCCATAGACGTTGAGCGGGCGGGGCGTATCGGTCTCGACGTAAGCGCCGATCTTTTCACCGTCGAAGACGTAATCGGTCGAATAGCTGATAAACCAGCCAGCCCTGATGGCGCCGGCCATTTCGGCGACGGCAGCTGCGTTGATGCGGTGCGAGGCCGCCGGCTGGGACTCGGCTAGGTCTACTGCCGTCCAGGCGGCGGCGTTGATGACGACGTCGGGTCGGATCTGCCGAATCGCCCCGGCCGCGGCGCCGGGCTGCATTAGATCGACGTCGCTTCGCCCCAACGCAACCACGTCCCCTCCCGTCAAAAGCTGCGAGAGGGCGGCGCCCACCTGTCCATCTTTGCCGAAGAGCAGGACACGCATCTGTCTAGCTCACTAGGCCGCCAGAACGCCGCCGTCCACGGACAGCGGCGACATGGAAGGCGCGAGGCTGTAGGAGGTCAGGTGATCGACGACGGAGTCTCCACGTCCGATAGCATAGTAAATGAGGCCATGCCGCTTGAGCTCAGCTGGTTCGTAGATGTTGCGGCCATCCACGACGATCGGGTACGCCAGCGCCTGCCTGAGCCAGGCGAGATCGAGCGTCCGGAAGCACGGCCATTCGGTGCAGATCACCAGGGCGTCGGCGCCCTCGGCGGCCTGGTACGGGCTGGCGCAGAGGGTCAGGTCTGCCCGTTCCCCGTAGAGGCGGCGGGCCTCGCCCATCGCCGCAGGGTCATAGGCACGCACGCGTGCGCCGGTGGCCCACAGCATCTCCATCAGCCGTCGGCTTGGAGCGTCCCTCATATCGTCGGTGTCGGGCTTGAAAGCCAAGCCCCAGACGGCGATCGGGCGACCTTCCAGTTCGCCGGCGAAGGCGGCGTTCAGCTTGTTGAACAGAACGTCGTGCTGACGGCGGTTGACGGTCTCTACCGCCTCGAGGAGCGGTGCATCATAGCCGACTTCGGCCGCCGCGCGGACGAGGGCCCGGATGTCCTTGGGAAAGCAGGAGCCGCCGAAGCCTGCGCCGGGTTGAATAAAGAAGTGCCCAATGCGCGGATCGGACCCGATGCCCCGCTGCACCTGTGCCACGTCGGCGCTGAGCCGCTCCGCCGGGTTCGCAATCTCGTTCATGAAGCTGATCTTGGTCGCCAGCATGGCGTTGGCGGCGTATTTGGTCATCTCCGCTACCCCTCAGTGCAGTATGCCGCGCGCCGCATCCCGATAGATCGCGGCCGCCTCGGTGCGATTGTGTGCGCCGAGCTTGGTGATGATGTTGTGCAGATGGATTTTGACGGTATGACCCGACAGGTGGAGGTCGTTGGCGATCGATTTGTTCTGCAGGCCGCGCTGCACCAGGTCGAGCACTTCCATCTCACGCTTGGTGAGAACCCTGAGATGTGCAGGGATGAGCGGTCCGCCGTCAGCCTGCGGCGGCGGCGCCTGGGGCCTTTGCAGCGCCATGCTCAACAGACCGCGCGGAAAGTACTCGATACCCTGCAGCAACAGGCCCAGTATCGACAGCGACACGTTCTGCCGAACATTGATCGGCAGCACGCTGCGCACGAGCGGTGAGTCAAAGAGCCTTACGGCACCCTCCCCTTCGAGCTTGGTCCCATCGTCAAGCACGGCGGTCAGCGCCATCGGATGATAGCGAAATAGGTCCGCTGCCCGACGCTCCGCCTCAGCGACGAAGGTCTGATGGACCAGCATCACGGAGACCGTGTTGGGAAAGATGCGGGTGGCCTCGTCGATGTGCCCGACCTGCTCGACCACCGTCCAGGGAAAGGCGTCTTCCACTGCCTGCTTCAAAGTTGGCGGCATCGCCTGCGACGACGCTACGAAGACGATGGAGCGCATTCGCTCCTGTCCGCGTCGTTGGGGTGCGATAGGCCACCTGCGCGTAGCCAGATAGTCCATGATTAACCCTACTCATTTACGCAAAATCAATCCTAGAGGCTATGCGCTGGTCTCATGGCGCTTCAATTCACCGGAAGGTGGGTATGGGGCGTACCACCACAGGGGTTGGGCCCACGTTACTGCGCGACGGCGGCGTACGCCTTTGGTGTGTGTCGCCGCTCCCTGAACGGACTACCCTATACGAGGCATTCGAGGGGTGCGGGGTGGCTCAGGAATGCGGTGGGGCTCGCCGATGCTCCGTAAGCGCCTGATTGGAAAACAACCACGAGATCGCCGACGTCGCAGGGGGGCAGCGCCACCTCATCACCCAGGACATCGAGCGGTGTGCAAAGGCAGCCAACGACGGTCAATACTTCGGACGCTGCGACACCCATCCGGTTGCCGATGGCGATGGGATAGTTGCGCCTGATGGGCTGGCCGAAATTGCCCGACGCTGGCAAGTGATGGTGCATGCCCCCGTCCACGACGATGTAGCTCTTACCGCGCGAGAGCTTCTTGTCGAGTATGCGGGTGATGTAGACCCCGGCCTCTCCTACGATGTAGCGTCCCAGTTCGATCGTGACCTGCGCTTGCGGCAGGTGCGGCGCGACGCGCTCCTCTACGAGAGCTGCCAGGTTGTCGCCCACTTGCGCCAGGTCCAGGGGCCGCTCCTTGGCAAAATAGGGAATACCAAAACCGCCGCCGAGGTTGAGATAGCGCACGGGAGCCGGGCCGTTTTCGGCGAGGCGCAGAATGAGCTCGACCGACCTGCGCTGGGCATCGGCTATGAGGCCGGCATCGAGGTTTTGCGAACCGGCAAAGATGTGAAAGCCGAACAGATCGAGTTCCGCAGCGGCGATCTCGGTAAGCAGGTCGGGAACACGCTCGGCATCGACGCCGAACTGCTGCGATCCGCCTCCCATCCGCATCCCGGAGCCGCGCAGCACGAAGTCGGGGTTGATGCGGACGGCGACGCGGGGCCGAACGCCCAGATGCGTTCCGATCGCGGTGACGCGGCGAGTCTCGATCGTGGATTCAAGCTCGATCATCGCGCCCGATGCGATCGCCTGGGTGAGTTCGCTCTCCGTCTTGCCGGGACCGGCGAAGCTGATCTCGTCGGCAGACATGCCCGCGTTCAGGGCCGTGTGCAGCTCCCGCGACGAGGAGATGTCGAACCCATCGACCAGACCGGCCAGCAGGTCCACGACGGCCGGCATCGGGTTGGCCTTCACGGCGTAGGACAGTCGCAGGCTTAGCGGAAGCATGCTGCGCAGCCGCCCGACGCGCGCTTCGATCAGCCGACGATCGTAAGCAAAAAAAGGCGTTGACCCAACCCGAGCCGCCAGACGGTCGATGGGAACGCCGCCGACCAGCAGCCGGCCTTCATGGGTGGCGAAATCCTCGATCGCCGGATGGACGCTCACGCGATCACCTCCTGGCGCAGCAGCGCTCGGTCGAACTTACCGTTCGGCGATCGCGGGATCGCGGGTCGTTCGACGACGTGGGAGGGGATCATGTAGAGGGGCAGGAGTTCCCTCATCCGGGAGAGTAGGATGTCGACGTCTAGCGGTCCCTGTCCATATGGGCTCGCGAACAGAACGACGCGCTGTCCCAGCCGCTCGTCCGCGACACCCACGGCCACGGCGTCACTCACGAGGCCGGTGTCGAATGCGGCCTCCTCAATTTCGGTGGGGCTCACGCGGTAGCCCGAAACCTTGATCATCTCGTCGCGGCGACCGACGTAGTACAGAAACCCCTCGGCGTCCCGCGTGACGATATCGCCTGAATATACCGCCAGTTCCTCCGCACGCCATGGCTGGCTGCGGCCTGGAACGGGACGGAAGCGTTCCAACGTGCGGGCCGGATCGTTCCAGTACCCCTGCGCCACCAATGCGCCACGGTGTACTAATTCCCCCTCTTCGCCAGGGTCGCATGGAGTGCCGTCCGGGCGGACTACCAGGATCTCCGCATTGGGGATGGCCTTGCCGATCGAGTTCGGCCGGCGGTCGACTTCGCTGGGATCCAGATAGGTGGAGCGGAAGGCCTCGGTCAGCCCGTACATCAGAAACGGCAGGGCCTCGGGGAATTGCTGGCGCAGGCGGGCGAGCAGTGACCTGGGCATGTGCCCCCCCGTGTTGGCAAAGTAACGCAGGCTCTGCCGGGCGGCTTGGGGCCACTCCAGATTCGCAAGTTGAATCCACAGCGGCGGGACAGCGGTGATACCGGTTACGCCATGTCGGGAACAGAGACGCGGCACGTCCTGTGGCACCAGATAGTTGATCAGCACGACATGGGCACCCGTCAGGAACCCGGTCGTGAGCTGGCTGAGGCCGGCGTCGAAGCTCAGCGGCAGTGCCGCCAGAATGACGTCGCTATCGGTGTTGTTGAGGTAGTGACTGACGCTTTCGGCGCCGGCGAGCAGGTTGCGGTGGCTGAGCGCGACGCCCTTCGGCTGCCCGGTGCTTCCAGAGGTATAGAGGATAGCCGCCAAGTCGAGGTCCAGCGGCACAAAGGCCTCATTGGGGCAATCGGGCGATTGCATGTCGGCCCAGCCATGAACCTGAAGGTCCGGCAATCGCACCGGCGGCGGCTCCGTGTCCACCAGCAGCACGTGGCGGAGTTCGGGAACGGCTTCCAGTGTCGGGGCCAATGGCGCCAGCCGTTCGGCCGAGGTCACGAGCACGCGCGCGCCGCTGTCGGCCAAGATGTAGCTCACCTGTCGGGGCCGCAGTAGCGGATTGATCGGTACGAAGATGCCACCGGCGGCGGATATGCCGAAAAGGGCCGCAACAGTCTGGACACGCTTGTCGAGAAAGACGGCCACGCGGTCATGACGGCCCAGGCCCATGCGCCGGAGGGCGGCGCTGACCCCCAGCGCCTCTTGCCAGAGCTGATCGTAGCTGTGCGTCACAGAGCCGGAGGTGATGGCGGGGCGCGCCGGCGACCTGGCAGCCATCTGGCTCAAAAGGTGGTGAAAGGCTGTTTTCATCGCGCCACCTCACCAGGCCACGCAGGTCAGTTCGCTGTAGAGGTAGTCGATCGCCTGCGGCCCCAAATGGTCGCTTCGGAACATCTTGGGGCGGTGCCCGGGCAGGAGCATCGACAGTGCGGGGCGATGCTGCGCCAGCCGCAGTTCCAGCAGGGTAAAGGGTATCCTGTGCCGCAACAGCAGGTGGCGAAACACCTGGCCGCGAGCTTCGGCGAACAGCGCGCGATCACTTACATACAATATCGTCGCGAAAAGCGGCAGGCCCTTGCGCCGGTCGCGCCGAAAGATGACGTGGCAGCGCCGCTCGCCCTGCCGCAGCACGAGATGATGGGCCGCCTGCGCTGCGTGATGGTCGCGGTAGATCCGCAGATCCGCCCCGGCCAAGGCCGCGGCCATGCTCTGCGAGTCGCTGAGCAGCTCGGCCCGGGTCTGGGTCAGCAGCCATGTCGGGTTGAGCACCAGCGCCGCAGTGGTATCGAGTTCGCGAAAGCCCAGGCGGGCGTTGAGCTGGCGGACATTGCCGCTCGGCGATAGATCGGTGAAGCTGTAGCCGGGTTGCGCCAGGACTGCATGAAGCAGCCGCAGGCTATCCGCACGGTAGTCCGGGTGCACGCAGAACGCGGCGATGTTGCAGAGACGGGCGGGACCGTCGCTGGTCTGGCGTTGCGCATAATAGGCCAACTGCACCCCCACCACCCCATTATCGGCCACCAGCATGTAGCCGTGATTTGGAGCGTCCGCCTCCCAACCCGGGGTGATGGCCTCGGCCCAGTGCCGCGCGCTGATGCGGTTGTTGAGATGGGCGTGGAGGAAACGGCCCACCCGGTCGGCGTCGGCCCGATCGATCGGCCTGAGCTCTGCTTTGGAACGACCACCTGCCGCCGCATCCACCATGACGTCCATTGCCGGGCCCTATTCAGCTGCGATGGGCCGGCCGTCGCTGGTCCGGTGCTCGATGTAGGCGACGAGCGATCCCAACGTGGCGAACAGCTCGCTGCCGAAATCGTCATCGGCGATGGTGATGCCGAATTGCTTTTCGATAGCGATTGCCAGCTGCACGATGCCGAACGAGTCCAACTCGGGCATGCTACCGAGTAGCGGGCTCGTTTCGGAGAGGGCGGCGCCGCGCGCACCCAGGCCGAGAGTATCGGCCACGACTTCCTTCATGCGGTCGAGAACTGATGTCGTCATCGGCGCCTCCCGGGTGGCTTTGGCCCATTGCTCGCCGGAAGGGGAGGGGCTGCCAACCACCGCAGGTTCCCGCGTGCGCAACCCCGCATCCATCGCCCGAAGTAGCTAGCCCATGAGGGCTAGCAACATGGCTTCCGCGCGCGCCTAGGCTCGTCCTTGCCCGCAATGGGCGAGGTAGGAAGCCAAACCATGATCAAGGACGTGGCGCTGGGCGAGGATGTGGTGGTCCACCACGCCGAATTGGTGAACCTTTATGGTTGTGCCATCGGAGCAGGGACCCGGATCGGCGCCTTCGTCGAAATCCAGCGCGGGGCCATGGTTGGCGCATGCTGCAAGATTTCCAGCCACTGCTTCATCTGCGAAGGGGTCAGCATCGAAGACTGCGTGTTCATCGGGCATGGCGTGATGTTCACCAATGACCGTTACCCGCAGGCAGTAGACGGGGCTGGCCGGTTGCAAACCACCGCGGACTGGACACTTGAGCCCACGCGGGTGCGGTACGGTGCGTCTATCGGCAGCAACGCGACCATCCTCCCGGGCGTGACCATCGGCGAGTGGGCCCTGGTCGGCGCCGGTTCGGTGGTGACCCGGGACGTGCCGGACAACGCTGTCGTGGCCGGCGTGCCGGCGCGCATCGTGGGATCGACGCTACCGAACTCGGATATGAAAACAAGCGCGGGGAGCAGGCAATGATCGGCGTGGGCGTTGTCGGCTATGGCTATTGGGGGCCCAATCTCGTCCGCAATCTCTGCGACATCGCAGAGGCACAACTCCGCTGGGTCTGCGATCTGGAAACCGAGCGCTTGGCGGGCGTGCGCAGCCGCTATCCCTCGGTCCAGATCACCGAAGACTTCGACGACCTGCTCAACGATCCCAAGGTCGATGCCATAGCCATCGCGACGCCAGTCGCCACCCATTTCGCCATGGCCATGCGCGCGCTGCGGGCGGGCAAGCACGTATTCGTGGAGAAGCCCATGGCCTCGAGTGCGTCGGATGCCGAGCGCCTCGTGGAAGAGGCCGCGCGGCGGGGGCTGACGCTGGCTGTCGATCACACGTTCATCCATACCGGCGCCGTGCGCAAGATGCGCGAACTGATCGATGGCTCCCTGGGGCAGCTCTACTACTACGACTCCGTGCGCATCAATCTGGGGCTTTTCCAGCACGACGTGAACGTTATTTGGGACTTGGCGGTCCATGACCTGGCTATCATGGATTACCTTCTGCCCGAGCAGCCGGCCGCCGTAAGCGCCATCGGCATGGGGCACGTCCCCGGAGAGCCGGAGAACATCGCCTATCTAACGCTGCATTTCCCCAGCCGCCTCATTGCACATGTACATGTCAATTGGCTGGCGCCGGTCAAGGTGCGGCGGACCCTGGTCGGCGGCAGCGAGAAAATGATCGTCTATGACGATCTCGAGCCCAGCGAGAAGATCAAGCTCTACGACAGGGGCATCACCCTTGCTGGTCCTTCCGCGCGCCGGGGAGAGAAGATGCGCCAGGTGCTGGTAGGATATCGCACCGGGGACATGACGGCGCCGCATCTCGACACCGTCGAGGCGCTCTCGCGCGAGCTCAAGGAATTCGTTGCCTGTGTCGCCAGCGGCGGTACGCCGACCGCCGATGGGCGCGCCGGGCTGCGGGTGGTGCGCGTGCTCGAAGCGGCGACGCGGTCGCTGGCGCAGCGCGGAGCCCTGGTCGAACTAGCGCTCGATGGGGTGCCGGCATGATTCCGCTTCTCGATCTCAGCGCCCAATACCAGCAAATCGGCGCCGAACTGGAGACGGCGGTAGTCGCCGTCCTGCGCTCCGGCCGCTACGTCCTGGGAGAAGAGGTGGCCGGCTTCGAGCGGAGCTTCGCCGCCTATTGCGGCACACGCCACGCGGTCGCGGTCAATACCGGCACCAGCGCGCTGCATCTATCGTTGCTGGCTGCCGGTATCGGTCGCGGTGACGAGGTCATCACCACGCCGTTCACCTTCGTGGCGACTGTCGCCGCCATACTCTACGCTGGCGCGCGACCGGTATTCGTCGATATCGACCCGGTGACGATGACGCTGGACCCGGCACTCGTGGAAGTGGCTATTTCGCCTGCCACCAAGGCGATCATACCCGTCCACCTCTACGGTCAGATGGCCGACATGGACCCACTACTGCTGCTGGCGAATCGCCACGGCCTCGTAGTCATCGAGGACGCCTGCCAGGCGCACGGGGCCGAGTATCACGGCCGCCGCGCGGGCAGCCTGGGTTTCGCGGGCTGTTTCAGCTTCTACCCCGGCAAGAATTTGGGGGCCTGCGGGGAAGGCGGAATGCTGGTCACCAACAGCGAAGCGGTGGCCACTGCGGCGCGCTGCCTGCGCGACTGGGGCCAGCAGGAGCGCTACCACCACGTGGCCAAGGGCTTCAACTACCGGATGGATGCCATCCAGGGTGCCGTCCTCGCGGTCAAGCTCAGGCACCTTGAAGCCTGGACCGAGCGGCGCCGCGCCCATGCCCTCCAGTACAACCGGCTGCTGGGCGGCATCAACGACATCCAGTTGCCCACAGAGGCACGCGACCGGCGACACGTCTATCATGTCTATGCCGTCCGCAGCCTTGACCGAGACGCCCTGCAGCGGGTCTTGATGGCCGATGGCGTGCAGACGGGACTGCACTACCCGGTCCCGGTGCACCTGCAGCGCGCCTACGCCGATCTCGGTTATCACCGCGGAGACTTCCCCCATGCCGAGCGTGCCGCGCGCGAGGTCCTGTCCCTGCCCATCTACCCTGAACTCAGCCCAGCCCAGTTAGAGCTGGTCGCCGCGGCGATCGCGCGAGATATCTATGTCCACTGAGCGTTCCGCCGCATCGGGGCGACGTGTGGCGGCCGTTCATGGACGGCAGGCGGAGACCGACCCTGCCTTCGAAGCCGGCCTTGCCCAAGCATTACAGGTTGGTTATGGCGCCGAGGGCCTCGTTGAACTCTACGGCCGCTTCGGCACCGGAGACGGCATGGTCGATGCGCTGATGCGCCGGGCCATCGTCAGGGCAAGTGCCAAGCAGTGCGGCGACGGCTTGCGCGTCGGCAGCGGTGTCACGTTCAGGCATCTGGAAACCTTCGAACTGGGCGATGGTGTCTTCATCGGCGCCCAGGCCTGTATTCAAGGCCGCTTCGACGGGACCTGCCAGATTGGGCAGCATAGCTGGATCGGGCCACAGGCCTTCCTCGACGCCCGCGACCTGATCATCGGGGAACATGTGGGGTGGGGCCCAGGCGCCAGGCTGCTGGGTTCCGAACATGTGGGGATTCCCTCGACTGTCCCGATTATCGAGACCGACCTGGACATCAGGCCGGTCCGCATCGGCGACTGGGCGGATATTGGAACCAATGCTGTAATTCTGCCGGGCGTCACGATCGGCAAGGGTGCCATTGTTGGCGCCGGCGCGGTGGTCACGGCCAACGTCGAGCCATTCTCCATCGTGGCAGGCGTGCCCGCCCGCTTCTTACGCTGGCGGGCGGATAAGGGTGCGCAATTTCAACATGCAAAGGACGCCGTTCATGCGTGACAAACACGTTCTCATTACCGGCGGCGCGGGGCTCATCGGGTCGCACATCGTCGATTTGCTGGTTCGCGAGCGACCCGCCCGGATCGTCGTACTCGACAATTTCGTACGCGGCCGCATGGCCAATCTCCAGGCGGCGCTGGCGAGGGCGCCGATCTCGGTGATCGAAGGTGACATTCGCGATGAGCGCGACGTGGCCCAAGCCATGCGGGGCATCGATATCGTCTTCCACCAGGCGGCGGTCCGCATCACCCAGTGTGCGGCCGAACCGCGCCTCGCACTGGACGTCATGGCCACCGGTACGTTCAACGTGCTCGAGGCGGCCGTGACGGAGGGAGTGTCAAAGGTCGTCGCCGCATCCTCGGCATCGGTGCTCGGCATGGCCGACAGCTTCCCGACCGCTGAAACCCACCACCCCTACAACAACCGCACGATCTACGGTGCGGCCAAGGTATTCAACGAAGGTCTGCTGCGCAGCTTCAACGACATGTTTGGCCTATCCTATGTGGCGCTGCGCTACTTCAACGTCTATGGCCCCCGCATGGATGTGTTCGGTGCCTATACCGAGGTGCTCATCCGCTGGATGGAGCGACTTGCTGCCGGCGAGGCACCGGTCATCTTCGGGGACGGGCTGCAGACAATGGATTTCGTGCATGTTCGTGACATTGCCCGAGCCAACATTCTGGCGGCCAAGTCCGACGTGACCGACGACGTCTTCAACGTCGCCTCTGGCACCGAGACTAGCCTCGCCGATCTAGCGCGCGCCCTGTCGAAGGCCATGGATGTCGACATAGCGCCCGTGTTTGCGCCGCAGCGCGCGGTTAACCCAGTCCCGCGCCGGCTGGCCGACACAAGCAAGGCCGCCGACACGCTGGGCTTTGCCGCGCGCGTGCCGCTCGACGAAGGTCTGCGGGATCTGGTCGCTTGGTGGCGCGCCGAGCACGCAAGAGAGAAAGCCTTCGCATGAGCTCGCAACTCCCAATTGCCGCGCCGCTGCTGGGTGAGGAGGAGGTCCAGGCTGTCGCCCGGGTCATCCGCTCCGGCTGGGTAACACAGGGTCCGGAGGTGGCGGCGTTCGAGGCCGAGTTCGCCGTCTATGTCGGTAGCCCCCACGCCTGTGCGGTCGCCAACTGTACTGCGGCCCTTCACCTGGCATTGCTTGCACTCGGCGTCGGTGTGGGGGACGAGGTGGTGACCGTGAGCCACAGCTTCATCGCGACCGCGAATGCGATCCGCTATTGCGGGGCGACGCCCGTATTCGTCGATATCGAGCCTAACGGCTTCAATATCGACCCTCTGCTGATCCAAAGCGTCATCGGGCCCAGGACAAAGGCGATCCTGTGCGTTCACCAGTTGGGCATGCCGTGTGACATGGCCTCGATCGTCGCAATCGCTCGACCCCTAGGGCTGCCCGTCATCGAGGATGCCGCCTGCGCCGCGGGCAGCGAGATGTTGTGGCAAGGACACTTCCGCAAGATCGGAGCGCCGATCGGAGATATCGCATGCTTTTCCTTTCATCCGCGCAAGGTCATCACCACGGGGGACGGCGGGATGCTCACCACCGGCAACGCCGAGTACGACAAGAAATTTCGGCTCTGGCGGCAGCATGGCATGAGCGTGTCGGATCGTGAGCGTCATGGGTCGAACGCGGTCGTCTTTGAAAGCTATTTGTCTGTTGGCTACAACTACCGCATGACCGACGTCCAGGCCGCGCTGGGGCGCGAACAGCTCCGCCGTCTCGACGGCATCGTGGCCGCCCGCCGCGGGGTCGCGGCGCTCTATCGGCAGTATTTGGGCTGCCTGCCGGACATTGTCCTACCGGATGAGCCATCCTGGGCACATAGCAACTGGCAGAGCTTCTGTGTCATGCTGCCGCCCGGTATCGATCAGCGCGTGGTGATGCAGGGCCTTCTAAACGCCGGCATATCCGCCAGACGGGGCGTGATGAACGCGCACCGGGAACCGGCCTATGCCCCCCCGGGCAGCGCTCGCATGAGTATCGGCCTGGGCTGTTCGGAGGCTGCGCAGGACCGTGGTGTAATGCTGCCGCTCTCCGCTCAGATGGATGAGGCCGACGTCGTCCGTGTCGCCGACGCGCTGGTGGGCGCCATGGCCGTCGCGAGCACGGTGGAGTTTGCCTGATCCGTCCCCCGTGCCGAAACCGGCGCCCTGCTTGTGGCGAGCAGCCAGTCGGCATGCCGCAGGGCCAGTTGCAGGATGGTGAAAGTGGGATTGGCACTGCCGGCGCTCGGGAACACCGAGGCGCTGGCGACGCTGAGGTTGGGCACGGCGTGACACACGAGGTCGGGATCGACTACCGAGCTACCAGGGTTGGTCCCCATCCTCGTGCTTCCCGAGGGGTGGGCATATGGTTCGGCCAAGTCGGAGAATCTGGTCGGGTCGCCGGCATTCCCGGCCCGCCAGGTCAGCGGGTGCAGGTGGTCGAGCTGGTTGCGGCTCCAATAGTGGCGCAAGCGCTGCGCCACGGCGCGAAAAGTCGCCTCATCCTGGTCGGTCGGCTGCCAGTGCACGGCGGCCATGGGTAGTCCGAATGCGTCACGCTGGGACGAAAGCCGGATGTGGTTGTCCCAACTCGGTCGCTGCTCGATGGCGATCTGTACCCCAAGCTCGACATCGGCCGGCATGTAAACCTGTCGGCGAAAGAGCCGCCAGAATGCCGATCTCATGACGAGCGGCAAGTCGGCGAGGAGCGCGGTCGCCTCGCCGAGCTTTACCCGGCCAAGCTGCAGGCTGCGGGCTAGGGTCTTGATATGCGCAAGGTGACTGTCGGCAAGGTTCATGGCCACATAGGCAAAGGCGCTGGCGGTACCATCCGCCTCCTGGGCCTGCATGGTTAGGTCCAGGTGAAGGCTGCGTCGCGTTCCGCCTATGAAGTGATAACCGAACAGACGGTTGCTCGCGGACTGATCGAGCCGGGAAATGATGGCGACTTCGGCCTTGAGGTGATCCTGGAAGTAGCGCCCCAGCGCCGACGTGCTTTTGAAGGCCCGGTTGCCGGTTTGGGCATCCAGCCACAAGAGCAGGCGCGTTGCTTCGATTGTTCCTGCGGCCAGCACGAAGCGCTCGGCGCGGACGCGCACGCCGTGGCCGCCGAAGCCCCGGGCGCCCACCGCCCGCAGCAGCCCACGTTCCGGATCGATGTCGAAATCAGCCACAGTGGCGCCGAGCACGATTTCCAGGCTGGGCAGCGCGGCCAGTTCGCGCCGCCAGATTGTCGCGAGGTTGCACCGCTGAAAGCCCGCCCACTTGGCCAGCCGACCCCGGAAGTCCGGATCATCGGGTGGGAACGCTCGGTCGAGTTGGACGTTCGCCAATGCCTTGGTGCCGAACGGACCGTGAGGCAGGCCGAAGACGTCTTCGACCTCGGCGGCATACGGTCGAAGATCGCTGTACGGAAACGGCCAACCCTCAAGCTCGAGGTAGGGACGCGGCGCGGTGTCGTGTTCGTGGATGGGCATGATCCGTCCGCCCCAGCGGGACGACGAACCACCCAACCCGCGATAGCGGCCGTCAAGCGCCCTGCTGTAGCGTCCGTGAACGTCGTTGATCCGGTTGAGCTCGTGGCTTTGCTGCTCGAATGCGTGTCCGCCACTTTCCAGCACCACCACACTTCGCCCGGCTCGGGCCAGGCGCCTGGCGATGAACAGGCCCGCCATGCCACCGCCGATGATGCAGAATTCAGCGTTGGCATTGCTGTCCTTTCGTGAATTGGACGAAAGGTCATGAATGGACATGTGGTCCTCCACGCAACGTGAAGCGTACCTCGGGCATGCTCCAAGTAAATATGGGAAATACGCAGGATTTTGCCCGGTACAGAAGCTCGTTGAGCGTGAAAGGGCAGTGCCTAATATGCTGCCGGATTGTTCGCCGAAATCACGCTTCGGTGAAATAAATCGAACGGCCTATGGCCGCTACTTCCTCTGCGCCTCACCATCAACGTCGGAGGGAGAGAAATGAAAAAGCCGCGCCACGTGCTCATCCTGGTTGAGAATCTGCCTGTACCGTTCGATCGGCGCGTCTGGCAGGAAGCTCGTGCGCTGCGTGAGGCCGGTCACACGGTTTCGGTCATCTGCCCCAAGGGCCGAGGCTACACTGCCAGTTATGAAGTCTGCGAGGGCGTGCACATCTACCGGCATGACCTGACCGAAGCGACTTCCGCGCGAGGATATCCGGCTGAATACCTGACGGCGTTGCGGAACCAGCTGGTGTTGTCGCTGCGTGTCCGCCGCCGGCAGCGGATCGACATCATTCAGGCTTGTAACCCGCCCGATCTAATGTTCCTGATCGCGCTCTTTCATCGGGTGTTGTTCGGAACGCGCTTCCTGTTCGACCATCACGATCTGAGCCCCGAACTCTACCTCAGCCGCTTCGGGCGGCGGGATATGCTGTATTCGGTTTTGGGCATGTTGGAACGGCAGACGTTCCGCTTGGCGGATGCCAGCATCGCCACCAATGAAGCCTTCCGGGACATCGCCATCAAGCGCGGGCACATGCCGCCGGGCCGCGTCTTCGTGGTCAAAAGCTACCCCGACAGGGCGATAACGCGGCGGCACACGCCCGAGCCCTCGCTGCTACAGTCCGGAAAATGCCTGGTGGGGTATGTCGGCATCATGGGCGCGCAAGACGGGGTTGCCACATTGGTTCGTGCCATGGACGACATAGTTAACCGGCGCGGGCGCAACGACATCCATGCCGTGCTCATTGGGGATGGGCCAGAATATGAGCGCGTCCGCTCCCTGGCAGCGAGCCTTGGGCTGGACGACGCGCTGCGCTTTGTGGGTTATCTCAGTGGGCCCGCGCTCATGAGCCACCTGTCGGCCGTCGACATCGGCGTCATTCCGGATCCGCCCAATGGCTGCAATGAAAAACTTTCGATGAACAAGGTGTTCGAGTACATGATGCTCGGCATTCCGTTCGTGCAGTTCGATCTTGGACAGGCGCGGCGCGAGGCCGGCGAAGCGGCGCTCGTGGCCGGCATTCACAGTCCATCCGCCCTTGCCGACGGTATCATCACTCTGGCCGACGACCGCGGCCGCCGCCTCCAGATGGCCAAGGCCGCCCGCACCATTGCTCGCCGCGAATTCCGCTGGCCGGCGGAAGCCAAACGCTACCTCTCGGCTATCGACTCCATTCCCGCGGGAGGGGACGTGCGACCATGATCAGCGTGATCATTCCCCATCTCAATCAACCCGAAGCCCTGGAGCGTGGGTTGTCTGCCCTGGACCAGCAGGAAGGGCTCGCAGCGGCCAGCGAGATCATCGTGGTCGACAACGGATCTCGCACCATGCCGACCGAAATCTGCAGCAGACACGCGAACGTCACGCTGTTGAGCCAGCCGATACCCGGCCCCGGTCCGGCCCGGAACATGGGGGTCGCGGCCGCAAAGGGTGATATCTTGGCGTTCATCGATGCCGATTGCGTGGCCTCCCAGACCTGGCTCGCCACGATCGAGCGTCATTTCGCCCGCTCGCCCGATGCCACCGTGCTCGGGGGCGATGTCTACATCCTGCAGGCGGACCCGGCCCGTCCCACATTGCTCGAAGCCTATGAAAGCGTTTTTGCGTTCCGCATGAAGGAGTACATTCAGACCAAGGGGTTTACCGGCGGCGGCAATCTGGCAGTGCGCACCTGGGTATTCCGGACGGTTGGCGACTTTCTCGGCATCAACATTGCAGAGGACACCGAGTGGGGACACCGGGCCAGCAGCATGGGGTATCGCGTCCGGTATGAGCCCAGGATGATCGTGCATCATCCGGCACGACGCACCTTTGCCGAACTCACCGACAAGTGGGCACGCCATATTTCCCATGAGTACCGGGAGACGCAGAACACGCCCATGTGGCGGACGCGCTGGCTGCTGCGGGCCGTGGCGGTGCTGCTGTCGCCGGCCGCCGAGATCCCCCGCGTCGCGACGTCCGATCGCCTGAGCGGCGCGCGCGCCCGGGCCCTGGCCATGGTGGGCGTGACGCGCATCCGCTTCTACCGCTGCATCACCATGCTGGCGGTCGGCTTCGGCTCCGCCGGGTCGCAAGCTTCGGCCCGCTGGAACCGTTCCTGAGAAGCGCCGATGACAGTTCCTGCAGCCCCAGATGCTCGGAAGATTGGATCTGGATCCCCCGGTGCCCGACTGGCGATCGTCATCGTCACCTACAACAGCGCCGAAGTCCTGCCCGACCTGCTCGACTCCCTGCCTGCGGGCCTTGCAGGGGTGGTGGACCGGTGCGAGATCGTTGTAGTGGACAGCAAATCGAGTGATCGGTCCGCCGACATCGCCCAAGCGCACCAACTGGGGGTGCGGGTAATCCGGCGCCCCGTAAACGGCGGCTATGCCGCTGGCATCAACGCCGCCGCCGCAACGATCGCCGACGATGCCGACATGCTCATTCTCAACCCCGATATCCGACTGCTACCCGGCTCGGTCGCGAAGCTGGTGGCCCGCGTTCGCGAGGAAAGTGTCGGCGTGGCCGTCCCGATGATCCTCAACGACGACGGCAGTCTCGCTACCTCCTTGCGGAGGGAGCCTACGCTTGCCAATACCTGGTGGCAGGCGATGCTCGGTCCCACCCTCGCCAGCCGATTGAAACTCGGCGACATGATTGCCGACTCCGGCTACTATCAGGAAGCCCGGAACGTCGAGTGGGCCACGGGCGCTATCCTGCTGATCGCCGCGCGGGCCCGCAGAACTGTTGGCGCCTGGGACGAGACCTTTTTCCTCTACAGCGAAGAGGTGGACTTTCAACGCCGCGTACGGCTGACGGGGCTCGAAGTCGCCTATGTTCCCGAGGCACGGGTGTTCCACGCTGGCGGCGACTTCAAGCGCAGCCCCGACCTCACCTCGGTTATGACCAGCAACCAGATTCGCTACTACGCGCGTCACCATGGCGCGCTACGCACCATGCTCTTCCGCGGTGCGCTGGCCACTTTCGGGCTGTTGCGGGTGTGGCGCAGCAGCGCGCATCGTGCCGTACTGCGCGTGGCGCTTTCCCCGCTTCGCCCGCCGCAGGACTATATGCGTACGGAGCGCCGGCCGTGACCGCGACCCAGCCGATCCGGATCATCAATTTTCATGGAATCGGCCACCCCGTTCGCCCGTTGGAGTCGGGGGAGGCGCCGTTCTGGATGAGCGCAGTACACTTCCGGCGTCTCCTGGACCGCGTCGCCGAGCATCCGGAGCGGGACCGCATCGCGATCACGTTCGATGACGGCAACAGTTCTGACCTCGCCATCGCATTGCCCGAACTGCTCGGACGCGGTCTCACCGCTTCGTTCTTCGTCCTGACGGGGCGCCTGCACCGTGCCGGGTCGTTGAGCCGGGCCGATGTGATGGAACTGAAGGCGGGGGGTATGGCTATCGGCAGCCATGGCATCGACCACCGCGATCTCACCGTCCTTGCTCCCGAAGCGCTGACCATCGAGCTCGAGCGATCGCGTGCCGAACTGGAGGACATCTGCCTTGCGCCCGTGCGGTCCTTCGCCATTCCCTTCGGCCGCTACAGCCGCGCGGTGCTGCAGGCCCTGTTCAAGGCTGGATACCACACCGTCCATACGTCGGACGGAGGCGTGGCCCGGCCAGGCGAGTTCGTGCAGCCGCGCCGGTCGATCCGCAGCGACATGGGACACCGGCAGATCGAGCGCGTGCTTGGTGGCCGCATGCCGCCTCTCCAAACTCTGCGACGCGCCATCGGCATGCGTCTCAAGCAGCTGACCTGATCCCCAAGAGTTCCTCGTAGAGCTGCGTGACGCGCTCGATCCGGTGCACCCATAGGCCCGTCTGCCTCAAATGGTGGTAGGCCTTGCGACCCATGGCCAGCCGTAGGGCAGGGTCGCTTGCCAGCCGGCGCAGCGCCGCGCCAACGTCGCGGGCGAGTTGGTCGGGGGTGATCGCTTCGAGCTTGATGGCGCAGTCCGCCGTCGTGGTGGCCCCGGGGCCGCCACGGTCGCAGACGATGACCGGCAGGCTTTGCGCCATGGCTTCCATCACCACGTGGCCACCGGGCTCACGGTAGCTGGGGAAGACGAAGATGTCTGCCTGCTGGTAAAAGCGATCGATCGCCGCCCGCGGCAAGCGGCCGTGAAACCGTACTCTGTCGCCGAGCTGGAGCCCCGCGGCGAGGGCCTGGCAAGCCTGCAGGTCCGGGCCGTCGCCGACGACGTGGAGCGTGAGGTCCAGGTCGCGGCACATGCCCAGGGCGCGGATCGCCTCGCGCACGCCTTTCGTGCGCACCAACCGCCCCACGAACAACGCGCGCACTGGCCCAAACTCCTTTGCGCGGCGGTCAATCGGTGGCATCAAGCGCTCCACGGCGACGTCAGGCATTGCTTCGAAGCGGCGAAGCCGTAGGTCCCGCAGGTGTTCTTCGACATAGCTGCCTGTCCCGAGCACGCACCCGGCCCCCTCATATGTCCGTCGCAAAAGTGGGTCGTATCGCAGACGGATGCGATCTAGACTGCGGAGCCGGACGAACCAAGGATCGTTGGTTTCCTGGGCCGCGAAGGCGGGCGGCGAGGACAGGCCGCCGCCGACGGGACCGAGTACCAGCGGTATTCCGACATCGGCTGCGGGGCAGGGATAGCGCATTGCCATGGGGGCCGGTTGATGTGCGACATCGAAGCGCTCACCCCGATCGAGCGCCGCATGAATCCATCGGCGGGCATTCATGAAGAAGGGTATGTAGCCTAGTCCCATCATGCTGTTCAACCGCTCGGCGCGCCCGAGAAGTGGCGGCTCCCGCCACTCGACCACGCGAACATTCGGGAGCTGCTCACGCGCGGGCCTGTGACCCCGCTTGTGGTAGGTGAGCAGTGTCGTCTCATGCCGTTCGGCGAGGCGCGAGGCCCATTGATACGCACTCCACGATTCTCCCACATCATCGCCGTCGCAGGTGGGGGCAATCAGGAGCAGGCGCATGGCATTCACGGCGCCCGGCGAGAAAAGCGGGTTGGCGCCGCCGGTCTGCTCATGCGGACCGGTCTGCGCCTCGAACGGGCGTCCGTGATGGCACCTCCATCGCTGTCCAGCAGCCACATGCCGCTCCCCAGCAGGAACATGAAGAGGACATATGTCGCCATCCAGAAATGGACCGTCCAACCGGCCAGAAAGAAGGAGGTCATGGTAATCAGGTAGGCTGTACGGCACGACAGCAGCCGCTCGTCCCGATATGGTTTCAGGCTCACGCCCAAGAAAGCCGTGAAGAAGGCGAGCAGCATCAGCATTGCTGCGGGCAGTCCGTGGCGGACTGCCGGTACAAGCCAGAACATGTCGATGCTGGCGGGCATCCACGATGGCCGCGGCCATTCGCCAAATCCGGTGCCGAACAGGGGATGCCCCATAACCGAGGCCCACCCATACTCGAAGATCAGCAGCCGATAGAATGCGGTCCATGGATCGAATGCGTACCGGGTGAGAATCTGCGGTACGGACTGGTCCGAGGCCAGTTCGAGAACAACGTAGGTGAGGCCTCCGAGGACCCACAGGATGCGCCACCGCGCTTCTATCGGCCCCAGCAGTCCATGCCAGCCGAGCAGCGCCAGTTGCGCCAGAATCGCGACCCATGGGCCCGAGGACAAGGAGCACATCGAGGTGAGCACGACCGCCGCGGTAGTCACCTGGCGTCGCACGCGGCCGGTTTCCTGTCCGAGCACGAGGTAGGTCAGCGCCGCGACGCTGCCGCAGAAAACACCGAAGAGAATGGGGTGCTCGAATGGGCCCTGGACCCGGGATAGCCCCCACCGGATTTCGGTGGAGGTGTCGGCGATCGTCGGCATCACGGCGCGGAACAACTGCAGCGTCAGCTTTTGCCCGGTGAACGTCTCCCAGAGCGCCAGCGGCAGGAAGGCTGCAACTAGTGTGAACAGCACGCGTGCGGTGGCCACCATGTCGCCATAGGTGCGCACATAGCAGCGGGCCACCAGGTAGGCGACGAAGGTTTCCAGGAACAGCATGCCGCCGGGCTCGACCGCCTCGGCGGGCCCATGCACCATTGCAATGGCAAGGGCGCTCCACAGGCAGAAGAGCGCGACCAGGATATCGACTGCCCGGATTCGTCCCGCCTTCCCCGACAACCAGGACGCCAGGCAGGGGACGGCCAAAGCCAGCAATACCAGGCGGAAGGCCGAGACCGCCAGCGGGCCGACTGATAGGACCAGAGGAACAACCAGCGAGATCAGGAGCACGGTCACCGGTGCGGCGGGCCACCGGGACACGCTAGCGTCCGCGGGCAGGGCGCCGCGTCGTCTGGCCAGCGCTCCGATGGATGTATCCACCGTCATCCCCCCTTGTCCCGAGGCATAGCCGGCAAGCTTCGCTGCCGACGGACCAGCCTAGGGCGCCTGCCAGAGACCAACCATAGCTCCTTTCGGTGAGCCGGCGAGGCGGCGGGACAGCCACCGCGTACCGGCCGCGCGGTCCCGATCGTAGCTCCTTTGGGCTGCGAAGCAGGAGCCCTCCTTGGTCCATACTGGGGCCCATACATGCCCGAGCGAAGGCTGATTCAATGCCTGACGATTGGCCCGATAAGAGCGGACAGTTTCTGGTGACCGAGCGAACGGTGCTGCTGCGCGGCTCGGCGCGTCACGATCTTGCCACGCTCGCCGTGACCGCATTCGGCGACGTGCCCGTCGCCGAGGTCCGCGACGGTTCGGGCGCCATTGTAGGCGCGTTGATCGGCACGCCGATCGATATCGACAGCGGCACCCTCCCCGGCACTCTGACGATCGATACCACGATCGACCGCGCCAATGTCGATGACTGGGTAGAGCGCCACATCTATCGGTTGGCCGGCAGCTTTCTTCTGGTTCTTGATGCTGCCGGATGCCGACGCATCTACCTCGATGCCGATGGAAGCAGGTCACTCGTCTATGACCCTTCCGCCAAGGTTGCCGGCGCGACGGCCATGGCTCTGCTCGACAAAGCAGAGTACTGGCGCCGGCTGCAGACCAGGCTTCATCGCAGGCTCGAAGTGGACCAGACGGGATGGTTCCCTGCCGGCCTCACCGCCCACGCTGGCATTTCGCGATTGCTCTGCAACCACTATCTCGATCTTGATACGTGGGAGCAGCATCGGCATTGGCCCGTAGCGCCAATTGCCGAGACCACGAACGCCTCCGCAGCCTTCGACGACATGCTTGGACGCATCCGGCAGATGGTGTCGGTCCTTCGCATCCAAGGGCCAGTCAAGGTGGCGCTGACCGCCGGTATGGACTCAAGGTTCGTGCTATCCGGCCTGCGGACGATCGCTGGAAACCTGGACTTCGTCACAGTCGCCGCGCCAAGGGCCGGGCTCGACGTAGCCAGTGCGCAGGCCCTGTCGCGCAAGTTCGCACTTCGCCATGATGTGCTACCCTATCGGCGCGCAAGCCCCGCGCAAGCGCAAGGTTGGCAAATCCGCGCCGGCCATTGCGTCACCGGTGCCAACATGACCATGCATCCAAGCGTGGAGCCGCTAGCGGGACAGTGCTTTCTGGGCGGCCTTGGAGGAGAAGTCGGGCGCGGATTTCTGTGGCTGGGCGCTACGCAAGCGACCATGGTCGATGCACGCAGCATCGTCGCGCGCCTCAAGCTTCCGCCTGAGCCGGAGGTGGTTGCGGCGGTGGCTCGCTGGCTCGAACCCATCGCTCATCTTGAAACGCTGCTCAAGCTTGATCTTGCCTACTTGGAGTTGCGCATGGGCAGTTGGGCCTTTGCGGACGCCTACGCCAATCCGGTGCAGAAGGAACTGCACCCGATGATCTCGCGCGCGAACTTTTGCGCGATGCTGTCGGTGCCACCCGAATTGCGTCGCAACGGTGCCGTGTTTCAGGATGCAATCGCCCGGGCTTGGCCCGAAATCTTGGAATTGCCGATCAACCGCTACGGCAATTGGCGCGACACCGCCAAGCGCGTCACCGATGCCGTTTCGAGCCCCAGCCGGGTTGCCCGCAAGCTGAGGCAAATCGTCCAGGTCCGCCGGCGAGCCATTTGAGGGGCGGGATGGGGCAAGCATCAGCCATTACCCGGAAGGCTAAGCAGGCGTATGCGGGTCTGCGAGCTCACGGCTTGGGCTGGCTGGCATTCCGGGTTCGCCACCTGCTGGCCGACGGGATCCGGCCCCCAGCCCCGTTGCCGCAGGTGCTGACCGCGGATGTGTTGGCTGCCGACCTGACAGCGCCGTCCGCTATCGCGGCGCTGGCAGTAGGCCCAGCCAAACTGCTGATCAACTGGGTGATGCTGCCGCCATCGCCGGGCTCGGGCGGACACACCACCATCTTCCGTATCCTGCGGCATCTCGAGGCCAACGGATACGTCAACCGAATCTACTTCTACGACCCCTACAGGGCCGATCACGCCCACTATGCCGCCATAGTGCGCGACCATTTCGGCTTCGCCGGCCCGGTGGAGCCCATCGACCGAGGCATGGTGGACGCGCATGCGGTGATCGCAACCAGCTGGCCCACGGCCTATCCGGTCTTCTCGGCGCGCGGCCTTGGCCGGAAGTTCTACTTCGTCCAGGACTTCGAGCCTGCTTTTTATCCGGCGAGCTCCAACAGCATTCTCGCGGAAAACACCTATAAGATGAGGCTGCACGGCATCACGGCGGGCAGCTGGTTGGCGGACAAGCTCCGCCAGGACTACGCGATGGTAGCCGAACACTTCGATTTTGGCTGTGACGTCGACCGCTACCAGATCCGACAACCGGCCAGCGCTCGCGACGGCGTTGCTTTTTATGCCCGCCCCGGGGCAACGCGCCGCGCCTTCGAGTTGGGATTGATGGCATTGGAACTGCTGGCGCAACGTCGCCCGGATTTGAGCATTCACCTATACGGCAGCACAATAGGGAAACTTCCTTTCCGCTACATCGACCACGGGCTGGTTACACCCGACCAACTGAACGTCATTTACAATCGGTGCTTTGCCGGTCTGACGCTGTCGCTGACCAATGTATCACTGGTTCCCCACGAAATGCTGGCCGCCGGTTGCATTCCGGTGGTCAACGACGCCGTGCACAACCGCATGGTGATAGACAACCCATATGTCCGCTATGCGCCACTGTCGCCCCATGCGCTCGCCAAGGCGCTGGAGAACGTCCATGCGGCTCCCGACCGGGAGGCGGTTGCCCAGGCCGCGGCAAGAAGCGTCAGCGCGCGAAGTTGGGACAGTGCCGGACGGCAGGTGGCCGGAATCCTGCGCCGGTCGATCACGGGTGACGCCGCCGCCCAGATGGAAGACCGACTTCCGGGTCGACAACTGTCCATGCCGTGATCCCGTGCCGCAAATGCGCGCGCTGTCTGCCGGGCATTGCCCGTACAGCGTTTCAGCACCGTTGGAGCGGCCTTGCATTTCCGGCTACACGCCCAGGCTGTAGTGACGGAAGCGCCGCACCTGTTCCCATGCTCGACCGGCGATCGCCGATGGCGCCCACAGGGGATGCAGCGGAGTGTCCATCAGGCCAAATCGCTTCCGCCGCGCAAGGGCCCGTCCCGCGCGCGACAGATCGATGCCAGGATCGACCCGGCGAGCAAACGCCTCGAAGTCGTCACAGGGGAAATGGCGCTTGCCCCGAGCGTAGGCATAGTTGACGTGGCCGATGGCCTGTGTCGCCAGCGTCCGGCGGGCGATTTGCAGCAGCTCAGCGCTTTCCTGCAAAGGCCAGAGGTCCGTACGGGAAAAAACCGCTTCGAATGATTGGAGCCGTTGCTGCATGTCGACGAATTGCCCGTCGGCCGTGCCTGAATGGAAGACGCTGGCATGCATGTTCGTCCCATGGCAGCGGTAGAACGCCTGGTCGACGCCGGCGAGGAAACCGATATCCCACTGGACTGCGGTCCGCAGCCACATCTCGAAATCGCCGGCATGGGGGAGGTCCGCGCGGTATCCTCCGATCTGCCGCAGCACGGCGGTGCGCATCACGGCGCTAGGCGTCGGCACGACGTTGTATCCCGATCGGCACCGCGCCCGCAGCCAGTCTCTGCCCTTCCACACTATCCAGCTCGGCTTGCCGGTTCGGCCTGTCGGCACCTTGTCGCGGAAATCAATGGAGCCACCATAAACCAGGCCGACGCCGGACTCGGCGTCGAGAAGCGCAGCGGCGCGTGTCAGCGCGCCAGGTGCAACCAGGTCATCCGCAGACAACAGCAGGACATACTCTCCGGTGGCAGCTGCCAGCCCGTCGTTATAGGTCTGGATATGTCCCTTGTTGACCTTGTGGGCGATGACGCGGACTCTCGGGTCCTGCTCCCGAAGTTGATGGGCAATCGCCAGGCTATCGTCGGTGGAACAGTCATCGATGATGACGATGTCCAGCGCAATAGCCGGCTGGTTGTTCCTGACGCTGTCGACGCAGGCCTGCAGATAGCGCCCATAGTTGTAGCAGGGGATGACCACGCTCACGAGCGGCATCCCGCGGAGAGGGATAGGCTTCTTGCGTGTGCCACCCAGGGATATCCGGCTGAACATGCCCTTCATCTATGCGACTCCCAAGCTGACCAGTGGTCGGCCGCTGAAACGCCGTCGACTGCGGCGGCAAGGCGATCTTGCGATCGATCCACGTTCCCGGCCATTGGGCGGATGCCCCAGGTGATGGTCCCATTGGTCATGCCGATCGCCAGGCCAACCAGCCGCGCAGTATTGCCGGCAGCAAGGGACCGGCTACCAGGCCACGGAGCCCCTGTACGGCCAGGATGGCCGTCGAGGCTGTGAGGACGGCCCCCGCCGCGGTCGCCCACCAGAAGGGCAGCACCGCAAAGCTCGCGAATGCAATGGCGCAGGCAGCGCCGAACAGCGGCACCAGCCTGCGGTTGCGCCGCGAGTATCCGAAGCCGCAGCGTCGGCGGGCGATCAGGTATACCAGTACGCTGTGCCCGGCATAGAGACCGGCAAATGCCACGCCAGCCCCATCCGCCCCGATGATCGGAACCAATATGGCGGTGGCGCCCACATGGACCAGCGTGGCCGCTATCTCGATCGTGATGAACGTCTTCTGCCAACCCTTGGCGATGACAATGAAGCCCATGGGCCAAGCCACGACGCGCAGCATCATTCCCAGGCATAGCCAGCGCAGAAGGCCTGCGGCCGGAAGGAAATCGTGCGAATAGAACGCGAGCATCGCGAAGTGGGCAAAGGTGATGGTGGCCAATACGCCAGGACCAGCTAGAAGCAGGCTGACCTCGACCTGTTCGTTGACGAGGCGGCCGACTGCGGCATTGTCGTCGGCCGCGGCAGTGAGCCGCGGGTAAAAGTCGGTCCCCATGGCCTGCAGCACGACGCCGACATAGAGCCCCGCCAGCGTCCAGGCGGCCTGGTAGAGGCCCGCCGCGCTGACCCCCACCTCGTGCAATATCAGAATGCGAACGGCATAGGCCGCGCCCATGGTGAGGAACCCGCTCACCATGAAGGCAACCCCCAGCCGCAGGAGTTCTCGGGCTTCGCCCGGTCGTGAGAGCGCGGCGGTCGGCCCGATCCCCGGAACGCGGCGGCGATAGAACTCCGCGGCAATCCAATTCGTCGCCGCCACCAGGATCAGCGCCGGCACGATGGCCGCCTCACGCCAAACGAAGATCAGCGGCACGGTGATCACGACGCTCGCTGCGGCCCCGAGGATATTGAGCTTGGCAATGTCGGCAATGCGGCGCACGCCCTGCAACAGGGCGGTCTGCCCGCCAGTCACGATGCGGAGCAGCACCACGAGCCCAAGCGCGGCAACCGCGATGGCGTATTCGATACTACCGAAGGTGAGCACCGCTGCCGGCACGGCGAGGACCATCATGCCCAGGCCTCCAGCGACGCCCAGGATCATCGAGGTCCGACCCAGTGTGCCGACGGTGCTGGCGATGCGGCCGCCGTCGCCGCTACCCTCCGCCTGGGCGATCTGGCGAACGCCGGACTGAGACACGCCCATGCCTGCCACAGCCACAGCCACGTCGGCCATTGAGGAATAGAGCGTCACCACGCCGACACCGGCCGGGCCGAGCAGCAGGGCGAGAGCCTTCATGCGGACGAGCGAGAAGGCCATGGCAATGATGGACGAGGCGCCCAACAACGCTGTCGAATTCAGGATGCTGCGGTAGCTGTCTGCGCGTTGCGGCGGTGCTGCCGAGCCGTCGGACATGGGCGGCCCCTCGATCAATGGTCACGTCAGCCGCGCATGCGGGCGAGGCAGACCAAGCGACTCTAGCGGCCGGCTCCTGCTGTGCCGATAGCTCCAATGGGCAGCATAACCCGCTCCCGGTTTGCTGGATGATCGGCTGTCTTCTTTGTCGACTGCGAGCGGGAGCGGCGCCATGCTGTCTGACGAAAAACTGACCCTCATCATTGATCGACGCGAAGCGGAAACCGACCGGAGCCATGCGGGCTACCTAGCGGCCAAGCGTGCCATGGACCTGGTCCTCGCCTCGTTGCTGGGTCTGTTTTTTCTGCCACTGATCTTCGGGCTCGTCCTTCTGGTCCGGCTCGATGGCGGCAAGGCCTTGTATTGCCAGCAGCGATTGGGGCGGGGCGGCAAGCCGTTCTGCTTCTGGAAGCTGAGGACCATGGTACCGAACGCCGAGGATGCGCTGGCGCTCCATCTCGCGCGAGATCCCGCCGCACGGCTGGAGTGGGACCGCACGCAGAAACTGCGCCAGGACCCTCGGGTCACGCCGTTCGGCCGAGTGCTGCGCAAGTACTCCCTCGATGAATTGCCCCAGCTCTGGAATGTCATTTGCGGCGACATGAGTTTGATCGGCCCGCGGCCAATGTTCCCCGTCCAGCGTGAACTCTATCCCGGCGTGCTCTATGGCAATCTGCGCCCGGGCATCACGGGCCTGTGGCAAGTCACCGACAGGAACCAATGCACCTTCGCAGAGCGGGCCCGCTTCGATCACCTCTACGCCGAGCGCCTGTCGTTGCGGACCGATGCCTGGATTGCTATGCGTACGATCCTGGTGGTGTTCGGCGGCACGGGCTGCTGAGTTCAAACCTGCGTCAGGGCTGAACGGCAGCGGTGTTGGTGTTCTCGGTCGAGACCTCGCCCTCAACGCTGGTGACCTTCAGCACGTCTCCCGGCACCATGCTCGTCGTTTCATCCCCCGCCAGCTCGACATGTTCGCCCGCCCTCTGGCGGACGATGGCATATGTTACCTGCGGCTTGCCCGCCATGACCGACCCGCCATCGAGATCGAGCAACAGGCTCTGCGCCGTTGCCTGCTGCAGCAACATCTGCTGCAGTTTGGCCTGTTCGTCCTGGATATCGAGGGCAAGCTGAGTCTGCCGCTCATCCTCCAGTTGGGCGGTCTCGCGGCGGGCCTCGCTGAGAGCCTGCTGGGCGCGAATGATGGCAGTTCTCTGCGTCAGCCCGTCAAAGCGGAGATCGGAGACGGTCCGCTCGATCTCCGACTGGCGTGATGCCGTTACTAACCCTTTTCCGACCAGCGTCTGTACGCCTCTGAGTTCTTGTTCGGCGCTGGTGACTCTTCGCTCGATATCGCCAAGCCGTGTCGTAAGGGTTTCGATCTCCAAGTTAAGCAGCGCGACCAGCTCCTCGAGCGACTCGGCCTGTCGGCGCATTTGTCGGAAGCGAGCGTCAAGGATCGCCTTTTCCTCCACCATGGCCGACCTGGCCATCGCTCCATCGGAATGGGCCATCACTTCGGTGGGGAACTCGATAGTTTGAGAGCCCATGCTCTCGGCCTTGAGCCGCGCGAGCCGCGCCCGGCTGCGCAGCAGGTTGTCGGCCAGCATGCGAAATTCCGCCGCCAGACGCAGCCGCTCTCCCGCTGCTCCTTCCGCCTCGGTGGGCATTCCTCCGCTCAAGGTAAACGCCTGCAGCACGGTCATTCCGGGCAGATACGCGAAGTCACCGGGAGAGGCCACGTCACCAACGACATAGATGGGAGGGTAGCTGATGACCTCGATGGTCGTTTCCGGCACGTGCATCAGACCCAGTCGATCGCGCAGCGCCCCCGCTACCTCGGCAGCGATCTGATCACTAGTCCTGCCGTCCGTTGCCACGAGGCCGATAACCGGCAGCAGCATGGTGCCGTCCGCCGCTATCATGTACTCGCCGCTGAGAGCGTCCCAGCGCTCATAGAGGCCCTTGAGCGAATTCCATTGCACAATGTTGAGGCGCACCTTGGTAAGTGGCCAGAGTTCTCCGGCGTTCGCCGACATCGCGATCCAGCAGGACATCGCCAGAGCTGCAGCAAACATCAGTGCGTTCGACGACCGTCGGCGCATTGTTCCTTGAGGGATTGCGATGCTGCGGGGGACAGGGGTCACGGCTGCGAGTCCGCTGGTTGCTCGAGCTGGTACTAGACCACAGAGGAAGTAACGCCGAACTAGCTCATGCTGTCTATTGTTCGTCGGCGCCCCACGGCGCCTGATCGAACAGGCCGTCCAATTCCGGTCGTGCCACAATGCGGTTGCAAGGCAAATGACAGGCGCCGACCTGCGGTTCTATCTCTACCTGTTCCTTCGACGGCTGCCGCTCATGATCATAGTGGGCGCCCTGGTGGCCGGCGTGGGCCTCGGCATCACCCTGACGCTTCCGCCCGTCTATCAGGCGACGAGCACGATACGCGTCGAGTCGCCGCTTATCTCGGCGCCGGCGATCTCGGTAGAGTCGGTAGGGGCGCCGGCGCGGCTCCAGGTCATCCATCAGGAGCTGATGACGCACGCCTCTCTGCTCGCCCTGGCCGAACGACATGGTCTCAACCGCGGCGCAACAGTGCTTTCCCCGGAGAGTATCGTCGCCGACCTGCGCGGGCGCATCCAGTTCAATCCAGTGTCTTTTGGCGGTAATCAAGACGCCCTGGGCTTCTCGATCTCCTTTGAGGCCGAGACGGCCGAACTCGCCGCCGACGTCGCCAACGATCTGGTCTCCATGATCCTGAAACGCGATCTGGCGGACCGGTCGGCAAGAACGACCGCAACATTATCGTTCTTCGAGGAGGAAGTGGCCCGCCTCACGCGGGACGTCGCCGGAGTCGAGGCTCGTCTGCTGGCCTACAAGACCCAGCACCTGCAAGCCCTGCCCGACACGCTGGAATTCCGGCGGCTGCTCCAGATCAACACGCGGGATCGCCTGCTGGTGCTCGCACGCGAGGAGTCGTCCTTGCGCAGCCGTCGCGCCAGCTATGTGGAATTCCACGGCGCTGCAGGCAATTTGGAGGACGGAGCGGCTCGAACCCCGGAGCAGCACCAACTCCTGGAGTTGCGACTGGCCTTTCAGTCGCAGCGCTTGATGTTCGCACCGGAGAGCCCGGTTCTGGCCATCCTGGAGGCACAGATTGCGCAAGCCGAGAACAGGCTCGTGAGCGATGCGGGCGCCGGTACCGCCGCGGATGCGGCGGTACCCATTCTCGATGCGCAGTTGGCCGAGATGGAAGACCGCCTGGGCGCCATCGCTGTTGAACGGGCGTCGCTCGAGCGCGCCGATGTCGAGCTGACGGCTTCAATCGCCGCTACACCAGCAAATGAGGCTGCCCTTAACGCACTCGAACGCGAATACCTCAACATCCAAGGCCTCTACAATGCGGCTGTGGCTCGGCTGGCAGAGGCCTCGACCGGCGAGCAGATTGCTACTCGTTCTCAGGGTGAGCGCCTGATGCTGGTGGAGAGAGCGTTGCCTCCCGAAAAGCCTGTCGGACCGAGGCGCATGCGCATGGCGCTGACCAGCCTCGCGCTGGGGGTGGCCGCGGCACTGCTCGCGGCAGTTGCGTTCGAACTGCTGACCTGGCGCGTGCGCCGGCCAATCGAAGTTGAACGCAAGCTTGGCATCGAAGTCATCGCTGCAATCCCATACATCCCCAAACGATCCCTCTTCAGTTTGCCGCGCCTGGGGATTCCCGGCCGCAGGGCCGGGGGCACGGTGCCGACATGACCACCGCTGTCCACTCGCTCGCCGTCTCGCCCGAGTCGGTGCCTCGGTTGCTCCGCCATAGCTGGCGGGATCTTCCGGCCATCAACCTGTCCAACCAGCACCTCAGGCGGAATCGTATCGTCTCGGTGGACAGGTCTCATCCAAGCCACGTCGCCGTCGACATGCTGCGCACCCGGCTGATGGGCACCCATGGCGGGAACCGCTGCGACACTCTCGCCATCACGTCCCCGCGCGGAGGATGCGGCAAGACCACGCTGGCGCTGAATCTCGCCTTCAGTTTTGCCCAGCAGACAAACTTTCGCGTTGCTCTACTCGACCTGGACCTGCGCCGCCCCAGCGTCGCGCGACTCCTCGGCCACGATCGGCCCTGCGACCTCAAGAGTTTTCTGCGGGGGCACCGAAGCATGGCCGAAAGCCTGCTGCGTCATGACGAAAGCCTCGTCTTCGCGCTCAACACGCAGCGCGTTGCCAGCGCCGCCGAACTATTGATGGAATGCATTCCCGGCACCGCAGTACCGATGATGCGCGAGGGCCTCGATCTCGATCTCATCATCCTAGACCTGCCGCCCATGCTGGCAGCTGACGACGTGCTCGCCATCCTGCCCTCGGTGGACCGTGTACTGCTCGTCGCCGCCGCGGGGGAGACCACGATGAGCGAGATCGACATCTGTGAACGGGATCTATCTCAACACGGCAAGTTGGCCGGCACCGTGCTCAACAAGTGTCGCTATCTACCCGACCGGTACGGTTACTAAACGCGAGCAGGGGGCTAACGTGAAGGGCATCATCCTAGCGGGCGGCAGCGGCACCAGGCTCTACCCTCTTACTTTGGCGGTCTCCAAGCAGATCCTTCCGATCTACGACAAGCCTATGCTCTACTATCCGCTGAGCGTGCTGATGCGGGCCGGGATTAGGGAAATCCTGGTGATCTCGACGCCGCGCGACCTGCCCACTTTTCAGGCGCTGCTCGGCGACGGATCCCAGTTCGGCATCGATTTCTCCTTTGCCGTACAGGACAAGCCGAGGGGACTCGCCGACGCCTTCATCATCGGCAAGTCCTTCATCGGCCCGGATACCGTCGCAATGGTTCTTGGGGACAATATTTTCTTCGGCGATGCTCTGACCGAACAGGCGCGCAAGGCGGCTGCGCTTGAGCAGGGCGCCGCAATCTTCGCCTACCGGGTCGATGACCCTGAACGCTACGGTGTCGTCGCCTTCGATCCGTGTACCGGAAGGGCAACGTCCATAGAGGAAAAACCCGCCCGGCCGCTGTCGGACTGGGCGGTAACCGGGCTCTATTTTTACGACAACAGTGTGGTCGATATTGCCGCGGATATTGCGCCTTCGGCACGAGGCGAGTTGGAAATCACCGACGTCAACAACTGCTACCTTAAGCGCGGCCAACTGATGGTGTACCGCCTCGGACGTGGCAATGCGTGGCTCGACACCGGCACGACAGAGAGCCTGCATGACGCCGCCTCGTTCGTGCGCACGGTGGAGCGACGCCAAGGGGTGCAGATCGCCTGTCCCGAGGAGATCGGTCTGGAGATGGGCTGGTTGACACCCGATGCACTGCTCGCCCGGGCGCAGGTCCTGGGGAAAACCGACTATGCCGCCTACCTGCGCCGGCGAGTCGACGAACTGGTGCTGTGAGGTGAACATGGAAGGCTCGCGCACAATTCTGGTCACGGGTGGCGCGGGCTTCATCGGCTCGGCGCTATGCCGATTCCTCGTAAGCGCCGGACACCGGGTCGTCGCTCTGGACAAGCTCACCTATGCCGGCTCGACGGGCAGCCTCGGGGACCTCCGGCATCACCCCCGCTTCAGGTTCGTTCGCGGCGACATTCGCGATCGGCAATTGCTGGACGCAATCCTGGCCGGCGAGGCCTTCGACACGATCATGCACCTTGCTGCGGAAAGCCATGTCGACCGCTCAATCGATACCCCGGCGGCGTTCGTCGATACCAATGTGATGGGAACCTGCGTGCTGCTTGAGGCCGCCCTGGCGTATTGGCAGAAGCTCCAATCGACCGCCGGTAGCGCTTTCCGGTTCCACCACGTGTCGACCGACGAGGTATTCGGTGATCTCGACGCCGATGCAGATGCGTTCACCGAGCTCTCGAACTACGCGCCCTCGTCCCCCTATGCAGCGTCCAAGGCGGCTTCCGACCATCTGGTGAGCGCTTGGCATCGCACGTTCGGGCTGCCAGTCGTTCGTACCAATTGCTCCAACAACTATGGGCCTTTCCAGTTTCCCGAAAAGCTTATCCCCCTGACCATCCTCCATACACTGGCGGAGGTCGACATCCCGATCTATGGCACAGGGCAAAACGTGCGCGACTGGCTGTATGTGGACGACCACGTCAGGGCCCTCACGCTCGTTGCCGAGCATGGAACGGTGGGTACAAGCTACAATATCGGTGGTGATGCCGAGTGCACCAACCTCCACATCGTTGAAACCATCTGCTCCCACCTCGATAGGATGCGCCCGCGACGGTCGGGCGCCTCCTACCGCGAACTGATCACTTTTGTCGCTGATCGCCCGGGGCATGACCGACGTTACGCGATGGATTCCAGCAAGCTCAGGCGTGAGCTGAACTGGCGCCCGTCCGAAACGCTCGCATCGGGTCTGGAGCGGACGGTCGCCTGGTATCTGGACAACGCTTGGTGGTGGGAGCCCCTTCGGGATCACCGCTATGCCGGCGCCCGGTTGGGCTTGACGCGCGCGACCGGTCCAATTGCCGTCATACTGACCAGCTGACCGTCGCGGCCCCCAGGGTCGCCTGATGCGTGTCGACCATCAACAGGCCTGGGAACGCGAGCACATATGCAGGGGCCGTATCGTTTCTGAACGGGGCCCGCCTGCGGCTCTGCGAGGGAACGATGAACCGGCCGACCCCTGTTGGCCTCGTCGCTGATAGCCAACAACTATTCGGTTATGGACTTGCTGGAGCGCCACCTTGGTCTGTCAGCGGTGCCAAATGCGCACTCCTTTGCGGAGGCAGCGCAACTGCTGTCGGCCTATCCTGCGATTTCCATCGCGGTCTTTGACATCTTGCTTGCCGGTTGGGTGGACTGGAGGGCATTGCGAGCCTGCGCGTCGCCTATCCGGATCTGCGCCTTGCCGTCATCGGTGAGACGACGCGACGCGAGGATATTCTTGGGGCACTCTCTGTTCGTGTACACGGTTATCTACCGCTCGATTACGCAGACCGAGGCTATCGCGGCGCTGCAGACGATCGCCGAAGGGCATATCTGCGTTCCCACCGAGCTTTTCGGCCGTACCCGAGGCACCACTACCAGCCGTAGTCTTTCCCGGCGGTGCCGCCCGAGCGCCCTTACCGCAGACAATATGAAGTCATGGTCTTTTGGCCCAGGGCAAGACCAACAAACAGATCGTCCAGGAACTATGGCTGGCGGAAAGCACCGTCAAGGTGCATGTCAGCGCGATATTCAGAGCGCTGAACGTGCATGATTGGGCGGGCCTCTCCGCACTCTTGGGCGGCCGGGCACTGGCAAAAAGACTAAGACGCAATCTGAATAGATCATTCGGACTAGATGTATATGTCAATATATAGTCAGTACTATTCATTAAGTATCAACTTGGCACACTGTGAGAAGCGTGTTTTATTATTGCAGGTGAATTTAGCCTGAAATTCTTTTATTAACCCGCCTATTGGTGGGGACTGGGGGCTGGAGATGCCGGGAACATCTCGTTCCAGCGTAGTGGTAATAGATGCTTACGCTCTGCGACGGGCCGGCATCGCTGCGCTTCTCGAACCCTGGGCGACTACGGCAGGGCTCTTGATCGTTCCCGTTTCCCCCATCGAACTGAGTCCCGAATTGGTCGAGGGTATCGCCCCGGTCTTCGTCATCTTCAGCGTGGGAGGGACATCGCTCCACGCGGAACATCTGGCCCGGTGGGCGGCGGACATAACGCGGCTGCTGCCTGAAGTTCCCTGTTTGGTGCTCTCTGACCGCGCAGAGCCGGAGGAGGCCGTTCTTGCGGCCCAATTGGGCCAGCAGGCCTTTATGACCACGAGCGTAGATCCGCGCGTCGCCTTGCAGGCATTTGCATTCGTCATCGGCGGGGGCACCTTCTTCCCCCGCGAGGCGTTGCTTCAGGGGCGACAATGGAGGGAGCCCGCACTGGAAGGCGCGAGCGATGAGCTGACGCCACGGCAAGCTCAAGTTCTGGCGCGGCTACGGCTGGGCAGATCCAACAAGCTTATCGCGCGTGATCTCGACATGCAGGAATCGACGGTCAAGGTGCACGTGCGCGAAATCATGCGAAAACTCGGCGCGCACAATCGCACGGAGGCCGCGCTTCGGGCGCCACAGTTTGGCATTGTTGAGATTGCCCTGGAGAGCGAACACTCTGCTACACCGGCCCGCGAAATGCCTCTTTCGAGCGTGTCGCCGATCGATCATCTGGGCTGGCCCAGGTCGCCGGGCGCCAGACGGAATTGAGGCGGTGCGCCGCGCCTTTACTAAACGAGGGGCCGGCCCCTGGTGGCTCGGTCGTAGTGGCCCGATAGGTAGCGACAGCGCCGCTTGTTACTCGCTTGACTTTATGGCCACGAAACGCGCAGTCGGGCGTGTCGCGGCTTCGCAAATCGCTTCATGCAGACTATATGGCCGATGGCTCCGTACTCGGGTTGCCTGACAGCAGATCCATCCATCTCATCCGCTTTAGGGACCGGTCTTCAGAGCGGTTTTGCGCCCCATGTCGGTCGTACGACAACATTACAAGGCGCCGACCGGTGTTTCGGCCAAGGCGGCATCACTTCCTTACGGTAGGGACCTTACCCCAATGCCAGGTTTCGTCGCCACCAGATACATCGAGTGGCGAGTCAGGGAAGCCATCGAGCCGTTGCCTTCGAGATTGAAGAGGTCGTATCCGGCTTCACGAAGAAGGGTCCCTCTTCGTGGAACGTGTCCCTCGATAATTCAAGGTATATTACTAACCTCATTGAGAAGGCTGGTCGGATTGAACCGCACCGGGTTTGCCGGAGGCTCCGACTCCTGAGCAGGATGGAGCATGACAAGCAAGACGACGAACAAGTTTTCAGTTGAGGTCCGTGCCCGGGCGGTGCGGATCGTGCAGGAGCATGGCGGGGAGTATCGTCGAGAACCTTTTTGCGCAAAAGCGGTCTTTGCTTGTCGCCGCCGGGATGGCTATGATCTGCAACAGCTTTTCTTGCTGCCAAGCTTCGGATAACCCGCTCTTGCAGTCGAGAGTGCGTCGACGCCGAGGCGAACTGAGATGAAACCAAGACCATCTGGCCAAGCGGGCCTGCTGATAATGTCCCATTTTGCTGGAACCGGCTCGTGACGGGTTTGAAGCGACGACCGGCGCGGGGCCGGCCCACGATGATGGCCGTGGCGGCGGCAGCCGGGGTTTCCCAGGCCACGGTTTCCCTGGTGCTCAGTGGCAGCAAGGGCGCCAGGCTCACCGACGAAACCCGGCGGCGGGTCCTGCAGGCCGCCCAGGACCTGGGCTACAAATTCGTGCGCCGCGGCGCGCGGCCGGATGCCGGCGGGCAGGGCACCATCATCTTTGTGGCCGACGAGCTGATCACCGATCCCTGGATGTCCCTGGCCTTCGAAGGCGCCCGCGACAAGGCGCTCGAAATGGGAATCAACGTGCTGCTGGGCGTCAGCCACGGTGATGCGGACGTCGAAACCAACATCCTCGCCGGCTTTGACAAGGTGCCGGTCCTGGGCGTCGTCTATGGCACCATCCTCACCCGGCTGGTGCAGGTTCCGCTGGCGCTGGCCAGCCGGCGCCTGGTGCTGCTGAACTGCTATGACGAGGGCAGGACCCATCATTCCGTGTTGCCCGGGGACGTGCTGGGCGGGCGGGCGGCCACCGATCACTTGCTCCAGACGGGACGGAAGCGCATCGGCTTCATCAATGGCCAGCAAGGCGTGGACGCCGCGCGCGACCGGCTCAAGGGCTACAAGCAGGCCCTGGCCAGCAACGACATCCCCTTCGATCCCGCGCTGGTGAAGCCGGGCAATTGGGAGCCGTCCACCGGCTACGCCATGACGCTTGAGCTTATGGCCATGAGCGATCCGCCCGACGCGATTTTCTGCGCCAACGACATGATGGCCCTCGGCTGCTACGACGCGCTCAGGCAACTGGGTCTCGAGGTGCCGCGCGACGTGGCCGTCATGGGCTTTGACGATCGAGACGTCGCCCAATACATGCATCCGCCACTCAGCACCCTGGTGCTGCCCCTTTATGAAATGGGCCGTGTCGCGGTTGAACTGATCCTGGATGATGCCGGCGGTCTCCACTCTCGGGCCAGCGGCATCAAGGTGGAATGCAGGCTGGTCGAACGGGAATCGACCCGTAGCGAACACGCGACCCAATCCCGGGCGGCCGTCGGCTAGGCGCTGCCGCCCTTAGTCAGCGGCCGTGAGCGAATCCAGCATTGTGCGTTTGGCCGAGGCCAGGTGTCTGGCGCAAGCCTGTTGGGTAGCCATCGGGTCCCTGGCCAGAAACGCGGCGATATAATCCAGGTGCTCGCCGATGGCGACCTCGTTCCGGTGCCGCTCATCCCGCTTGTTCCACTGGTAGTGGTAGTGAAAGATCAGCGTGATGATATCGTAGAAGTCATCGATGAAGCGGTTGGGGGCCGCCGAATTGATCAACCGGTGAAACCGGTTGTCGAGATCGGAAAAATCGTGGAAGCGCTCATCGATGTCGCCGAGCAGGTCCCGGTGCTCCTGCTGCATGGCGCGCAATCGGGTCCAGACCGGTGCGGTTGCTGGCAGCGATAGCAGCGCGATTGCCGACCGCTGTTCGAACATCTCGCGGATTTCGAACAGCTCGGAGGCGAAGGCTGCGGTGAAGCCCTTGAACAGCCAGCCGGCATTGGGGCGCTTTTCGATCAGGCCGAAGCGGCTGAACCGGTTGAGGAATTCGCGGATGCCTGTCGTACCCACCCCGAAGATGCGCGCCAGTTCCAGTTCGTTGATCAGCGTGCCCGGCTTGGTGTCACCGCGCAGCATCCATTCCATGAACTGCCGCTCCACCTGAGCGGACGCCGCCATCGTCTCTTCTACAGGAAAGCCCGCGTCGGTTTGCACATTGCGGGCGACGACACGGTGGCGACCTTCGCCGACCAGGTAGCCCCGGTCGGTCATCGTCACCAGCACCTTGCGCACCGTGGTTCGGCTCACCCCGAGACGTTGGCTGAGGTCGCTTTCGGCCGGGACCGGCGCCCCCGCCCCCGCGGCTGCGACAATCCCCAAGGCATCATTGAAGGCCGCCTTGAAGACCGCGTCGCTTTTCATCTTGTCCCCTGAAAGGCCTCTGTGACCAACGCGGCTGAATCAGCCCGCACGCCATTCAGTCTATCTCGACGATGGCCTTGATCAATCCGGTCCTGACGCCTGGCACGGCGGGTTCTGCACGTTCGCGGAGGGCGGGACGCCCGTCCTCCGCGCTGATGCTTATGCCTACTGGAATTCGGCGACATTCTCGCTGGTCACCAGACCCGCGCCGGTATCGACAAGCTGCGTCACTTCTTCGCCGCGGATGGCCTTGACCAGGGTGTCCACGCCCAGTTCGCCCATTTTGGCGGGGAACTGCGCGACGGTTGCGTCTTCCTGGCCCGAAACGATCAGGTCGAGTTCACCACAGCAGGCGTCAAAGCCCACCAGGACGATGGCGTCGTTGGCGATCCCGGCATTCTCGATCGCCTGGGCGGCGCCGACGGCCGGCGGGCCGCACGCAGCATAGATGGCCTTGAGTTCAGGGTTGGCGGTCAGCAGGTCCTCGGCGGCCGACAGACCCATTTCCTGGGCGCAATTGGTGCTGTTTTTGCCCACTATCTGGACGTCAGGTCCGCCAGCCAGGCCCTTGAGCATGCCGGTGACACGGTCGTCGAGGGCCGGGACACCGGGAACGCCTTCAAGAATGCCGAGCGTGTCGCCATCCTTGAGCACACCCTTGAGATACTCGCCGGCGATCATGCCCGCATTGTAGTTATTGGTGGTGGCGAGGGCCGTCTTGTTCAGCCAATCGGGGATGTCGTTGTCGAGCAGCACGACCTTGATGCCGGCTTCGACGGCCTTGTCCAGGGCAGGCGCCACGGTGGGATCGACCGGGGTAATGGCGATGCCCTGCACGCCCTGGGTGATCATCGACTCGATGAGCGCGATCTGGCCCTCGATATCGGTGCCCGATGCGCCCTGGCCATAGATGATTTCGACTTCCGGGTGGGCCTCGGCATAGGCCTTGGCCGCGTTTTCCATGGTGGAGAAGAACTCCACCGGGAATTTGGTGATAAAGCCGATCTTGACGGCATCCTGCGCCAGGACCGGGGAGGCGCCGGCCAGTAGCAGGGCCAGTCCTCCCGTGATGATATGCCTTAGGTTCATTGTTTCCTCCCTGGAAAACCGGCTGCAACGGCAACCGGCCGATATCAGCGCCCCCTCCCGGCGCGCCGATCTGTGCCCGGCATCAGGCTCCGACGATCATCGCCACGAGCTCCTGCTGGTTTGTCTTGGTAGGTATGATCTCGCCAACCTTGCGGCCTTGCCGCAGCACCACGGCGCGGCTGGCCAGCTCGGTGACATGTTCCATATTGTGGGTGATCAGGATCACCGCGTTCCCCTCGTCACGCAGCTGCGCCACCAGATCGAGCACCTTGCGGGACTCGCGCAGGCCAAGCGCGGCGGTGGGTTCGTCGAGGATCACCACCTTGCGGGCAAAAACGCTGGCGCGAGCCACGGCCACCGCCTGCCGCTGGCCCCCCGACATCAGCGCCACGGTGGCATCCTGTTTGGGCAGGATGACCTTGAGCCGGTCGAGTACGCGACTGGTTTCCTCGTCCATCTGGCGGGACTTGAGAAAGCGCAACCCACGCGGCAGCCAGGCCGGCACGGCAATTTCCCGGCCGGCATAGAAGTTCTGCGCGGGCGTCAAGTTGTCGAACAGCGCCAGGTCCTGGTACACCGTTTCGATACCGGCGGTGCGGGCGTCACCAGGCGATCGGATGGCGGTCGCGACGCCATCGATAGCGATGTTGCCGCTGTCGATCTGATGCACGCCGCTGATGCACTTGATCAGCGTGGACTTGCCGGCCCCATTGTCGCCGAGCAGCGCCAGCACCTCACCGGCGCGGGCTTCGAGGCTGACATCATCAAGGGCCAGGACCGGGCCGAACCTTTTGGTGGCGCTGCGGACGCTGAGAACAACTGGGTTGGTCATTGCAGCCTCGCAGCGCGCAGGGTGCGGACCCGACCTTCGAGATAGGTCCGCAGCACATCCGCCTCGACGGCCAGCACGATGACCACGCCGATGGCGATGAGCTGGAAGAAGATGTCGACATTGAGCAGGTTGAGCGCGTTACGGATGACGCCGATCATCACCGCACCCACCAAAGCGTGCCCGATATGGCCGCGCCCCCCGAGAAAGCTCGCGCCGCCGATGATGACGGCCGCAATGGTGTCGAGCTCGAGCAGATTGCCGAACAAGGGCGAGCCCGCATCGGTACGGCCGGCCAGCAGGACCGCGCCGATCCCGGCGCAAAGCCCGGCCATGACATAGGTCGAGATCAGCACGCCACGCACCGGAATACCCATGCGCAGCGCCGCTTCGGGCTTGCCACCCACGGCATAGATCCAGCGGCCCCAGACCATTTTGCGCGCCATCGTCAGGATCAGTCCGGCAACCCCGGCCACCACGAAGAACGAGGCGGGAATGCCGAGGACGGAACCGCCGCCCAGAAATTGGATGGATTCGGGCATGCCCGGAATGGCGCGTCCATCAGCCAGTTGCAGGGCGGTCCCCTTGGCTATGCTGAGCGTCGCCAGGGTGATGATGAAAGGGTGGGGCAGGCGCCCGAACGTGTAGATCAGGCCGTTGATGGCGCCAACGCCGGCGCCGCTGACCAGCATGGCGAGGATCGTCAAAACCTCCGATCCGGTGGCCTGATAGACCAGCGCGCCAGTCACTGTCGCCAAGGCCAGGTTAGACCCCACCGACAGGTCGATGCCCCGGGTCAGGATCACCAGATGCTGCCCCATGGCTACAACAGCGATAACCGCCGTCTGCGCCAGGATGTTGGAGATATTGCGCGGCGTCAGGAAGTGCGGCGCCGCGATGCTGAGAACGACAATCAGTCCAACCAGGATGGCGATGGGGCCGGCGCTGAGCACCTTGAGCCAGATCGACAAGGCCGCGGCCGGCTCCCGCGATTGTCCCATCACCATGGTTTCGTGTCCACTCACCCGCGCCCGACCTGCGTCGCTCCCTCAAGCTGTATTTTATCAATAAAGCACCATTTGACCGCAGGCAAGGTATTATCAGTGATATTAGCAATGGTGATTATTAGGCGAAGCAGACGTCAATGCATGCGGCCGCATGGCCGGCAGTGCCAGGCATTGGAATCAATGGCGGCGGCGGTGCGTTCGCGATCCGTCTAGACTACCGGCTCGTCCCGCCCGCTGGCGTTGGACGCGATTGCGGCGTCCAGCACCTTCTGGATATTGGCCGCCCGTCGGAACGACGGCTCCAGCGTCGCGCCACTGCGCACGGCCATCACGAACCGCTGATAATTGGTGTCGACATCGGTCAATGGCAGGTCGCGCCAGGTAGCGGTATGCACATCCTCGCCCAGGCAGGCCCGCAGGCTCGACTGGCCCGTGTCATAGATGATTTCCACCGAGCCGGTTTCGCCATAGATGCGCAGGCGCAACTGGTCCATCTGGCCGGCCGCCGTGCGCGTCGCCTGGATGGTGCCGATGGCGCCACCAGCGAAGTCCACATTCATCGTGAAACTGTCATTGGCGTCCAGCTGGTAGTCGCCGATCCTGTTATCGGGCGGCGCCTTGTCGAACGTCTTGAGCCGCCCAAACACATGCGCCACGTCGAGCCCAGAGCCATAGGAGGCAAAGTCCACGATGTGGATGCCGATATCGCCCAGCGCGCCGCCCGAGCCATGCCCGGTCGAGAGCCGCCACAGGAATTTGCTCTCGGTGCGCCAGTCGCCCCAGTGATTGCCCACCAGCCAGCTCTGCAGGTGCGACGCCTCGAGGTGCCGCACCGCGCCGATGGCGCCCGACTGCACAAGTTCGCGCCCCTGCTGCACGGCCGGCGAGTTGCGGTAGGTGAAGTTGACCATGCCGACGAGGCCCGCTCGCTCGATGGCCTCGGTCATCTCCATCGCCTTGCCGGCATCGGTCGCCAGCGGCTTTTCGCAGAACACGTGCTTGCCCGCGACAATGGCCTGCATCGTGGTCGGGTAATGCACGCGGTCCGGCGTGACATTGGCCACTGCGTCGAACTCGCCCCACGCCAGCGCCTCTTCCAGCGACACGAACTGCCGCTCGATGTGGTGCTGGGCGCAGAACGCCGTCAATCGTCCAGGATCGACATCGACGCCGCCGACAACCGAAACGCCATAGATGGCGGAGAAATTGGTGGCGTGGCTATTGGCCATGCCGCCAGTGCCGACAATGAGCAGGCGCATCCGAAAGTCCTCCCTGGCATCAAATCACCGGGTCATTCCCGCGAAGGCGGGAATCGCCGTTCCCTTTCTGCATCGGCCAACGGCATCTCCCTCCGGAGCAGCGCCGTGGGCGCCTAGCTGCGCCAGTTTGGCTGTGGCTCGGCCATTGTCTGCAGGCTCTCCACATCAGCGCCCTCGATGCGCTTCAGCAGCAGGCGCGTCAGCTCGCCACCTGCCGCGAACACATCCTCGCGAATGCTGTCGAGGTCCGGAAACAGCGTCGGCAGGATGCCCGAGGTCTGCTTGTAGATCAGCTGCAGGTCCCGCCCCAGCACCAGCCCGCCCTCCTGCAGGCCCCCCACCAGGGCAATGGTGCGCATCTCGCTATCGCTGATGATGCCATCCGGCCGCTTGCCGTCTGCGGCAAGGTTGAGGCCGATCTTGCGCATCTCGGCCGGGCTTATTCCCTTGGTGCCCTCGAGCACGCGGGCCTCGATGCCGGCGCGCGCCGCGGCCTTGTGAAACGCGGTGACGATATTGTGGTAGTTGGTGGTGCTGTCATCCCCGATAACCAGCATCACCTGGCGGCAGCCCTTGCCGGCCAGCCGCTCCACCGCCATGGTGGCAAAGACCTCCGAATGGAAGTCGTGGTAGGGGTGCGGGGTGTAAAACTCCGTGCGCCCGTGGCTGACAAAGGGAAAGTCGGCATCGATCATCATCTGCACGCGTTTGTCGCGTGGTCCGGTATGGGTGATGATCACGCCATCGGCGGTGCGGTTGTCCAGGATATAGCGGATCGTTTCGGCCGAGTTGTGCCGCTCGAATTCGGGAATGACCGTCAGGTGGTAGCGCGTGCCCTTGATGGCATTGCCGATACCCTGGATCATCTGCCGGGCGAAATCGATCGAGTCCTCGGCGCCATCGAGCACCAGCGCGATGACATTGGTCTTGCCCGTCCGCAGGCGCACCCCGGCCCGGTCGGGGATATAGCCCAGCGCCTTGGCGGCCTCGGCCACCTTGTCGCGCGTTTCCTGCTTCAGCGTCGTCCCGCCGCGCAGTGACAGCGACACGGTCGACAGGCTCAACCCCGTCACGTCCGCGATGGTGCGCAGGGTGACGCGCTGGTTCCCTGGCGCTCGTGCCTTGCCCGCTGTGGTGAACTTGCTGCTCATTGCTGTGTCGCTTTCCCCAGACGCTTTTACACCGGCCGGCGCTGAAACCAAACATGCCAAATTTTGCAACGATACATTGCGCATTCGACTAAATCTGAAACGATTGCAAGAAACTAATGCATTGATAATATGTAATAAAATTCGTCAAAGGTCATGATTGCTGCCGCAATGCGATTCAGAATTGCAACGTTGCATAAGTTGTGGTTACCTCTGGCCGCGTTCGGATGAGGGTTCCGGCGCAAGGCCGCTCAGTTAGAGGCGGCGAAGCAGCAGAGGAGGACTTGATGCTCAGACAAGGTTTTCTGACCACGGTGGCCGCGATGTCACTAATGGCCGCCGCCGCGATCCCCGCGCAGGCGGAAGTAACGATCATGTACCCGGAATGGATCGCCTCGCTGGTCGAGCCGGGCATCGAGGCCTACAAGACCGAGACGGGCGACACCGTCAACGCCATCAAGCTGCCGGGCCAGGGTTATGACCAGCGCATCGCGCTCGACCTCAGCGCCGGCACCGCCGCCGATGTCAACGTGATCGACAGCTTCATGGTCTCGGAACTGGCCGCTGCCGGTTACCTGACGCCGCTGAACGACATGGCCGCGGCCTGGGACCAGTATCAGTATTACCTGCCCGGCCTGCTCGAAGTCGCGTCCTACCAGGGCAACGTCTATGCCCTGCCCACCGACACCGACGTGCGCATGCTGTGGTACGACAAGTCCAATTTCGAAAAGGCCGGCATTGCCATGCCGTGGGAGCCCAAGAGTTGGGCCGACGTCCTCGATGCTGCTCAGAAGCTCAAGGATGCGGGCGTGCAGTATCCGTTCCAGCTCCCGGCTGGCACCAAGCAGGCTGAGGCAGCCACCATGCAGGGCGTCTATATGGCTCTGCTCGGCGCCGACGTTCCGGAGGGCGATCGCAACCGCCTGCTCAACCGCGAGACCAACCAGTGGATCGGCGACAGCCCGGCTTTGCGCCGCACCTTCGATCTCTACCACCAGGTCTATGTCGAGCGTGAACTGAACCCCGCCGATCTCAACTACGCCACCGACATCGGCGCCGCCGTCCGCGCCGCTCTTGCCGATGACAAGCTGGGCATCCTGGCTTCCGGTTCCTGGGAAGATGCGTGCCTTTGGGACTGCAACGCCCCACCAAGCCGCGAGGAACGTGACGCGCTCGTTGATTGGACGCCATGGCCGGGCTCGGGTGAACCCGGCACCAAGGCGACCACCAACATTTCGGGTGGCTGGGCCATCGGCATCAATGCCAAGGCCGCCGACGCGGAAGCCTCGTTCAAGCTGGTGACCTCGATCTTCGACGAAGCCAATTTCAAGGCCTGGACCCTGGCCAACCACCGCATGGCGGTTCGCACCGATATCTCGGAAAGCCCTGAATACACCGCCGACCCGTTCCTCGCCGAGGCCACCGCGCTCGCCGCCGATACCACCGGCCGCGACACGATTCCCGGCTACCAGACCGTTTCGGCGCTCATCCAGCAGGCCACGGCGGACATCCTCGATGGCGCCTCGGTGGATGAGGTCATCGAGGAATACCACAACGCCCTCGTCGATGAGTTCGGCGAAGAGAACGTCATCACCTACCAGTGATGCCACACCTCCCGACGCGGCGGCATCCAGTGTCCTCCGGGTGCCGCCGTGACGGGGGAGGGGGTGGTCTGCCACCGCGGCTAGCCAACCCCCACCCTCGCTCCCTCCCCACAAAGGGGGAGGGAAGCCCGCTCTGCGGGTGAGTATGCAATGTGCCTCGGCACGTGGCCCCATCGCCTCCCTCCCCCTTTGTGGGGAGGGAACGAGGGTGGGGTGAGTCACACGCACAGACGGCGGCAAAGAATATGAAAAACCAGGCCAATCCCTGGCTCACGAGCAACCTCTTCGTCCTCGGCCTTGCCATGCTGCCGGCCGCCGCCCTGATCGGTGCGCTGCTCTACTTTACCGCCTGGGCCTTCGCCTTCAGCTTCACCGATCTCGCTTTGGTCGGCCGCAAATCGGTGGAATGGAGCTGGGTCGGTTTCGAGAATTTCGAGCGCCTGTTCACCCGCCGCGGCTTCCTCGAGTCGCTCTGGACCACCGTCATCTTCGTCTTCTTTTCGGCCATCGTCGGCCAATCCGTACTCGGCTTCCTGCTCGCGGCCCTGCTGCGCGGCACCCAGTCCACCATCCGCAGCGTGGTTGAAATCTGCATCATGCTGGGCTGGCTACTGCCCGATATCGTGGCGGCTTTCCTGTGGTCGGCGACCACCAGCCAGACCGGGCTGATCAACCAGCTGTTCATCATTCCGTTCGGCCTCAAACCGATCAACTTCATCAACGAATACGCGCTGCCCATCGTCACCATAGCCAATATCTGGAAGGGCACCGCCTGGTCCTACCTGCTGTTCTCGGCCGCCCTGGATTCGGTCAGCCGCGAAGTGGTCGAGGCCGCCAAGGTCGATGGCGCTACCGGGTTCCAGCGCATCTGGCTGGTCATGCTGCCGATCATCCGGCCGCATATCGCCACCAACATGCTGTTCATCACCATCTGGACCTTCACCTATTTCCCGCTCATCTTCGCCATGACTGGCGGCGGGCCCGGCACGGCGACGCAGACGCTGGCAGTGTTCCTCTACAATCAGAGCTTTTCGCGCGGCAATCTGGGCTTTGGCAGCGCCATCTCGGTCGCCATGCTGGTCATCGTCGGCCTGTTGTCACTGGTCTATCTGCGCATGCTGCGGGAGCCGAAATAATGGAATCGACCAGCACCTCCCGCATCACGGCCATTGCGCTGGCCTTCATGGCGGTCATCTGGGTCAGCCCGTTCTCCTGGCTGTTCCTCAATGCCTTCAACCCGATGTCGACCGGGCAGCTGGAAATCCCGCGCTCGGTTGGCCTCGACAATTTCGCCCTCGCCGTCAGTGGCAATGCCGGCAAGCAGTTCCTCAACTCAATGCTGATCGCTGCGGGCACGGCCACGCTCAGCGTCGTCGTCGGCATTTCAGCGGCTTATCCGCTGTCGCGGCTGCGCATCCCAGGCCGCAATGCCTTTCTCTGGACGCTGGTGCTGCTGCGCATGCTGCCTTCGGCCGGCGTGCTGGTGCCACTCTATTTCGCGGCCCAGCGCGGCGGCCTGCTCAACCAGTTCGGTGTCATCGTCGCGCTGACCATTCTCAATCTGCCGTTCACGCTGCTGCTGCTGAAGAACTTCTTCGACACCGTGCCGATCGAGCTTGAGGAGGCGGCCTATGTCGAGGGCGCCAGCCTGCTGCAGATCGTCACCAGGATCGTGCTGCCCATGTCGCGCGCCGGCATTGCCGTGGTCTGGTTCTACAGCTTTACCGGCGCCTGGAATGAGTTCCTGCTGCCATTGATCTTTGCCCGCGTGCAGGATGCCTTTCCCATGTCGGTCGGGCTCTACGCGGCCTTCGGTCAGCAGGGCGCCATCAACTACGGCTTCCTCACGGCCTTTTCCATTATCTACGCAGCGCCGGCGGTCGGCGTGTATTTCTTGTTACGGCGAAACATGAACACAGGGTTCGCCGGTGTCGGAGTTAAAGGATGACCTATTCCAATCCCATGTCGACCAAGCTCGGTTTGCTGGACGACGATCTCAAGATGGAAGGAAAGCTCATCCGGCTTTGCGCCGATCTGGAGCAGAAGATCCTGACGCCGGTCCCTGATGTCGCCTGGCAGTGGCATGTGCAGCGCGCCGACGTGACGGCCGATGACGCCCTCAAATCCGACTGGCGCAAATGGGAGCAGTTCGGCCCCCATTCCGTCTGGGCCAAGAAGCAGGGTCATACCTGGTTCGCCGCCGAAGTCGTGGTGCCCGAGGCCGCGCGAGGCAAGACCTTCGTGCTCAAGTTCACCAGCCAGTGGCAGGACCGCCCCGGCTCGACCGATCCGCAATGCCTCGCCTACCTCGACGGCAAGATCGCCCAGGCGCTCGACGGCAATCACACCGAGCTGGTCATCGAGCGCAATGCCAAGCCGGGCAACAAGCACACCTTGCTGGTCAACGCCTTCACCTTCTTCGATCGGCCGCTGGTGGGCTTCACTGTCGATTTCTATACCCGCAGCGAACGCGCCGAAAAGCTCTATTGGGACCTGCAGACCCCCCTCGACGTAGCCGTCCGCCTCTACCAGAACGATCCCCGTCGCCAGGCCATTCTCAACATCATCGACCGCGCCCTGCGGGCCCTCGATCGTCGCGCCGGCTTCACGCCTGAATTCGAGGCTTCGCTCGGCGCTGCCGAGAAGATTGCCGCCGAGATCTACAAGCTGGTCGATACCGAATTGCAGCCGCAGATCACCGCCGTCGGCTCTACCCACCTCGACGTGGGCTGGCTGTGGCGCGTCCTCCATACCCGCGACAAGACGGCTCGCTCCTTCGCCACGGTGCTCAACCTGATGGAGGAATATCCCGAATTTATCTTCATGTATAACCAGTCGGTGCTCTTCGATTTCCTCAAGAAGGACTATCCCGAGCTCTGGGACCGGATGCTCAAGAAGGTCAAGTCGGGCCACTTCGAGATCGAAGGCGCCATGTGGGTGGAGCCCGATGTCAACATCGTCTCGGGCGAGTCGCTGGTCCGCCAGATCATGCGCGGCCGCCGCTTCCACCTCGAGCATTTCGGCGTCGATCCCAAGACCGTCTGGCTGCCCGATACCTTCGGCTATTCCGCCAATCTGCCCCAGATCATGGACAAGTCGGGCCTCAAGTATTTCGTCACGTCCAAGTTGAGCTGGAACGACACCGACCGCCATCCCTATGACAGCTTCCACTGGCGCGGCATCGACGGCACGGTGACCAAGGCCCAGCTCATCACCGCCCAGAAGTATGACAGCGAGCAGATATTCACCACCTACAATGGCGATCTCTCGGTCAGCGAAACCATGGGCGCCTGGAAGCGCTACGAGCCCAAGGCCGTGCACAACGAAGTCGTCATGTCCTATGGCTATGGCGATGGCGGCGGCGGCCCCACTCGCGGCATGATCGAGCGCGGCATCCGCCTCGAACGCGGCATTCCCGGCGCACCCAGGGTCAAGCTCGAAGGCATCGTCCCCTTCCTCGACCGCCTCGGCAAGAAGATGGACGCGCCGGGCAACAAGTTCCCGGTCTGGAACGGCGAGCTCTATCTGCAATACCACCGCGGCACGCTGACCTCGGTCGCCAAGAACAAGGCCAACAACCGCAAGGCCGAACGCCTGCTGCGCGAGCTGGAATTCCTCGGCGCCATGGCGCTGACCCAGAGCGGCGCCTCCTATCCCAGCGATACGCTGGCCGAGTTCTGGGAGCTGGTCCTCATCAACCAGTTCCACGACATCCTGCCCGGCACCTCGATCCCCGAGGTCTATGTCGACAGCGACAATGAGTATGGTCAGATCTTCTCGACCCTGGGTTCACAGAATGGCCCTTGGCATTCTGCCGCCCAGGCTTTCGCCAAACCGGGCGCCGACCAGCTCCGGCTGTTCAATTTCACCGGCCAGACGCGGTCAGGATTGGTGCAACTTGCAGGCAATGCGCAAGAAATCTCGCAGCTTGCTGGTGCCTCGCTTGCCACCGGCTCAGGGGTCGCACCGATCCAGAAACTGGTGTTTGCCGACGGTTCCACCGGCGTCGCCGCGCCCGTTTCCGACATCACACCCCTCGGCTGGACCGGGGCACAAGTAGTCGCCGGCGGCGCCAGCAGCAGCACTTCGCCGCTTTCGGTTTCCGAAAAACACCTGGAAAATGAACTGCTTAGGGTCACCTTCGACAAGTCGGGCGAGATCACTTCGGTCTTCGACAAGACCCGCAACCGCGAGACGCTCGAGCCCGGCAAGACCGCCAACCGCCTCATCGCCTATGAAGACAAGCCCATGGAATGGGACGCCTGGGACATCGACCGCTATTTCGAAGAACAGTTCTGGCCGCTGTCCGACGGTAAGTCCTTGATATCAGTTGTAGAAACCGGGCCACACCGCGCTGCCATCCGCGTCGAGCGGACCTACCAGAAGTCCAAGATCGTCCAGATCATCTCGCTGGCATCGGGCGCACGACAGGTCGAATTCGATACCTTCATCGACTGGCAGGAACGCCAGACGGTGCTCAAGGCGCAGTTCCCCTTCGACCTCAATACCTCCGAAATCCGCTCGGAAATCCAGTTCGGTCACGTCCGTCGCCCGACCCATCGCAACACCACCTGGGACAGGGCGCGCTTCGAGGCCTCGATGCATCGATGGGTCGATCTCAGCGAAGCCGATTTCGGCGTGGCCCTGCTCAACGACTGCAAGTATGCCTATGATTGTCTTGAACAATCTGTCCGCCTGACCCTGGTCCGCGGCTCGACCTTCCCCAGCCCCGATGCCGATCTGGGCGAGCATCGCCTGCGCTACGCGCTGTTCGTGCATGACGGCGTCGCCGACCTCGCCGACGTGCATCGCGCCGCCGAGCGCTTCAACAACCCAGTGGCGGTTATCGGCTCGCTCAAGCCCTCGGGCAATCCGGCGACCGAGTTCACCAGCTTCAGCTTCGCCAGCGTCGATCAGTCCAACGTAACGCTGGAAACGGTCAAAAAGGCCGAAAAGTCCGACGCCGTAGTGCTGCGCCTCTTCGAGCACGCCAACATCCGGGCCGAGGCGACGATCACCTTCGGCATCCCGGTCAAGAGCGTGCGATCAGTCAACCTGATGGAGGAGGGCGGCAGTAAGCCATTGGAAATCAAGGGCAATGGCGTGACCCTGTCGCTGCGGCCCTTCGAGATCGCAACCCTGTTGATAGAGACCTAGGAGGCTTCCATGTCTGACGTATCGCTGCGTGGCGTCCGCAAATCCTATGGATCACTCGAAGTGGTCCATGGGGTGGATCTCGACATCAAATCCGGTGAATTCGTGGTGTTCGTCGGCCCGTCCGGCTGCGGCAAGTCCACCCTGCTGCGCATGATTGCCGGGCTTGAGCCGATCACCGGTGGCGACATTTCGATTGGGGGCAGGGTGGTCAACGACATCCCCTCGCCGCAGCGGGGTATTGCCATGGTGTTCCAGTCCTATGCGCTCTATCCGCATATGACGGTCTACGAGAACATGGCGTTCGGCCTCAAGCTGGCTAAAACGCCGAAAGCCGAGGTAGATCAGCGGGTTAGAGAAGCGGCGCGGATCCTCCAGATCGAGGATTACCTCGAGCGCATGCCCAAGGCCCTCTCTGGCGGGCAGCGCCAGCGAGTCGCCATTGGCCGCGCCATCGTGCGCAATCCAAAAGTGTTCCTGTTCGATGAGCCGCTGTCCAATCTCGACGCGTCGCTGCGGGCCCAGACCCGCATCGAGATCGCCAAGCTGCATGATCAGCTCGACGCTACAATGATCTACGTGACCCACGACCAGGTCGAGGCCATGACGCTGGCCGACCGTATCGTCGTGCTCAATGCGGGTAATATCGAGCAGGTCGGTACCCCGCTCGAACTCTATCGCAATCCGGTCAATACCTTCGTTGCCGGCTTCATCGCCAGCCAGCGCATGAACTTTCTCGCCGTATCCCCACAGGGTAACGGATTGGCCCTTCCGGGCAGCAGACTGCTAACACTGAGCCACCCCAGACTGGCCGATATCAGAACAATTGGCGTGCGCCCGGAGCATCTTGAGCTGGCCAGCCCCGAGGCGGCGCACTTCTCCGGCACGATCTCGGTGATCGAGCAATTCGGCGAATATGCCCTGGCCTATGTCGAACTGCCAAGCGGCGAACTCATCACCGTCAAGCTCGATGGGGCCCCCGATCTGCAGCTGCACCAGACCATCCATATCGGCCTGCCCGCCGATGGCGTGCATCTCTTCGATCAGGCCGGTCGCGCGCTGCGCTAGTATCCGCGAAGCGTCTGCTCTGGGGATGAGTGTCAGCCGCGCTGGTCTGGAGGTTGGCGGCGACCAGGTCGCCTCATCGTCGAGGGCCACGGTAGGCTCCAGCAATGACAATAGTTCGCCAAGGACGGCCAGCACCCGCCCCTACGCGCTCACCCGGGGCTTGGCGTCTGCTTCCCCCTTTGACATGATCCCCCTCACTGTTTTTCGAATCAGGGCTCCCGGACGTTTGCGGCGTCTGTGCCACCTTCATTTTTAGTGCGCCTCCGGTCGTCGGCGATTTCACGCCGGTATGCGCCGGTGGTCGTTGATTGGGATATCGACAATGATCTCCGAGCCCGTGCGCGATGCCTTCGATGCGGGTGGACGTGGGTTGCAGCATCAAGGGCTGCGGCGGGTCAATGAGCGCGCGGTGCTGACGGTGATCGGCTTTAATCCCGGCGTGTCCAATGCCGATATTTCGCGCCAGTCGGGCCTGGCGCCGCAGACGGTTTCCGCCATTCTCGCCGATCTCGACAGTGCCGGTCTGATCATACGGGGCGAGGTGCTGCGCGGCCGGCGCGGCCAGCCGGCGACACCGATTTTTCTCAATCCCGAGGGCGCCTTCGCCGTCGGCGTCGAAATCGGCTGGCGCCATATGGAGGTGCTGCTGATCAACCTCAATGGCGAGGTCTTGCAGCATCGGCGTCGGGAGTATGGCTTTCCCGATGCCGCTGGCATTGTCGAGGCGATCACGGCGATGATGGCCGCGATACTGGCGCCGCTAACCGAGGGGCAGCGCGGGCGCCTCGCCAATATCGGCGTGGCCCTGCCCACCAACATTGCCGACAATCTGAACGTGGTCGGCGCTCCCGACGCGCAGCGCGCGCTTTGGCATGCGCTGGATCTGGCCGGCGAGCTGCGGCGGCGCACCGGGCTCGAGGTCAACCTGTTCAACGACGGCAATGCCGCATGCTGGGGCGAGCTCATCGCCTTCCCGCGGCCGCGGCCGGCTGACTTCATCTATTTCCTGATCTCCCATTTCATCGCCGCCGGCATTGTCGGCGAGGGCCAGCTGTGGGAGGGCCCCAGCGGCAATTCGGCCAATCTGGGCTCGATGCTGGTGAGCGACGCCCAGGGGCGCCCCCAGGCGGCCCATTTCATTGCCTCGGTCGCGGCGCTACGCGCCCGGCTTGCTGCCGCCGGTTTCGAGACCGGCACGGCCGAGTTCGCCGACTGGAATTGGCAGGGCTTCGGGCCGGTGCTCGATCGCTGGCTGGCCGATAGCGCCAGGGCGTTGGCCAGGGTCGTGTTCAACACCACGACGGTGATCGAAACCAGGCTCGTCGTCATCGACAGCATCCTGCCGGCCCCTATCGTGGCGCAACTGGTCGAACGGCTGGAAACGGAATTGCGGCTGCTGCCGACGGCGCCCTATGTGCCGCCGCAGGTGTTGCCGGGGCATCGTGGTGCGCTGGCACCAGCCGTCGGCGCGGCGGAGCTTACGCTCTATCGGCGCTATTTCTCACGCCGACAGGCTGACCAGGCTGGCTGACGCAGCCGGTTTGGATTGCTCGAGCGCCTCGCGCAACTGTGCGCTGGGGGTGAACACCACCGTCTGCCGCGGCGTTATGCGGTGTTCGGTGCCGGTGCGCGGATTGCGCCCCAGCCGCTCGGCGCGGGCCCGCACCTGCAGCGAGCCGAACGCGGTGAGCTTGACGTTTTCGCCCGCCATCAGCGCTTCACGCATCAGCTCGAACATGGCCTCGCCGATCGCCGCCGTGTCTGCCTTGCTGAGCCCGGTGCGTCGGGCTGCCGCTTCGCTGAGCATGGCTCGTGTAATTGTTGTGGTCAATTCTGCCGTCTCCCTGTTTAAATTCATAGGAGGAATTTAACTTGCTGTCCAGCGCAAGGGGCAGGTTCAAACCTGAACCGACTGCTCAGGTTAAGTTGACATATTTTAGAATGGTTATAAGCTACGAGCAGTTCTAAGACGAAAAAGGCCAGATTCGGGATGGCCATTTCGGCGTCCGTCGCCGGCATCCCGACGTTCCGCCCAAGCGAGGTTCGAAGTGAGACTGACGCGCCAATCCAACTACGCAATCCGCACCCTGGTCTATTGCGCCGTCAATGAACCGGGCCTGAGCCGCGTCGCCGACATCGCCAGGGCCTACAATATTTCCGAGCTGTTCCTGTTCAAGCTGATCAAGCCGCTGGTAGAAAATGGCCTCTTGGCCACGGTCCGCGGCCGCCATGGCGGCATCAAGCTTGGCAAGAAGGCCGAGGACATCACCCTCCTCGATACGATCCGGCTTACCGAAGAGAACTTTGCCCTGGCCGAGTGTTTCGAGGATGGCGCCGATTGCCCGCTGATCGGGGAATGCGACCTCAACGGCGCGCTGCGCGAGGCGCTTGGCGCCTTTTTCGACGTGCTGGCCAGCCACACCATCGCCGATCTCGCCAGCAAGAAGCGCTCGATCCGCGACCGCCTCGGCCTGTCGACGCTGGATGCGGTGATGGTGCCTGCGCACTAAGCTATGCCGATATTTGGGCGATGGCGGCCTGCAAATGGCAGCCGCCTGCGCTTCCGGTGCTCACGTATGTAAATACGCTCCGCTCCGGTTCTCGACGCCCACCATTTTCGACTCGCCAAATCTCGGCACAGCTTCCGCTGACTGCGGAGCCAGAGCTATATTATGAGTTTGACACTCATAATAACGTATGCTCTTCTCCCGTTATCGCGCGGCGGTGGTTGGTCCGAGGGGCCTTAGTCAACCGCAACGCTGCCGAGACGACGGGGCTTGCTGCTACCGTCTCCCCGGGCCGGTCAGGATCCTCAACGTCCTGACCGGCCTTTTCTTTCTCTATTGCCGAGCATTGCACGTCGATCGACATTGTCGGCGGGAGCGAAGCGATGATTGATTTCGACGAAGCGGTGGCGCTGTTGCGCAATACGCCCTCGGCTCTGGTGGCAATCGATGGCCTGCCGGTGTCCGGGAAATCCACTCTAGCTGAGCGGCTGGAGCGAGAGCTGGGAGCCGAGGTGGTCTATCTCGACGACTTCGTGCGTCCCGAACGCGACTGGCGCGGCACTGCGCAACCCGGATTTCCGTTTCCATATATCCGTTATGACGCGTTCACAGACGCCGTGCTTGCATTGGGCCGTGGTCAGGTAGCGCGCTACCGGTACTACGACTGGGCAGTCGGGCAACTCGCCGACGAGGAACGGGTGGTCGAGCCGTGCGGGCTTGTGGTCGTTGAGGGCGTCTCGGCCCTCAGCCAAGATCTTGCCCACCACTACGATCTCCGGTTCTGGATCGAGAGCGATGCCAAGACCACATTGGCCGCTTCGCTTGCCAGAGGGGTCGGCGACTGGGAGCAGGAGTGGCGCGAACTCTTCATGCCCAGCGTCGAACTCTATCTCGCCACCCGCCCGCAGCGGCGAGCCGACCATCTCGTGCGCGGCCGCGGCGCGATGACCTGACCGGCCTTTTCTTTGCCCGGGCTCTATGCTCTATCCGCCTCATGGCCGCAGCACCCCTTCTTTCGCTTCAGAATATCCATTTGACCTTCGGCGGCACCACGCTGCTCGAAAGCGCCGAACTCATCGTGTCCCCCGGCCAGCGCATCGCGCTGGTGGGGCGCAATGGCTCGGGCAAGTCTACCCTGCTCAAGATCGCCGCGGGCGATGTGGTCCATGATGGTGGCGTGCGCTTCGTCGAGCCGAGCGCCACCCTGCGCTACCTGCCGCAGGAGCCGGACCTGTCCGCCTATGCGACGACTTTGGCCTATGTCGAAGCGGGCCTCGGGCCGGGCGACGACGAATACCGCGCGCAATATCTGCTGAGCTCGCTGGGCCTCACCGGCGCCGAAGACCCCACAAAACTCTCGGGTGGCGAGGGCCGCCGCGCCGCTCTGGCGCGGGTGCTGGCCCCCAAGCCCGACATCCTGCTGCTGGACGAGCCGACCAACCATCTCGACCTGCCGGCCATCGAATGGCTGCAGGCGGAGCTGGATTCGCTGCGCTCGGCCATGGTGCTCATCAGCCACGACCGGCGCTTCCTCGGCGATCTGACCCGCGCCACCGTTTGGCTCGACCGCGGCGTGACGCGGCGGCTCGACAAGGGCTTTTCCCACTTCGAGGCCTGGCGCGACCAGGTGCTGGAGGAAGAAGAGCGCGACCGCCACAAGCTCGACCGGCAGATCGTGCGCGAGGAACATTGGCTGCGCTATGGCGTCACCGCCCGGCGCAAGCGCAATGTGGGCCGGCTGGAGCGGCTGGCCGGGCTTCGGCAGGATCGACGCGAGCAGCGCCGCGTCACCGGCTCGGTCAACATGCAGGTCGCCGAGGGTCGCACCTCGGGCGCGCTGGTGGTCGAGGCCGAGAACATCTCCAAGCGCTATGGCGACCGCGTCATCGTCGGCGACTTTTCCACCCGCGTGGTGCGCGGCGATCGGATCGGCATTGTCGGCCCCAATGGCGCCGGCAAGACCACGCTGATCAAGATGCTGACCGGCCTGCTTGAGCCCGATAGCGGCAAGATCAAGCTGGGCTCGGCGCTCGAACTGGCCATGCTCGACCAGGGCCGCGCCAAGCTGCACCCCGATACGCGGCTCAAGGAGGCACTGACCGGCGGTGGCTCCGATACGCTGCAGATCAACGGCCAGCCCAAGCATGTCGTGGGCTATATGAAGGACTTCCTGTTCGGACCTGAACAGGCCAATACGCCGATCGGCAAGCTCAGTGGCGGCGAACGTGCGCGTGTCGCGCTGGCACGGGCTCTGTCATTGCCCTCCAATTTCCTGGTGCTGGACGAGCCGACCAACGATCTGGACCTCGAAACGCTCGACCTGCTCGAGGAGATGGTGTCCGACTATGCCGGCACCGTCATCGTGGTCAGCCACGATCGCGATTTTCTCGATCGGGTGGCGACCTCGGTCATCATCGCCGAGGGCGAAGGCGTGTGGACCGAATATGCCGGCGGCTATTCCGACATGGTGATCCAGCGCGGCGAGGGCGTCACCGCCCGCGAAGCGGCGCCCAAGGCGCACCGGGCGGGCAAGACCAGCCTGGCCCAGACGACGGCGGCGACCTCGGCCGCGCCGAAACGCAAGATGAGCTTCAAGGAAAAGCACGCGCTCGAAACCCTGCCCAAGACGATCAACGGGCTGGAAGACGAGATCAAGGCCATCAACGCCACGCTGGCCGATCCCAAATTCTATGCGCGCGACCCATCCGGCTTTGCCGCCAAATCCAAGGCACTGATGGAAGCGGAGGCCAGGCTCGCGGAAGCCGAGGAAGCGTGGCTGGAAATGGAATTGCTGCGGGAAGAGCTGGAGGGCTAGGGCGTCGCCCGAGCGGCAGCTCATCGAAGCTGGTTTGCCCGGACAAGCCGCGCAATGACGGGGGAGGGTTTGGCGCGGCTCTTCCCATCATCGTCATCACCGGGCTTGTCCCGGTGATCCATCTGCCCGCATGCTGGGCGCATGAAGGGCTACGTCTACTTCCTCGCCTCCAAGAAGAACGGGACGCTCTACACCGGCGTCACCTCAAACCCGTCGCGACGGCTGTTTGAACACCAGCATGCTCTGACGCCGGGTTTCACGTCGCGCTATGGCGTCACGACCCTGGTGTGACTGGAGGAACATGACTTGGTGGTTGATGCCATCAGGCGCGAGAAAGCCATCAAGAAATATCCGCGCCAGTGGAAGATCAACCTCATCGAGGCCATCAATCCAGAGTGGAATGACCTGAGCGCGTGACTGTTCGACGCCCGATGATGGATTGCCCGGACAAGCCGGGCAATGACGCAGGGGGGCGCCGCCGCGGCGCTCCGAGAACGCACCCCGCCGCTAATCTTCCCAGTCGAACCTGGGCTTGGCCAGATAATGCAGCTCCTCGGGCGCCTCGCCGGCAATGCGGCGGAGCAGCAGGGCACCCAGATGGCGGCCGGCATCGACGAAATCCTCATGCACGGTTTCGGCACCCGGCTGGAACTGCGCGAACATGGCCGAGGACTGCTTGGAAACCACATGCACATTCTTGCCCACGATCTTGCCGCTCTCGTTGAGCGCGCCGATCACGGCGAGGGCCGACACTTCCGAGGCACAGACCCAGCCATCGGGCCCGTCGGGGCGCTTGGAGCGCTTGCTGACATAGTTGCGGATCGCGTCGGTCTGGCTGTGCAGCGTCACGTCGGTGGCGAATTCGTGGGCGATGCCCGCCTCCGCGGCGGCACGGGCCATGCCGGCCTTGAGATGGTCGGTATAGGTAAGGGCGCTCTCCGGCAGGATGATCGAGACGGATTTACATCCCTTCTGCACCAGTCGCTTCACCGCGCCATAGGCATAGGCCTCGTTGTCGAAATCCACCCAGGGATGCGGCTCGGGCCACTTGGTGCGGCCATGGCTGGCAAAGGGAAAGTCATTGTCGATCAGGAAGCGGATGCGCTCGTCAAAGCTCTCGGCCTTGGAGAAGATGACGCCGTCTGCCATGCGGTTGCGCACGATATGCTTGATCGGCTCGATCGGCTCCACATTGCGAAACAGCGGCGTGATGACGATGTGGTAGGCCGTGTTACGCGCCGCTTCGGTGAGGCCGGTGACGATGGAGGAGCCAAAGCCGTAGATCTGCTCGTCCGGCTCGAGCACCAGGGCGATGACATTGGTGCGGCCTGTCTTGAGGCGCAGGGCAGCGCGGTCGGGCAGGTAGCCGATCTCGGCGGCGATCTTCTGCACCCGGTCGCGGGTTTCCTGAGCCAGCTCGGGCGCATTGTTGAGCGCGCGGGAGATGGTGGTGACGGCAAAGCCCGTCATCTGCGCGATCGTCTTGAGCGTCGGCTTGCCGGATGGCTTGACGCCGCGCTTGCCCTTGGCGGCGGCCTGCGGCAGGTCGTCTTCGGACACTTGGTACACCCCTCGGACCGCGGTTAGTTTCCGCGGCGACGCTTTGTTGAACGCGGACAACACCAGATTGTCCGGTCCAGTTCAAGCGCCGGGAACGAAGTTGGGTGCGTTGAGGTGCGCACATCAAACATGACCAAAGATATCACATTTTCAATCTACGTCGAAAGTCGAGCAGTCTTTTTCAAAATTCTGCACTCTATGGCGTGCCGGCCTCTGGCATTCGGGAGAAAACGCTCCTATCTTGCCGTCACGTATCGGCATTTGCCGATGCTTGCGTCGTTCAACCAGCAGGAAAGGACTGAAGATGACCCCATCGACTACCTTCACTATCCATGCCGGTTGCTCTGTCGTACGCACCAGCCTGCATGCGTCCAAACGCTGGCAAGGGATCTGTCACTCGAAACGAATGTGACCCGCTGTCACGCCTTCGTCTCAGTCTTCCGATAGAACCCCAGCGTTGCCGGACAGGATGGTGCAAGCCCCTTTGCTCACCAGATTCCTGACCTGTGCAATGCGCAAGTGGAGCACCCACCCATGCAGGAACGCAGTCTCGACCGGGCCCAGGCCCATAAGCCAATCGTCATAGAAGTCGCCGGTGAACCGCTGGGCGTCGTGGTGCCGCATGCCAACGGCTACCGCTTCCTCGCGGTCAAGCTGCCGGCCTTCGCCATCGACGGACAGCAGTTCGAAACCGTCGAAAAGGCACATTTCGCCGTGTCGCAGGCCGTCCGCAAGGGCGACGCCGCGGCCTGAGCGGCGGCCGCGCCCCAGGCGCGGCTGCTGCGCACAAGCCAGATCGGCCTCATCCGAGATTCTGCAACCAGCCGATGAGTCCCGCCAACAGTGCCGGGTTTTGCCACAGCAGGAAGGCGGCGACCACTATGGCCGCCAGGACCACCAGTCCGATGACCTTCTTGAGCACCGAGAAAACGAGCCACGCCACCACAATGGCGCCAACGCCAAGGCCGACTAGCGCATAAGTGTCACTGGGGATTTGCGTGTCCTCGGTCAGTCGTCATTGGTGGCGTTGAGCTCGTCCGGATGCCTGCCCTCATTGGCCGGCGGAGTCGGATCGAGCGCCTCGTCGATGGCGCTGGCCAAGGCCTCGACATCGACCCGCGCCGCGCCGGCCCGGGCCTGCCGCTCCAGTTCCGCCGCTATCGCCGTTGCAATGGCCTGCCGCCGGTCGGTCTGGTCAGCCATTTCCATCGATCGATACTCCCTGCTCGTCGATGCGCACCTCGACGCCGGGACGCGCCTGTTGTTGCTGGTAGCTATAGATGCCAAAACCGATGATCGCGACCAATAGAATGGCGATCACTGCGTAAAGTCCGTTGCGACTCATGGGAAACTCCTGACGCTGCTGCAAGCAGCAACGCGCCAGATCGCCCTCGGTTCATCACCCGTCGCTATTCCTGCGCGGCAATGGTCCGCAGCGCCATGACGAAGGCGGTGACGCCGATGGCGAGGAGCCCCGAATTGTCGATGATGATGGGGGTAATGCCGGATGGAACCGCAGCGCTTTCGCGCGCCAGCCGGGCGGTGATCTGGTCGCCGCTCTCGCGACCGCGCCTGATCAGCCGTTCGGCGCGGCAGGAAATCTCGGCGGTAATCAGCACCACCGCACAGGCGGGGTACCGCTCGACGGCTTCGGGGACGACGTGACGGGAAACGTTGGCGACCACGGTCTTGCCCAAGGCCAGATCGGTATCGAGGCTCAGCGGCAGCGCATAGCGAAGGTTGTGTGCGTCCCATGACAGGGCAAAGCGTCCCGCCTCGTCCATTTGCCGGAAGGTTTCGGGATCGAGGCTATCGTGATCCTCAAGTTCGACATCAGTGGGCCGGGTGACAAGGCGCCGCACGAAAACGAAGCGCTTGTCGTTTTCAAGCGCGTGCCGGGCGCCCGCTATCAGCGTGTCCTTGCCGACGCCCGAGGGCCCAACGACCAGAACCAGCGAACCGAGCGGACGCGCCATGGACTAACTGACCCTCACGCCTTGCCGCCAGACGCCGCGTACGACGGGCAGGCCACCCACCAGCTTGACGCGGACCAGGTCGGCACGCTTGCCGATGGCAATCTCGCCGCGATCGTCGAGGCCAGCTGCGCGCGCCGGATTGCGCGTGACAGTGGCGAGAGCCGCGGGCAGCGCGATGTTGTCGACCCGCTGCGGCAGCGCGAAGGCGGCCTGGAGCGGGGCAAATGGCACGTAATCTGAACTGAGAATATCCAACAGGCCCGCCCGCACCAGATCGGTCGCCGAGATATTGCCTGAATGCGACTTGCCGCGCACCACATTTGGCGCACCCATCAGAATGGCGAGCCCCGCATCATGTGCGGCGGCCGCTGCTTCGAGCGTCGTGGGGAATTCAGCGATGGCCACGCCATCGGCTACCGCTTCTTCCACATGGGCCAGCGTTGCGTCGTCGTGGCTGGCCATGGCCAGTCGGAGGGACCGCGACCGCTGCACCAGATGGCGCCTGTTCGGGGCCGAGTAGCGCTCGTGCTGGGCCAGCGCCGCGGCCAGATAGCGCTCGACCTCGTCCTGGGTCACGCCGAGCTGCTTTTTGTAGAACAGCTTGTAGGTCTCGAGCGAGGTGAATTGGCGCTGTCCCGGCGTATGGTCCATCAGCGAGATGAGACGGGTTTCCGGATGGTCGACGAAGCTCTCGAAATGCTCGATCACGTCGGTGCTTGGCAGTTCGCAGCGCAGGTGGATCAGGTGCTCCGCCCGCAGCCAGCCCTGTTGGCGGGCGGCGCGAACGGCGTCGATCAGCAGGCCCGCATGTTCGCGCATCTGCGGCATGTCGACATCGGAACCGATGCGGACCGCGTCGAACACGGTGGTAATGCCCGAGCCAGCGATCTGCACGTCATGGGCATGGAGGGATGCCATGGCGTCCCAGAACACGCCGGGGCGCGGGCGATAGTGATTTTCCAGATGATCGGTATGAAGCTCGACCAGGCCCGGGATCAGGTAGTCGCCCTCGAAATCCTCGCCGGTCCGGGCTCCGGATCCGACGCCGGTAATGATGCCATCCTCGACCGCAACGCCGCCCTCGATAATCTCGGTCGCCAGCACGACGCGGGCATTGCGGAAGCTCGTTTCGGCCATCAGGCGGCGCCTTCCAGCTTGAAATCGCCGACCCGGCGGAACGGCTTTCCGGCCTCTTGTTCATGGAACAGCGACAGCCGATCGAGCACTACCGACTCTTCGAGTACCGGCGCAAACCAGGTGTTGGCGGCGGGAGTGACTTCGGCCGCGTCGGCTTCGCTCAACCGGTCCGTCAGCGTCATGTGGAAGCGGAATTCTTCGAACACATAAGGGTAGCCATAGGCGTCGAGCAGCTCGATCTGGCGTTCGCTCAGGCCCTTGGCGCGGGCGGCGCGATCCTTGACGCTCATCGGGGCACGGAACGGATCGAAATCTTCCACCACATGGGCGGCAAAATCCTGCAGCGCCTCGTTCTCGCCATCGACCATGAGGGCCAGGAACCCGTGCAGCGAGGCGAGCTTGAGCTTCCCCAGCGCGACGGGCCGATGGCGGGCAGCGAACTGGGTCAGCGCGGCGCGCAGCTCGGCTTCACCAGCGCCCTCGACCAAGGCCATGGGCGCCTTGAGCGTCGCATGAAAGCCATAGCGGTTGGCCGACTGGGTCAGGTTGAGCAGGCGGTTGCGGTCGATGCCGGCGACGGGCCCTTCGAAGGTGTCGCCATCGGCTGCGTCGCGGCCAAGCCAGGTGGCGGCCCGCTCCCACAGATTGCTGGTAGCGGCGGGGGCAAAATAGATCGCGAATCGTTCTGTCATCGGAACTCCTTGCCTCAGCCGCTATGCGTACTCTGTGTCGGCCGTTTGACAACTGTCCAGCTGGCCCATTGGTGGCTACCCTTGCCGACAGCGAATCGCAAGCCGGGAGAGAGCTTTGGACCGCGCGCTGCTCGAGCAGATGTTCCGCCAGGCCGTGGCACAGGCGCAGCCGGCCTTGGCCGTGCGCCGTCACCTGCCCGAACCACCGGCAGGGCGCACGGTGGTGATCGGCGCCGGCAAGGCTTCGGCACAGATGGCGCGCGCCTTCGAGCAGGCCTGGCCGGGTCCGCTTGGGGGGCTCGTGGTAACGCGCTACGGCTATGCCGAAACCTGCGAGCGAATCGAGATCGTCGAGGCCGCCCATCCGGTTCCCGATGAAGCCGGTTTCCTGGCGGCGCGCCGGATCATGGAGACGGTTTCGGGCCTGGGTCCCAATGACCTGGTGGTGGCGCTGATCTCAGGTGGCGGCTCGGCGCTGTTGCCCGCGCCAGCGCCCGGGCTGACGCTCGACGACGAGCAGGCCATCAACCGAGCTCTCCTTGCCTCGGGCGCGCCGATTTCGGTGATGAACCTGATCCGCAATCAGTTTTCGACCATCAAGGGTGGTCGGCTGGCCGCCCATTGCGCTCCGGCGCGCGTCGCCACGCTGGTGGTGTCCGACGTACCGGGCGACGACCCGGCTTTGGTGGCTTCCGGACCGACCATCCCGCTGTCGGGCTCGCGCGAACTGGCGCGCAAATATGCCAATCTTTATCGCTTGGAACTGCCGCCGCATGCCCATGCGCTGCTGGCGGGCGACGATAACCTGGCGCCACAGCCTGGCGACCCGGTCTTCGCGCGTAACAGCGTGCGCACCATCGCTTCGGCGGCCCTGTCGCTGGAGAACGCGGCTGAGCTGGCGCGCCGGCAGGGCGTCGAGGCGGCGATCCTCTCCGATTCCATCGAGGGCGAAGCGCGTGACGTGGCACTGGTCCATGCGGCCATGGCGCGGGAAATCGCCCAGCGCAACCGGCCCTTCAAGAAACCCGTCGTGCTGCTCTCGGGCGGGGAAACCACCGTGACCCTGCGCGGCAAGGGTGGGCGTGGCGGGCGCAATGCGGAGTTCCTTTTGGCGCTGGCCATCGCCATCGATGGGTCAGACAATATTTCCGCCCTGGCCGCTGATACCGATGGCATCGATGGTTCGGAGGACAATGCCGGCGCCTTCGCCGATGGCACCACGGCAACACGGCTGCGCAAGGCGGGCATCGACCCGCTGGCCGCCTTGGCCGGCAACGACGCCTGGGGCGCCTTCAACGCCATCGGCGACCTGCTGGTCACCGGGCCGACCGGCACCAATGTGAACGACTTCAGGGCGATACTCATTCGGTGAGGCAGACAACATGGCGAAGGTACTCGGCATTGGCGGCATCTTCTTCCGCTCTCGCGATAACAAGGCGTTGGCCGCCTGGTATGAACAGCATCTCGGCATTACGGAGCTGTGGCAGCAGGATCTGGGATTGACGGTCTTCGCGCCGTTCAGGGAAACGACCGATTACTTTCCAGCGGACAAGCAATGGATGATCAATTTCCGCGTCGATGATCTCGACCAGATGATGGCCCAGCTCAATGCCGCCGGGATTGCCACGGAAACGAGGCCCGATGAGTGGGACACGGCGGAGACCGGGCGGTTTTGTCGCCTGCACGATCCCGAAGGGAACCAGATCGAACTCTGGCAGCCGCCAAAATAGTCATACAATTCCCCTTGGCAGAGTGGGGGTGGCTCTGTTCTATACGCCCGACTTTTCTTGAGGGACTTTCACATGGCCAAACGCAGGATCGCCGTCATCGGCGTGGGCAAGATCGCGCAGGACCAGCACCTGCCTGTCATCGACGCATCGGATGATTTCGAGTTGGCGGCGACGGTCTCGACCCGTGGCCTGAGCCATAACGGCCTGCCGGCTTTCCGCACCCCTGGCGAGCTCTATGCCGCTATGCCCGATGTGTCGCTGGTGTCGATCTGCACCCCGCCCGGCATCCGCCATCAATATGTCCGCGAGGCGCTCGATGCCGGCAAGGACGTGATGATGGAAAAGCCCCCTACCACCACCATTTCCGAGCTCGACGACCTGATCGCCCATGCGCGGCGCCTCGATCGTGTGCTCTACCAGACCTGGCATAGCCAGTGGAATCCGGCGGTGGACCGCACCAAGGCCATGCTGGCCCAGGATGGGGTGCGGTCGGTGCGCATCGACTGGCGCGAAAGCGTGCGCAAATGGCATCCGGGCCAGGACTGGGTGTGGGAACCCGGCGGCTTCGGCGTCTGCGACCCCGGCATCAATGCGCTGTCCATCTTCACCAAGATCATGCCGTTCCCGGTCTTTGTGGAGCGGGCCAAGCTGACCTTCCCCGCCAACCGGCAGACGCCTGTCGATGTCGAGATCGGCTTCAAGTCCGGCCAGTTGCACCAGCCAAGACTGTCGGCCGGCTTCAACTGGCTCGAGGAGAGCGGCGAGATCTGGACTATCCGGGTCGAGACCGGCACCGGCGATGTCATCAAGCTCGAAGGCGGCGGGCGGTCGCTGACCGTCAATGATCAACTGGTGCTCCAGCACGGCGATGGCGAATATGCCGCCATGTACGAGCATTTCGCCGGTCTGCTCGATCGGCATGAAAGCGACGTCGACGCGGCGCCGCTGCGGCTGATGAGCGACGTGTTCCTGATGGGTGCGCGCGAGAATGGGCCGGATTTCGAGTGGTAGCCGAAGGGGAGTCCTGGCGGATACCCCCTCCTAGTCTCCTCCTGATAGGGGAGGAGTCCGCTCCGTGATTGTCGGAGACAGTGCCACAGGCTGGATCGGTCCCTCCCCCTTTTCCGGGGGAGGTTAGGTGGGGTATTCTTACTTCCCGGCGTCCGTCAGCGTCTGCAAGTCCGCATCACTCAGCTTGAGCCGCACGCCCTTGGCGAGGCTCTTGACCTGTTCCACCGAGGTCGCCGAAGCGATGGGGGCCGTGACTCCCGGTTGCGCGACGAGCCAGGCGAGCGACACCTCGGCGGGCGTGGCGTCATTGGCCGCGGCAACCTTGTCCAATGCTGCAAGAATGCTTGTGCCTTTCTTGTCGAGGTAGCGCTCGACGCCGCCGCCGCGCGGCGATTTGCCGAAATCGGCCTTGGAGCGATACTTGCCGGTGAGGAAGCCTGAGGCGAGGCTGTAATAGACGACGGCGCCCATCTCGTTTTCGACCACCGTGTCGTGCAGCGCTTCGAACTCGGCGCGGTCATAGAGGTTGTAGCGGGGCTGCAGCACTTCATAGCGGGGCAGCGACTTGATGACCGAGACCTCGTGCGCCGCCTTGATCATATCGGCGGTGTAGTTCGAGGCCCCCACCGCCCGCACCTTGCCTGATCGAACCATCGGATCATAGGCGCCCAGCGTTTCCTCGTGGCTGGTTTCCGGGTCCGGCCAATGGCTGAAATAGACGTCGACATAATCGGTCTGGAGGCGCTTGAGCGAGGCGTCAAAACCGGCAACGATCTTGTCGGCCTTGAGGCCGCCCGGTTTGTTGGACGAGTTGACCTTGGTCAGGATATGGACCGCGTCGCGGTTGCCGCGCGCCTTCATCCACTTGCCGATGATGGTCTCGCTCATGCCGGGGGGATTGCCGGGCACCCAGTTGGGATAGCCCTCTGCGGTGTCGATTGCCGAAAAGCCCTCGTCGACAAACGCGTCGAGAATGGCAAAGCCGGTCTTCTCGTCCACCGTCCAGCCAAAGACGTTGCCGCCCAGCACCAGGGGTTCAATGACAATCTCACTGCGTCCGAGGGGGCGACGGTCCATGCTTCTTCTCCGTGTTGGTTCGCTGACTAAACGCCCGTGTCGGTGATCGGTTCGACTGGAACGCGCGGCGCGCAGAAGGCGAGGGCAGCATTGATGGCATAGAGCGAGCCATCGAGCGCAATATGGTTGGCCGGCATGCCCGGACCGCTTTCGGGTTCGAGATAGGCCACCGCGCCGTTGGCGAGATTATCGAGCACCCAGGAATAGTCGCCGAGCAGCCGCGCCCCATAGGGTTCAGCCGCTTCCGCATCGAAGGAGCGGGTTTCCTTGTCGATGGTGATGGCCCAGCGCCCGGCGTCGCTTTCGGGCCGGCTGGTATGGATATGCACCCCGGTCGAGTAGTCGTCCTCGCAGCGCACGGCGATGCAGGCAAAGGCTTCGGATGTCGAACCGAGCGCGCAGCCGAGCGCGGCGCGGTCGCCCTCGCCAGGCAATGGCGAGTAATGCCAGCCGGGTTCCTGCGCGGCGACGGGAAGGATGAGCAGGGCCAGTATCAGGCCTTGGGCTGGATGAGGTCCCATTTGTTTCCGTAGAGATCCTCGAATACCGCGACCGAGCCATAGGTCTCGTGACGTGGTGCTTCGAGGAACTTGATACCGCGCGCGACCATGGCCGTGTGGTCGCGCTCGAAATGCGTGGTGTTGAGAAAGAACATCACTCGTCCGCCACCCTGATTGCCGATAGCGGCGCGCTGCGCCTCGCCATCCGCCTTGGCCAGCAGCAGCTGCGCCCCGGAACGGCCCGGCGGGGCCACGACGACCCAGCGCTTGCCGCCGCCCATGTCGGTATCGGCAACAAGATCGAAGCCGAGCGTGTCGCAGTAGAAGGCGATGGCGTCGTCATAATCGGCGACGAGCAGGCTGACGGTGGCGATGGATAAACTCATACCGCCCATGGATCATCACCCGCATGGCCGGGTCAAGCCACGACATGGCCACCGAACGGTTCATTCCAATATCGTCCAATCCTGTGGAATGACGTTTCGGCTGTCATCATATTGACCAAATGGTCAAACTGCCTGCTTGCGCTCCCTTGGATTCTAGGCTTTGTTGACGCCCAAGCTCCGGTTGGCAAGCCGGATGCGCATAAATATCGGGAGACAACAATCATGAAATTGATGAAAAGCCTGCTGGCGGCAACCGCCATCCTGGCGCTGGCCGCTGGCGCCGCGCAGGCCAAGCAGCTCGTATTTTGCTCGGAAGCCTCGCCTGCCCATTTCGATCCAGGCCCAACCACCGGCGGCAACGACTTCGACGCCTCCGCACACACCATGTATGACGGCCTCGCCGCTTTCGTTCCTGGCAGCACCGACGTGGAACCCGGCCTGGCCGAGAGCTGGGAGGTTTCCGCTGATGGTCTCGAGATCACCTTCAAGCTGCGTCCGGGCGTCAAGTTCCACACCCAGCCCTATTTCACGCCCACGCGCGATTTCAACGCCGACGACGTGATCTTCTCCTTCGAGCGCCAGTTCAAGGAAGACAATCCGTATTTCGCCTACCTCGCCAACCTGACCTGGGATTACTACCAGGGCATGGACATGCCGCGCTACGTCAAGGAAATCGTCAAGGTCGACGACCTGACCGTCAAGTTCGTGCTGTCAGAGCCCAATGCGCCGATGATCGCGAACCTGGCAATGCCCTTCGGCTCGATCGTCTCCAAGGAATATGCCGACCAGCTTTCTGCTGCCGGTACCCCCGAACTGCTCTCGACCCAGCCGGTCGGCACTGGCCCGTTCAAGTTTGTCGACTACCAACTCGACTCGGTCATCCGCTACGCCGCCAACGAAGAGTATTTTGGTGGCAAGCCGGCCATCGACGACCTGATCTTTGCCATCACGCCCGACCAGTCGGTGCGGGCCCAGAAGCTGATTGCCGGCGAATGCGACATCATCCCGTACCCGGCTCCGGCCGACGTGCCGATGCTGCAGGCCAATGAGAACCTGACCGTTCTCGAGCAGGAAGGCCTAAATATCGGCTACATGTCCTACAACGTCACCGAGGCGCCGTTCGACAATGTGAAGGTCCGCAAGGCCCTCTCGATGGCCATCGACAAGCAGGCCATCGTCGACGCCGTCTACCAGGGTGCCGGCCAGGTCGCCAAGAACCTGATCCCGCCCACCATGTGGTCCTATAACAACACCGTTGCCGACGACACCTATGACGTCGAAGGCGCCAAGGCCCTGCTGGCCGAAGCCGGTGTCACCGAACTGACCACCGACCTCTGGGCCATGCCCGTGTCGCGTCCCTACAACCCCAACGCCCAGCGCGTTGCCGAAATGATCCAGGCTGACTGGGCCGCGATCGGCGTCACCGCCAACATCGTGACCTATGAGTGGACCGAATATCGCGAGCGCGGCAAGGCCGTGGGTCGTAAGGGTCCGTTCCAGATCGGCTGGACCGGCGACAATGGTGATCCGGACAACTTCTTCGCCACCCTGTTCTCCTGCTCGGCTATCGGCGTGTCGAACTACTCGTTCTGGTGCAACGAAGAGTTCGAGGACCTGATCCAGAAGGCCAAGGTCACTGCCGACCCGGCAGAGCGTACCGCTCTCTACGAGCAGGCGCAGGTGATCTTCAAGGCCGAAGAGCCGGCTTTGACCCTGGCCCATTCCAAGGTCTTCGTGCCGATGAACAAGCGCGTCACTGGCTTCGTCCAGAGCCCGCTGGGTGACCACGTCTTCGACAATGTCGACGTCACCGAATAGTTAGCTCAGGAAGCGCCGGGCCCCGGGTCCGGCGCTTCCACTCAAGAAGAAGCTCATGATTTCCTACATTTTCCGCAGGCTGCTGCTGATCGTTCCGACCGTGATCGGCATTTCGATCTGCGCCTTCGCCTTTGTCCGCCTGCTGCCGGGCGACCCCATCCTGGCCATGGCCGGCGAGCATGGTGTGACGCCCGAGCGCTACGAAATTCTCAAGGAAGCCTTCGGCTACAACCTGCCGATCTGGCAGCAATATCTCAATTACCTGGGCTCGGTGCTATCAGGCGATTTCGGCGTGTCCCTGGGCACCAAGCGTCCCGTGCTCAACGAATTCATGACCCTGTTCCCCGCGACGGTCGAACTGGCCCTCTGCGCCATCATCCTCGCCACCGTGGTCGGCATCCCGGCCGGGGTGCTGGCGGCGGTCAGGCGCGGCTCCTGGCTCGACCAGGGCACCATGGGCTTGGCGCTGACCGGCTATTCCATGCCCATCTTCTGGTGGGGCCTGCTGCTGATCATGTTCTTTTCCAGCTATCTGGGCTGGACGCCTGTTTCTGGCCGCATTGCGCTCAATTTCTTCCTGCGGCCAATCACCGGCTTCATGACCATCGATAGCCTGCTCTATGGCAACTGGCCGGCCTTCGTTTCGGCTTTGCGCCACCTGATCCTGCCCACGGTGGTCCTGGCGACCATTCCATTGGCGGTTATCGCGCGCCAGACGCGCTCGGCCATGCTTGAAGTGCTGGGCGACGACTATGTGCGGACGGCCCGCGCCAAGGGGCTGTCGCCCGGCCGAGTGGTCAACGTCCACGCCCTGCGCAACGCCCTCATTCCCGTCGTCACCACGATTGGTCTGCAGGTGGGGGCGCTGATGGCCGGCGCCATCCTGACCGAGACGATCTTTTCCTGGCCCGGCATCGGCAAGTGGATGATCGAATCCATCCTCAAGCGCGATTATCCCGTGGTCCAGAGCGGGCTGTTGCTGATCGCGCTGATTATCATGGCGGTCAACCTGATCGTCGACCTTCTCTACGCGGTCATCAATCCGCGCATCCGGGTGCGATGATGACAGACATCTCCAAACCAGTCCCAGCCCGCCCCAAGGGCGCTCGCGCCGCCGCCTTTAGCGAATTCTGGCACTATTTCTCGATGAATCGCGGGGCGGTCATCGGGCTTGCCGTCGTGGGCATTTTCATCGTCCTGGCGCTCTTTGCGCCCTGGATCGCGCCCTATGTGCCCGAGCAACAATTCCGCGGCTTCGACAAGCTGCCGCCGGCCTGGACCAATGGCGGCGACCTCAGATTCTTACTGGGCACCGACGAAGTGGGCCGCGATATCCTGTCGCGTCTCATTCATGGTGCGCGCTATTCGCTCACCATTGGTCTGGTCGTGGTGTCTATTGCCGCGACCGTCGGCATTGTGCTGGGCCTGCTGGCCGGCTATTTCCGCGGCTGGGTCGATGTCGCCATCATGCGGGTGATGGATATCATCCTGGCATTCCCCTCCCTGCTGCTCGCCCTCGTGCTGGTGGCCATTCTGGGGCCGGGGCTGCTCAACGCCATGCTCGCCATCGCTCTCGTGCTGCAGCCGCATTTCGCCCGGCTGGTGCGGGCGTCTGTCATGGCGGAGAAGAACCGCGAATATGTCACCTCCGCCAAGATGGCCGGAGCCGGCCATTTCCGGCTGATGACGATAACCATCCTGCCCAATTGCCTGGGTCCGTTGATCGTCCAGGCCACCTTGTCCTTCTCCAACGCCATTCTCGACGCGGCCGCTTTGGGCTTCCTGGGCATGGGCGCGCAGCCGCCGACGCCGGAATGGGGCACCATGCTGGCTAAGGGCCGCGAATTCATTTCCAGCGCGCCTTGGATCGTGACCTTCCCGGGTCTCGCCATCCTGATCACCGTGCTCGCCATCAACCTCATTGGCGATGGATTGCGCGACGCGCTCGACCCCAAGCTCAAGAGGAGCTGAGATCATGCCCCTGCTTGAAATCAAGAATCTCACCGTTGCCTTCGATACCTCCATCGGCCTGTTCAAGGCCGTTGATGGCATCGACGTATCGGTGGAAGCGCGCGAAGTGCTGGCCATTGTCGGCGAATCCGGCTCCGGCAAGTCCGTCGCCATGCTTGCAGTGATGGGCCTCTTGCCCCGCACCGCCACTGTTACTGCCGACAAGATGGAGTTCGAAGGGCTCGATCTCCTGGCCATGACAGCACACGAGAAGCGGCGGATCATCGGCAAGGATATTGCCATGATCTTCCAGGAGCCGGTGGCGAGCCTCAATCCCTGCTTCACCGTGGGCTTCCAGATCGAGGAAGTGCTCGAACGCCATATGGGCCTGCGCGGCCGCGCTGCTCGTGACCGGGCGGTGGAACTGCTGGCTTTGGTCGGCATCAAGGACGGCGCTGAGCGGCTCGGCGCCTATCCGCACCAGATGAGCGGCGGACAGTGCCAGCGCGTCATGATCGCCATGGCCATTGCCTGTAACCCGAAGCTGCTGATCGCCGACGAGCCGACCACCGCGCTCGACGTGACCATCCAGAAGCAGATCCTTGACCTCTTGGTGCGGCTGCAGGCCGAGCACGGCATGGGGCTGATCATGATCACCCACGACATGGGCGTTGTGGCTGAAACCGCCGACCGCGTCATCGTGCAGTACAAGGGGCGCAAGATGGAGGAGGCCGACGTGCTCAGCCTGTTCGAGAGCCCCCAGTCCAACTACACGCGGGCGCTGCTCTCAGCGCTGCCGGAAAATGCGGTGGGCGATCGTCTGCCGACGGTGTCCGACTTCGTCTTCCAACCGGCGCCGGGGGTCTGACCATGGCGACACCCGTTCTCGAAGTGCGCAACCTGACGCGCGACTACGTCTCCTCCGGCGGCTTTCTCCGCCCGGCCAAGATGGTGCATGCAGTCAAGGGCGTGAACTTCACGCTGGAGAAGGGCAAGACCCTGGCGGTCGTCGGCGAAAGCGGCTGCGGCAAGTCGACCCTGGCGCGTATGATCACGCTGATCGATCCGGCAACCTCGGGGGAAATCCTGATCGATGGCCTGCCCGTCAATGCCGGGCACGTCACCCGCGAAATGCGCCAGAAGGTGCAGATCGTCTTCCAGAACCCTTATGGCTCGCTCAACCCGCGCCAGAAGATCGGCGACGTGCTGGCGGAGCCGCTGCTGCTCAACACCTCGATGTCTGCAACGGAGCGCCAGCAGAAGGCCATGGCCATGCTGCTCAAGGTCGGCCTTGGTCCGGAGCACTTCAACCGTTTTCCGCACATGTTCTCGGGTGGCCAGCGCCAGCGCATAGCCATCGCCCGGGCACTGATGCTCAATCCGAGTTTCCTCGTGCTCGACGAGCCGGTATCGGCGCTGGATCTCTCCGTGCAGGCGCAGATTCTCAATCTGCTCAAGGATCTGCAGGACGAGTTCGGGCTGACCTATGTGTTCATCAGCCATGATCTGAGCGTCGTGCGCTACATCGCCGACGAGGTGATGGTGATGTATTTCGGCGATGTGGTGGAGCACGGCACCCGTGAAGAGGTGTTCGGCAATCCACAGCACGCCTATACGCAGACACTGTTTGCCGCGACGCCGAAATCGAGCGTTGAGAGCATTCGGGCGCGGCTGGAGAAGAAGGCGGCGTTGGCGGGGTAGGCACCACTCAATCGAGCGCGGTGCTCCAGCTACCTTCCCATCAAGGGGGAGGTTTCTCGCCACTCGGGGGCAGGATCGAGGTTGGCCCACAGTGCGGCACCTTCCCTTGATGGGGGAGGTTGGGAGGGGGTGATGGGAGCTTCCGGCCTCAGGACACCACCACCCGCCGTCCCTCCCGCGCCGATACCATCATCGCGTCGATCAGCCGGTGTACCCGCAAAGCCGTGTGCCCGTTGCTGAGCGGCTGGCGGTCGTGGCGCACCGCATCGGCGAATTCGGCAATCTGGGATGCATGCCAGTCGAATGGAAACGCCATCGGGTCGGCGCCGCCGCCGCCCTGGCTGGCCTCGCCCTCGGCAATGGTTTCGCCGGCCATGGTGCGCACCGTCAGATTGCCGGCAGTGAGCGTGGCGGTGGCATGGGCGAAGTTGAGCGTCAGGCTTTCCGGCCCGCCGGGGAAGCTGGCGGTGGTCGCCATGACTGCGCCCACTGCGCCGTTGGCGAATTCCAGCCCGGCCGAGACGAAGTCCTCGGTCTCCATCTGGTGGAAGCGGGTGGTCCGGGCCATGGCGGTCACGGCATCGACCTCGCCACAGAGGCTGAGCATCAGGTCGAGGGAGTGAATGGCCTGGGTGATGAGCACGCCGCCACCATCCTGCGCCAGGGTGCCACGGCCGGGCTGATCGTAATAGCCCGCCTGCGGCCGCCACCACGGCACGACCAGATGCACGGCCTCGAGGCGTCCATAGCGGTTTTCGGCCACTGCTTCGGCCAGGTAGCGGGAGGCGCGACGAAAGCGGTGCTGGAAGATGATGCCGAGCTTGACCCCGGCCGCGTCGCAGGTGGCCACGATCCGCTCGGCTGCAGCAAGGGTCCGTTCGACGGGCTTTTCCATCAGCACATGCTTGCCCGCTTTGGTCGCTGCGGCGACGAGTTCCTCGCGCGCATTGGGCGTGGTGAGGATGAGAACGGCTTCGACCTGGGGATCGGCGAGGATGGCCTCGTAGCTGTCGGCGGTCGGAAAGCCATAGGTCTGGCAGAAGGTTTCGAGCTCAGAGCGGTTGCGGCGATAAACGCCGCGCACGTCGATACTGCTGGCCAGCGCCTGCAGCGCCAGCGCATGCGGCTTGGCGCCCATGCCGGCGCCCACCACGCCAAGTCCGAACCGCTTGTCTGCGCTCATTGTCGATCTCCCATACAAGTTGGGCCGATCAATGCAATATGGAGCGGGCTTTGAGAAGAGCAGATCGAGATAGCTGCGCGCCAAGCATCGACGAAGATTACGACGCCTTGCGCCAGGCCTGTGCCCTCAGGAACGCCTCGAGGTCGGTGGCGGCGAGGGGGCGCGAGAAGGCATAGCCCTGGAGGATGTCGCAGCCCAGATCACGCAGGATCGCGGCATGCTCCATGGTCTCGACGCCTTCGGCGACGACCTCGATGCCCATCGACTTGCCGATATCGACGATCGAGGCGAGCAGCCGGCGTTGGGCGGGATCGACCAGGATGGGGCTGACCAGCTGCCGGTCGATCTTGAGGCGCCTGGGCCTGAGCCGCTGCAGCGACACGATCGAGGCATAGCCGGTACCAAAATCGTCGATTTCGATATCGATGCCCAGCTCCTTGATCTGGTCGATGTTCCAGCCGACGACGGCGTCGCCCTCATCGAGATAGATCGACTCCACCAGCTCGAACGACAGCCGGCCCGGCTCGATCTTGAGCTGTTTGAGGCCATCGATGAGATCTTCGTCGTTGAGGCGGCGCAGCGATACGTTGACCGAGACCCGCGGCACCGCGAGGCTCATGGCGTCCCAGCGGGCGAGGGCGGCCAATGATTGTTCGAGGATCAACCGGTCGACGGTGGCGACGACATTGAGTTCCTCGGCAATGCGCAGGAAGGCATCTGGCGTCTTGATCCCCTCGATGGGGTGCTGCCAGCGAGCCAGCGCCTCCACGCCCACGACATCCAGCGTATGGGCGTCGAACTGCGGTTGGAACCAGGCCACGAACTCATTGCGTTCGAGCCCGTTGAGGATTTCATCGGCCACCCGCTTGGTCTTGACCACCTCGGCCTGCAGGGCCTCAGAGAAGAATTCGAAGCGGTTACGGCCCCTGGCCTTGGCCCGGTAGAGCGCGATATCGGCATTGATCAGGAGGCGCTTGGCATCGAGCGGCGCCGTGCGGCCGGCGGCAATACCGATGCTGACGCCGAAGCGGCATTCATGCCCCTCATAGGTCACCGGCAGGCGCATTTGCGTCACGATGCGCTCCGCCAGTTCGCTCAGATAGATGTCGCCTGCACTGGCCTTGGTCAGCACCACGAACTCGTCGCCGCCGATGCGGGCGACGAAGTCGTCGCTGCTGCAATTGTCGCGCAACACGGCGCTGGCATGGACCAGCATGGCGTCGCCCGCGGCGTGGCCCATCGTATCGTTGATCTGCTTGAAGCGATCGAGATCGATATGCAGCAGCGCCATGCTGCCGCTGTCGCCATAACCGGTGGCGGCATGGCGCCGGAGCATGTCGTCCAGATAGCGTCGATTCGGCAGCCCGGTCAGGCTGTCATGCAGGGAATTATGCTCGATGCGAACGCGGGCCAGCTCCAGCTCGTGGTTACGTGCCTCCGTCAATTGGGTGGCACGCCGCAGATCCTCGTTAAGCACTACGTCGGCGGTGATGTCCCAGTTGACGCCCACCACCCGGTCGGGGATGCCGGGCTCGCGGTAGAGCGCGGCGACCGAGCGAACATGACGCAGAGTGCCATTGCCCAGCAGCACGCGATAGGTCGATTCATAGCGGCCGGTGGCAATCATGCGACGGAAATTGTCTTCGGCGCTGGCTTGGTCATCCGGATGCACCGCCCGCTTCCAGTTCTCGTGGCTGCGCGGGCCGCCATCGGCCGGCAGGCCATAGAGTTCGTTGGTCCTGTCGTCCCAGGTCTCCTGGCCGGTCGCCAGATCCATCTCCCATACGCCGACCTTGGAAACATCAAGCGCCAGGCCAAGCCGCCGCGACAGCGACTCCAATGCGCTCTCGCGCGTCTTGAGTTCCCGGTAATGCTGCTGCCGCTCGCCCAGCAGGCGTCCGGTGATGCCGATAGGCAACAGGATCAGTGCACCGGCCACCACCATCAGGACGCGCATCAGCCAGCTGCCGCCCTGGGCCGTCGACCAGCCGCCCTTGGGAATGGCGGCGATTTCCCAGGAGCCTGACGGCAGCAACACCTGGGCCGTGACCGGATTGTCGCCGCTGAGATCGGGCCCGAAGAAGCGCGTGCCTTCGTCGCTGACACCGTCCCGGCCGGCAATGGAAATCTCGATACCCAGATTCTCGTCGGTCAGCCCGCTATCGGCATAGAGCCGGTCGACATCGACCACGGCCGAGACCACACCCCAGAAGACGCGGCCGGCCGGCGAGTCGGTATGAACAGGGAAGCGGCCGACGAAGCCGCGCCCGCCCTGGACCAGGTCGACCGGCCCCGCCAGCACCAGCTTGTCGGTATCGCGGGCGCGCAGCACCGCCTCGCGCTGCGCCTCGTTCTGGCGATAGTCGAGCCCGATGGCCCTTTCGTTACCCGCCAGCGGATAGGTCATGGCAACGACCAGGTCGGGGGCCGCGGCCACCGAGCGCAACTGGCTCTTTTCCTCGAACAGAATGGAGACCAGCGCTGCAAAGCGCCGCTGCTTCATCTGCGGCTCGGTCGAGATGACCGATACCAGCCCGCGCACCAACTGGATATTGCCGTTGATATTGCCTTCCAGCTTGGCCCGGACCAGCGACATCTCAGCCATGACCGAGGCGCGCGCCCGCTCCTCGTTGATGATACTGTTCTGCCGGTCGAGATAGACGCCGCCGACGATCAGCAGAATGAGCGCCACCAGGCCCGGCACCAGAGTGGGGCCAAGCCAGCTCAGGCGGTGTTCCTGCATATGGGTTACGTTCCAATCCAAGGCGTCTGTCCGCTGCGGCCGTGGCTAGCCAAGCAGACAATTTGCGCTGCTGGAGTTTATGCCGGCTTACGGCCAGCCGGAACCGGACAGCGTGGTTAGCGCCGGGCTAACGGGCCTCGATCAGTTCGACACCAGCGGTCCGGCACTGCGCCCGGAAGCGGTCGGAAGGGCAATGGTCGGTGACGAAGGTGGCGATCTGGTCGATGCGGGCGATGCGCACCGGCGCCGAGCGGGTGAACTTGCTCTGATCGGCCACGAGGATGACATGGCGCGCATTGGCGATGATGGCCTGTGCCACCTTCACCTCGCGATAGTCGTAGTCGAGCAGCGTACCCTCGTCGTCGAGCGCCGAGGCGCCGATGATGGCGTAGTCGACCTTGAACTGGGAGAAGAAACCGGCTGCCGCCTCACCCACGATGCCGCCATCCGAGGGACGCACCACGCCGCCGGCAATCACCACCTCGAAGCGCGGATAGACCCGCATGCGGTTGGCGACGTTGATATTGTTGGTGACGATCAACAGCCCCGAATGGTCGAGCAGCGCCTGGCTGACGGCTTCGGTGGTGGTCCCGATATTGATGAACAGCGACGCGTCATTGGGGATGAGCGCCGCCGTGGCGCGCCCGATGGCATCCTTGGCATCGGCCGCGATGCGCCGGCGCGCCTCGTATTCAAGATTCTCGACGCCCGAAGGGAGCGTGGCGCCGCCATGCACCCTTGTCAGCAGGCGCTGGTCGCAGAGCTGGTTGAGATCCTTGCGGATGGTCTGCACCGAAACGCCGAAATGACTGGCCAGGGCGTCGACGCTGACGCGGTTTTCGGCGCGGGCCAGTTCCAGGATGGCCTGGTGGCGCTCGGTGGTTTCACTCATGGATGGATCAGGCCTCTTCGAGTTCGATCAGCGTGCCATCGAAATCTTTAGGATGCAGAAACAGCACCGGCCTGCCATGGGCCCCGGTTTTGGGCGTGCCATCGCCGAGCACGCGGGCGCCACCGGCAGCCAGCGTGGCCGCGGCGGCGAGGATATCGGGAACCTCGAAGCAGAGGTGATGCATGCCGCCGGCGGGGTTTTTGCCGAGGAACGCTGATATCGGCGAGGCCTCGCCCAGCGGCTCGAGCAGTTCCACCTTGGTATTGCCGGTATCGATGAACACGACCGTGACGCCATGCTCGGGAAGCGCCTGCGGCTCGCCGACCTGCGCACCAAGCAAATCACGATATTTTGCCGACGCGGCGGCGAGATCGGGCACGGCGATGGCGATGTGGTTGAGACGGCCGATCATGCGGACGGCCCTGCGCCAAACGTTGTGCCGGTGGCTAGACAAGTACGGAGCCACCCCTCTCCCCTGGCGGGAGAGGGTGCCCGTAGGGCGGGTGAGGGGGATGGTTCCGGTCTCATCGATTGCTCAGCCTTCCCTCGATCTGGCTCAATACCGAGAATGCCGCGCTCAGCACGTTCGTGCCGGGGCCAAATATCGCGGCGACGCCGGTATTGAGCAGGAAGTCATAATCCTGCTCGGGGATGACGCCGCCAACGATGACGGTGACATCGCCCAATGCGCGATCCCTGAGGGCGCCGATCAGCTCGGGCACCAGCGTCTTGTGGCCGGCGGCCAACGAGGAGACGCCGACGGCATCGACCTTGAGCTCGTCGACATGGGCGGCGACTTCCAGGGCGGTCTCGAACAGGTCGCCCATATGAACGGCAAAGCCCAGGTCGGCGAAGGCCGAGGCGATCACCTTGGCGCCGCGATCATGCCCATCCTGGCCCATCTTGGCGATGAAGATGGAGGGCGCCCGGCCGCGGGCCGCCTTGAAGCTCTCGATACGAGCGCTGATGGCCGCGAATTCCGGATCGTCGCCGTAGCCGCCGGCATAGACGCCTGAGATGACCCGGGTGATGGCCGAGTGACGGCCAAACACATCTTCCATCGCCTGGCTGATCTCGCCCAAAGTGGCGCGGGCGCGAGCCGCCTCGATGGCCGCTTCGAGCAGGTTGCCTTCATCCTTGGCAGCATATTCGCGCAAGGCTGACAGCACGGACTGGCACCTGGCCTCGTCCCTCGTAGCCCGCACGCGCTGCAGCAGCGCCACCTGTTCGGCGCGCACCTTGGCATTGTCGATCTGGCGCACTTCGAGGACGTCCTCGACATCGAGCCGGTAGCGGTTGACGCCGACAATGACATCCTCGCCGCGATCGACGCGGGCCTGCCGCTGGGCGGCCGCCTTCTCGATTTCGAGCTTGGGCAGGCCTGACTGCACCGCCTGGGTCATGCCGCCGATGGCCTCGGCTTCGCCGATGAGCAGCTTGGCGCCCTTGACCAGTTCTGCCGTCAACGCCTCGACATAGTAGGAGCCGCCCAGTGGATCGACCACGTCGGTAATGCGCGACTCGTGCTGCAGGATGAGCTGGGTGTTGCGGGCAATGCGGCTCGAGAATTCGGTGGGCAGGGCGATGGCTTCGTCGAAGCTGTTGGTGTGCAGCGACTGCGTGCCGCCCAGCGTGGCCGCCAGCGCCTCTATAGTGGTACGCACGATATTGTTGTGCGGGTCCTGCTCGGTCAGCGACACGCCCGAGGTCTGGCAATGGGTGCGCAGCATCTTGGAGCGCGCATCCTTGGCCCCCAGCCCGGTCATGATCTCGCTCCACAGCTGCCGCGCCGCGCGCAGCTTGGCGACTTCGAGGAAGAAGTTCATGCCGATGCCGAAGAAGAAGCTCAGCCTGCCCGCAAAGGCATCGATATCGAGGCCTCGGACCTGCGCCGCCCGCACATATTCCATGCCGTCGGCCAGCGTGTAGGCCAGCTCCTGTACGGCCGTCGCCCCGGCCTCGTGCATGTGATAGCCCGAAATCGAGATCGAGTTGAACTTGGGCATGTGCCGCGCCGTGTGGGCGATGATGTCCCCGACGATCCGCATGCTGGGCTCGGGCGGGTAGATATAGGTATTGCGGACCATGAACTCCTTGAGGATGTCGTTCTGGATGGTCCCCTCGAGCTTGTCCTGGCTGACGCCCTGCTCCTCGGCCGCGACGATGAACATGGCGAGGACCGGGATGACGGCGCCGTTCATCGTCATGGAAACGCTCATCTGATCGAGCGGAATGCCGTCGAACAGGATCTTCATGTCTTCGACGCTGTCGATGGCGACGCCGGCCTTGCCGACATCGCCGACCACGCGCGGATGATCGCTGTCATAGCCACGATGGGTGGCCAGATCGAAGGCGACTGACAGGCCCTTTTGCCCCTTCTCCAACGCCTGCCGGTAGAAGGCATTGGACTCGCGCGCCGTCGAGAAGCCGGCATATTGCCGGATGGTCCAGGGCCGGTTGGTATACATGGTGGCGCGCACGCCACGGGTGAACGGTTCCTGGCCGGGGATTTCGGAGCCTTCGCCGAAATAGACCGGCTTGACCGGGATGCCGCCATAGTCGCGGTCGAGCGAGGTGACTGATGTGTCGCGCAGTTCCTTTTGCGCGAGGGCGGCCCAGTGGGCGAATTCGCTACTCATCTTGCCCGTCCAACTCCCAAACGTCCTGACTTGCCAGACTATCGCGATCGAAGACGAACGTCGTACGGGCCACAAGGCTTGAATCGTACATCAAGGAGCACGTCACCTCGAAAGTCTGCTGTCGTCCAAATTCGCCTTCCGGATAGTTCTCGACCGCGCAGTCGGTACTGTGTTCCCTAAGGTAAGTGGCACTCTGCGTGTACTCATTGTTCAGGTAACGGCTCGCAATGCCGATGGCGGTTTCGCGGCTTATCGGTGGAGCGAAATGCACCAGCAGGTGAAAGGCTGCGAACAGTCCAACTGCGGTGATCAGGTTGCAGGCAAGGTAGATGCCGAGCCATTTTGCAACCGATCGCACGCGCATCACACCGCCTCGAACTCAAGGATCACCGCGTCGACCGCCAGCACCGAGCCCGGCGCGGCATGCACCTTGCTGACCCGCGCGCGCTTTTCGGCCTTGAGCACGTTTTCCATCTTCATGGCCTCGACGACGGCGAGCGTCTGCCCATCCTCGACGATATCACCTTCGGCGACGTCGATGCGCACCACCTGGCCCGGCATCGGGCAGAGCAGGAAGCGGCTCATGTCGGGCGGGACTTTCACCGGCATGTGCTTGAGCAGCGCGGCGATATGCGGGCGCAGCACTTGAACCTTGAGGTCGGCGCCGCGGTAGCGGATGCGGAAGCCTGAGGTGGTTGGCGTGACCTTGAGGACGGCCTTGCGGCCATCGGACCAGTCAAGTTGCGCCGTCTTGTCACCGGGCTGCCAATGCAGATGCGCGGCCTGGCTGTGCCAGCCGAGATCGACGATGGTTTCGAGACCCTGCTGATGCAGCGTCACGGAGGTGGCCTCATCCCCGTATTGCACGTGCCAGTGGCTTTCCGTCCCTGCCCCGGTGCGGCGCTGCTCGCGGCGCGCCATCATGATGGCGGCGGCGGCAGTGACGTCGAACTGGTGTTGCTCGCTGAGCTCGGCGCCGTGGAACCCCTCGGGGAATTCCTCGGCAATGTAGCCGGTGGTGAGGCGCCCGTCGCGGAAGCGCTCCTGGTCCATGACGGTGGACAGAAACGGCAGGTTGTTGCCGACGCCTTCGACCTCGAAACTATCCAGCGCCACGGCCATGGCATCGATGGCCTCGATGCGGGTCGGGGCCCAGGTGCACAGCTTGGCGATCATCGGATCGTAGAAGGTGGAGATTTCGCCGCCCTCGAAGACGCCAGTGTCGTTACGCACGGCAAGGGTGTCCGAAACGCTTTCGGCCGGGGGCCGATAGCGCGTCAGTCGCCCGGTCGAGGGCAGGAAATTGCGATAGGGGTCTTCGGCATAGAGCCTGGATTCGATGGCCCAGCCATTGCGCTGCACCTGGTCCTGCGTCAGTGGCAATTTCTCGCCATTGGCCGCGCGGATCATCAGTTCGACGAGGTCCAGCCCGGTGATCAGCTCGGTCACCGGATGCTCGACCTGGAGGCGCGTATTCATCTCGAGGAAGTAGAACTTGCGGTCCTTGTCGACGATGAATTCCACCGTGCCGGCGCTGGTGTAACCGACTGCCTTGGCCAGCGCGACCGACTGCTCGCCCATGGCCTTGCGGGTGGCTTCGTCGAGGAAGGGCGACGGCGCCTCCTCGATGACCTTCTGGTTGCGGCGCTGGATCGAGCATTCGCGCTCGTTGAGATAGAGCACGTTGCCGTGGCTATCGCCGATGAGCTGGATCTCGATATGGCGCGGCTCGGTGACGAATTTCTCGATGAAGATGCGATCATCCCCGAAGGATGATGCCGCCTCCGACTTGGAGCGCTCGAAGCCCTCGCGCGCCTCGGCATCATTATGGGCAATGCGCATGCCCTTGCCGCCACCGCCGGCCGAGGCCTTTATCATGACCGGGTAGCCGATGGACTTTGAGATGGTGACGGCATGTTCCGCGTCATCGATCAGCCCCATATGCCCGGGCACGGTGGAGACGCCCGCTGCGGCGGCGAGCTTCTTTGACGTGATCTTGTCACCCATCGCCTCGATGGCTTTGACCGGCGGGCCGACAAAGAAGATCCCGGCAGCTTCCAGCGCCTCGGCGAATTTGGGGTTTTCCGACAGGAAGCCATAGCCGGGATGGACGGCCTGCGCGCCCGTCTGCTTGCAGGCCGCGATGATCTTGTCGATCAGGAGGTAGGAGTCCTTGGCCGGCGACGGCCCGATATGCACCGCCTCATCGGCCATGCGGACATGCAGCGCTTCGCGGTCGGCATCGGAATAGACCGCGACGGTGGCAATGCCCATGCGCTTGGCCGTCTTGATGACCCGACAGGCGATTTCACCGCGGTTGGCGATGAGGAGTTTGGTGATCACGCTTCTCTCCTCACAGCGGAATATTATCGTGCTTCTTCTTGGGCATGCTGTGCGTCTTGTGCCGCAGCGTCGAGAACGCCCGGATCACGCGCCGCCGTGTGCCATGCGGTAGGATCACGTCGTCGATGAAGCCGCGTTCGGCGGCGACGAAGGGGTTGGCGAAGCGGGCTTCGTAGTCGGCGGTGCGCTGGGCGATCTTGTCCTTGTCGCCCAGCTCCGAGCGATAGAGGATTTCCGTCGCGCCCTTGGCGCCCATGACGGCGATTTCGGCCGAGGGCCAGGCGTAGTTGACGTCGGCCTTGATGTGCTTGGACGCCATCACGTCATAGGCGCCGCCATAGGCTTTGCGGGTGATGACGGTGACCAGCGGCACGGTGGCTTCGGCATAGGCGAAGAGCAGCTTGGCCCCATGCTTGATGATGCCGCCATATTCCTGCGCCACGCCGGGCAGGAAGCCGGGCACGTCGACGAAGGTCAGGATAGGAATTTCGAAGCTGTCGCAGAAGCGGATGAAGCGTGCCGCCTTCTTGCTGGCATTTATATCCAGGCACCCTGCAAGCACGAGCGGCTGGTTGGCGACGACGCCAACGGGGTGGCCATCAAGGCGAATGAAGCCGCAGAGGATGTTGCCGGCATGATCCTTCTGGATTTCGAGGAAGTCGCCCTCGTCGGCGATCTTCTCGATCACCTCGCGCATGTCATAGGGCTTGTTGGCGCTGTCGGGGATGATGGTATCGAGGCTGGCGTCGCCGCGATCGATCGGGTCATGCGTCGGCAGCCGTGGCGGCTTCTGGCCGGCGGCGAGGGGTAAATAGGCGAAGAGGCGCCGGACTTCGAGCAGGGTCTCGATGTCGTTGTCGAAGGCAGCGTCGGCCACTGACGAGATTTTCGTGTGGGTCGAGGCCCCGCCGAGTTCCTCCTGGGTGACCGTCTCGTTGGTGACGGTCTTCACCACGTCCGGGCCAGTCACGAACATGTAGCTGGTGTCTTTGACCATGTAGATGAAGTCGGTCATGGCCGGGGAATAGACCGCGCCGCCGGCGCAGGGCCCCATGATGACCGAAATCTGCGGCACGGCGCCCGAGGCCTGCACATTGCGCCAGAATACGTCGGCATAGCCGCCCAGCGAGGCCACGCCTTCCTGGATGCGGGCGCCACCGCTATCGTTGAGCCCGATCACTGGCGCACCATTCTGCAGCGCCAGGTCCATGATCTTGCAGATCTTCTTGGCGTGGGTCTCGCTGAGCGAGCCGCCGAAGACGGTGAAATCCTGGCTGAACACATAGACCAGCCGCCCCTCGATGGTGCCCCAGCCGGTGACGACGCCATCGCCCGGGATGATGGTGTCGGCCATACCGAAATCCGTCGCCCGGTGGGTGACGAACATGTCGTATTCTTCGAAACTGCCGGGATCGAGCAGCACGTCAAGCCGTTCGCGGGCGGTGAGCTTGCCCTTGCCATGCTGAACGTCGATCCGTTTTTTCCCGCCGCCCAGTCGGGCCTGGGCGCGCTTGTCTTCGAGTTGGGCGATGATCTTCTGCATGGGCTCCCGCTGCCTCTTGTTTTGACCGGACAGTCAAATCTGAGCTTGGCGATGGCTCACGCAAAAAGCAAACGCGAACTTGTCTCAGGCCGGATCGAAGTCGCCGGGCCGCGCGGTGACATCGACCATGCCGGCAGCAAAGCGTCGGGCGTTCTTCACATAGCGTTCGGCCGAGGCGGCGAGGTTGCGGACGCCATCTTCATCGATTTCGCGGATGACCTTGCCGGGCGCACCGACGACCATGGAATTGTCAGGGATCACCTTGTTCTCGGTGATCAGCGCATTGGCGCCGATGAGGCAATTCCGGCCGATCTTTGCCCCGGTGAGCACCGTCGCCCCCATGCCGATCAGGGTGTTGTCGCCAATGGTGCAGCCATGGACGATCGCCGAATGACCGATGGTGCAGTTCGCCCCGATATCGAGCGGATAGTCCCGGTCGGTGTGCAGGACGGTGTTTTCCTGCACATTGGTGCGAGCGCCGATGGTGATGGTCTCGATATCGCCGCGGGCGACGACGCCGAACCAGATGCCGACCTCCGGGCCGACCACGATATCGCCGACCAGCACGGCCGTAGGCGCGATCCAGCCGACATCGGGGTCGATCTGCGGGGCAATGCCGTCGAGGGCATAGATGGGCATGGCGGTCTCCTCAGGGCGTGATGGAATAGGCATCGCGCATCTCGGCGATTTCCGAAAGCGTACTTTGGAACAAGCCCCAATCATCGCTTTCGGCGATAGGCGACCAGATGGCCTCCATCTCGTCGATCAGCATGGTGCGTGGCTTGCTCCGGGCGAAATAGGGGTGGTCGAGCTTGAGGTCATCTGCCGGCTGGTAGCCTTCGAGCGCATCGGCGATGGGGCGGAAACTCTCGCTGGCATAGAACGCGGCGGACGGACTGCGCGCGGCGCGTTCGGTGCTGAGGCTGCCGCCGTGCCAGTCGAAGAAGAACTGCTCATAGGGCGCCTTGCTGGCGGAGAGGAAGCCGAACAGTTCGGTGACGAAGCCGCCGTCGCGTTCGATGTCACCGGGCTTGAGCCCGAGGCGGCGCAGGATCTGGCGGGGCAGCTCGGCGCGGAAGCGCGGCCAGATGGTGTTGAGCGCGGGTTCGAGCGCTTCGATGCTGGAAAGGGGCAACAGGCATTCGGCAAGGCGGGTCAGGTTCCAGGCCAGGGTGTCGGGTTGGCGGCCAAAGGCGTAAAGGCCGGTTTCGTCGAAATAGGCGGCGGTGAAATCCGGGTCGTAAACGGGCAAGAACCGCCAGGGGCCGTAGTCGAAGCTCTCGCCGGTGACGTTGATATTATCCGTGTTCAGCACCCCATGGATAAATCCGGCGGCGATCCACTGCGCGCCCAGTTTTGCCACGTTGCCGACCACGGCTTCGAGGAACGCAGCGGGCCTGTCGGGGGCGTTGCTCAGCTCGGGATAGTAGTTGGCGATGGCGTAATCGAGCAACTGCGACAACCCCTCGCCATCTTCGAGGTAGGCGAGGCGCTGGAAGGTGCCGATGCGGATATGGCTATGACTGAGCCGGACCAGAACTGAAGAGCGGGTGGGGGAGGGCTCGTCGCCGCGATAGAGCGCTTCGCCTGTCTCGATGAGCGAGAAGCTCTTGGAGGTATAGACGCCCAGCGCTTCCAGCATTTCCGTGGCCAGCACCTCGCGTACGCCGCCCTTGAGCGTGAGCCGGCCATCACCACCACGCGACCATGGCGTCTTGCCCGAGCCCTTGGTGCCGAAATCCATCAAACGCCCATCGCCCAGGTCATAGCCCTGGGCGAAGAGGAAGCCGCGGCCATCGCCGAGATCGGGGTTGTAGGAACGGAACTGATGGCCGTGGTAGCGCAGGGCCAGGGGCTGCGGCAGCGAGCCGGGCAAGGGCTCGAAGCGGCCGAAATGGGCGAGCCACTGTTCGTCGCTGAGCTCGGCCAGACCCATGCGGGCGGCCCAGCGCTGGTCGCGGTGGCGCAGGATGGTTTGCGGGAAATCGGCGGGCGCAACGCGATCGTAGAAGGCGTCGCCCAGCGACTCGTGGTTTCGTGCGGGCTTGAAGCTGGTCATGTCCGCCAAGGCTAGCACAGCTCCTCCGCTTCGCCAGCGCGCAACCCAGCCTTTCGTCGTCCCGCCTAGCGCCATAGGACAAATCGCCCTATATCGACCAAGATGAAACCTGAGAGTAACATCCTGCGCCTCGCGCCGTTCCAGGCCGTCATCTTCGACATGGATGGCACGATCCTCGACACGGAAAGCGTGTTCCGGTCCATCGTCTTCGAGGTCTGCACCGAACTCGGCTTCGAGATGACGGACGCTGTCCATATGTCCATGGTCGGCGGCAGCCACGAGAATACCAACCGCCTGCTGATCGAATCCTATGGCGTGGCGTTTCCCTATACCCTGTTCGACGAACGCTGCCGGGTGATCATGCGCGAGCGCAGCCATGGCGGCGTACCCGTCAAGCCGGGTGCCCGCGAGTTTATCGGCGAGCTGCGCGAACGCGGTATTCCCACGGCCGTGGCCACTTCGTCGCGCCAGCCGCATGCCCAGCATCATCTGGGCGCCGCCGGCCTGCTCGACCTGTTCGATACGGTGGTCACGCGCGACGACGTGGTCAATCCCAAGCCGCATCCCGAACCCTACCTGACGGCGGCACGGCGCCTGGGCGTCGATCCGCTGCATTGCCTGGCGCTCGAAGATAGCCATTCAGGGGTCCGCGCCGCCCATGCCGCTGGCATGCAGACGGTGATGGTGCCTGACCTGGTGCATCCCAATGACGATATCCGGGCTTTGGGCATCGCCGTGATGGAAAGCCTCGACCATGTAAGGCTGGCGGCGTTCGACAGGCGCTAGACGACACACACTCCCGGCTTCGAGGGTAGGGTGGGGCCAGGCACGCCGATTGCTCCGCAGGTCCTCTGTCGCCGCGCCGCGACATCTCCCCAGCAATCGACATTTACCTCTGCCCACTCCGTAAACTTTTATGCTTCCCCGAAAGCCACCCTTCACCAAGGGGCAAGGCCTTCTTTTTCTTGGGTTTTCATTCGTCCGCGCCTCGGTTAACCCTACCTTAAGAAGCTAACGGGCATAGTTAACCAGCCGTAAATTTCGACTTCCATCGCCCAGTAACCTTGGATAGGGTGCCGGCGGGAAGTGACTTGGGACCGCAACGACGGACCCGAAGCAAACGAAGGCCCACCGGATATGGCCGGATGGGCTCAGGGGTAAGGACGGGGCATTGGGGCAGACCTGGCAGACGATTGCTGTGCGTGCGGTTTCGCATGCGCTGGCCTTGGGCGCGGTGGCGCTCGTGCTGTTCGTTACGCTCGTTCCTGCCCATGCCCAGACCATCCGCGTCGCTGACGTAACCCCGCTCCCCGTACCAGCCGAACTCATGGCCGTGCGTGCCCAGCCCGCCATCGGCGCCACGGCAATGCCGCTGCCACCCGGCCAGCAGCCGCTGACCGCGGCCCTGCTCACCAACTATGTTGAACGCCAGAAGGCGCTGCGCTCGGTCAACGTGCTTGGCAATGAGACGGGCGGCGAGCTGACCACCGACGTGCTGCTGGGCTACATTGCCCGTGGCTCGATCGGCGGCAACAGCGCCGTATCCGCCATTGCCAGCTTCACCAGCCCCGCTGCCCAGCCTGAGCCGGCGCTCAACCCGCACTCGCTGGCCGCCTACGTCGAGAGCGGCTACCAGCCCCTGGCCAAGCGCCTCGAGCATGCCAATGCCGAGCGCGACTGCCTGGCGCAGGCGATCTATCACGAGGCGCGCGGCGAAAGCGAAGTCGGCCAGCTCGCGGTCGCCAATGTCATCGTCAACCGTGCCCGCTCCGGCAAGTTCCCCTCGACCCTGTGCGGCGTGATCTACCAGAACGCCGACAAGGGCTATCACCGCTGCCAGTTCACCTTCGCCTGCGACGGCCGCGACGACGCGCCGGGCGAACGCCGCGCCTGGGCCCGCTCGGCGGCTTTGGCGCAGGACGTCTATGCCGAATTCGCCACTGGCGATGCGGTGGGTGCAGTTCCGGGCTCGGCCCTCTACTACCACACCACCAATGTGCGCCCGAACTGGGCCAACACCTACAGCGCCGTCGCCCAGATCGGCTCGCATATCTTCTACTCGCCCAACTAGGCGCTCCCTTACGTCGTGACGTGTTTGACTGCCGCACAGCCATGGGCTTGCGGTTGTCGAATAGACGCATGCCAGGATGGCAACGGGCCGTATGCCAAGATGGCAACGGGCCGTATGCCAAGATGGCAACGGGTGGACCCCGAGACGGCTTTCGCCTCGTAGTAATAAAATATGAGACGGAAGCCGTCTCGGAGTGCCGGTTTTTGGAA
>JAKFDU010000145.1:0-2413 GCA_036675975.1 Devosia sp. | reverse complement strand
GAGCCGCACTTCGAAAGTCCCGACCTTCCATGAGCGCACTTGATACCCAGGCCCTCGGCATGATCCCGATGGTCATCGAGCAGTCCGGCCGCGGCGAGCGGTCCTACGACATCTATTCGCGCCTGCTCAAGGAGCGGGTGGTGTTCCTGGTGGGCCCGGTGAACGACCAGACCGCCAACCTGGTGGTCGCGCAACTGCTGTTCCTGGAGAGCGAGAACCCGGACAAGGACATCTCCTTCTACATCAACTCCCCGGGGGGCAGCGTCAGCGCCGGCATGGCGATCTACGACACCATGAACTTCATCAAGCCGGACGTGTCGACGCTGTGCACCGGCATGGCCGCCAGCATGGGCGCCTTCCTGCTGTCGGCCGGCGCCAAGGGCAAGCGCTTCTCGCTGCCGCACTCCAAGATCATGATTCACCAGCCGCTGGGCGGCATGCAGGGGCAGGCCACCGATATCGAGATCCACGCCCGCGACATCCTCAAGACCCGCTCGCTGCTCAACAAGATCCTGGCCGACAACACGGGCCAGCCGCTGGAGCGCATCGAGCGCGACACCGAGCGCGACTACTTCCTGTCCGCCGACGAAGCCAAGGACTACGGGCTGGTCGACCAGGTGATCGCCAAGCGGCCCTGAACGGCCGGGGACGAGGGCCGCTCCACAGCCCCCGCCCGCCGTTATCATTGACCTTCCAGCCGCCCGCCGAACCCAGCCATGGCCGACAAAAAAGGCTCATCCAGCGAAAAAACGCTCTACTGCTCGTTCTGCGGCAAGAGCCAGCACGAGGTCAAGAAGCTCATCGCAGGGCCTTCGGTGTTCATCTGCGACGAGTGCATCGACCTGTGCAACGAGATCATCCGCGACGAACTGCCCGCGGGTGAAGAGCAGCGCGAGGCGCGCGGCGACCTGCCCACGCCGTCCGAGATCAAGTCCAACCTGGACAACTACGTCATCGGCCAGGAGGCGGCCAAGCGGTCGCTGTCGGTGGCCGTCTACAACCACTACAAGCGGCTGCGCCACAAGGACAAGGCCAAGAAGGACGAAGTCGAGCTCACCAAGAGCAACATCCTGCTGATCGGCCCCACGGGCAGCGGCAAGACGCTGCTGGCCCAGACGCTGGCCCGCATGCTGGACGTGCCCTTCGTGATGGCCGATGCCACCACGCTGACCGAAGCCGGCTACGTGGGCGAGGACGTCGAGAACATCATCCAGAAGCTGCTGCAGAGCTGCAACTACGAGGTCGAGCGGGCCCAGCGCGGCATCGTGTACATCGACGAGATCGACAAGATCTCGCGCAAGTCCGACAACCCCAGCATCACGCGCGACGTGTCGGGCGAGGGCGTGCAGCAGGCCCTCCTCAAGCTGATCGAGGGCACCATGGCCAGCGTGCCGCCGCAGGGCGGGCGCAAGCATCCCAACCAGGATTTCCTGCAGATCGACACGACCAACATCCTGTTCATCTGCGGCGGCGCCTTCGCCGGGCTGGAGAAAGTGATCGAGCAGCGCACCGAAGGCTCGGGCATCGGGTTCGGCGCGGCGGTCAAGAGCAAGGCGCAGCGCAGCCTGACCGACGTGTTCCGCGAAGTCGAGCCGGAAGACCTGATCAAGTTCGGCCTGATCCCCGAGCTGGTCGGCCGGATGCCTGTCGTGGCCACGCTGACCGAGCTGTCGGAAGACGCCTTGATCCAGATCCTGACCGAGCCGAAGAACGCGCTGGTCAAGCAGTACGCCAAGCTGCTGTCCATGGAAGGCGTGGACCTGGAGATCCGCCCCAGTGCGCTGCGGGCGATTGCCCGCAAGGCGCTGGCGCGCAAGACTGGCGCCCGCGGGCTGCGCTCCATCCTCGAGCAGTCGCTGATCGACACCATGTTCGACCTGCCCAACACCGCGAACGTGGACAAGGTGGTGGTGGACGAGTCCACCATCGAGGAGAGCAAGCCGCCGCTGCTGGTCTACCGCGAAGCGGCCCGCAAGGCCTGACGCCCGGCGCCCGCGCCGGCCGCAACGGCCGCAACGGCCGCAACGGCCGCAACGGCCGCAACGCGCGGGGCGACTGCCCCGCGGCTTGACCGGACGGCTATCACACCGGCCGCCACAGGCTTCCTTGTGGTCATTTGCCATCGAATGCAGCGAGTCATTCGTCATCGGCGCACCATGCCGCCGGCGACGGGTTGAAAATAGCCTCTGGCCGCCCAACTGCGGCTGGACAACCAAGGATCCTCATGTCCGGACACGTTCCCCTTCCCGCCACCCCGCTCGAGCTGCCGCTGTTGCCGCTGCGCGACGTCGTGGTGTTCCCCCACATGGTGATCCCGCTGTTCGTCGGCCGGCCCAAGAGCATCAAGGCGCTCGAGGCGGCGATGGAGGCGGAGCGCCGCATCATGCTGGTGGCGCAGAAGGCCGCCGCCAAG
>JAKFDU010000144.1:0-1671 GCA_036675975.1 Devosia sp. | reverse complement strand
TAGTTGCTGCCGGTGAGGTTCTCGACATTCAGCAGGGTATCGTTGCCCGAGCCGCCGGTGGCCTGCGCGGCGGTGCTGGCCAGGCTGACGCTGACGGCGCTGCCGGCATAGGCGTAAGAGACGGTATCGGTGCCGGTGCCGCCGTTCAGGATGTTGTTGCCGGCGCCGGCATAGATCAGGTTGTTGAGGCCGTTGCCGGTGCCGTTGGCGGCGCCAGTTGCGAGCAGGCGCAGGTTCTCGAGGTTGGCGCCGAGGCTGTAGGCGGCGAGGTAGCTGTAGACGGTATCGCTGCCGCCGGTGGAGGTGACGGCATTGGTTTCGCTGACGACATCGCCGGTGTTGTCGACGTAGTAGAGATCAGAGCCATCGCCGCCGATCAGCCGGTCGGCCCCCGCGCCACCGTTGAGAATGTCGTTGCCGGCGCCGCCGCTGAGGGTATTGGCCGCGGCATTGCCGGTCAGCTTGTCGTGGTATTTGCTGCCGGCGAGGTTTTCGATATTCAGCAGGGTATCGCTGCCCGAGCCGCCGGTGGCTTGGGCGGCGGTGCTGGCCAGGCTGACGCTGACGGCGCTGCCGGCATAGGCATAAGAGGCGGTGTCGTTGCCGGCGCCGCCGTCCAGGATGTTGTTGCCGGCCCCGGCATAGATCAGGTTGTTGAGGCCGTTGCCGGTGCCGTTGGCGGCGCCGCTTGCGAGCAGGCGCAGGTTCTCGACGTTGGCGCCGAGGCTGTAGGCGGCGAGGGTGCTGTAGACGGTATCGGTGCCGCCGGTGCTGACCGTGGCATTGGTTTCGCTGACGACATCGCCGATGTTGTCGACGTAATAGATATCGTTGCCATCGCCGCCAGTCATCCGGTCGGCACCCGCGCCGCCATTGAGCACATTGGCCCACTGATTGCCGATCAGCGTATCGGCGTATGCCGAGCCCGCGGCATTCTCGATCTGCGCCCCATAGGCGATGGCCAAGCCATTGTTGATATAAGCGCTGCCGTTCCAGAAGGTGGCGCCAATAGTGCTGAAGGTGCCGGGGTTTAGATTGAGCGTCACTGCGGCGGTCTGGTTGCTGGCATTGATTGTATCGATACCGCCCGCGTCCCAGATGGTTTCGAACACGGGCTTGTTCGCCGCCCACTGGTAGGTATTGTTACCGGTTTGCCACTGCATATTGGCGCCATACAGGTACTGGATGGCCGCTATGTCCAGCAACATGGGGCTTGTCGGTTCGTAATAATAAGGGTCGGTATAGCTCATCACCGTGTAGCGGACGTCGTCGTATTCTGCGGGCAGCACGTTCGGGTTGCTACTGTCGCTTTCGAACGGATGCTTCAGGCCCAGGGCATGGCCGATCTCGTGGACGAAGGTGAGATAGTCGTAAGTCCCGGGTGCGGGATTGGCCTGGTCGGTCGCAGGGCCGATCCAGACGTCGCCTGCAACCGGCCCATCGCCGGGGAGATAGGCCCAGGCGGCAGCGTCGGAGTCCATGCCGGCATAACCGCCGAAGCGAAGATCACCCGCGTTGGTAGGCGAGTCGGTGGTCAGCGCGAAACTGATATTCGCGACGGCGGCCCAGGCGCCGAGTGCCTGGGTAACGGCGGTTTTCTGATTGCTGGTCAGTTGGTAGCTGTCTAGATACTCGTTGTCGTAGGAGTAATCGATCGCGTAATACGAGCTA
>JAKFDU010000143.1:0-3296 GCA_036675975.1 Devosia sp. | reverse complement strand
ACGACGCCGAGCGCGTAGATGTCGCTGCGGCCGTCCACAGGGTCACCTGCCGCCTGCTCCGGGCTCAGCGTTGCCACCGTCGATCGAGTGCTCAATGCGCGGTTGCCGGTGCGGCGGGAGACGGCGGAGCGGGTTTTCAATGCGGCGCAGGAGCTGGGCTATCATGGGACGGGGCTGATCCGGCGGCGGCTGGAGCAGAGTTTGCCGCATTATCGGCTCGGCTTTGTGCTGCAGCGGCCGGATCAATTGTTCTACCAGGATTTCGAGCGGGCGCTGGCGCAGGCGGCGGGGCAGGCGGTCGGTTTCCGGGTGACTGCCAGCATCGAGTTCCTGCAATCGCAGACGCCGGGCGAGATCGTCGATCGGCTCAGGGAGATGGCCAGGCGAGTGGATGCCGTCGCCATGGTGGCGGTCGATCATCCGGCGGTGACCGGCGCAGTGGCTGAGGTCGAGGCCTTGGGCAAGCCGGTCTTTTCCATGCTGTCGGATTTCGCGCCGGGGGTTCGGCACGGCTATATCGGCACCAATAATCGCAAGGTCGGGCGCACGGCGGGGTGGCTGATTGCCAAGGCCGCACGGGCGCCGGGCAAGGTGGCGGTCTTTGTCGGCAGCCACCGCTTCCACGGCCATGAAATGCGGGAGATCGGCTTCCGATCCTATCTGCGCGAGGCCGCGCCCGAACTCACCATTATCGACACCCAGGTGAGCCTCGAAGATGCGGCACTGGCGCATGAGGCAACGCTCGATCTGTTGCGCCGCCATGACGACCTCGTCGCCATCTATGTCGCCGGGGGTGGCACCGAGGGGGTGATCGCTGCCCTGCGCGAGGAGGGCATGGCGGGAAAAATTGCCATGGTTTGCAATGAATTGAACCCCGTCACCCATGCCGCTCTGGCCGACAATGTGGCGACGGCGCTCATCGGCACGCCCATCAACACGCTGGCCGGCAACCTGATGCAGCTGATGGCTGGAGCCATCGCCAATCCGGCGGCCGATTCTGCCGGCCAGACCTTCTTGCCGTTCGATATCTACGTTTCAGAGAATATTTGATCGGCTCCGTCGGCCCTGTTGCCCGTTCATTTCGTCCAATTTTGGAATGAATATTCCGCGTTGACAATGACACGGAACCTGTGTTTCATCTTGCTCAGCAAAGGACCGGGCGGTTTTAAACGCGCCTGGCACCGTGGGGAGATGCCGATCTTGTCGCTCGATTTCGCGATCAATCACATGGCCGCGCCGCAATGCATGCTTGCAGATTTCTTCAAGCTTGCCGCGAGTTTGCAGGCTGCACGCGTGGAGATCCGCAACGACATAGCTGGCAATGCCATCCTAGACGGCACCCCGGCAGCCGTGGTCAAACGGCTTGCCGCAGAGAATGATGTAACCATCATTTCCATCAACGCGCTGCAGAAATTCAATCAGTGGTCCGATAGCCGGCTGGCAGAGGTGGAGGCCCTGGCCGACTACGCCGCGGGCTGCGGCGCCAAGGCGCTGGTGCTGGTCGCGGCCAATGACGGCGCGATAGCTGACCGCCGCGTCCGGGTCGAAAGTGCCAGCAGCCAGTTGTCGCTGATCGCGCCAATCCTGCGCGAACGGGGATTGACTGGCCTGGTCGAATGCCTCGGCTTCGAGACCTGCTCGCTGCGGTCCAAGGCGGAGGCCGTGGCCGCAATCGACGCCGTCAATGGCCGCGATGTGTTCCGGCTGACGCATGACACCTTCCATCATCATCTGGCGGGTGAGCCGGACCTGTTTCCGGAACTGACCGGGCTGATCCATATCTCGGGTGTCGAAGATCCTGCGGTGGCGGTGTCCGACATGCGCGACAGCCACCGCGTGCTGGTGGGGCCGCAGGACCGCCTCGATAATATCGGGCAGATCGCGGCGCTGCGGCGGGGTGGCTATGCCGGCCCGCTGTCGTTCGAGCCGTTCGCCGAGGACCTGCGCCACCTGGCCGATCCGGCTGCGGCTTTGCGGCATTCCATGAATTTCATCATCAACGGCCTCGAGGCGCGTGCCGCCTGAGACCAAGCTACTTCCCGATAGGGAACATCCGGAAAAACGGGGGCGAAACCGGACGCCCGCTCTGTGGAGGAGAACAAAATGAAGAAGATCGCGCTGGCCGCCCTGGCCACGACCATGCTGACCGGCTTTGCCGGCGCCGCCCATGCCGAGACAGTCGGCGTTTCAATGGCCGCCTTCGATGACAACTTCCTGACCGTGCTTCGCAACGGCATGCAGGATTATGCCGGCACCATTGACGGCGTCGAGCTGCAGGTCGAAGACGCGCAGAACGACGTGTCCAAGCAGATGAGCCAAATCCAGAATTTCATCGCTTCGGGCGTCGACGCCATCATCGTCAATCCGGTTGATACCGACGCGACCGCACCGATGTCCGCCCTGGCCGCCGATGCCGGCATTCCGCTGGTCTATGTCAACCGCCAGCCTGTCAATCTCGACACCCTGCCGGAAAACCAGGCCTTTGTGGCATCGAACGAGGTGGATTCGGGCACACTCGAAACCAAGGAAGTCTGCCGCCTGCTGACCGAGGCCGGCAAGACCGAAGCCAATATCGTCGTGCTGATGGGCGAACTGTCCAACCAGGCCGCCCGCCAGCGCACGCAGGACGTGCATGACGTGATCGCGACCCCCGAATGCTCGTTCATGAAGATTGTCGAAGAGCAGACTGGCAACTGGTCGCGCCAGCAGGGTGCCGATCTGGTCACCAACTGGCTGTCGGCTGGCATCCAGTTCGACGCCGTGGTTGCCAACAATGACGAAATGGCTGTCGGCGCTATCCAGGCGCTCAAGGCTGCCGGCATTGCCATGGACGCCGTGATCGTTGGCGGTGTCGATGCGACGCAGGACGCCCTGGCCGCAATGGCCGCAGGCGACCTCGATGTGACCGTGTTCCAGAACGCCGCCGGGCAGGGCTCGGGTGCCCTTGACGCGGCTCTGGCTCTGGCGCGGGGCGAAGACGTGGAGCGCGAAGTCTGGATCCCGTTCGAGCTCGTGACCCCGGCGAACCTGGCGGATTATCAGAGCAAGAACTGACCGTCATTGCGGACGAGATCGTCCAGCAATTACCGAACTGCACCTCCCCCGTCACGGGGGAGGTTGGGAGGGGGTGCGAGAGCCACGATATCGGGGCTTATCCACCCTCACCCTTGATCCCTCCCCACAAGGGGAGGGTGTCGACTGCTCGCTCGGCGCTGCAGTATCATCCAAGACCTAGGGCAGGGAGGCACACCGATGGTCAGTCCGCAGACGATGCGCGCGGTCCGCGAGAGCGGGGC
>JAKFDU010000142.1:0-4637 GCA_036675975.1 Devosia sp. | reverse complement strand
ACCTTTCCCGTAACTCCCGCTCGTCTCTTCTGCTGCGGGCGTGGTGGAATTGGTAGACGCGCCGGACTCAAAATCCGGTTCCGAAAGGAGTGTCGGTTCGACCCCGACCGCCCGCACCACTCTGCTTCCATCCGCTATCTTGCCCCGCCCCGGCGAACCGGTGTTGAGTGCGCGTGTTTCGCCTCGACCATCGGAGTTTCCCCCACATGCGTCTTCTCATCGTCGGCACCGGCCGGATGGCCGTCAATCATGCCAAGGCGTTCCAGGGCATCGAGGGGGTGGAGATGGTGGGGGCGGTGGATACCGATCCGGGCAATCTCGCGAGCTTTGCCGACAGTTTTGGCATTCCGCAGCGCTTCGCCTCGCTCGATGCGGCGCTGGCCTGGGGGCAGTTCGACGCCATCGACAATGTGACGCCCGATTCCATCCACCACCCGACGACGCTGGCGGCGCTGGCTGCCGGCAAGCATGTGTTCTGCGAAAAGCCGCTGGCGCCGAGCTATCCGCTGGCGCTTGAAATGGTCGAGGCGGCGGAGAAGGCCGGCCGCATCAACATGGTCAACCTCACCTACCGGAACGTCGCCGAGCTGCACAAGGCGCGCGAGATCATCGCTTCCGGTGCCATCGGCGAGGTCAAGCATATCGAGGCCAGCTATCTGCAGCACTGGGTGGCCCTGCGCGACTACAACGATCCGGGCCCGTGGCTGTGGCGGCTTTCCACCGCGCATGGCTCGAACGGCACGCTGGGCGATATCGGCATCCACATCATCGATTTCACCACCTTCGCCATCGGCCAGCCGATCGTCTCGATGAACTGCCGGCTGCAGACCTTCGAGAAGCTGCCCGGGGTGGATCGCATCGGCGAGTATGTGCTCGACGCCAATGACAGCTTCATCATCAGCGCTGAATTCGCCAATGGCGCCATCGGCACGGTGCATTCGTCGCGCTGGGCCTCGGGTCATTCCAACGACCAGCGGCTACGCGTTTATGGCAACAAGGGTGGGCTCGAGCTCAACCACGGCCACTGGGGCACTCTGCTCCGGGTCTGCGTCGGCGAGGACGTCGCCACCTCGACCTGGCGCGAGGTGAAGGCCGAGCCGGTCAAGACCAATTACCGGCGGTTCGTCGAGGCGGTGAACTCGGGCCGGCAGGACGATCCGGATTTCCGCCATGCGGCCGAGCTGCAGAAGGTGCTCGACCTGGCACTGGTTGCCGACCGCGACCGGGCCGAACACCGCGTCGGATAAGGCAAGGCCGGAAGCGAACCTCCGGCCGAAGTGACCTCAAGGGAACATCGAGGGTCAGAGCGGGGGCGGCACCGGCACCGGTGTGCTGCGCGGCTCCTTCGGGTCGACCACGAGCGGGGCGGCGCCGGAATCGTCGAAGCCGGCCCAGCCCTCGTCTTCGTAGCGCTTGCGCCGGTCGGTGATGTCGATGCCGTTGGCCGAGCGGAGGATGGCCTCGGCGGTCTCGACGTGGGCCTCGTCGACCCGGGCAGTCACCAGCGCGCCGCCGCGGCGGACGCCTTCGGCATAGACATGCGCATCGGATTCGGGGACGCCGGCGCGGGTCAGCGCGCCGACAAGGCCGCCGGTCGCGGCGCCGACGCCAGCGCCGGCCATGGCGCCCATGGCGGCGGCGAACAGCCACCCGGTGGCGACGACGGGTCCAAGCCCGGGAATGGCCAGCAGACCGAGGCCGGCCAGCAGACCGCCGGTGCCGCCCAGCACGGCGCCGAGCTCGGCACCGGTGGTAGCGCCTTCACCGATCGCATCGGTCTCTTCGATGTCCTGGGGCGAGTTGGCGATAAAGGAAATGTCGGCGCTGTTGATGCCCGCGTCTTTCAGGGCATGCACGGCGCCGGCCGCGTGTTCGTAGGTGTCGAAAAGTCCGGTGACCGTCCGCATCGTGCACCCCGTTGGTTCGCCTGGGCCCATTGCGGGCCGTCGCAAGTAAAACGAAGTTGGTGGCGGTTCGTTCCGTCAGCCGCCCAGCAGCATGCGGGCGAGGAACACGGCCAGCACGCCGCCCACCATGGCCGCAAAGAGGTTACGGCTCAGCACATAAATGCCCAGCGTCGCCAGCGCCGCGACGGCTTCGGCGATGCCCCCATTGGCGACGGCCGGCGCCACCAGCGAGGCCAGCACGGCGGCCGGCAGATGCTTCATCCACGAGGCGACAAAGCCGGTGCGGGGCAGGCGGTCGGCCAGCAGCAGCCCGCCGGCGCGGATGCCGAAGGTCACGGCCGCCATGCCCAGGATGGTGATCAGCGCCTCAAGCGACATGGGCGGCTCCCTTGCGGGTTTCCGCCACGGCGCCGGCGAGGCTGCCGGCGAGGCCGCCAATGATGATGTACCAGTTGCCGTGGATGAGTTTGGCGGCGGCGATGGCGACCAGCGCCGCGACGATCCAGGGCACCAGATCACCCTTGCCCTTCCACATGCCGAGCAGCAGCGCGATAAAGGTGGCGGTGAAGGCGAAATCGAGCCCGTAATTGGTGGGGTCGTCGAGCACCGAGCCGAGCAGGCGCCCGACCAGCGTCGACCCCGTCCATGAGATCCACGAGCACACGCCCGACCCGACGAGGAAGGCGACGGTGCCGCGTCCCTTGCTCACCTCGCCCATGGTCATGGCCCAGTTTTCGTCGGCGACGAGATAGACCGAGAGCAGCGCCTTCCAGGCCGGCAGATGCCGCGTCAGCGGCCGCAGCGTCGCCGTCATCAGCAGCATGCGCAGGTTGACGATGGCGGTGGTGATGACGATGCCGACGATCGGCAGGCTGCCCGGTACCCAGCTTTCGAGCGCCACGAACTGGCTGGCCCCGGCAAACACCAGCCCGCTCATCAACAACACTTCGAGCGCTGTCACTCCGGCCTGTCCGGCCAGCACGCCCCAGACCACCCCATAGGCCGCGATCGAAATCGCCACCGGCACGAACATGCGCATGCCGAGAAGAAAACTGTTGCTGGCGGGAAGCGAGGCGGCGGGAGAACTCATGGCCGCTGTTCTAGCGCGGTTCGCGGGGAGGGGGAGATGATTTCTGGTGATCGGAGGGATCAACGGGGGTGATTGGGTGGGATGGTGAGGCCTGAAGCGTGCGCCCCCTCCACCGGCTTAGCCGGTCCCCCTCCCCCGCAGGCGGGGGAGGATCAAGGAGAGATCGTGCCACAGCGGATCCTCACCCGCCTCGCGGGGGAGGGGGACCACCCGCAGGGTGGTGGAGGGGGCGCAAAGGACTTATCAAGAGCCAAGTCCAAGGCCACGTGGCACGATCTCGCGGCCCTCTCCCCCCTTGCGGGGGAGAAAGCGATTTCTTGGCTTTAGCCGAAGGCTAAACCTTAGAAATCGCAAGAGAGGGGCGCGGGATGCTGACGTCGGCGCAGGCGGAGGGGACCACCCGCAGGGTGGTGGGACTGTTTACACGGAACGCTTTTGGGATTCTTCTAGGTCTGGTGATTTGGGCCGGGAGGATGGGATGCGGTGTCCGCAGTGTGATGGGACGGACCTGATCAAGCGGGGGCGGAAGGCGGGGCATCAGCGCTATGTCTGCCGCAGCTGCGGTCGCTACTGCACCGATAGCCAACCCAAGTTCAGCGCGCAGACCAAGGCCATGGCGATCGAGATGTACATGAACAGCATGGGCATCCGGGCGATCGGCCGGGTGCTGGGGGCATCGCCGGCCGGGGTGCTCAAATGGATCCGCAAGGAGCATGTCGCTCTGCAGCGGCAGATGGCGCTGGCCGCCCCGACCGACACCGGAACCGCCGATATCATCGAGATGGACGAGATCTACACCTACGTTCAAAAAAACAGCAGCGGGCGGTGATCTGGACCGCCTATAGCCGCCAGCACCGACGCGTCATCGCCTATCATGTGGGCGACAGGGGTGTGCGCAGCGCCATCGCCATCTACACCCTGGCCAAGGCTGCTGTCGGCGAGATCGGCGCCATCTTCACCGATGCCAACTCCTGCTACCACATCGCCTTCGAGCGCATCAGCGCGCCAGAACCGCATCAGCAGACCAAGGCGCAGACCCATCTGATCGAATCTTCGAACGCCTCGCTTCGCGACATGCTGGCCCGATTCAACCGCCGAACCAAGCGCGCCTCCAAGACCCAAGAGATGCTCGAGATCACCCTCGACATCTTCCTGGCCAGAAAGCGGCTCGCGAGTCCGACGTGAACAGTCCCCCCGCAGGGGGGGAGGGAGACCCGACTGAAGTACCCACGCCCCCAAAACAAAAAGGCCGGAGCAGTGCTCCGGCCTTTGTTCATTCCACCCGCAAACCTCAGCCCCCGAAAATGTCGCCCAGGGCGTCCATCAGGTTGCGGCGTTGGGGTTCGACGGTGGGGGCGGTTTCCATCGGCGCGAGGCCCGGCTCGAGCGGGGCGGCGGCGGTGAATTCGCCCGGCAGCGGGCTGACCGGCAGGCCTTCATGCGCCTTGGTCATGAATTCGGACCAGATTTCGGTGGGGATGTTGCCGCCCGAGAGCGTGGTGCCCGTATCGTCGTCATTGCCGAGCCAGACGCCGGCGACCATGCGCGAGGTATAGCCGACAAAGAGCGCGTCGCGGGCCTTCTGGCTGGTGCCGGTCTTGCCGGCGATGGGCCAGCCGTTGAGATGCGCCTTTTTGCCT
>JAKFDU010000141.1:0-2389 GCA_036675975.1 Devosia sp. | reverse complement strand
GCCGACGAAGGCCGGGGTGTGGGCGAACGGTACGTCGAACTCCGCCGGCACGCTGCCTTTTTCCTTGGACGTCTTGATGAAGGCGTTGAGATCGTCGCCGATGACCTCGGCCATGCAGGTGGTGGAGACCGCGATCATCTCGGGCTTGTACAGGTTGTAGGCATTGGCCAGGCCGTCGACCATGTTGTTCAGGCCGCCGAACACCGCGGCGTCCTCGGTCATCGAGGAGCTGACGCACGAGGTCGGCTCCTTGAAGTGGCGCGAGAAGTGCGAGCGGTAGTAGGCGACGCAACCCTGGCTGCCGTGCACGAAGCTCAAAGTCTTGTGAAAACCGTTGGCCACGAACACCGCGCCCAGGGGCTGGCAGGCCTTGGCCGGGTTCACGGTGAGCGACTCGCGCTTGAAGTTCTTCAGCTTGTAGTCCTCGGTCTTGGTCCATTCGACGATCTGCTTGACCTTCTCGTCGGCGTGATTGAACTCGAACTGCTCCTTCTTGCTGCGGAACAGTTCCTGGTACTCGGGCTCACGGAACAGCAGTTCATGGTCGAGGATCTTGTCAGCTGATTGAGGCATGGCGGGCTCCAGATGGGTTTCGATGAGGCGAATGGGGGGCGAACTCAGGCTGCCTTCTTCCAGGGCGCCTGGGTCAGGCTCCAGATCGGGCTGGAGATGGCCATGTCCATGTCGCGGGCGAAGATGGCGAAGCCGTCATAACCGTGATAGGGGCCGGAATAATCCCAGCTGTGCATCTGGCGGAACGGCACGCCCATCTTCTGGAACACGTACTTCTCCTTGATGCCCGAGCCCACGAGGTCGGGCTGCACCCGCTCGACGAATTTCTCGAACTCGTAGCCGGTCACGTCGTCATAGATCAGCGTGCCATCCTTCACGTAGTGGGTGGTGCGCTGGTAGTCGTCGCTGTGGCCGAACTCGTAGCCGGTGCCGACCACGTCCATCCCCAGGTCCTCATAGGCGCCGATCACGTGGCGCGGGCGCAGGCCGCCGACGAACAGCATGACTTTCTTGCCCTGCAGGCGCGGCTTGTACTTGGCGATCACCGCCTCCATCAGCGGCTTGTACTTGGCGATCACCTTCTCGGCGTTGGCCTTGATGGTGTCGTCGAAGTGGCTGGCGATCTCGCGCAGGCTCTTCTCGATCATGGTCGGGCCGAAGAAGTTGTACTCGACCCAGGGGATGCCGTATTTCTCTTCCATGTGCCGGCTGATGTAGTTCATCGAGCGGTAGCAGTGCAGCACGTTGAGCTTGGCCTTGGGCGTGTTCTCCAGCTCGGCGATGGAGCCGTCGCCGGACCATTGCGCGATCACGCGCAAGCCCATCTCCTCCAGCAGGATGCGGCTGGACCAGGCATCGCCGCCGATGTTGTAGTCGCCGATGATGGCCACGTCATAGGGCGTGGACAGGAAATCGGGGCGCTTGTCGGGATCGACCTTGTCGAACACCCAGTCGCGGATCGCGTCGTTGGCCAGGTGGTGGCCCAGCGATTGGCTGACGCCCCGGAAGCCCTCGCAGCGCACCGGCACGATGGTATGGCCTTCGTATTCCTTGGCCTTCTTCTTGGAGACCGCTTCGATGTCGTCGCCGATCAGGCCGATCGGGCACTCGGACTGGATCGAGATGCCCTTGTTCAGCGGGAACAGCACCTGGATCTCGTCGATGATCTTGTCGAGCTTCTTGTCGCCGCCGAAGACGATGTCTTTTTCCTGGAAATCGGAGGTGAACTGCATCGTCACGAAAGTGTCGATGCCGGTGGTGCCGATGTAGTAGTTGCGGCGGGCGGCCCACGAATACTGGCCGCAGCCGACCGGGCCGTGGCTGATATGGACCATGTCCTTGATCGGGCCCCACACCACGCCCTTGGAGCCGGCATACGCGCAGCCGCGGATGGTCATGACGCCGGGCAGCGACTTGATGTTGGACTTGACGCCGCAGTCGGGCTTGCCCTCGTCGAACGTGCTCACGTGCTTGGCGCGCCGCTTGGCCATCTTTTCGGGATAGGCCTTCAGCACTTCATCGATCAGGGCCTTGTTCGCGGCCTTGCGCTCTTCAACGGTGGCGGTCATGGGAAGCTCCAGTAGGTTCCGGTAGTTGGGGTTTCGTCTGGCGGTGAGCCGGCCCGATTCGACTTGCGGCGAACCGGGCGCGGCCCCGAGCGGGCGCCTGTCAGGCGACCAGTTCCGCGGCGGCCAGTTCAGCGGCGGACTTGCCGACGATCGATTCGTCGACCGCCTTCATGATCCCGTGCTCCATCAGCAGGTCCTCGAGCTGGTCCATCGTGATCGGGGTCGGGATGGTGCCGTTGCCTGCGTTGTTGTGGATCTTGGTGGCCAACTGGCGGTATTCCTCCGCCTGCTTGGACTCGGGCGCGAAC
>JAKFDU010000140.1:0-2853 GCA_036675975.1 Devosia sp. | reverse complement strand
CCGGTGGCGTAGAACACACAATCGGTCGCCAGCCTGCGACCGTCCTGCAAGGTGGCGAGCAGGCTGCCGTCGGCCTGCTTGTCGATGCGCTCGATATCGCTATTGAACTGCAGGTCCAGCCCGCGTTTGCTCAGCTCATCGCGCAGGTGCTCGCGCACCGCGCCATCGAAACCGCGCAGGAACAGCTCGCGGCGGTACAGCAAGGAGGTTTCGGCGCCAAGGCCGTGGAAGATCGAGGCGAACTCCACGGCGATATAGCCGCCGCCGACCACCAGCACGCGCTTGGGTAGCTGTTCGAGAAAGAACGCCTCGTTCGAGCCGATCGCATGCTCGCGCCCCGGAATCTCCGGGATATGCGGCCAGCCGCCGGTGGCGAGGAGGATGTGCTTGGCGCTGTAGCGCTGGCCGCCGAACTCGACGCTGTGCTCGTCGAGCAGCCGCGCGTGGCCTTCGAGCAGGGTCACGCCGCTGCCCAGCAGCAGGTTGCGATAGATGCCGTTGAGGCGGGCGATTTCGCGATTCTTGTTGGCGATCAGGGTCGGCCAATCGAACCGCGCTTCGCCCAGCGACCAGCCGAAACCCTGGGCCTGTTCGAAGTCCTCGGCGAAGTGCGCGCCATAGACCAGCAGCTTCTTCGGCACGCAGCCGACGTTCACGCAGGTGCCGCCCAGGTAACGGCTCTCGGCCACCGCCACGCGGGCACCGTAGCCCGCGGCAAAGCGCGCGGCACGTACGCCGCCGGAACCGGCGCCGATCACAAACAGGTCGAAGTCGTAGGTCATGCTCAGCCTCCTAAACAGGTCGCCAGCATAACCCAATCGCGCCTAAATCCTGTGCTCGGGCCTAAGCTTGAGAGGTCGCCAAGAGGAGAACGAGCATGCGCCCCACCCTCACCCATCTGGCCTTGCATGTAGCGGACCTGGATGCCTGCGTGGCCTTCTACGCCGATTTCTGTGGCATGCGGGTGATCCACCAGCGCGCCGGCAAGGGTTCGCGCATCGTCTGGATGGCCGAACCCGGCAAAGAGCACAGCTTTATCTTCGTGATCATGCCCGGTGGCCAGGATCGCCAGCTGGCCGCGGACGATTACAGCCACTTCGGCTTCGCCGTGGCCAGCCGCGAGCAGGTCGATGCCATCGCCGCCAAGGCGCAGGCGGCGGGCTGCCTGATCTGGGCGCCACGCGACGAGCCCTACCCGGTCGGCTATTACTGCGGATTGCGCGATCCGGCGGGCAACTACGTGGAGTTCAGCTACGGCCAGCCCCTCGGCCCCGGCTCCGAGGCGATGCCGATCCCCTGAAAACAAGAAAGCCACCCGAAGGTGGCTTTAGCGCGGCTCGCTTCAGTAAGCCTTGCCGGTTTTGTAGAAGTGCTCGAAACAGAAGTTGGTGGCGTCGATATAGCCTTCCGCGCCGCCGCAGTCGAAACGCTGGCCCTTGAACTTGTAGGCCAGCACGCAGCCATCCTGGGCCTGTTTCATCAGCGCATCGGTGATCTGGATCTCGCCGCCCTTGCCCGGCGGGGTGTTCTCGATGATCTCGAAGATATCCGGCGTGAGGATGTAACGACCGATGATCGCCAGGTTCGACGGCGCATCTTCCGGCTTGGGCTTCTCGACCATGCTGTTCACCCGGTAGATGTCGTCGCGGATCATCTCGCCGGCAATCACCCCGTACTTATGGGTCTCCTCCGGCGGCACTTCCTGGATCGCCACGATCGAGCAGCGGAACTGGTTGTACAGCTTGACCATCTGGGTCAGTACCGCGTCGCCCTCGAGGTTCAGGCACAGGTCGTCGGCCAGGACCACGGCGAAGGGCTCGTCGCCGATCAACGGACGGCCCGAGAGAATGGCATGGCCGAGGCCTTTCATTTCGATCTGGCGGGTGTAGGAGAAGGTGCACTCGTCGATCAGGCGGCGGATGCCGACCAGGTATTTTTCCTTGTCGGTATCGCGGATCTGGTGCTCCAGTTCATAGCTGATGTCGAAATGATCTTCCAGCGCGCGCTTGCCACGGCCGGTGACCATGGCGATTTCCGTCAGCCCGGCCTCGAGTGCCTCTTCGACGCCGTACTGGATCAGCGGCTTGTTCACCACCGGCAGCATCTCCTTGGGCATGGACTTGGTCGCGGGTAGGAAGCGGGTGCCGTAACCGGCTGCCGGGAACAAGCATTTCTTGATCATGGGACTCCTTAACGGTTAGCAAATGCCCGCGCAGTCTATCAGGCCGCACTGACCATACAACGCCCAAGCGCCGGCCTACCGATGCCGCGATAGAGAAAACCCAGCGCGGCGAGCTGCTTGGCGTCGTAGATGTTGCGGCCGTCGAACAGCACAGGCATGCGCATCAGGCCGCGAATCCGGGCGAAGTCCGGCTGGCGGAATTGCTTCCACTCGGTCACCAGGACCAGGGTGTCGGCACCGTCTACGACGCTGTAGGGCGATTCGCTCAGGCGCAGTTGGCCGCTTGCCAGGGCCTGGGCATAACGCGCAGCCACGCCGGCGGTGGCGACCGGGTCGCAAGCCTGCACCGTGGCACCGGCCGCCAGCAGCGCATCGAGCAGCACCAGGCTCGGCGCCTCGCGCAGATCGTCGGTGCCCGGCTTGAACGCCAAGCCCCAGAGCGCCACCACCCGGCCTTGCAAATGACCATTGAAATGCTCGCGCAGGGCCTGGAACAGCAGGGTCTTCTGCAGCGCATTGCGTGCCTCCACGGCGCGCAGGATGCCGGGCTCGATGCCTTCCTGTTCGGCCGTGCGAATCAGCGCGCGGACGTCCTTGGGAAAGCAGGAACCACCATAGCCGCAGCCGGCATAGATGAAGTGGGTGCCGATGCGCTTGTCGCTACCGATGCC
>JAKFDU010000139.1:0-3256 GCA_036675975.1 Devosia sp. | reverse complement strand
ACTGGTGGAGGTCCTGCAACCCTATGCCGGCCGCTCGCGGCCATTTACCTTGCTCTATCCGCATGGGCGGCATGTGCCGTTGAGATTGCGGGCGTTTATCGATTTTCTGATGGACAAGCGGAAAGCCTGGAGTCCCTGAGCCTGCTAGGACCGGCATGCTTGATCGGTGCGAGCTGGTAGACGCCGGCACCGGCCAGCGGATACGCCCAGGACGGCGCGATAAGCGCAGTAAGCGCGGTAACGACGACGAGGCGAGCGCGCCTGCTCACCGCCGCGAGCGTGGCGGTCGTCCGCACTGTTCAGCCGCTCGGGTTCGCCGAATTCGGGATAGAGCTTTTCTGCGACTATGTCCGAGTTACGTGTTGCGCAATTGCGCGGCTGCTCAGATTAGCCCCCTCGAGGAAGAGGGGAGCAACCCGCGCCATCTGTAGGAGCGGCCCATGGCCGCGAAAGTGTCTGGCCGCGCGCGGATCGCGGGCATGGGACTGGGCGTCCCCCAGCTCCTACAGGGAATTGCTGCATGCAACACGTAACTCGGACATAGCCTTTTCTGCGCCGCCTCGCCAGCGGCCCCTGGCGGACGTCACCTACCAAGCCATGCCGTGAGCCTCGATCTTTCGCGGACCATCCCATCCTGGTTGTAGTGGTGAACGCAAAAATGCGCCCATGAATCCTCGAACGCCATCGCCATCTCGCCGGTCACCGAGGTCGTGCCCTGTCCGATCTCCGCGTAGGTGAACTCGAAACTGCCGCTCGGGCGTGCCAAGGCGATGTGGAACGGCTCACCGGTAAACTCGTTGATGATGGGTCTGCCGCTGCTCTTCATGATGCCCGGTATATCGACCCTGGCGGTTCTGAGTTCCAGGTTCGCCTCGAGATCTATCGGCAGGAACAAGGTCTCGCAAAACTCCGAGCAGGTGGACGCGAACACCGAGAAGTGATTGCTCAATGGCTCGCATGCGCCGCCCGAGATAATGGTTTGCAGTGCCACCCGCTGCGCTGCATCCGCCCGTTCATCGATGATGATCTGACATTTGCCATTGCCCTCCTTGATCTCGCCCGGCCACTTGTACAGCGCCGCCCACTTCAGCCCCGCCAGCGGCGTAGCGTTGAAATGGCCTTCGACGATGTTGCCGACGAAGGCCGACTGGCAATAGCCGTGGGTGCTGGGCAAGTTGAACTGGCAGCCGCAATTCACCGCGCAACTGCAGTTGTCGTAGGTTTCGCTCTTGAACAGCCATTGATCGCGCATTTCGTCGATCCTCCTGACTGGATGGACGCCGTGCTGCTCAGCGCCCCTTCGCCGGAACTATGTTCTGATTGATGTGGAAGAGGTTGTCCGGGTCATAGGTCGCCTTCACTGCCGCGAGCCGCTGGTAGTTGGCGCCATAGTTGGCCGGCGCACGCTGGTCGTCGTCGCTGGACATGAAGTTGACGTAGCCGCCATCGCCGCCCGAGTGGGGATGAATGGCGGCGTAGTAGTCCCTCACCCACTTGATGTTGGCCTGGTTGTCGGCCGGGTCCGGCCAGATTCCTACCACTACCGGGGCAAAGCACTTGTCCCGGTGACCGAAGGCCGTCTCGTCGGCGCCGACCCGTTGCGCCGCGCCGTTGATCGGATGCAGATGCATGCTCGAGCTGATGTTCGGCGTCTTCTTGCCATGCTCGATGTGAGCCGCGATTGCTTCGTCGGTTAGCTCGGTGATGAAGTCCGCTTTCCAGTAATGCTGCATGCCCTTCGGGACCAGGCCGTCGAAGGCGCTTTGCAGGGCCGGGAACGGCATGACGCCGACCTGCTCGGCCTTCACTTCGGCGGCGGCGCGCAGTGGCTTGAGGACTCGCTCGGCCTCCTCGTGCGGACCGTTCCAGCAGGTGACCAGTACACAGAACAGGTCCCCGACCCGGTTCCTGGGGATGAACGGCAGGTCGGGGGCAATCTGCCAGCCGAAGAAGCAGCCGAGCTGTTCGGGCGCCTGCGCAATGTATTCGCGGTAGCACTGCAGGACCGCCGCGGCATCGTCGGCCTCGAAGAACAGCGGGCCGCCGACGATGTCACCGACCTCGTGAAGCTGAAACTCGAAGCTGGTGACCACACCGAAATTGCCGCCGCCGCCGCGCAGCGCCCAGAACAGATCTTCGTTCTGGTAATCGCTCGCGCTGACCTGCCGGCCATCGGCGAGCACCACATCGGCCGCCAGCAGGTTGTCGATGGAGAGACCGACGCCGCGGGTCAGGTAGCCGATGCCGCCGCCCAGCGTCAGGCCGCCCACCCCGGTCGTCGAGATGATCCCGCCGGGCGCTGCCAGGCCGAACGGGTAGGTCGCATGGTCGACATCACCCCACGTCGCGCCGCCCCCAACCCGGGCGATCTTCTTGACCGGGTCGACCCGAACGCTGTTCATCCTCGACAGGTCGATGACCAGGCCGCCGTCCACTGTGCCGAATCCGGGAACGCTGTGGCCACCGCCGCGAATTGCCAGGTCGAGCCCGGCGTCGCGGCCGGCCGTGACCACAGCCATCACGTCGGCCGAATCCACGCAACGGATAACGGCGCGGGGTCTGCGGTCGTGCATGGCGTTGTAGACAGCGCGAGCGTCGTCGTAGTCGGAATCCGAAGGGGTGACGACGCGGCCCCGTACCGCTTCGGTCAATGCCTTGATCGTGTCGCTCATGGGGTGCTCCTTTGCATCCGTTTCAGCAAGGATGCGCCCTCGGGCGTTCCCGAAGCGTTCCCTCTCAGCCGGACTCGCTCAGAAAGCCGGTTGCTGCCCGGAACGCCGGGAGATCATGGCCCGACGGAATGGTCTCGAGGAGCTCCCCAAGTTGTTCGCGCAACGCCTCATCGGGAAATCGACTGGCCAAGGAGTGGAGCGCCCGAAGCTCCAGCCAGCCCGCCCCTTGAGCGCCGGCGATCTCGACGGCACTGCGCAAAGAAGCGGCGGCGGCTTCGGTTTCCCCGCTGCGATAAGCCAGCTCACCGTCGACTCGCCACAGCTCGGCCTCGAGATAGCGCTGGTTGCAGCGGTGTGACCACAAAATCCCCTCGCGTGTGGCGGCTCGTCCCTGGCGGAGCTCGCCGAGCATGCCGCGAGCCCGGGCGAGGAGAAGAAGGGTGTAGGTCAGATGAAGGGTCTCCCCTTCGGTACGCGAGCGTGCCACCGACCGCACGATCTTCTCGATGCCCTCAGCCGATCCCTCACAGACGTCCAGCCAGCCCCGAAGGGCCTGCAGGACGACCATGAGGTAGCGGTCCGAA